>CAZTIG010000024.1:0-53667 GCA_964613665.1 uncultured Chloroflexia bacterium
TGCAGTTGATCGAGCCGGTGGCGGTGGAGGAAGGATTGCGCTTCGCGGTGCGCGAGGGCGGCAAGACGGTGGGTGCCGGCGTCGTCACGAAGCTGCTGGATTAGGTGGGTTCGCGGGGGCACTGCACCCTGCGGCGCCCCGACGCGCGCCCGGTCGCACGGGAGGAACGAAGCGTGGCCAAGCAGAAGATTCGGATTCGCCTCAAGGCCTACGATCACCGAATACTGGACGAGTCGGCCCGCCAGATCGTGGAGACGGCGGAGCACACCGGGGCCAAGGTGGCCGGCCCGGTGCCCTTGCCGACGCGCATCGAGCGCTACTGCGTGGTCCGGTCGCCCTTTATCGACAAGGATTCGCAGGAGCATTTCGAGATCCGGACGCACAAGCGCCTGATCGACATCGTGGATCCGACCCCGCAGACGATCAACGCGCTGATGCGGCTGGGCCTGCCGGCCGGCGTGGATATCGAGATCAAGATCTAGCGGCCGGCGACGACAAGTGGGTGAGCGATGATCGAGGAAATTCTTGGTCGGAAAGTTGGCATGACCCAGGTGTTTGACGATGGCGGCGAGGTCGTCCCCGTGACGATCATCGAGGCCGGCCCCTGCTTTGTCACGCAGGTCAAGACGCCGGAGCACGACGGTACGGCCGCCGTCCAGATCGGCTTCGAGGAGGTGGAGCGGAAGCGGCTCAACCAGCCTCTGCTCGGGCACCTCAAGGGACTGCCGCCGCTGCGTGTCCTGCGCGAGGTACGCGTGCCCGACCCCGCCTCATACCAGGTCGGGCAGCGACTGGACGTGACCGTCTTCCGCGCCGGCGACCGGGTGGACATCACCGGGACCTCCAAGGGCCGCGGCTTTGCCGGGGTGGTCAAGCGCCACGGCTTTGGCGGCGGCGGGCGCACGCACGGGCAGAGCGACCGGCTGCGCGCCCCGGGTGGGATCAGCGCCTCCACCTACCCGGGCCGCGTGCACAAGGGCAAGCGCATGGCCGGGCGCATGGGCGGACGACGGGTGACGGTGCAGGGGCTGCGGGTGATCGAGGTCGATGCCGAGCGCAACCTGATCCTGGTCCGCGGCAGCGTGCCCGGCAGCAACGGCGCCCTGCTGCGTGTGCGCAAGGCGGTCAAGGGCAAGAAGTGAGCCGGCGCCTGGCGGCGACGAAGGCGGCTACAGGAGGTACACCGTTGGAGACCCCAGTCTACAATACGGCCGGCGAGCAGGTCGGCAGCGTACAGCTGGACGAGCGTATCTTTGGCATCGAGCCGAACCGGGCGGTGATGCACCAGGCGCTGCTGCGGCAGCTGGCCAATGCCCGCCTGGGGACCCACCAGACCAAGACGCGCGGCGAGGTCAGCGGCGGCGGGCGCAAGGCCTGGCGGCAGAAGGGCACCGGCCGGGCGCGCCAGGGCAGCCGGCGCGCGCCGCACTGGAAGGGCGGCGGCACGGTCTTTGGTCCGCACCCGCGCCAGTACACGCAGCAGATGCCGCGCAAGATGCGCCGCCTGGCGGTGCGCTCGGCCCTTTCGCAGAAGAGGGCCGCCGAGCAGATCATCCTCCTGGATGAGCTGCGCCTGGAAGAGACTCGCACCCGGGCGATGCTCGGCATCCTGCAGAGCCTGCACCTGGCAGAGGGCAAGACGCTCGTCGTCTTGCCGGCGGCCGACGCGGTTGTGCAGAGCTCGGCCCGCAACCTGCCCGGCGTCAAGACGCTGCTGGCCCCGTACCTGAACGTGGCCGATTTGCTCGACTTTGACGCGGTACTGATGCCGGTGGCCAGCCTGGAGGTCATCGGGCGGATCCTGGGGCAGGAGGTCTGAGATGAACCTGTACGAGGTGATTCGCCGCCCGATCCTGACCGAGAAGAACACGCGCCTCATGGAGGAGGAGAACCAGTACACCTTCGAGGTGGCGCGCGACGCGAACAAGATCCAGATCAAGGAAGCGGTGGAGTTGGCCTTTGGGGTGCAGGTGCTCAACGTGCGCACCATGATCGTCCCGGGGAAGCCCCGGCGCCGGGGCCGGACTGTCGGTTCGAGCAAGCCCTGGAAGAAGGCGGTCATCACCCTGAGGCCGGGGGACCGCATCGATATCTTTGAGGGCATCTAAGGGCCTGCGGACAGGAGAAGGCGATGGGCATCAAGAAGTACAAGCCAACGTCTCCGGGTCGCCGCTGGATGAGCGGGGCCACGTTCGACGAGGTGACACCCGGGAAGCGCCCCGAGAAGGCGCTGCTGCGGCCGCGAAAGCAAAAGGCCGGCCGCAACAACCAGGGCCGCGTCACCACCCGCCAGCGCGGCGGAGGGGCCAAGCGGCGCTACCGCGTGGTAGACTTTAGGCGGGACAAGTTCGGTGTGCCCGCCCGGGTCGTCGCGGTCGAGTACGACCCGAACCGCTCGGCGCGTCTGGCCCTGCTGCACTATGCCGACGGCGAGAAGCGCTACATCCTGGCCCCGGAGGGGCTGCGCTTGGGTGATACGCTGATGTCGACCCGCGAGGCCGGGGAGATACGCGTCGGCAACTGCATGCCGCTGCGCTACATCCCCATGGGCACGCAGGTGCACAACCTGGAGCTGCACCAGGGCAAGGGCGGGCAGCTCGTGCGCTCGGCCGGCACGTCGGCGCAGCTCATGGCCAAGGAGGGCGACTATGCCACGCTGCGCATGCCCTCCGGCGAGGTCCGCCTGATCCGCCAGGACTGCCTGGCCACGATCGGCGTGGTCGGCAACGCCGAGCACGCCCTGCTCAGTCTGGGCAAGGCCGGCCGGACGCGCTACATGGGCCGCCGGCCCGAGGTGCGCGGCTCGGCCATGACCCCGCGCGACCACCCCCACGGGGGCGGCGAGGGCAAGGCTCCCATCGGCATGGCCGGACCCAAGACGCCCTGGGGCAAGCCGACCTTGGGCTACCGCACGCGCAAGAACAAGCGCACCGATCGCTTCATCGTTCGTCGGCGGGGGCAGAAGTGAACCCGGCCGGTGCCGTGGTTGGTTGGAGGTGAGGAATGTCCCGTTCACGGAAAAAGGGGCCCTATGTGGACCCCAGGCTGCTGCGGCGCATCGACGAGATGAACCGGGCCGGTGAACACCGGGTCATCCGCACCTGGTCGCGCGATTCGATGATCTTTCCGCAGATGGTCGGGCACACCATCGCCGTGCACGATGGCCGCCGGCACGTCCCGATCTACGTCAGCGAGAACATGGTGGGCCATCGCCTGGGCGAGTTCGCCCCGACGCGCCTCTTCCGCGGCCACGGCGGCAAGAAAGCCCGCATGGCCAAGATGAAGAAGTAGCGACCTTTGCGCGGAGTATAGGAGCAGGCCATGCAGGTCCGGGCAACGTATCGGTACATGCGTTCGTCGCCGCACAAGGTGCGGCAAGTGGTGGACATGATCCGCGGGCAGCAGGTGGACACAGCCCTGTCCATCCTGCGCTTCACGCCGCGGACGGCCGCGCGCGAGCTGACCAGGGTCCTGAAGTCGGCCGTGGCCAACGCCGAGAACAACTACATGCTCAGCCGGGAGGACCTCTACGTGGCCGCCATCATGGCCGACGGCGGGCCCACGCTGAAGCGCTGGCAGCCGCGGGCGCGCGGGCGGGCCGATGTGATCCGCAAGCGCACCTGCCACGTCACCGTGGTCCTCGACGAGTACGAGCAGGCTCAGGAAGAGGCCTGAGCGGGGCTGGCGGCGCGGCACCGGCTGCGGGGCGCGCCGATCGCGCAGTAGCGCAAGGAGGAACTCTTGGGACGAAAAGTGCACCCGATTGGCTTTCGGCTGGGAATCGTGACCGATTGGCAATCCCGATGGTTTGCGGAGCGCAACTACACCGAGCTGCTCCATGAGGACTTTGCCCTGCGGCAGATGATGTACGAGCGGCTCAAGGGGGCGGCTGTCGCGCGTATCGACATCCAGCGCTCGGCCAACCAGGTCGAGATCACCATGCACACGGCCAAGCCGGGCATTGTCATCGGCAAGCGCGGGGCCAGCGTCGACACGCTGCGCAAGGAGCTCGAGGAGGTCACCGGCAAGAAAGTCCGGCTGAACATCGAGGAGATCCGCCAGCCCGAGCTGGATGCGTATCTCGTGGCCGACAGCATTGCTGAGCAGCTCAGCAAGCGTGTCTCCTACCGCCGGGCCATGAAGCAGGCGGTCACGCGGGCCATGCGGCTGGGAGCCAAGGGTGTCAAGGTGCGCTGCAGCGGCCGGCTGGCCGGGGCCGAGATGGCTCGTTCGATCGTCGAGATGCGCGGCCGCGTGCCCCTGCACACGATCCGGGCCGATGTGGACTATGCCATGGTCCACGCCCACACCATCTACGGCCGCATCGGTGTCAAGGTGTGGATCTACAAGGGCGACGTGCTGCCGCAGCGCGAGGGGGCGGCACCCGCCCCGGCAGCGGTCGGCGCCGAGTAGCGCGGCCGCCTTTCTGGTAGGAGTCGAGCCATGTTGATGCCGAAGAGAAGCAAGTACCGCAAGGTGCAGCGCGGGCGGCTCAAGGGCCGAGCCATGCGCGGCAGCACGATCGCCTTTGGCGAGTACGGGCTGCAGGCGCTGGAGCCCATCTGGATCACCAGCCGGCAGATCGAGGCGGCGCGGCGGGCCATCACCCGCTACATCCGCCGCGGTGGGAAGGTCTGGATCCGCATTTTCCCCGACAAGCCGATCACCAAGAAGCCGGCCGAAACCCGCATGGGCGGCGGCAAGGGCGCCCCGGACCACTGGGTGGCCGTGGTGCGGCCGGGACGCATCATGTTCGAGGTGGGCGGGGTGACCCGCGACACCGCCGAGGAGGCTATGCGCCTGGCCTCGCACAAGCTGCCCATGCGCTGCCGCTTCGTCGCCCGGGAAGATCAGTAGGCGGGGTGCCCGGGGCCGGGTGCCGCTGGAGGAACGATGAAGAAGAAGGACTATGCTGACTTGACCCGAGCCGAGCTGCAGCAGGCGTTGGACGAGGCCCACCAGGAGCTGTTCAACCTGCGGTTCCAGCTCTCGATTGGCCGCTTGAAGAACTATGCCCGCATTCCGCAGCTGCGTCGCGAGATCGCCCGCATCGCCACCGAGCAGAGCCGGCGGCGGCTGCTGGACGCGGAGATGGCGGGGCAGGAGGCTGAAGCATGAGCAGCACACGCAAGTCGATGGTCGGCGTGGTGGCCAGCAACAAGATGCAGAAGACCGTGGTCGTCACGGTGGAGTACATCGGCCGACATCCGCTGTACCGAAAGATCATCCACAGGCGCCGCCACTTCCTGGCCCACGATGAGCAGGGTGTCTGTCAGGAGGGGGACCAGGTGCGCATCGTCGAGACCCGGCCCCTGAGCCGCACCAAGCGCTGGCGGGTTGCCGAGGTCCTGAAGCGGGCGGATTGACGCCGCGCTGGAAAGGTGCTGAGGAGGATTGGCGTGATCCAGCCGATGACACGTTTGAAGGTAGCCGATAACACCGGGGCCAAGGAGATCATGTGCATCCGTGTCCTGGGAGGCTCGAACCGGCACTATGCCAGTGTGGGCGACGTGATTGTGGCCGCCGTGAAGCAGGCCGCCCCAGACGGGGCAGTGAAGAAGAGCGAGGTGGTGCAGGCGGTGATCGTGCGCACCTCGCGCGGGGTTCGCCGGCCGGACGGCTCGTACATCCGCTTTGATGAGAACGCCGCCGTGCTGATCACAGCACAGGGGAACCCGCGCGGGACGCGCATCTTTGGACCGGTTGCTCGCGAGCTGCGCGATCGCTTCATGAAGATTGTCTCGCTGGCTCCCGAGGTCTACTAGCGCCGGGGGTGGCGTTGGAGGTACGAACCATGAAGATTCACAAGGGCGATCAGGTGCAGGTCATCGCCGGCAAGGACAAGGGCAAGCGCGGCCGCATCCGCCAGGTCGACCCGCGCCGCCAGCGCATCGTGGTCGAGGGCATCAACTTTGTCAAACGGCATCGCAAGGGCCGTGGCCAGCAGGACCGGGGCGGCATCATCGAGTTCGAGGCTCCTCTGTCGGCCTCGAACGTGATGCTGGTCTGCCCGCACTGCAAGAGCCCAGTGCGCGTGGGCTACGAGTTTCTGCCCGACGGCGGCAAGGCACGTGTCTGCCGGGCCTGTGGCAAGGCCCTGGACTAGACGGGGAGGATGGTGATGGCACGTCTGTTGGACTATTACCGGCAGGAAGTGATTCCGGCACTGATGCGCGACTTTGGCTATCGCAATGTGATGCAGGCCCCGCGCCTGCACAAGATCGTGGTGAACGTCGGTGTGGGCGAGGCCATCCAGAATGCCCGCGCCCTGGACGCGGTCGTGCATGACCTGCGCCTGATCACCGGTCAGCAGCCGGTGATCAGGCGGGCGCGGCGTTCGGTGGCGGCTTTCAAGCTGCGCACCGGCATGCCCGTCGGGGTCACCGTGACGCTGCGCGGCGAGCGCATGTACGAGTTCCTGGACCGCTTGGTGAACATCGCCATGCCGCGGATCCGCGACTTTCGCGGGGTCTCGGCACGCTCGTTCGACGGCCGGGGCAACTACAGCCTGGGGTTCCGTGAGCAGTTGGTCTTTCCGGAGATTGACTTTGACGAGGTCGACCGCGTCCGCGGCCTGGAGGTAACGATCATCACCACGGCCCGGAGCGACGAAGAGGGCAAGGCACTGCTGAGCCGGATGGGTATGCCATTCCGGGATTGAGCCAGACCGCGGCTCCCGGTGTCTCTCGCCGGGACCCACGGCGGAACGGTTGAGCAGTCACAGGAGGATTCACTTGGCGCCAAAGTCATGGGTGAACAAGGCCAATCGCCCGCAAAAGTACCGGGTCCGGCAGTACCATCGCTGCCGCGTCTGTGGCCGGTCGCGCGGCTACATCCGCAAGTTCGGCCTGTGCCGGATCTGCTTCCGGGAACGGGCTTCCCAGGGGCTGCTGCCGGGGGTAAAGAAGGCCAGTTGGTAGGCCGGCACGTCCCGCCGGCGCGCGGGGGGCTTGGCCTCACCGCAGGAGGAAGATGCTGTGTCGTTGACAGATCCGATCGCCGATATGCTGACCCAGATGCGCAATGCCTTGATGGCCCGCCACGAGGACGTCAGGTTTCCCTCCTCACGCATCAAGGAGGAGATCGCCCGCATCCTCAAGGATGAGGGCATGGTGCGCGGCTTTGAGGTCTACGCCGAGGGGCCACGGCAGATGATGCGCGTGCTGCTCAAGTACACCGAGGACCGCAAGCCGGTGCTGTCGGGGCTGAAGCGGGTGAGCAAGCCCGGGCGGCGCATGTACAGCAGCCGCGACGAGATTCCCCGCGTCAAGGGCGGACTGGGCTTTGCCATCATGTCTACCTCCAAGGGGGTCATGACGGGCGAGGATGCCTGGCGGGCCGGGATTGGCGGCGAGGTGATCTGCTACATCTGGTAGCGTGGGCCGGCTGCGGCCGGGCGCGAGGAGGAGTGGCTGTGTCGCGTATAGGTAAGAAGCCGATCCCCATCCCTCCGGGGGTGCAAGTCGACATCGGGCCGACTGTGGTCGCGGTCCAGGGGCCCAAGGGGGCCCTGCAGACTCCGCTCCTGGCCGGCGTGGAAGTCTCGCAGGAGGAAGGCCACATCTGGGTGCGGCGACTGTCTGACGCCAAGCCGCACCGGGCCGTTCACGGCCTGATGCGCTCGCTGATCGCCAACATGGTCACCGGCGTGACGGAGGGCTATCGCAAGGACCTGCAGATCGTCGGCGTGGGCTACCGCGCGGACCTGGACGGCAAGGACCTGGTTCTGCACGTGGGCTACTCCCACCCGATCCGGATCGCCCCGCCCGAGGGGATCGCCTTTGCGGTGAGTGGGCGCAACGATATCGTCTCGGTTTCGGGGATCGACAAGGTGCTGGTCGGCCAGATCGCGGCCAACGTACGCGGCGTGCGCAAGCCGGAGCCGTACAAGGGCAAAGGCATCCGCTACATGGGCGAACAGGTCCGCCGCAAGGCCGGCAAGACGGGCAAGGTGTGACGCGCTGGGACAGATTGCTGGACCGGTTCACGGATCCCCGGCCTCGCGGGGCCGGGCCCGTGGAGAAGAGAGGCAGATATGATCAAGCTGACGACATCGAAGCAGCGCCATCGGAAGCAGCACCAGCGGGTCCGGGTGCGCATTGCGGGGACGCCGGAACGGCCTCGCCTGAACGTCTTTCGTAGCCTCAACCATATCTACGCCCAGGTGATCGACGATACGGTGGGGCACACGCTGGCGGCAGCCTGCAGCCTGGAGGCGGCCGTGCGCGAGGCCGGCGGGAAAAGGACCGACCAGGCCCGCGCCGTGGGGCAACTGCTGGCCCGCCGGGCCCTGGAGAAGGGCGTGCAGCGGGTCGTGTTCGACCGCGGCGGGTACCGCTACCACGGGCGCGTCAAGGCCCTGGCCGAGGGGGCCCGCAAGGGCGGCCTGCAGCTCTAGCGAGGAGGAACTGTGGCGAAGGCAACCGTGGATCCGAACGAGGTGGAATTGGAGGAGCGGGTCATCGAGATCAACCGTGTGGCCAAGGTGCAGCAGGGCGGCCGGCGCATGGCCTTTCGCACCGTGGTCGTCGTGGGCGATCGCCAGGGCCACGTCGGGGTCGGTGTGGGCAAGGCCAACGAGGTGCCCGAGGCTATCCGCAAGGGGGTCGAGCACGCCAAGCGCAACCTGGTCAAGGTGCCCATCGTCGGCACGACGATCCCCCACGCGGTGCTCCTCAACTTCAAGTCGGCACGGGTCATGTTGAAGCCGGCTGCGCCGGGCGCTGGTGTGATCGCCGGCAGCGCGGTGCGCGCCGTCGTCGAGTTGGCCGGCGTCAAGGATATCCTGACCAAGTCGCAGGGCAACGCCAACCCGGTCAACCTCTGCGTCGCGGCACTCAAGGCCCTGGACAGTCTGTCGTCCGTGGAGGACGAGGCGGCTCGCCGGGGCAAGACGGTCGAGTACCTCTTGCGCCGGCGCATGCGGGCCAGCAAGCGCCGCCGGGAGGTGCTGGCATGACGGCGAAGAAGGTCCAGCCGGCCCGGCGGCTGCGCATTACCTGGGTGAAGAGCGCCATCGGCTATCGCCGCGACCAGCGGGCCACCATCCGCGCGCTGGGCCTGCGTCGGCTGCACCAGAGTGTCGTGCAGGACGACAATGCCGTGATCCGTGGGATGGTCTTCAAAGTCCGGCACCTGGTGCAGGTGGAGGAGGTGGAGGCGTGAGACAACACGAACTGCGCGCGCCGCGCGGGGCCAAGAAAGCGCGCAAACGCGTCGGCCGGGGCCCAGGTTCGGGCCGGGGCAAGACGGCGGGCCGGGGCATGATGGGCCAGCGCTCGCGCTCCCATCACGGCATCCGCCCCACCTTCGAGGGCGGACAGCGCCCTCTGACGCAGCGCCTGCCCGAGAAGCGCGGCTTTCGCAACCTCTTCCGCGTGGAGTACAGCGTGGTGAACGTCGGCCGGCTGGCCGAGCTCTTCCCGGCCGGAGCCACGGTGACGCCCGCTGCTCTGCTGGAGCGCCGTGTCCTGCGCAACCTGAAGCAGCCGGTCAAGATCCTGGGCCATGGCGATCTGGAGACCGCCCTGCACGTCCATGCCCACGCCTTCTCGGAGAGCGCGCGCGCCAAGATCGCCGCTGCCGGCGGCACGTGTACCGTCCTGGACCCCGCGCTTGCCAGCGGTGCCGCCGAGCCCGCTGGGGGTGAGGCGGCCGGTGAACAGGCCTGAGGTTGCCGTGCGCGCCGCAGCGGCTGAGCAGTAACGGAGAGCGAAGATGCTGAAAGCCCTGGTCAATGCCTTCCGGGTCCCGGATCTGCGCAAGAAGATCCTCTTTACCATCGCTATGCTGATCGCCTTCCGGCTGATCTCGCACATCCCGGTGCCGATGGTCGATCCGGCCGCGCTCAGCACGGTGCTGCGGGGGAACGCCATCCTCTCGCTGATGGACCTCTTCTCCGGGGGTGCGATGGTCAACTTCTCGGTGGCGGCGAGCGGTGTGTATCCCTATATCACCGCCTCCATCGTGATGACCCTGCTGGTCCCGATCATCCCCAAGCTGGACGAGATATCCAAGGAGGGCGAGCAGGGCCAGGCCAAGATCAACAAGTGGACCTACTGGCTGACCATCCCGCTGGCTGCCCTGCAGGCCTATGGCCAGGTGTCGCTGCTGTCGCGGTCCGGCGGCGGGGTCTTCAAGGCCCCGTTCCAGTTCGACCTGTTCAGCCCCACCTACTGGCTGCCCAGCCTGTCGATCATCGCCTCCATGATCTGCGGGACGATGGTCCTGATCTGGCTCGGTGACCTGATCACCGAGCAGGGCATTGGCAACGGCCTGTCGATGATCATCTTTGGCGGCATCGTCAGCCGCCTGCCTTCGATGGTCCTCGGGATGGTCCAGACCGGCACGACCTCGACTGTGGCCGGGTGGGGCGGCGTCGTCGGTTTCGTGGTCATTGGCCTGCTGACCATCGTCGGGATCGTCCTCATCCAGGAGGGCAAGCGCGAGCTGCGCGTGCAGTACTCGCGGCGGGTGCGCGGCACCAAGCTGTATGGCGGCGGCAGCACCACGCTGCCCCTGAAGGTGAACATGGCCGGGATGATCCCTCTGATCTTTGCCCAGAGCGTGATGGTCTTTCCGGGGACGATCGCCTCGTACCTGGTGTCCGGCGACGCCGATCCGACCAAGTGGAACTGGCTGCAGACGGCGGCCCACTGGGTCACGGTCACCTTCAACGGCGACAACTACGTCTACTGGATCCTGCTCTTTTTCCTGGTGATCGTCTTTACCTACTTCTACACGTTGGTTGTCTTTAACCAGACGAACATCTCTGACAACCTGCGCAAGAGCGGCGGCTTCATCCCGGGCTACCGCCCCGGCGAGCAGACCTCGCGCCTGCTCACGAACATCGTCAACCGCATCACCATGGTGGGGGCGCTGTTCCTGGGGGTCGTGGCGGTCCTGCCGTTCGTGGTTCAAAAGATCACCGGCGTGGAGCAAGTGGCCCTGAGCGCGACGGGGCTGCTGATCGTCGTCGGCGTGGCCGTGGACACGATGAAGCAGCTCGAGTCGCAGCTGATGATGCGGCGGTACGAGGGGTTCCTGTAGAAAGCAGGAAGCAAGAGGCAAGGACCGGTGCGATGATCGTCGTGCTAATAGGACCACCAGGAGCAGGCAAGGGGACGCAGGCGGCGCGCCTGGCCGAGAGGCTGCACGTGGCCCACGTAGCCAGCGGGGACCTCTTCCGAGAGGCCGTGGCTGCGGAGACGCCCCTGGGCCGGCAGGCGCAGGGGTACATGGAGCGCGGCGAGCTGGTCCCGGACGACATCGCCGTGGGTATGGTCCTGGAGCGGCTGGGCCGCGCCGACTGCGCCGGGGGGCTGATCCTGGACGGGTTCCCGCGGACGGCGGCCCAGGCCGAAGCGCTCGATGCCGCGCTCGCTGCCCAGGGCCGGCGCATAGATGCCGCGTTGCTGATGGATGTGCCGGCCGAGGCCATCCTGGATCGCCTGACGGGCCGGCGTATCTGCCGGGATTGCCAGGCACCTTACCATGTTGTGTTCAATCCGCCGGCCCGCGCCGGGGTATGCGACCGCTGCGGCGGGACGCTGTACCAGCGCGAGGACGACCGCGAGGAGACGGTGCGCCACCGCCTGGAGGTCTATGCGGCGCAGACAATGCCGCTGGTGTTGTACTATGACGCCCAGGGGCTGCTGCGCCGGGTAGACGGCAGCGGCGGTGTGGACGAGATCACCGCGCGCTTGGTCGGGGCGCTGCCGGCGGAGGAAGCCTGAGATGGGTGTGACCATCAAGACGGCGGCGGAGGTAGTGGCCATGCGGCAGGCCGGGCGCATTGTCGCCGGGGTACTCGCGCTGCTGCAGGCCCGGGCCCGCCCGGGCATCACCACGGGCGATCTGGATGCCCTGGCCGAGGAGTACATCCGCCGGCACGGCGCGGTACCTTCCTTCAAGGGCTACCGGGGTTTCCCGGCCAGCACCTGCATCTCCATCAACGAGGAGGTGGTGCACGGGATCCCCGGTCCGCGGGTGCTGCGCGAGGGCGATGTGGTCAGCGTGGACGTGGGGGCGATCTACCAGGGGCTGCACGGCGATGCGGCCACGACCTTCGCCCTCGGGCCGGCTTCTGCGGAGGCACGCTGGCTGATGCGCGTCGGCCAGGAGAGCCTGGCCCGCGCCATCGAGCAGATGCGGCCCGGGCGGCGACTGGGCGATATCTCCTGGGCCATCCAGTCGTACGCTGAGGCCCAGGGTGCGGCGGTGGTGCGGCAGTACACCAGCCACGGCATCGGCCGGCAGATGCACGAAGACCCACTGCTGCCGAACTACGGGTCGCCGGGACGGGGCTTGGTCCTGCGGCCGGGGATGGCACTGGCGATCGAGCCGATGCTCTGCGCCGGGACGTACGAGGTGGACGATACCAGCCGCGGTGACGGCTGGACGGTGGTGACGCGAGACGGTCGCCTGTCGGTACACTATGAGCACACGGTGGTGGTGACGGACGGTGCGCCGGAGGTCCTGACGCGTTTGGACGGCGTTCCGGCGCCCGCCACGGAGGAATGACCATGAAGGTATCCGCTTCGATCAAACCGCGCTGTGAGCACTGCAAGGTCGTCAAGCGCAAGGGGGTCATTCGCATCATCTGCAAGAACCCCCGGCACAAGCAGCGGCAGGGATAGGCCCGGGGAACTGCCCCGGGTGGACGGCAGTAGGAGGCGTTGGCATGGCACGTATCGTAGGAGTGGACCTGCCCCGCGAGAAGAGGATCGAGATCGCCCTGACCTACATCTACGGGATCGGGCGCAGCCGCAGCCGCGACATCCTCAAGCAGACACAGGTCGATCTGGGGGTGCGGGTGCGTGACCTGACCGAGGAGGAGGTCGCCCGGCTGCGCGAGGCGATCGAGCGGAGCTATCGCGTCGAGGGCGACCTGCGGCGCGAGATCTCGCAGAACATCAAGCGGCTGGTGGAGATCGGCTGCTACCGCGGCATTCGCCACCGCCGCAATCAGCCGGTGCGCGGGCAACGGACGCGCACCAACGCGCGCACGCGGCGCGGGCGCCGCAGCGCCCCGATCGGGATCAAGAAAAAGGCCAAGAAGCCTTGAGATGGATTCGGTCAGGGATGCCGGGATGAGGCACGGACGCGGATGCGGCGTTGGGCCCGTCCTGTGGATGGCCAAACCCGGCCAGTCGCTTCGTGCGAGGAGAAAAGATGCCGAAAGGTACGCGTCGTCGAGGGGCACGGAAGGAAAAGAAGGTCATTCCGCGGGGTCAGGTGCACGTCCTGGCCAGCTTCAACAACACCATCATCACGGTGACCGACCCGCAGGGCGGCGTGGTCTCGTGGAGCAGCGCGGGGGCCTGTGGCTTCCGTGGGTCGCGCAAGAGCACGCCGTACGCGGCGCAGGTGGCTGCTGAGACGGCGGCGCGCAGGGCCCAGGAGCAGGGCATGCGCCAGGTAGATGTGTACGTCAAGGGGCCTGGCTCGGGGCGCGAGGCGGCGATCCGCTCCCTGCAGGGCGCCGGCCTGCACGTGACCTCGATCACCGATGTGACCCCGATTCCCCACAACGGTTGTCGGCCGCCCAAGCGCCGCCGCGTGTGAGTGGGGTGGAGTGAGGAGGAACGATGGCTCATTACACGGGACCGGTCTGCCGGTTGTGTCGTCGCGAGGGCTTCAAACTCATGCTCAAGGGGGCGCGCTGCTCCAGCGCCAAGTGCTCGCTGGAGAAGCGCAACTACCCTCCGGGGCCGCACGGGGCCGGGCGCCAGCGCCGGCGCATCTCCGACTATGGCGTGCGCCTGCGGGCCAAGCAGCAGGCCCGGCGGATGTACGGCATGATGGAGCGGCCCTTCCGGCGGCTCTTCGACCAGGCCACTCGCCTCAGCGGCGCGACCGGTGAGAACCTGGTGCGCATGCTGGAACGGCGTCTGGACAACGTGGTCTACCGGTTGGGGCTGGCCGATTCGCGTTCCCAAGCCCGGCAGCTAGTTCGCCACGGCCACTTCCTGGTGAACGGCCGCAAGACCAATATCCCCTCTTTCCTGGTGCGCACTGGCGATGCGGTGGCGGTCCGTCCGGAGAGCCGCAAGCGGACCTACTTCAAGGAGCGAGCCGAGGGGCTCAATCCGCAGGCCGTTCCGGGGTGGCTCTCCCTGAACGCGGCCGAGATGGTTGCCGAGGTGCTGCGCGAGCCCAACGCCGAGGAATGTGAGCAGAACCTGCAGGCACAGATGGTCGTGGAGTTCTACAGCCGCTAGTCATCCTGCGGTCCGTTGAGGACCGCGGGAGGGAGGTGTCCTGTTGTTGGACATCGCAATGCCGAAGGTCGAGTGTATCGCCAGCACGGACACGTTCGGGCAATACAGGATCGAACCGCTGGAGCCGGGGTACGGCACGACGTTGGGCAACGCCCTGCGGCGCGTGCTGCTCTCCTCGCTGCCGGGCGCGGCCGTAACGAGCATCCGCATCGAGGGCATCTATCACGAGTTCAGCACCCTGCCCCACGTGCGCGAGGACGTGACCCAGATTGTCCTCAACGTCAAGAGAATCCGCCTGCGCTCCTACGCCGATCGCCCCGTCAAGCTGTGGCTGCAGGTGCGCGGCAAGGGGACGGTGCGCGCCGGCGACATCGAGTGTCCGAGCACGGTGGAACTGGTCAACCCAGACCAGGTGATCGCCACGCTCGACTCGGAAGACGCCTACCTGGACATGGAGCTGACGGTGGAGAAGGGGCGGGGCTACCGGCCGGCCGAGGCCAACGAGAACCTGCCCATCGGCCTGATCCCGGTCGACGCCATCTTCTCCCCGATCACAAAGGCAAACTATGTCGTCGAGCGTACCCGCGTCGGGCAGATGACCGACTATGACCGGCTGGTCATGGAGATCTGGACCGACAGCACTATCTCCCCAGGTGACGCCCTGAGCTACGCCTCGCAAGTGCTGGTGCAGTACTGCGGCCTGATTGCCGAATCCAGCAAGGTCGAGGAGTTGGTCGAGGAGGAGGCCGGTGGTGTGGCCATCCCGCCGCACCTCTACCAGGTGTCGATCGACGACCTGGAGCTGGTCACGCGCACGCACAACTGCCTGAAGCGGGCCGGGATCACCAGCGTGGGGCAGATCCTGGAGATGGATGCCAAGGACCTGCTGGCGATCCGCAACCTGGGGGAGAAGTCGCTGGTCGAGATCCAGGAGCGGCTGGTGGCCCGCGGTTACCTGCCGCAGGTGCAGGTTGCCGGCGTCCTGGTCGGAGAGACGGAGGCCGAGGAGACGGTGGAGGCGATCCTGCACGGGGAGGTGACCGGGGGTGAGGGCGAGGATCTCCCGGTGGTGCCCGAGGGTCTTCTTCCCGGCGGTCCGCTCATGCCCGAAGAGGAGCCCGAAGCGGAGAGCGCCGAGGGCGACGAGTAGTCTGGCCGGTGCAGCACAGCGCGCGGCCGGGTGGAGAATCGAACATGCGGCATCGCAAATCGGGACGGAAACTGAACCGCAACGCGGACCAGCGGCGCGCGCTCTTTCGCAGCCTGGTCGGCGCGCTGCTCTGGAACGGCAAGATGGTGACGACAGAGGCCAAGGCCAAGACGATCCAGCGGCAGGTCGAGCAGATGATCACTCTGGCCAAGACCGACGAGCCGGCGCGCAGGCGGCTGGCCCTGTCCAGGCTGCCCAACGAGCGGGTCGTCGGCAAGCTCTTTGCCGAGATCGGGCCGACGTACCAGGATCGCCCGGGCGGCTACACGCGGATCGTGCGCATCGGCCCGCGCCAGGGCGATGCGGCCATGATGGTGCAGATCGAGCTGGTCTAGGGGCATGCGCAACATCCTGCTGGACCTGGAGTACGACGGGACCGATTTCCTGGGGTCCCAGCTCCAGGCGCAGGGGCGAACGGTCCAGGGGGAACTGGAGCAGGCCATCGCCCGGTTGACCCAGGAGCGCGTGCGGGTGGCGCTGGCCGGACGGACGGATGCTGGTGTACACGCGCAGGGCCAGCGGGCGAGTCTGCACAGCGCCTCGCCCCTGCCGCTGGAGACGTTCGTCCGCGGGCTGAACGCGCTGCTGCCGGCGGACCTGGCGGTCCTGCGGGCCCAGGAAGTGCCAGCGGGGTTTCACGCGCGCTTCGACGCGCGGTTGCGGGTGTACCGCTACACCCTTTACAACGCAGCGCCGCGCTCGCCGCTGGCACGGCGCTATGCCTGGCACGTGCCGGAATCGCTGGACGTGGCGGCGATGGCCGGCGGCCTGGAGCTCCTGCTGGGAGAGCACGACTTTGCCTCCTTTGCCGGGGCCAGCGAGGAGCGCCCAGGGCATCCCGGATCGACCGTGCGGGTCGTCTCCAGCGCCCGGTGCTGGGCGGATGCGCCGTGGATCGTGGTCGAGATTGCCGCCAACGCCTTCCTGCGCCACATGGTGCGCAACATCGTCGGGCAACTCGTCCTGCTGGGGCAGGGGCGCTGCGATCTGGCCCGGCTGGCGGCCATCCTGGAGGCCGGCGACCGCCGGCAGGCCGGCCCGCCCGCCCCGCCGCAGGGGCTCTGTCTGGTGCGGGTGGAGTACGAGCAAGTGCCATGAGGGCGCCGCGGGACAGGAAAGGCGCCGGCTCTTCTCGAGAGGGTCTGATGCGAGCGCGTCACTTGGTGGTATGTGAAGGAGAACGAGCATGAGAACGTATGTGCCCACGGCGGCCGAGGTGCAGCGGGACTGGTACGTCGTTGACGCGGCCGGGAAGAACCTGGGCCGCCTGGCGACCCGCATCGCCACGATCCTGCGCGGCAAGCACAAGGCCAGGTTCACCCCGTCCATGGACATGGGCGACTTTGTCATCGTAATCAACGCCGAGAAGGTGGCACTGACCGGGCGCAAGCGCGAGCAAAAGGGCTACTACCACTACACCGGCTACATGGGTGGGCTGCGCTACATCCCATTCGAGCGCATGATCGCCACTTTCCCGGAGCGGGTCATCGAGGCCGCCGTGCGCGGGATGCTGCCCCGGAACCGCCTGGGTCGGGCACTGCTGCGCAAGCTGAAGGTCTATGCCGGCCCGGAGCATCCGCACCAGGCCCAGAAGCCCAAGCCGCTGGATTTGTGAGCAGGGTACGGAGGAGCAAAGCTATGGATGGTCGCTACTACCAGGGCACAGGACGGCGCAAGACGGCGGTCGCCCGGGTCCGCATCTATCCCGGCGGCCAGGGGGATGTCGTCGTCAACGGCCGCACCCTTCAGGAGCACTTTGGTCCCCGCGCGCTCTACGAGAAGATGATCCTGGAGCCCCTGCGCCTGGTCAACATGGACAGGCAGCTGAACGTCTCGGTCAAGGTCATGGGCGGCGGGGTCACCGGGCAGGCCGGGGCGATACGCTTCGGCCTGGCGCGCGCGCTGGTGATGATGGACGAGAACCTGCGCCTGCCCCTGAAAAAGGGCGGCGTCCTCACGCGCGATCCGCGCGTCAAGGAGCGCAAGAAGCCCGGCTTGAAGCGCGCTCGCAAGCGCCCCACCTACACGAAGCGGTAGCAGAGAGGTACGCTCCAGGGAGCAAGGGGCACGGAAGTACCGCCTCTTGTTCCCTGGACACTGTCGGCGGGCCGATGCGCTTGCATTGGCTGCGCCTTTCTGGTATAATCGGTTCTGTCGGGGCGTAGCGCAGATTGGTAGCGCACCTGAATGGGGTTCAGGTGGTCGCCCGTTCAAATCGGGCCGCCCCGACCATTCTCTGGCAATCGGTGATCAGCGCTCAGCCGGCCGCAGGGTTCGCGTGTGCTGAGCGCTGTTGGCTGATAACTGACCGGTGAGTACTGGTTCGTACCACAGCGGTGTGGAGGTCCCGGTGGCCCCAACGCGTATCGTCATCGCCGACGACGAGTCTATCATCCGCATGGACCTGAAGGAAATGCTGACCAACCTGGGGTACCTGGTCGTCGGTGAGGCAGGAGATGGGACCAGCGCGGTCCACATGGCCCGCGAGCTGCGCCCTGACCTGGTGATCATGGACATCAAGATGCCCGGCATGGATGGGGTCAGCGCGGCGCGCATCCTGACGGAAGAGCAACTCGCCCCGGTGGTGCTGCTGACAGCCTACAGCCAGCGCGAGCTGATCGAGGGGGCCCGCGATGCCGGCGTGGTGGCCTACCTGGTCAAACCCTTCCGCGAGGCCCAACTGGTCCCGGCGATCGAGATCGCCCTGGCGCGCTTCCAGGAGTTCCGCGAGCTGCGCCAGGACGTGGCCGACCTGCGCGAGGCCTTGGAGACGCGCAAGCAGGTGGAACGGGCCAAGGGCATCCTCATGGAGGAGCAGGGGCTCAACGAAGCAGAGGCCTTTCGCCGCATCCAGCAGATCAGCATGAACACCCGCCGGCCCATGCGCGAGGTGGCCGCGGCGATCCTCCTGGCACACGAAGCCCAGAAGCAGCAGGTCGACTGACGGAGCAGCGGGGCGTACGGCGGACAGACGAGGTCCCGGTGAGTGAGAAAGCGCGGCGGTGGTCGCTCTGGCAGATTCTCCTGGCCGGCGTGCTTCTCCTGGTGCTGATCGTCGGTCTGGACCTGGGGATGCAGGAGGTCTACCATCGCTACCTCCGGCCCGTCCCGCCGACCCCTACCCCCCAGCCGACCTCCCAGCCGACGCGTACGCCCTCTCCCAGGCCTACCGTGCGCCCTACGTTGGTGCCGACCCCTGCTCCCACCGCAGTCGTCACCCAGACCCTCACCCCTACCCCCTTCTCCTTCGAGGACCGTGCCGTGCAGGAGGCCCTGCGGGACATCTACTTCCGCGAGCAGCTGCTCAAGGCTTCGCTGCAGTTGTTGCGGGCGGAGGACTACCTGGACTCGAACGAGATGAAGCAGGTCGAGCGCGAGCTGATCGCGGTCGGTGCCACGCTGGAGACGGCCGGCCGCTACGCCGACGAGTCGCTCCGCGGCACCGTGGCCGACCTGCGGCGCGACGTCTCGCGGCTGCGGGCCGACCTCTACCTCCGCCCGGAGCGGCTGCGCGAGGGCATTCGCCGGCTGTGGCAGCGGGTCGATGTGCTCATCGGGGAGTAGCTGCTAGAACTGCGTCAGGCTCCCGTCGGCACGCACCTTGCGCAGCGCCCAGCCAAAGGCGAGCACCCCGCCCGGCAGGACGATGGCCGCGAACAGCCCCAGCACGGCCAGCTCGGTGGACACTCTGGCTATCCCTGCTCCTTCCAGCAGGGCCAGGCGCATGGCCTGAAGCGCGTGGGTCATGGGCAGGGCGGCCGTGATCGGCTGCAGCCAGGTCGGCAGCAGAGTCACGGGGTAGTAGACCCCGCTCAGCAGTAGCGAGACAGCCGAGAAGAGGGCGTTGACGGGATCTCCGCGCTTGTACACCAGGATGAAGCTGGCCGACAGGATGCCCAGCCCGCTGAAGGCAAAGAGGCTGATCAGCAGCGTCAGCAGGGCCGTGCCGACGTTGGCCCGGCCCAGGGGCAGGCCGAAGAGGGCCGTTCCCACGGCCAGGTAGAGCAGAACCTGCAGCGTGGACTGAACGAAGCTGCGCAGGGCCGAGGCAGCCAGGATCGTCCCGATCCACGTCGGGGTGACGAGCATGGCCTCCAGTGTGCCCTCGATCTGCCCGGAGCGGATGGCCTCGGCAAAGGCGTGCAGCCCCACGCTCTGGTACCCGGCAAAGGCGATGCCGATCAGGACAAAGGCAAAGTAGCTGCCCCCGTACGGCTGCATGTACGGCGATGCCGCCGGGCCCAGGAGCTGGGCCACGTAAAAGTACACCGCCACCGAGAAGAAGATGCCCAGGAGCTGCAGCAGCGTGGCAACACGGTAGCTGAACTGCACGCGCATGTCGCGCCGCAGGAAGGCCAGCAGCTTGCGCAGGCTGGCCGGCACGGGCGGGAGCCGCGGGACGGGCAGGTCCTCCCCGGGACGCGTCGGTGCGACCGGGGCCGCGGCAGGAGGCTCTACCCTCGGCGACGGCGGTGCGGCGGCGACCTCCGGTGGCGGCCCGCCCAGGATTGGCTCGCTCTCGCTGTCCCCATCTGTCAACTGCTCAAAGATCTCCTCGAGCGAGGCCTCGGCCGCGGCCGCGTCGACGATGCCGACGCCGGCCTCCAGCAGCGGGCGCAGTAGGGCCTCCAGGGGGACGTCTGCCGGCAGGTCGACCTCCAGGCAGCGTTCGCCTTGGCCCCTGCCGGGGACCGCGGTGACCGGCCAGGGCCAGTCTCGCCAGGGAGGCGGGGAGAGGCCGGCCGGCAGCGAGAGGGTCAGGCGGTAGCGCCGCCGGGGACCCAGCGCGCGGCGCAGCTCGGCCACCGCGGCAGTAGCCCGCAGCCGGCCGCGGTGCATGATGGCGACCCGGTCGCAGAGCGTTGCCGCCTCGTGCAGGTCGTGGGTGACCAGGAAGATGGTGTGCCCGGCCCGCGCCACCTGGCGGATGTGCTCGTGCAGACGCGCGCTGGCCCCCGGGTCCAGGCTGCGGGTCGGTTCGTCCAGGAAGACGATCTGCGGAGCGTGCAGCAGCGCGCGGGCCAGGTCCAGCCGCCGGCGCATGCCAGTGGAGAGCCGATCGTAGCGCCCGTGCAGGGCCTCGCCCAGCTCCAGTGTCTGCTCCAGCTCGCCGATGCGCCGCTCGACCCAGTCGGGCGGCAGCCCCTGCAGGGCTCCGTGGAAGCGCAGGTTCTCCCGTCCGCTCAGCCGCCAGTAGAAGCTGCGCTCCTCCCCCACGGCAAGGCCCACGTGGGCCTTGACGGCGGCCTCCTCGCGCATGTCGTGGCCGCAGATGCGTGCCCGGCCGGCAGTGGGCAGCACCAGGGTACAGAGCATGCGCACCAGGGTGGATTTGCCGGCGCCGTTGGGGCCGAGCAGCCCGAATATCTCCCCTTCGGCGACGGAAAGGGAGACGCGGTCCACCGCCAGGACGCCCGGCTCCTGCTTCGGTCGCAGCAGATTGCGCAGGCCGGAGCGCGGCGGGAAGCGCTTGGTCAGCTCGACGGTCTCGATGGCGAGGCTCAGCACACACCCCCGAAGTACGCGTCGATCACGGCGCGGAGCTGCTCCACGCTGTGGCTGTGCATCACCTGCTGCCGAAAGGCGGCCACCCCCGGCATGCCCAGGCGCAGCTTGCCCACGAGCTGCTTGACCTTGCCCAGCCGGCCCGGCTCGGTGGGGATGCTCTGGCCCAGCAGGTCCAGGTACTCCAGCAGCAGTCGGTAGTGGTCGGCGGGGGCCGGCGATGGCACCTCGCGGCCGGCCACGTCAGCGGCGATCTGCGCCAGGATCCAGGGATTGGCCAGGGCCTGCCGGCCGACCATCAGGCCGGCGCAGCCCGTCTGCTCGAAGCAGCGCCGGGCATCGCTGGGGCTGCGCACATCGCCGCTGGCAAAGACGGGGATGCGCACCGTCCCCACAACCTCGGCGATGAGATCCCAGTCCGCCTGGCCGCCGTAGCCCTGGGCGCGCGTGCGCGGGTGCAGGGTGACGGCGTCGCAGCCGCAGTCCTCGGCCACGGCCGCTACCTCGCGAGCGACGATGGAAGCGGCGTCCCAGCCGGAGCGGTACTTGAGCGTCAGGGGGATCGTCACGGCCTGGCGGGCGGCGCGCAGGATCGCCTCCAGCCGGCCCAGGTCCCGCAGCAGCGCCGCCCCGGAACCGCTCCCCGTCACCTGGCGGACCGGGCAGCCGGCGTTGATGTCGACGATGTCCAGGCCGTGCTCCTGGGCCACGGCCGCGGCGCGGGCGATTGCCTCGGCGTCGTGCCCCGAGATCTGCACGGCGATGGGGTGTTCGCTGGGGTCATAGTGCAGCATGCGGTGGTTGCGCAGGGCCCTGGGCGTGAAGGCGGCCGCGTTGATCATCTCGGTGACCACGAGGCCGCAACCGCCGCGGTTGCGGATCAGGCGGCGGAAGGCCGAGGTCGTCAGGCCGGCCATGGGGGCGAGAGCGAGAGGAGGGCGGACCTGGATGGAGCCAATCTGCGCAACCTGCGGAATGGGCATGGGGAACCCGGCTGCCTTGCGTGCGTCGATGATGCGCGCTCCGTGATGCGTGAGGATCAAAGGTGCCCCTACTGCAACTGCCCCAGCTCGCTCTCCTCCATGATGGGCATGAATCGCGACAGCTCCACCATCTTGAAGATCTTGCGGTGGTGCGGGCTGACGTTGACGGCATAGACGCGATGGCCCTGCTTGCGGGCGGCCACGATGAACTTGAGCAGGGTGGAGATGCCGGCCGAGTTGATAAAGGCCACCTCGTGAAAGTCCAGGACCGTGGTCTTGCGGCTGCGCCCGCAATAGTCCTCGATCTCGCGGGCGGAGATGGCGTCGATGCTGGGGGTCTGGATGTGCACGATGGCGATGCTGCCGCGGTCCTCCATCTGGATCATCTCTCGCTCCTCCTGATCTACCCGTTGGCCGGGGTGATGTGCAGCCACATGGTGAAGACGTTGCCATCTTTGCCCGATGAGAACTCGACCCGGTCGACGAGCTGGTGGATGAGGTAGAGCCCCAGTCCACGCAGCTCGCCCTGCTCGATCGACTCCTCGGTGATCCCCCGGTTGCGGATCTCCAGCGGCACCTCGGTCTCCCCCTGGTCCACGACGCGGATCTCCAGGTGCTCCGACTCGACGGAGAAGATGATGCCGACGCGGAACTCTTGCTGCAGGCGGTTGCCGTGCTCGATGGCGTTGGTCACAGCCTCACTGACGGCCAGTGTCAGGTCGGCCACCTTTTCCTCGGTGAGTCCCACCTGATGGCCAATCTCCTCGGCGGCGGCGCGGACGACGCGCTCGAAGACGAGGTTGGACGGTATGCGCATCTCTACCTGGTTCATCCTCTCTCTCCTTCGCAACAGGCCCCGGAGGCCCCGCGACCGGGGCTAGTACTCCAGGACGCTCGTGGTGGCGCGCAGCAGCCGGTCATACTGCTGCAGATAGGTCATGCCGACGGTGCTGTTGCCGAGCTGCAGGTGGCAGGCCCCCAGGTAGTAGAGGGCCTGGGCGTGCTGTGGGTTCGTATGGACGACGTGCTCGAAGCAGGGCACGGCCCGCCCGGGGTCGCCGGCTTCCTTGTAGGCCAGCCCCAGCAGGTAGTGGGTCTCCAGGTCGTCGGGCCACTGCTTCAGCACCGTCTGCAGCTCCTGGATGGCCTGGTGGAAGCGGCCGCGCTTCAGGTGCATTACGCCCATGTCGTACCGCAGGCTGACGAGCTGCGGTGCCAGCGCCAGGGCCTTTTTCCAGGCCCCCAGGGCCAGGTTCTCGTTGTTCATGGCCATGTAGAGCCGGCCCAGCAGGTAGAACGACTGCGGGTTGCGCGTGTCCAGCTTGACCGCTCGCTGCAGACACTTCATGGCCTGAGGCAGCCGGCCCAGGACGGCCAGGACCTTGCCCAGCTCCTGGAAGACGTCGGCCGACTGGGCATTGCGCTGGGCACAGCGGTAGAGGAGCTGGTAGGCGATCTGGGGCTGCTTGAGCAGGCGGAAGACGTGGCTCATCTTGACGCAGGCCGGGACATAGTCGGGGCTGGCGACCCCCACCAGGCGGTACTCGCGCAGGGCATCCTTCCAGCGCTTCTGGCGGGCCAGCAGGTTCCCCAGCAGGTAGCGGGCGTGGTGCTCGCTCGGTTTCCACTGCAGCAGAGCGTGGTAGATGCGCTCGGCTTCCTCGGGATAGCCCTGGACCTTGAGGTCCTCGGCCAGGCGGTAGTACCACTCCAGCGCCTCCTGCTCGGAGCGGCCCTCGACGACGCTCGGCGCCTCCATCTTGAAGGTGGGCTCGACGCGCAGGGCTTCGGCGAAGCACTTTTGCGCCAGCTCGTGCGCGCCGTGGGCCTGGTGCATCAAGCCGATGTAGTAGAGCGGCTCGGCGGCATCGGGGCGGCAGTCGTGCGCAGCGGTGTAAAAGATGTATGCTGCGCCGGGGTTGTCCATGGCCTGGTAGCAGCGCCCGAGGGCGAACTTGGCCTCGTAGAGATCGGGGTTGTGGCGGAGCGTCTCCTTGAAGGCGTTGATGGCCTTCTCGATCTCCCCCTGCGCGGCAAAGGTCACGCCGATGTTGTAGTGCGCCTCCGCTAGGGAGGGGTCGGTCTGCACGGCGTTGAGGTACTCGCGCATGGCCGCGGTCCAGTCGTTGCGGATGGCCAGGGCGTTTCCGACGTAGAGGTAGATGATGGCCCGGTCGCGGTCGGTGACGACGGCCTCGGTGTCCCCTTCCACGTAGGCCGCGATCAGCGCCAGACGGAACTCTTCCGCTGCCTGGGTGTAGTCCGCGTTCAGGTAGGCGCGCAGGCCCTTGCTGAATGAGGCCCCGGCGCGGGTGGCCCGCATAAAGCGCTCGCTGCCGCTGAAGGTATCCAGGTCCAGCACGACCAGCTGCAACCGATCATCGTTTGCCATGGCAGACCTTCCAATCTTCGCTCAGAACCCTTCCAGGGTCAGGAACAGCTGCTGCATAAGCTCCCGCGAGGGTCCCTGACCCCAGCGTTCGCGCAGTGCGCCTCCGAGGGTCAGGATGGCCGCCCGCCAGACCTCGGGCAGCGCATCGGGGGGCAGGTGCAGCGCCTCTAGCTGCTCGCGCGTGGCCTCGCCACCGGCCGGGCCCAGGACGTCGCTGGCCACCTCGGCCATCTCGCGGATGCGGTCGGCGTAGCGGCGGCGCAGCACCACCAGGGTGATGTCGTCGCTCTGGGGGGTAGCGCCGGTGAAGGAGCGGACCGCCCGCACGATCTGACGGGTCAGGGTGCGCGGCCGGCGGACGGGGCTCGCCGCCAGGAGATCGCGCAGCCGCTCAAAGCCAAAGATCTCGCCCCGGTCGTTCACCGCCTCGACGACGCCGTCGGTGTACAGGACCAACGTATCGCCTGGTTTCAGGTGGGCGGTCGTCTCGGTGAAGCGATACTCCCTGTCGATGCCCAGCGGCAGGCCGTCCAGGGGCAGCTCGCGCGCCGACTCGTCCAGGATGATGGGGTAGTTGTGCCCGGCGTTGGCCAGGCGCAGCGAGCCATCGGTCGTGTTCAGGTGGGCAAAGAGCAGGGTAACACAGCCCTGGGGGACTTGTTCCATCAAGGACAGGTTGACCTGCGTCAGGGTCGAGGCCGGCTCCGGGTGGTGGCGGGCCTCCATCCGGAACAGGGTGCGGGCCACGGCCATGTGCAGCGCCGCGGGGATGCCCTTGCCGGAGACGTCGCCGATCATGATCCCCCACGTCTGCGGGCCCAGCTCGACAAAGTCGTAGAGGTCGCCACCGAGCTCGCGGGCCGGCAGGAAGGAGGTGCTGGCCTCCCAGCCGGGCAGCCGCGGGCTGCTGGCCAGGAGCAGGGTGACCTGGATGTCGCGGGCCACCTGCAGGTCCTGGTGGAGGGTGTCATCGACCGCCGAGGAGAGCATTTCCGGCCGCGCCGGGGCCGGCGCAGGTGCGGCGGCCAGCCGCTCGATCGTGCGCACCAGGAGAAAGGCCCCGCACCAGGCCCCCACGTGGGCGGCCATGCCCAGTGCCTCGTCAGCGGCCAGCGGGTAGTGCAGTATCTCCCAGAAGCCCCAGGACAGGTAGATGCCGATGGTGCCGCCGAGCAGTCCCAGGCCGGCCGCGGGCGGCAGTCGCAGCGCCGCCCAGGCGAGCGGCCACAGTGCCAAGACGAGCAGCGGGTGGCTGATCCCAACCAGGAGGGTGCCGCCCAGCACGACACCGAGGGCTTCACCGGCCGTCAGGGCCAGCCAGCGCAGCGGACCCTCCTTGCGCCAAGCCAGGAAGAAGGCGAGTCCGCCCAGTATCGGCAGCAGCCCCAGCCCCCACGCCAGCCAGGGCGGCCGGGCGAGCAGCCCGTGCACCAGGCTGAGCAGCGCCAACAGCAGGGCCCAGAAGGCGACGAAGAGGGCATGGCCGAACCAGGGCTGCGTGGCCCATGTGGTCAGGCGCGACGGTGCGGCCCGCTGCGCAGCTCCGCGCCGTGCTGCCCTGGGGCTGACCATACTGGTCTGGATTCTTTGCTCGGACCGCTGTTCCATGGGCTACTCTGCCTCAGCTGCGCGCGGCGGACCTGCCCTGGCTGGTCAACACCTGCATGTGCTGCTCACACGCCTTGCGCAGCAGGTGCACCGGAACGCCGTCGATGAGCGCTTCCTCGGGCCGGCCCTGCAGGGCCCGCCAGGTGCGGCGAAAGGACTGCAGTGCCCGGGTCGGGTCGGGCAGGGCCAGGAAGGCGCTGCCCAGGTGGAAGTGGGCCGTCGGCGAGGACGGGTTCAGGTAGCTTGCCCGCTCCAGGTCGGCGATGGCCTGCTGCATCCGCCCCATCTGCCTCTGCACCAGCCCGCGCAACAGGTAGGCCTCCTCGGCCAGGTCGTCCAGCTCCAGCGCCTTTTCGCATGCGCGCAGCGCTTCGGGGTAGTGGCCCTGGTTGGCGTGGACCTGGGCCAGGCCGCAGTGTGCCTCGACCAGGTTCGGTTCCTCGCGCAGCGCGGCCCGAAAGGCGTTCAGGGCCTGTTCGTAGGCCCCGTCGCGCAGGCAGGCCAGGCCATAGTGGTAGTGGGCATGACCCGCCCGGGCGGCACGCCCGGGCGGGCGCCTCTCCGGCGGAGGCTCTCGTGCCGCTTCCGCGGTCCCGCCCAGGT
Organism: uncultured Chloroflexia bacterium; assembly: GCA_964613665.1. Taxonomy (GTDB): domain Bacteria; phylum Chloroflexota; class Chloroflexia; order DTKN01; family DTKN01; genus CAZQFV01. The sequence goes on from CAZTIG010000024.1 coordinate 26,524, forward strand.
AGAGAGGCCGCTCCACGGAGGTCGTCACGGGCAGCGGGCGACGTGGCGCTGCCGGTGCCGGGCCGGCCCGCCGCGCCGGAGCCTTGCGGTAGAAAAAGACCCCCCCGTCCTGCACCCGCTCAAAGGCGTCGAATATCTGCCAGAGCGTCTCCGAGAAGCCGATGAACAGGTAACCGCCCTCGTTCAGGCACCGGTGCAGGTTGGCCATGAGCCGCCGGGATGTCTCCACCTGGAAGTAGATCGTCACATTGCGGCAGAAGATCACCTCGACGCCGCGCACGAGCGGCGGGAGCGGGTTGGCCACCAGGTTCAGTTCCTGGAACAGGACCATGTCGCGCAGCTCCGGCCGGACGCGCAGGCCGCTGCCCTCGGCCTGGAAGTACCTCTCCTGGTAGACCGGCTCGATGCGCTGCGTCTCGCGCTGCGTGTACAGGCCGCGCCGGGCATAGTCCAGGGCCCGCCGGCTGATATCGGTGGCCAGGATCTCCACCGGCCGGCGCGGCGGCAGCCCAAAGACCTCTGCCGCGGTGATAGCCAGGGAGTAGGGCTCCTGGCCGGTGGAGCAGCCAGCGCTCCACAGCCGCAGCGGGGCCTTGGGACGCAGCCGATCCAGCTCGGGCAGGACCACCTCGGCCAACAGGCGAAAGTGGCGCGGGTTGCGGAAGAAGGTCGTCTCGTTGTTGACCACCTCCTCCAGAAGCGCGGCGATCTCCTCGGCCCGGGAATCGGAGTCGAGCAGGTCCAGGTACTCCTTCCAGGTGCGCAGGCCGTGCCGTCCCAGTCGCCCGGCGACCAACCGCGTCAGGGAACGGCGGCGGGAGTCGTCCAGGTAGATGCCGCTGTAGGACTGGATACGGTCCCGCAGCCCGACGAAGGTGTGCTCGTCCAGTTCCAGTGTGCCTGTCTCGGACATCCTGTCCTCAGAGTGCTGCAAGTCCGTGCGCGAGCCTACGCCTCGCCGCCGACCGCCTGACGGACGGCCACGGCGATCTCCTCCAGGGGCAGGACCTGCTGCGCTGCCCGCAGTTCGATCGCTGCCCGTGGCATGCCGAAGATGGTCGATGTGGCCTGATCCTGGGCGATGGTTGCCCCGCCGGCCTGGCGAATGGCCAGCAGCCCGCGGGCGCCGTCGCTGCCCATGCCGGTCAGGAGCACGCCGACGGCCCGTGTGCCCCAGGTGCGGGCCGTGGCCTGCATGGTGACGTCCACCGAGGGCATCGGCGTGGTCCGCGGTGTCTGCGCCAGGCGAATGGAGTGGCGGCCTGGCAGGAGCTGGGAACCCTCCGGCGCGATGTAGACGCGGCCGGCCACCAGCCCCTCGCCGTCCTGGGCAACGGCCGTGCGCAGGGAGGTCTCTCCCGAGAGCCACTCGGCCAGGCCCTGGGTGAAGCCGCTGGCGATGTGCTGCACCACCACGATGGGCGCTGGGAAGCTCGCCGGCAGCCGGGCCAGGATTCGCTGCAGGGCCCGTGGGCCGCCGGTGGAAGCCCCGATGGCCACGAGGCGGCTGCAGGCTTCGGCCGGCACCGGCACCGGCGCACTCCGCACAACCGGCAGCGGGGGCGGCGGCTCGCTGCGCCGCCCGCGCAGGTGGGTGATCACGCGCACCCGCGAGAGCAGCCGCACCCGCTCGACCAAGGCCTGAGCCCGGCCGCGCAGCGCCGCCGGGTCCTCGCCGGCCGGCTTCTCGAAGATATCCAGCGCCCCGGCCTCCAGCATGCGGAAGGAAAAGTCCACGTCCTGCTTGGCCAGGGAGGCGGTGACGATCAGGATCGGCGTCGGATGGTAGGCCATGATCTGCTGGGTGGCCTCGTAGCCGTCCATCTCCGGCATTCGCACGTCCATGGTGATCACGTCGGGGTGCAGCCGCCCGGCCATCTGCACCCCTTCCCAACCGTTGCGGGCCACACCGACCACGGAGAGACCCTCGCCCTCCATGATCGAGCGCAGCACGGCGCGCGCGACCGGCGAATCGTCCACAATCAGGACGCGCAGCGGCTTTGCGCTATCATCGGCTGGCGCTGGACGGTCGCTGACAGCGGTCATGCCTCGATCCCCCGCATGCGCAGCAGGAAAGAGACTCGGTCGCCCAGGTCCAGAAGGTCAAAGTCCTTGTTCAGGTAGTCATCCATCCCGGCCTCGAATCCCACCTGCGTGTCGTCCATCGAGGTCAGGGCAATGACGGGGATGTCCCGCACGGTCGGCTCGGGGTCCTGGCGCAGCCGCCGGCAGACCTCGTAGCCATCGATACCAGGCAGGCGGATGTCCAGGACGATCAGGTCGGGCGGGTCGGTGCGGGCTTGCTCCAGCCCGTCCTCTCCGCTGTGAGCCAGGGAGACTTGGTAGCCAAGGGCCTCCAGTCGCATCTTGACAATGTCGGTTACCAGGCGGCTGTCGTCCACGATCAGAATACGTGCGGCCATGCCGACCTCCCGTGCGTCGCGAGCAGCTCCAGCGATTCGCGATCGGCCGGCCGCTGCTCGTTGCTCTCTGCCGGCCTCGTCTCGGCCTCCTCTATCCCACCAGTTGGGCGATGGTCTCCAGCAGGTTGCCCTGATCGAACCGGCGCTTCTCGATATAGCCCTGGGCACCAGCCTGGAGTCCGCGGCGGCGGCTCTCCTCGTCCGTCCGGGCGCTGATGATGATCACCGGGACGGCGGCCCAGCGCTTGTCCTCCCGGACGCGCTCCGTCAGCTCGAAACCGTCCATGCGCGGCATTTCGATGTCGGTGATGATGGCCTGGAACTCGGCCTGCTCCAGCTTCTGCAGGGCGTCGAGCCCATCAAAGGCCGTTTCCACGCGGTACCCGGCTGCCTCCAGGATGCTGCGCTCCAGCTCGCGCGTGGTGATGGCATCCTCGACCAGGAGGATGCGAGCCGGTTCGTGCACCACGGGTGCGAGGGCAGCCGGGTCGCCGGTGGCCGGCCGTGCCGGGCGGCGCGTCACCAGCCCGGCCAGGTCGAGGATGGGGATGACGCGGCCGCCTCCGGAGAGGGCCGCCGCCGAGAAGTACGGGCTCTGCCCCAGGATCTCGCCCAGCGGCCGCACCACGACTTCGGCCTCGTCGAGGAGACGGTCCACCAGCAGCGCAAGTGGATGCCCGTCCATGCCGGCGATCACCGCCGGCCGCGCACCCCGGCTGGGCGCCGACTCGGGCATTCCCAGGGTCTCTGCCAGGGACAACAAGGGCAACGGCTGCTCGTTCCAGTAGAAGGTCGGTCGGCCCTGGACCGGGACGATCTCCTCCGGCCGGATTCGCGCCAGGCCGCGCACTGCCGCCGCGGGAATGGCGAGCGTCTCGCAGCCGGCTTCGACCAGCAGGACGCGCGCGGTGGCCAGCGTCAGCGGCACGTCCAGGGTAAAAGTGGCCCCGCGGCCGGCCTGGGACTGCACCTGCACGAAACCGTTCAGCTGGCGCATGGCAGTCTGGACCACGTCCAGACCCACGCCGCGCCCCGACATGTCGTCGGCCTGGCGGCGGGTGGAGAAGGCTGGCCGGAAGAGGAGCTCCAACAGCGTCTTGTCGTCGGCCTGGCCGGCCTGCTCTTCGTCCAGCAGGCCGCGTTCCAGCGCTGCGCGGCGGACTTTTCCCAGGTCGATGCCCCGGCCGTCGTCCTGCACGACAACGTGCACGCGCCGGCCCTGGGGGTGGGCCTGTAGCACGATGCGCCCGCGCGGCTCCTTGCCCTGGGCCCGGCGCTCGGCGGGGGGCTCGATGCCGTGCGACAGGGCGTTTCGCACCAGGTGCAGCAGCGGCTCGCGCAGCAGGTCCAGCACGCGCCGATCCAGCTCCACCTCCGCGCCGCGGACCTCCAGGGCGACCTCGCAGCCGGCCTCGCCGGCCATCCGCCGCACCACGCCGGGGAAGATCTCGAAGAGGGTGCCGATGGGCACCATGCGGATCGCCAGCGCCTGCTGCTGCAGTTCGTCGATGGCCAGGGAGAAGCGCTCCAGGAGGACGGCGTGCTGCCGGTCGAAATCGTGGAACCGCTGCTCGAGCCAGCGCAGCGCCTCCTCCAGCGTATCGAGGCGTTGGAAGACCTCGTCGGCCTGGCGGGCACGGAAGCGGTCGCGATAGGCCGTCAGGCGATCTCTGAGGACCTCCAGGGTGTGTGCCGCGTTCTCTTGGGCCAGGCGGACCTCTAGCAGGCCGTGACGCTCCTCTTGGGCGTGCTCCTGCAGGGCCAGCAGATCGCCGACCAGGCGGGCCATGCGCTCGACCTGTTCCAGGTCGACGCGCATCGTCTCGCGCGGCCGGCCGGCGGGAGCAGCGGCCACGGTGACCACCGGGGTGGCCTCGGTCCTCTCCACCGGGGCGGCCTCCTTCCGCCCGACGGGTGCCTTGGCGGGCGCGCCTCCCAACAGCTGGCTCACCGCAGTCAGGTGTTCGCCTACGTCGACCGCTTCACCGCGCCCCTCGATGCGGGCTGTGGCCAGGGCGCGTATGGCGCTGCTGGCCTGGAGGAGCACCGTCCCTACCCGCGCGCTCATCGGCAGGACTCCCTTGCGGATGGCCCCCAGCACCTCCTCCACCTCGTGGGCCAGGCGGTTGATCTCGGCAAAGCCCATGATCTTGGCCGAGCCCTTGGTCGTGTGCACCGCCCGCAGCATGCGGTCGAGCAGGGCCGTGTTGTCCGGCTGGGACTCCAGGGCGGTCAGGCCCTGCTCCAGCAGGTTGAGGTTCTCCCAGGCCTCGTCGCGGAACTGGTCATAGAAGGCAGTCAGGTCAAGATCGGCCATGTCACCTGTCCGGTATGCTCAATCGCCCGGCCGACTGCAGCCGCTCGGCGATCGCCGTGAGCGTGGCCGCAGCGTCGGCGAGCTGCCGGCTGCCCTCGGCGGTCTGGTTGGCCACTTCGGCGATCTCGCGCATGGTCTCGACGATCTGCTCGCTGGCAGTGCGCTGCTGCGTCGTGGCCAGGGAGATCTCCTGGGCGGCCTCGCTGGTGCGCTGCGCCAGCATGACGATCTCCTCCATCGAGCGGCCGGCCTGGTACACCTGGCTGGAGCCCCGCTCGGTCTCCTTGAGACCCTCCTCGGCGGCCATCACCGAGGCGTTGGTGGCGCGCTGGATCTCGGCGATGATCCCGCGCACCTCCTTCGATGAGTCGAGGGCGCGGTTGGCCAGGTTCTTGACCTCGGCGGCGACCACGGCGAAGCGCCGGCCGTGTTCCCCCGCCCCGGCCGACTCGATGGCCGCGTTCAGTGCCAGCAGGTGGGTCTCGTCGGCGATGCTGTTGATGATCTCCATGATCTCGCCGATGCGCTGCGAGTGCTCGCCCAGGGCCAGTACCTTCTCGGCGAGCTCCTGCACGCGGCTCTTGATGCCCTCCATGGCCGCCACGCTCTCGTCCACAGCGCTCTGCCCGTTCCCGACGGCCGTGAGCGTCTGCTCGGCCACCTGGGCGACGTTCTCGGCGCTCTGGGCGATCTGCCTGGCGGTGTAGCCCATCTCCTCGATGGTCGAGGTGACCTCGCTGATCGCCGAGGCCTGCTGGGCCGACCCGCTGGCCTGTTGGCGCGAGGTGGAGGAGAGCTCCATGGCCGAGGTGCTCAGCTCGGTGGCCAGGGTGACCTGCTGGATGCTTTTTTCCATCAGCACCTCGTTGGCCGCCAGGATCTCGCGGGCACGCTGCTCGGACTCCTGGACTTTTTCCTGCAGGGATGAGGCGCTCTGGCGGATCACATAGGCCACAAAGGCGAAGGTCGCCGCGATGCTGAAGACATACTGCAGCAGGTAGAAGCGCAGGCCGGCGGGATCCTGGTCGACGTACCAGAGGCGCTGCAGAAGAGCTGGCTGCCCGGCGAGGAGCACGCTGAGGAGAAATGCCAGGGCGTCGGCGATGGCCACGAGATACACGGTGTTGCCCGGGAGGGCCGTGCCGGCAACCAGGATGGGCCATAGGAAGATGAGGGCGGAGATCGCCGGCCGACCGGCGTCGAGCGTGAGCTCCAGGAGCACGATCAGGATGGCTGCCGCCGTCGCTGTGGCGATCAGCAGCCAGGCCGCCTCCACCGGCCTGCGGCGCTGGATCACCCACACGGCGGCGCCCGCCCCGACCAGGACGATGGCGAGCGCAGCCAGCACCAATGGCTGCGCGATCGTCACCGTGAACAGGTGGGCGATGCCCAGGACCACGCCGCCGACGATCTGGGCGACGGCCAGGCGGCGCACTGTGCTGCTGCGGCGCTGCAGCTCCTCTGGCGACAGCTCCGGGGTGGTAAAGTAGGAGAAGAACTGCTCTGCCGACGCCATCGCGACCTCCTTTGGCTATGTGGACGCAGCCTGCCGGCCCAGCTCCAGCAGCGCGGCCGTCTCGTCGGCCGCCACAACCTGGCGCAGGTCGAGCAGGGGCACCAGTGTCTCCCCCCTCCAGACCATTCCCCACACGGCCGGCCGCTCCTGCGCGTCCCGCAGGAGCTCTGGGAGCAGCGCGATCCGGTCATAGGGGACGAGCAGGGGGCCCTCGACCCGATCCACGCGAAAGGCCAGCGGAGCCACCTCCGTCGCCGGCACGATCAACAGCCCGGTTCCGATGGCCCCCGACATCCGGCCCAGGCGCACCCCCAGGTCCAGGATTGGGACCAGCCCCAACCCCAAGGATAGGAACCCCAGCATGTCCGGCGGGCCCTCACGGGCCGCAATCACTGTCTCCCGGCGCCGTACGGTCTCGACCTGCCCCATCTCCACGGCACAAGCTTGGCCGCCCGCCTCCAGGAAGAGCACGCTGATGCCCTCACTGGCCATGGCGGACTGCCTCCAGCAGGTGGGCCATGTCCAGCAGGTGTATCGTCTGTTCCCCCTGGTGGACCAGGCTCTGGAGCAGTGCCGGCGTCGCACCGGCCGGATCCGGCGGTGGCGGCAGCAGCGCTTCGCGCGGGAAGCTGGTGATGTCCTGGACGCGGTCGACGAGCAATGCCGCAGAGGTCGCTTCGTGGCGGGCGACGACCAGGCGGCTTTCCGCCGTCAGGGGCCCTTCTGTCAGCCCCACGAGCTTCCGCAGGTCCACCACGGGCAGAACCTCTCCGCGGAGGCCGGCCGCGCCGAGGAGCGCCGCGGGCAGGCCCGGCAGCGGAGTGATCATGCCGACGCGACTGACCTCCCGCACCGCCTGCAGTGGCAGTGCGTAGGGCTGGTCGGCTAGGTAGAAGAGCAGGGCGGTGAGAACCTCCCCCAGGCCAGCTTCAGGCTGTTCTGCCCGCCGGGCGACCTCCTGCTGTATCTCCTGGATGTGATCGTTCGCGCCGGTCATATCGGGACCACCGATTCCTGTCGGCAACGACACCTACCCGTGCAGGGGGCTCCGGTCGCCCAACGGCTCAACGCAACTGCGATCATTTCCCCCCGTATTCTACCACAAATCGGGGCAGATGCAACGGCCTCACCACCCCACAGCACAGCCATCCTTGCGCGGGTCGCTGCCGGCGGTGAGGACGCCACTGTCCGGGTTGCGCATGATGATCTGCCCCCCGCCAAAGGTGCCGCGCTGGAACCCGTCCACCGGCACCAGGCGATGGCCCCGGCGGGCCAGCTCGGCCAGTGTGCCGTAGGCCCAGCCCTCCTCCATCAGCACCAGGCCGCCCGGGTCGCCGGCGCCCACCCCGTCGTCCGGGGCGGCGAGCTGCCAGCGCGGCACGTCCAGCGCCTGCTGCGGGCTCATCCCCAGGTCCAGCATGTTCACCAGCATCTGCACGTGCCCCTGGGGCTGCATGAACCCACCCATCACCCCGAAGGAGGCGTGCAGCGCGCCGTCCCTCGTGGTCATGGCCGGGATGATCGTCTGGTACGGGCGCTTGTTGGGAGCCAAGGCGTTGGGGTGGTCCGGGTCCAGGACGAAGAGCGCCGCCCGGTTCTGCAGCGACACGCCGGTGCCCGGCACGACAAGCCCTGTCCCCGTGCCCATGTAGAGGCTACCGATGAAAGAGCAGGCGTTGCCCTCGCCGTCGGCGGTGGTCAGGTAGACAGTGTCGCTGCCACCCGGACGGATGCCCGGTCGGACATCGTGGGCTGCGCGGCGCGGGTCGATGTGCTGGCGACGGCGGTCCGCGTAGGCCGTGCTGCACAGCTCGGCCAGAGGGATCGGCACGACACGCATGTCGCAGACCCACTGCTGTGCGTCGGCAAAGGCCAGACGCATGCACTCGATCAGGACGTGCAGGCGGTCGGGCTCGGCCATCCCCGCCAGGTCGAAGCCGGCCGCCAGGTTGAGTGCCAGGATGGCCGCCAGGCCCTGGCCGTTGGGCGGGCACTCGTACAGGGTCACACCGCGGTAGTCGGCGGTGATCGGCTCGTCCCAGGTGCTCGTGTGCGCGGCCATATCGGCCGGCGTGATCCAGCCGCCGTAGCGCTGGACGTGCTCGCTCAGCCTGCGGGCGAAATCGCCGCAATAGACATAATCCTTGCCCGCCGCGGCGATACCGCGGAGCGTCTCGGCCAACGTGGGCAGGCGCATGATCTCCCCGGCCCGCGGGGCTTGGCCGTCCAGGAGCAGCTCATGCCCGCTCTGCTGCTCGGGGCCGCTGTCGAGGTCGCCGCTGGCCCAGCCGGGGGCGCGCAGGAGCTTGGGGACCTGGGTGGCCCAGCCGTGGGCGATGAGCTCGCTGACCGGGTAGCCGTGCTCGGCGGTCCAGATGGCCGGCTGCAGCACGTCGGCAAGGGACATGCGCCCGTGGCGGGCCAGCAGGTCGCTCCAGCCGGCTACGGCACCCGGGACGCTCACGGCGTGGCCCGTGAAGGTGGGCATGCGGGTGTAGCCCAGCCGGCGCAGCTCCTCGATGGAAGCCGCCGCGGCTGCCCGCCCGGAGCCGTTCAGCGCGCTGACCTGTTTGGTGTGTGCATCCCAGTAGAGGGCGAAGCAGTCCCCGCCGATGCCGGTGGAGATCGGCTCGACGACGTTGAGCATGGCGGCGGTGGCCACGGCGGCGTCGGCGGCGGTTCCGCCGGCCTGGAGGATATCCAGGCCGGCCTGCGCCGCCAGCGGCTGGCTGGTGGCGACCATGCCGCGGGTGGCCAGGACATTCGAGCGGCGGGAGCGGAAGATGGCGTCATAGTGCATGGCAGCCTCCTGTCTGAACTGGGGCAAGTTTACCACGGTGGTGCCGATAACGCAAGGCGAATGGTGCGCTATCCCGAGCAGAGAGCTGAGATCAGAGAGCGGAGTGGGGAGCAGAGAGCGGGGAGCGAAGAGCAGAGAGCGGAGAGCGGAGAGCTGACAGCGGATGGATCGGGGGCTCACGGGGTAGAGGTTTGTCCAAGAGGCTGCGGGGGGTGGCGGTGCATGGCCAGGAATGCCTGCACCTCGGCGTCAGAGGCGGCCCCCTCCACAGGCCCACGCCGGCTCACGGCCAGGGCGCCCACGGCATTGGCGTAGCGGGCGGCCTCCGGCGGTGGCAATCCCCACAGGGTGGCCACGACAAACCCGGCGGCAAAGGCGTCGCCGGCCCCCGTGGGTTCCACCTCTTGGACCGGGAAGCCAGGGACGTCTTGTCGGCCGGCGGCGGAGTAGACGGAGCAGCCGGCCGGGCCGCGCTTGAGCACGACCAGCCGCGGTCCCTGGGCCAGCAGCGTGGCGGCGGCGCGGTCGGTGTCGCTCTCCCCGGTCAGCACCTCTAGCTCGCCCGCGCTGGGGAAGACGACCTCGGCCCGGGCGATGACGGGGGCGAAGAGGGCGCGGGCGCGCTCCGCGCCGCCGAGCAGCTCCACGCGCAGGTTGGGGTCCAGGCCGACCCGGGCAGCGGTGGCCAGCTCGAGGGCGCGCACGCAGGCCGCGCGCATGGAGTCGCTGATAGACAGGGCTGAGCCGCTGATGTGCAGCCAGGCCGCCTCGCGGGCCAGGCGGGGATCGACATGGTCCGGGCGCAGCCGGCCGGCAGCGGCATCGGCCAAGTGAAAGATGAACTGCCGGCTGCCGTCGGCAGAGTAGGAGACGAAGGAGACTGCCGTAGCCGCGTCACCTGTGCGTTGGATGCCGCGCACGTCTACCCCATCGGCCTGCAGCCGGCGGACGAGCATGTCGCCAAAGGGGTCGGCGCCGACCAGGCCGATCATCGCCGCCGGCCAGCCCAGCCGGGCTGCCGTGGCGATGAAGATGAGCGGGGCCCCGCCGCAGTAGGGACCGAGCAGCTCGCCGGGCCGGTCGAGCGGCTGGTCCACGCCGGGACGGATGCATTCGGCCAAGAGCTCGCCCAGGGCGAGTATGGGACGCATCATCGCCTACTCACGCCACCAGCCGCACTCCCTGCGCCGGCCGGCAGACATAGGCCCGGCCGTCCCGCCCGCTGGCATGGCGGTAGCGGTCGATGATGGCTGCCGCGGCGTCGTCGGCTTGGCCGGCCTGCACCAAGGCCACCGCCGCCCCGCCGAAGCCGGCCCCGGTGAGCCGGGCGCCAAGGACTCCGGGAGTGGCCAGGGCGATCTCCACCAGGGTGTCCAGTTCGGGGCAACTCACCTCGTAGTCGTCGCGCAGGCTCTGGTGCGAGGCCAGCATCAGCCGGCCGACGGCGGCCATGTCGCCCTGGCGCAGGGCGGCGGCGGTCTCCAGCACGCGCTGGTCCTCGCCGACCACGTGGCGGGCGCGCTGCAGGGGCCGGCCGGCGAGGAGGCCGGCTGCGGCGGCGCGGTGCAGCATCTCCGGCGTCGCGTCGCGCAGGGCGCGCACTTCGGGGTGGGCCGCCTGCAGGCAGTGCACGGCCTGGGCGCACTCGGCGCGGCGCCGGTTGTAGGCGGAGGCAGCCAGGGCGCGCGGCACGGCGCTGTCCAGGACGAGGATGCGCACGCTCCCGGGGATGGGCACTGCCTCGATGGCCAGGGAACGGCAGTCGATGAGCAGGGCCTGGCCGGCCTGGCCGCAAGCGACGGCGAGCTGGTCCATGATACCGCACTGCACCCCGGCGTACTCGTTCTCGGCGCGCTGGGCCAGCAGGGCCAGGGCGCGCCTTTCATAAGAGCACTGGGCCAGCTCCACCAGTGCCGCGGCAACCCCCAGCTCCAGCGAGGCCGAGGAAGAGAGCCCGCTGGAGAGAGGCAGGTCGCCGTCGATGAAGAGGTCGGCGCCGGCGAGGGCGCAGCCGGTCTCCGCAAGCAGCGCCGCCACCCCGCGGACGTAGCGCGTCCACGGCGGCCCCTCCCGCGGGCGGATGTCGGTCAGGGCGGTCTCGTCGCCCTCGCCCAGGCGCGCGGCAAAGGCGCGCAGCCGACCGTCGGCACGGGGGCCGGCCGCTACCCAGGTGCCCAGGTCCAACGCGGCCGGCAGGACGTAGCCGTCGTTATAGTCGGTGTGCTCGCCGATCAGGTTGACCCGTCCGGGGGAGCGCACGACCACGCGAGGGGATGTGCCGTAGTGGGCGGCAAATCGCTCGGCGATGGGCATTCTGGTCTCCAAGATGCAGGATGCAAGATGCAACATGCAAGATGACCCGGCTCAGGGAGTCTGCCGAAAATGCACTTCGGGCACGGCCCGCAGCCGCTCTGCGGCCTGCTCCGCCGTGATGTCGCGCTGCGGCTCGGCCAGCATCTCGTAGCCCACCATGAACTTTTTCACCGTGGCCGAGCGCAGCAGCGGCGGGTAGAAGTGGGCGTGGAGCTGCCAGTGTTGCTGGTCGCCGGCGACGTATGGCGCGCCGTGCCAGCCCATCGAGTACGGGAAAGACACCTGGAACAGGTTGTCGTAGCGGGTGAGCAGTCGCCGCAGGACGCTGGCCAGGCCGTCGCGCTCGGCATCGCCGAGATCGGGCAGGCGCAGGACCGGCCGGCGCGGCATCAGGAGCGTCTCAAAGGGCCACACCGCCCAGAAGGGCACGACCGCCAGCCAGTGCTCTTCCTCGACGACGACGCGCTCCCCGCGGGCGGCCTCCTCCGCGGCATAGTCCACCAGGAGCGGCCGGCCGTGCTCCTGCCAATAGGCCCGCTGCTGACGGTCCTCCTTGGCCGGCTCGTTGGGCAATGTCGCCTGGGCCCATATTTGCCCGTGCGGGTGCGGGTTGGAGGCGCCCATCAGCTCCCCCTTGTTCTCGAACACCTGCACCCAGGCGAAGCGCTCCCCCAGCTCGGCCGTCTGCTCCGCCCAGGCGTCGACCACGCGGCGGATGCTGGGCAGCGGTAGCTCCGGCAAGCTCAGGTCGTGGCGTGGCGAGAAGCAGAGCACGCGGCAGACGCCCGGCTCGTCCGCGCTGTGGAAGAGAGGTTCCTGCGTTGCTGCCTCTGGCGGTTGAGCCGGCACCAGCGCCGGATAATCGTTGTCGAAGACAAAGGTATGCGCATAGTCGTCGTTGCGCCGGCCGTCCGCCCGCGTGTTGCCTGGGCAGAGGTAGCATGCCGGGTCATAGGCCGGCCGCTCCTCCCGTGGCGGCCGCTCCACCTGTCCCAGCCACGGCCGGCGCGTGCGCTGCGGCGAGACGAGCACCCACTCGCCGGTGAGGGGGTTGCGCCTGCGGTGCGGAGCGTCGAGCAGAGCAAGGGGCATACTCACCTCCGCGGATTCGAACCTCGGACTTCGACTCTCGAATCTCGAACTTGACCACCATCCCGCTCCAACGCGTACCTCTCCACCATGTCCGCCCCAATCCCGTTCGCCCGGGCGATCGCCGCATACAGCTCCGCGCTCGGCCGTGGCGTGCGCACCTGAGTGGCCGGATCCAGCGCGATCAGCCCGAAGCGCAGCGTCCAGCCCTCGGCCCACTCAAAGTTGTCCACGAGCGTCCAGTGGTAGTACCCCCGCACCGGGCAGCCGGCCTGGATGGCCCGCCAGACCTGCTGCAGGTGGGCCACGATGTAGCGCGGCCGCTGGTCGTCGTCCTCGTCGGGGATGCCGTTCTCGGTGACATAGAGCGGCAGCCCCAGGCCGGCCAGCTCCACGAGAAACCGGTACATCCCCGGCGGGTAGAACTCGCCGTATCCTCCGTCGAGCATCTCGGCGTCGGCGGCATGGGTCTGGCGCACAAAGAGCGACCCGGCCCGCCGACGGTCGAACACGACGGTGTCGCGGGTATAGTAGTTCAGACCGAGCCAATCCAGCGTCCCGGCCACACCGCGGGCCGGCCCGCGCCCCAGCGGCCACAGCCAGCGGTCGCGCTCCAGGGCCGCCACCACCGCGCCGTTGAAGGTCCGGTGCGCCAGGCCGGCGGCGAAGCGGTCCAGGGGCGAGCGTGGGCTGGCCGGGTCGAGGATGCGCATGTTCAGGGCCAGTCCGACGCGCGCTTGCGGCTGCCGGCGGTGGATCTCGCGGTAGGCCGCGCCGTGGGCCGACAGCATCGTGCGGATGACGCGCATCGCCGCGGAGAAATCCCGCTTGCCGGGCGGAAAGATGCCCTGCATGTAGCCCGCGTAGCCGTAGACGTTGGGCTCGTTGATGGTGCACCAGAGGTGGCAGAGGGGGCCCAGCACATCTACGACCCGGCCGGCGAAGTGGACGAAGAGGTCGATCGTCTCCGGGTTCTCCCAACCGCCGCGCTCTGCCAGCCACAGCGGGTTGCTAAAGTGGTGCAGCGTGACCATCGGTTCGATGCCGCGGGCGCGCAGCCCCTGCAACATCTGGGCATAGCGCTCCAGCGCCGCCGGGTCGAACTCGCCCGGGCGCGGCTCGATGCGCGACCACTCCACCGAGAGGCGCAGGGCGTTCAGGCCCAGTGCCGCCATGCGGTCAAAGTCGGCCTCGGCGTCGGCCCACCAGGCGCAGGCCCGGCCGGAGCGGTGTCCCTGGGCAATCCGGCCCGCCTGCTCTTCCCAGGCCCACCAGTCGTTGTTGCGGTTGTCCCCCTCGCACTGGTGCGCGGCGGTGGCCGCACCCCACAGGAAGCCCTCGGGGAAGCGTAGTGTCTGCTCAGGCATCAGCACCTCCTTGGCGTGTGGGGTGTATTATACTACAGAAACGGGGCCGGGGCGGGGTCAGAGACCAGCGTACATGGCTCAGGGCTCGGGAGCCGGGGCCGAGGGCTCAGGTGACCGGGCAGAGCGCGTTCAGGAGGCGCGGAGAAGCCCCATGCGCACCTGGCTGAAGGGGCCGGCGTGCAGGACAGGCCCGGGGCGGTCCACCTCCAGGCCGTCGATCCAGGCGTGCTCCGCTGCCGCCCCATGCAGACGCAGCTCGACGGCCCCGTGCGGGAAAGGATACTCGCCCTCCTCCGTGCGCGTCAGCACCAGGTCGCCCTTTTCCTCCCAGGCCAGGGTGAAGCGGTCCAGCCGGCCGGGGCCGTACCCGTCGCCAGCGTCGCTGTAGAGCAGGCCGCCGCCGGCCTGCGCCGCTGCCGGCGGGTAGATGTGCAGCACCAGGCGGCCATCTTCCTCCATCGGCAGCACGCTCCCGGCCCGCACCAGCAGGGGGATGCGCTCCAGGGGTGCCGCCAGACGTACCTGCCCGGGCCCCTCGTGGTGGGTGTCGTCCCAGAAGTCGTGCCAGCCTCCGCGCGGCAGGTGCACCTCTCGCTCGCGCGCGCCCTCGTCGACGATCGGCGCGACGAGCAGGGCCGGCCCGAGCAGATAGGCGTCGTCCACGTCCCAGAGGTCCGGGTCCGGTGCGTCGGGCCAGAAGAGCGGCCGCGCCAGGGGATGGCCGCGCTGGGCGGCCTCCCATGCCAGTGTGTAGAGGTAGGGCCGCAGGCGGCAGCGCAGCCGCAGGAAGCTGCGGGCGATCCCCAGGGCGGGCTCGCCGAAGCACCAGGGCTCCCGCGGCGGGGTCGTGCAGGCGCTGTGGGTGCGGAAGAAGGGCAGGAAGGCGGCCATCTGGAACCAGCGCACGTACAGCTCCGGCGAGGGCGCGCCGCTGAAGCCGCCCACGTCCGGTCCGCTGTACGGGATGCCGGAGAGCCCCAGCCCCAGCACGGTGGCGATCGTCTGCCGCAGCATCCCCCACGAGGTGGCGGTGTCCCCGGTCCAGTTCCAGGCGTAGCGCTGCAGCCCGGCCCAGCCCGACCGCGAGACGATCCACGGGCGCCGCTCCGGCCTCTCCTGGCGCAGCCCCTCGTAACCGGCTCGGTTCATCAACATGCCGTAGAGGTTGTGCGCTTCGCCGTGGTCGCCTCCGCGGCCGTCCAGCGCGTGCCGGGTGGGCCGCGGCAGTGTCATCTCACCCCAGGCGGCATAGGCCGTCGGCTCGTTCATGTCGTGCCAGAACCCGCCGATCCCGGCCTCTGCCAGGACACGGTACTGCCGGCCCCACCATGCCCGCGCCCGCGGCGCAGTAAAGTCGGGAAAGGCGCACCAGCCCGGCCAGACCGGCCCGTAGGCCGGCCGTCCGTCCGGCAGCGTGCAGAAGACGCCCTCGGCCAGCCCCGCGCGGTAGACATCGTACCGCCGGTCGCGCTTGACGCCGCAGTCGACGATGGCCACCAGCCGGATGCCCTGCTGCTCCAGCTCGCGGGCCAGGCCGGCCAGGTCCGGGAAGCGCTCCGGATCCACGGTGAAGACGCGGTATCCCTCCATGTAGTCGATGTCCAGGTGGACGGCGTCCAGCGGCAGGTCGTGCTGGCGAAAGCCGGCCACCACGGCGCGCACGTCTTCCGCGCTGCGGTAGCCCCAGCGCGACTGGTGGTAACCCAGCGCCCAGCGCGGCGGCAGGGGCGGCCGCCCGGTCAGCTCGCTGTAACGCTCCACGGCGCGGTCCGGCGGGCCCGCGATGAAGTAGAAGCGCAGCGCCCCACCCTCGAAGTGGGCTTGTGCCGACTCGCCCAGGTCGAAAGTCGCCGGGTGGCTGTTCTCGAAAAAGACCAGGTAGCTGCCCACTGCATGCACCCCCACGTAGACGGGGATGCCCATGTAGAGCGGATCGGCACCCGGCTCGTAGTGGCCGGCCGGGTCGCGGTTCCACATGCGGTAGCTCCCGGGACGCACGTTGAGGTGCGCGGCCCGCTCCCCCAGGCCGTAGAGGCGCTCCTCGGGCCGCAGCCGGGCGCAATGTGTCCAGGCCTCTCCCCGGCGCTGCGCAGGCATGTCCTCGCGCAGCAGGTGGCCGGCGTCGTCGCGGAAGCACACGCTGCCGTCGGGCTGGACCGTCACGTGCAGTGCGGCGCTGGCCAGGCTCCACCCGGAGTCGGCCGGCTGCACGGCCACCGCCACCTCCGGCCACTCGCTGCGGGCAATGGCATAGGGCACCGGCAGTGTCCCCGGCCCCCAGGTGAGGCGCACCAGGTCGGGGGCCAGGAAGCACACCTCCAGGCCGGCCCGGGCGAAGCGAAAGCGGGCCCCGCCCGGGATCGGCGTTGCATCGGCCAGCTGGCCAGGGTCCACCGGCGCAGCCGGCGGGGCAGGCCGGCCCCGCTCCAGCCAGCTCCGCCGCAGGGCGTGCAGCACGGCCAGCAGGGCGTCCTGCGGGCGGATCAGGCGGATCTGGCGCAGAAGAGCGGCAAGCTTCACGGGTCGTCCTCCTCTCCGGCATACCGCCGCCCCGGCGGCGGCACCATCATAGCAGAAAGGACGCGGGGCTGCAACTCGGCCGGGTCGTCCGTACGGCGATATCAAGGTCACGCCGATGCACAGCGGATGGCAAGTGCCCGGCCGGCGTACAGCGCGGCATGGCCGTACCATTGCCGTGTCCCTGGATGTGCGGCGGCGGGCCGTTGCCGGAGGCGGGCACTTGCCGGTCAAGGCCGGCGACTATGATACGGCCGTGGGTCGTCCGTACTGACATCCGCGCATGAATCCCGGGCCCATCTCGATGGATTCGGTGGACGGCATACCCGCCTCAGCCGCCGGAGCGTGACACCAGGCGGGCGTTCGTCCGTACACATACAGGGATTCGCGCGGCCACTGCGACCTGTGCCTATCCCTGTCCTGCAGCACCCAATGGGTGATGTCCTGGCGGTTACCGGTCTGAGCGCAACGAAAGGGGCGCCGAGCGATGCAGCCGACGATTGCGGTCAAGAACCTCTTCAAGGCATTCGGGTCCACGCGTGCGGTGGAGGACGTCTCCTTCGAGGTCTACCCCGGCGAGATCTTTGGCCTCCTGGGGCCCAACGGCGCCGGCAAGACCACGACCATCCGGATGATCCTGGACATCTTCCGGCCGGACCGTGGCCAGGCCGAGATCCTCGGCGGGAGGCTGGACGAGCAGAAGAAGAAGCGCGTCGGCTACATGCCCGAGGAGCGCGGGCTCTACCGCTCCCAGCCGCTGGAGCCGACGCTCGTATTCCTGGCCAAGCTCAAAGGGCTGGACGAGGCCACGGCGCGCCGCCGCCTGAAGCCGTGGCTGGAGCGGCTGGACCTCTACGAGCACCGCCACAAGAAGGTCCAGGACCTGAGCAAGGGGATGCAGCAAAAGGCCCAGATCATCGCCACCCTGGTCCACGAGCCCGACATTGTCATCGTCGACGAGCCCTTCGCCGGCCTGGACCCGGTCAACACGCGCCTGGTCAAGGAGATCATCGCCGAGCAGTGCCAGGCCGGCCGGACGGTGATGATGTCGACGCACCAGATGCACCAGGTGGAGGAGCTCTGCAGCCGGATCGTGCTGATCCACCGCGGGCAGGTCGTGCTCTATGGGAATGTGGCCCAGATCAAGCGCGACTTTGCCGGCAACGCCATCAGTCTGACCGGCAGCGGCGACTTTTCCGGCCTGCCCGGTGTCCTGGAGGCGCGGCGCGAGAATGGCGTCTGGCACCTGGCCCTGCAACCCGGTACTGCCTCCCAGGATGTCTTCCGCGCTCTGGCCCAGCGTGAGGGCGTGAGGGTCGAGCGCTTCGAGATCGCCGAAGCCTCGCTGGACGACATCTTCATCGCGGTCGTCCAGGAGCAGCAGCCTGCGGAGGCAGCCCATGCGTGAGCTGTGGTTGGTGGCCCGCCAGGAGTACGGCACCCGCGTTCGCCAGCGCTCCTTCCTCCTCGGCATCTTCGGTGTCCCGCTGCTCATCGTGGTCTCTACCGTCGTGGGCATGCTGGTGAGTGTGGGAGGAAGGGACGACCGGCCCCTTGGGTATGTGGACCAGTCGGGGGTGCTGGCCGCCGCAGTGACCCCGAAGGTGGAAGAGGAGCAGGAAGCCCCGGTCATGCGCGCCTATACCGACCCTGCCGCGGCGCAGACCGCCCTGGAGGCGGGGGAGATACAGGCGTACTATGTGCTTCCTCCCGACTACCTGCAGACGCGCGCGGTCTCGCTCTACTGCCACGAGCAGTGCCCCGGCCAGTCCACCCGGAGCCAGTTCATCCGGTTCCTCCGCGCCAACCTCCTGGCCGGCCAGCCGTTGGAGGGGCGCGACTGGGCCCTGGACGGCCCGGAGGTGGCGGTCCTCTCCGCCGACGGCTCGCGCGACTGGAGCGCCTCCAACATCATCAACAGCATTGTGCCCATTGTCGCCAGCTTCCTCTTCTTCTTTGTCGTGATGTCCAGCTCCGGCTACATGCTGGAAGCGGTGACCGACGAGAAGGAGAACCGCACGATCGAGATCATGGCGACCTCGATGACGCCGGCGCAGTTGGTGGGCGGCAAGGCGCTCGGCCTGATGGGTGTGGCGTTGACGCTGATGGGCATCTGGGTCGCCGTCGGCGCTGCTGCCCTGCTCGTCGCCGCTCCCCGCGTGGAGTTCCTGAGCAACGTACAGGTGCCGTGGGGGCTGCTGGCCATCTTGGCGCTCTTCTTCCTGCCCTCGTTTGCCCTGGCCAGCGGCATGATGATCGCCGTCGGCGGAGCGGTGTCCGATCACCGCCAGGGGCAGCAGATCGCCGGCGTCCTCAACATGCTCTTTGTCCTGCCGATGCTTCTGGCCGCGATCATCTTTGTCAACCCGGATAGCCCGGTGCTCGTCGTCCTCACCTTCTTCCCCACGACCGCCCTGGTGACGATCCTGATGCGGTGGGGGATGACGGTCATTCCCTTCTGGCACCTGGCCATCAGCTGGCTGCTGCTGCTGGCCGCCGCCGGCCTGAGCGTCTGGGCGGCTGCCCGCATCTATCGGCTGGGCATGCTGCGCTACGGCCAGTCGCTGACTCTGCGCGAGGTCGTGGCCGGCCTGCGGGCGCGCGCGGTCCGCGGTCGGCGTCGGGAGGGCGAACATGCGTGACGTGTTGTCCGTGATCCAGTACGAGCTCTACACGATCCTGAGCAAGCCGTCGTTCTGGCTGACCACCATTCTGCTTCCCCTCTTGGTCATCGGCACGAACGTCGGCAGCCAGTTGCTCATCCAGGGAGCGGTGAGCGAAGCGACCCGCGCGGGGGAGGCGATCGTGCCGGCCGGCGGCGCGGCCATCGCCCTGGTCGACGAGGCCGGCCTGGTCCGGCAGATGCCGCCGCAGATCCCGGCCGAAGCGCTGCAGCTCTGGCCCAGCCGGGAGGAAGCGGCCTCTGCGCTGATGGCGGGGCGGATCGCCCAGTTCTACGTGATCCCGGCCGACTTTGTCGAGACCGGGGAGCTCATCCTGATCGTCAACCGCTTCGCCCCCATCTCCTCCTCCGCCGAGCGGAACGCCATCTCCTACCTGCTGAGCGCCAACCTGGTGGACGACCCGGAGCGCGCGGCGGCGGTGGTGGAGCCGCTCTGGAGCGTGGAGGTGCACCGGCTGGTACCGCAGGAGGCCGGCCCGCGCGAGAACGTCCTGTCCACCGTGGTCCCCATCGCGGTCATTCTCATCTTCTACGTGGTCCTGATCTTTACCGGCACCAACATGCTCCAGAGCGTCACTCGGGAGAAAGAGAACCGCACCGCCGAGGTCCTGCTGGTGAGCCTGCGGCCGCGCGAGCTGCTTCTGGGCAAGGTCCTGGGGCTTGCCGTCATCGCCCTGGCGCAGGTGGCCTTCTGGGTGGGGGGCGGCGTGCTGGCGCTGGACCAGGCCCGCCAGATGATCAGCGCCGCGGCGAGCTTTGCCCTGCCGGCCGGTTTTTTCGTCTGGGGCCTCCTCTACTTCGTGCTGGGGTACCTGCTCTATGCCGCGCTGATGGCCGGGCTGGGTGCGCTGGCGCCGACCGCCCGCGAGGGCAACCAGCTGATCTTTGTCATGCTGGCCCCGCTGATAGTCCCGCTGATCGCGAGCAGCGTCTTCGTGGAGGCGCCGAACGGCCCGCTGGCGACCTTCCTGAGTCTCTTTCCGCTGACCGCGCCTGTATCCATGGTGACGCGGCTGGCGGTGGCCGAGGTGCCGCTGTGGCAGCCGCTGGTCGGGCTGGTGCTCCTGGCCGCCAGTGCCTACCTGGTGATCGTCCTGGCTGGCCGGCTCTTCCGCGCCGACACGCTCCTCTCCAGCAGCGGCCTGAGCTGGCGGCGCGTCGCCGACGAACTGCGCAGGTAGTATCGATGCGAGCCCGACGACTGCTGCGGTTCGAGGAAGAGCTGGGCGACGGCGCGGTGTACACCGACCGCCGGGCCTTGGTGCGCTGATCCCGGCCCGGTTCCCTGGAGGTGCAAGATGACCCGGATCATCCTGGTGCGCCACGGCCAGACGGAGTGGAACCGGGTGGAGCGTTTCCGCGGGCGGGCCGACGTGCCACTGAACGAGACCGGCCTGGCCCAGGCGGAAGCGGCCGGCCGGCGCATCGCCGTCGAGTGGCAGCCGGCGGCCGTCTACGCCAGCCCCCTGTCGCGGGCCGTCCAGACCGCCGAGGCCATCGCCCGTCCCCTGAAGCTGCCGGTGGAGCTTGCCCCCGGTTTGGTGGACATCGACTACGGCCAGTGGCAGGGGCTGTCTCCCGACGAAGCCCGGCGACAGTGGCCGCAGATCGTCGAAAGCTGGTACAACGTGCCGCACGTCGCGTGCATCCCGGGCGGCGAGACGCTGGAGGAGCTGCACACGCGGGCGATGGGGGCCGTCCGCGAGCTGGCCATCCGCCACGAGGGCCAGACGATCGTCCTGGTGAGCCACACCGTGATCAACCGGGTCATCCTGCTGGGCGTGGTGGGAGCCGGCCTCGAACACTTCTGGCGGCTCCGCCAGGAGAACGGCGCGCTCAATGTCTTCGAAGTCGAGGGCGACCGTTGTACCCTGGTCACGATGAACGACACGTGTCACCTGAAGACGGATCGCTCGTAGTGAGGCTGGACAACCAGCTGCCTGACGCTTTTGAATCTGCCACACCAGGGCCGCGCGGCTGCGGCGGCGAATGCCGATCTGCTCGTTCCGCCATTCGGCCGGGGGCGACAGGGCCGCGCGCCGCCAGGGCTGGTCTTTACTCTCCCCGCGGGCCTCCCGGCAGGCGACAACCTGCGTTTTTTCCACCGGCGCCGGGCCGTACCTAGTGCCCGGTTTGCCATCCGGCCTCTCCATAGCTTGCGACGCCACGTCCTTCTCGGAGTGCTAGTGCAAGTGATTGCAGCAAGAGCACGGCATACGCTGCCGTGCCTGTAAGGCCGGCATGAGAGGCCGGCAAGAACTGACCGGGATTCGGGATATCGGCAAAAAGGGGGCGGGAGGAAAGCTGACTATGATTTGCGGGTGCTGGCGCAGGCCGGGCACTTGCCGTTCGTGGTACACCACCGCGACCCTGATGTCGCCGTGGCGGTCAAGTGAGATGCCAGCCGGCATTGGCGCGAAAGCCGGGCCGTGAACCCGCGACAGCCTGCTTGGGAGGCAGGAGCTCTACGGCAGAAGGCTGGGGACAATCGTCCCCAGCCTTGTCCTGTGCCGGCCGGCAGCGCGCCCGCGTGTTACGCAATCTGGCTCAACGGCGAGTGCCGTTGCTGCGTGGTCTGGAGATCCCGGATGTCGGTGTAGATCATCGCTGCAGCAGCACGACGGTTGGACCCGACCGAGGGCAGGCGGTCACATAAACTTGCGCCAGGGGCGCTTTCTGTGATACAATGCCACGTAGGAAGACTCCGCGGCTTTCGCGGAGCCCGGGGCACGGCCAAGGCGGGCAGCGGCTTGCCAACAATCATCAGCACTGGGGCCCGCCGATGTCAAGTTGGGTGGGCCTTGCACTTGGACAAGGGGCCACTACTGCACCCGGCGAGGGAATCTACCGTGACCATCTTGGAGCGTCTTCAGCCCGGTGTCCGCCTCTATGACCGCCGCCTGGGGCGAGACCGCCAACTGCACCAGGTCGAAGTCTATGGTCGCGTCGCCTTTCTCAGCTTCCTCGACCCGCAAAGCGGAGCCGTCGACCGCCAGCCATTTCCCCTGGACGAGATCGAATCGCGCTTCGAAGTGCTGGCGGCCGATGGGGCGCTGTTCCACGGCGACCCCGAGGTCGTCCGGCTGATTGCTGAAGCCTACCGCCTGCAGCACGCCTACCTCTTTAACCCGGTCTTTGCCACCGAGACGTCCCTGATCGACCTCCTGCCACATCAGCTGGCCGCGGTCTATGGCGTGCCGGCCGCCGACAACGGGCCCACCGGGCACCCCGGCCTTCTGGACCACCCCCGGCTGCGCTTCCTCCTGGCCGACGACGCCGGGGCCGGCAAGACCATCATGGCCGGCCTCTACATCCGCGAGCTCCTTCTGCGCCGCGCCGTGCAGCGCGTGCTCATCGTCTCCCCCGCCGGCCTGGTGGACAACTGGGAAAGGGAACTGCGCCGCTTCTTCGGGCTGCGCTTCCGCCCGATCGTCGGCAGCGACCTCGACGACACGCACTGCCCTTTTGAAGACCCCCGCTACAACCTGGCGCTGATCAGCGTCGACACCCTCGCCCGCGAGCGCATGCGCGAGGCCTGTGGGGCGGCTCCACCCTACGACCTGGTCGTCTTTGACGAGGCCCACAAGCTCTCCGCCTGGCGCGAGAGCGACTTGAGCGAGCGCAAGACGCTGCGCTACCAGGCCGCCGAGGTCGTCGCCGGGCAGGGCCGCCACCTGCTGCTGATGACCGCCACGCCGCACATGGGCCACGACGAGCCGTACTTCTTTCTCTGGCGGCTGCTCGAACCGGAGCTGTTCTATACGGCGCGCGCCGTCCAGGAGTCGCCGCGGGCGCGCCGTCGCCACTACATGCTGCGCCGGATGAAGGAGGAGATGGTCCGCTTCAACGGCACACCGCTCTTCCCGCCGCGCCAGAGCGACACCATTGAGTACCCCCTCACCCCGGAGGAGTGGGGCCTGTACGAACAGGTGACCCTCTATTGCCAGACCCACTACGATCGGGCCCGGCAGCGCAATCGCAGCGCGGCCGGCCTGGCCATGAGCATCCTGCAGCGCCGGCTGGCCTCGTCCACCCTGGCGCTGTGCAGATCGTTGGAGCGCCGACAGGAGAAGCTGGCCGGCCAAGTGCGCGACCTGGAGGCCGGCCTGCTGCAGCGCGAGGAATGGGAGGCCCGCCAGCGCGCGCTCCCCGACCACGACCTGCGCGATGAGAAGACGGCCGACGAAGAAGAGGCAGTGGCCGGAGAGGAAGAAGGGGACCGCCAGGACGAGGAGGTCGCCGGGGCCACGGACGCGCTCAATGCCGAGGAGCTGCGGGCGGAGCTGGGCGAGGTGGGGCAGTTGGCGCGCCTGGCCCGCGAGGTCCACCGGCTGGAGCGCGAGTCCAAGTTCGAGCGGCTGTGGGAGGCCCTGGAGGCCTATCCCGAGACCAAGGTGCTGGTCTTTACCGAGTACCGCGATACGCTCGAGTTTCTGCTCGGCCGACTGGAGGGCAAGGGGCTGACCGGCAAGGTCGCCTCTATCCACGGCGGAATGGACCAGCGCGCGCGAGGGGAGCAGATCGCCCGTTTCCGCGACCCGGCCGGCGCCCGCATCATGGTAGCCACCGACGCGGCCGGCGAGGGGATCAACCTGCAGTTCTGCTGGCTGCTGATCAACTATGACATCCCCTGGAACCCGGCCCGCCTGGAGCAGCGCATGGGCCGCGTGCACCGCTACAAGCAGGAACACCGCGTCCTGCTCCTGAACGTCGTCGCGGCCCAGACGCGCGAGGGCACGGTGCTAAAGGTCCTGCTGGACAAGCTGGAGGCTATCCGCCGCGAGCTCGAGTCCGACAAGGTCTTTGATGTCATCGGCCAGCAGTTCAGCGGCCGGCCGCTGCAGGACCTGATCTTTGAGGCGGTTGTGGAAGGCAAGAAAGAGGAAGCCGTCCGCGAAATCGAGCGCACCCTATCGGTCGAGCAGGTCCGCCGCAACCTGGAACAGCAGCGCCTCAAGGTCGAGGTGTCCCCCGTGCGGGCCGTGCTGAAAGTCCTGCAGCAGCAGCGCGAGGTCGCCGAGGTGCGGCGGATGCTGCCGGCCTATGTCCGGCGCTTCTTCGAGTTGGCCGCGCCGCGGATTGGCTTGGGCATCCGGGGGGACATCGCCGCACTCTTCTCCTTGGACCCCTGTCCGGACAGTGTCCGGCGGGCGCTCGATACGTACCCCGTCGAGATCCGCGACCGCCTGACCTTTGCGCGTGACCTGGCCGTGCCTGACATTGTTGGGGATCCCCGGGCAATCTATCTGTACCCGGGCGAGCCGGTGTTCGCGGCGGTCATGGACCTCTTCCTGGGGCACTACGAGCCGGAAGCCGCGCGGGGGGCCGTGTACCTGGACGGGGACACCGCCGAACCCTACCTGTTCTACCTCGGCAAGGCGTCGGTCCTGCGCGTGCCGGAAGCGGCCGGGGAAGAGCCGGAAGTGGTCGCGGAGCACGTCGTGGGGGTCCGCCGCTATGCCGACGGCCGGCTGGAGCAGGCCCCCGCCCATCTGCTGATGACCATGCTGGAGCCGGACCCGGACGTGACAGCGGAGGCGGCACTGCCCGCGGAGTTGGTTCAGTTGGCCGGCCAGCGTGGGCCGGTCGAAGCCTTCCTGGTCGAGCAGTTGGGGCTGCCGGCGCTGAAGGAGCAGCGCGCCGCCGAAGAAGCCCGCCTGCCGGAGCAGCGCCGCAACCTGCTGGTGGCCTACAACCTGCGCACGGCCGAGCTGCTGTGCCGGCGCGCCCTGCTCAAGGAGCGGGTCGAACGGGGCATCCCGGCGGCCGGCACCAAGCTGCGCGAGTGCGAAGAGGAACTGGCCGACCTGGACCGCCGCCGGCGCGAGAGGGAGGCCCATCTGCTCAACGCCCCGGAGCGGCTGCAGGTGGGGCCGGTCAGCCTCTACGTCCAGGCGCTGGTGCTGCCGGTGCCGCCGGAAGAGGCCGAGCGCCGCCGCGACGCGCAGGCCCAGGAGATCGCCCTGGCCCTGGTGCGCCGGCGCGAGGAGGCCGCCGGGAGCGTGGTGGAGGATGTCTCCGCGCCGCACCTCAAGGCCGGGTTCGACCTGAAGGTGCTGCGGGCCGACGGCTCGATCCGCTACGTCGAGGTCAAGGGCCGCCGCGGCCGGCCGGCCGTCGAGCTGACGGCCAACGAGTGGGCCACCGCCGCCAACCACCCCGATCGCTACTGGCTCTACGTGGTCTACGACTGCGAGACCACGCCGGCGCTGTACCAGGTGCCCGATCCCTTTGGCCGGCTGCTGGCCCGGCAGACCGGGGCAGTGCGGATCAACGCCAGCGAGGTAGTATCGGCAGCGCAGGCCGACTGATACTCGGGCAGTACCGAGCGGCATTCCGTGAGAGCAAATAGCAGAGGAGGCAAAGATGGCCATACCGGACTACCAGACAATCATGCTTCCCCTGCTAACGTTCCTTAGCGACAAGAAGGAACACACGCTTCGGGAATCCATTGACGCGCTGGCGGACCAGTTCGGCCTGACCGACGAGGAGCGCAGGGAACTGCTTCCCAGTGGGCGTCAAGCGGCTTTCGACAATCGTGTTGGGTGGGCGCGAACCTACATGAAGAAGGCCGGCCTGCTCGTATCGACGAGAAGGGGGTGCTTCCAGATCACCGATCGCGGGCTTGCCGTACTTGGAAAACGCCCCGGGAAGATAGATATCCCCTTCTTGGGCCAGTTTCCCGAGTTCGTGGCGTTTCGACAAAGAAGGGACAGGACAGAAGAATCTGCGGAGCCCGAGTTTGACGATACCCAGACTCCTGAAGAGGCGATGGAGTCTGCCTATCAACGGGCTCGACAGGGGTTAGCGTCGGACCTGTTACAAGCAGTCAAGGGCTGCTCGCCCGCGTTCTTCGAGCAGCTGGTGATTGATCTTTTGGTCAAGATGGGGTACGGCGGAACAAGGAGGGATGCCGGCCAGGCGATCGGCAGGACCGGCGACGAAGGGATTGACGGCATCATCAAAGAGGACCGTTTGGGGCTCGATGCCGTGTATGTCCAGGCCAAGCGCTGGGACAGCACGGTAGGTCGCCCCGACATCCAGAAGTTCGCCGGGGCGCTGCAGGGGCAGCGCGCCAGGAAAGGGATATTCATCACCACGTCCTCCTTTTCGCAGGATGCGCGGGACTATGTGTCGCGGATCGATAGCAGGATCGTGCTGATCGACGGAAACCTCCTGGCCCAGTTGATGATCGACTATGACGTCGGTGTTGCGACAGTAGCATCGTATGCGCTGAAAAGGGTGGACTCGGACTACTTCAACGAGGAATAGAGCGGCCCGCACAGCATGCGAGTAACCCTAGCGGGGAGAGTCGTCGTTTCGAGCAAGGCAACGCAATGGGAGGACCCGTGCCAGAGAGACAGGGCTCACGCGGAGCACGGAATCAGCAAGTCGCACGAGCCGGCGAGCATTTCGTCGCCGCCGAGCTGAACAAACGCGGGGCATTCGCCGTGACCTTTGCCGGCAACATGCCCAAGATTGACTTGATCGCGTGCGATCGAGACCAGAGCCGCACCATCCACATCCAGGTGAAGACAAAGCGCGGCGGGCGCAGGTGGCATTCGAGCACGGTCGGCAGTGGGCCCATGGAGGAGCCGGCAGACGAAACCAACTTCTGGGTTTTCGTCGATCTGGGCGACCTGCAAGCCCACCCGCGATACTGGGTTGTGCCGGATTGGTGGATACGGGACGATATCCACAGAGCCCACCAGTCATACCTGGACAGCCACGGCGGCAGGCGGGCCCGCAACCCCGACTCGACGCATCATGCTATAGACGAGAGCAGGCTGAAGGAATGGCAGGACCGGTGGGACATCCTCGGCATCTTCTAGTGCGCGGGAATGTCCCCAGTCCTCCGGCAGTGTGGATCCCCAATCGTAGGGCAGCGCCTTGCTCGACGATTGGCTCTGTGAGTCGCCGTCACAAGGTGGTCCCATGACCTATCGGCTGATCGAGCAGGCCTTCCCGCTCAAAAAGGTCTCCGAAGACTCCAAGCACGAGAAGAACGTCCGCCACGGCCACATCTCGACGCTGCACATCTGGCCGGCCCGCCGGCCGCTGGCTGCCTGCCGCGCCGCGCTCATCGCCGCGCTGCTGCCCGACCCCGGCGACGAGGCCG
>CAZTIG010000025.1:0-52516 GCA_964613665.1 uncultured Chloroflexia bacterium
TGTTCCAGTTGCCAAAGTCGCGGCACAGCCAGGGGAAGTACATGTCGTCGCGGATCTCGTTGTAGCGGTAGGGGCGGTAGCCGTCCGTGCCGTTCCACCAGCCCCCGCATGTCCCTTCGATATAGCTCCATCCGCTGTGGCTTCTCGCCTTGCAGATGGTCGCGTCTCCGTTCTCTTCATAGTAATAGGGTGTTGGGGGAGTGGTATTGGGGTCAAAGTAGTAGAGGATCACCACGTGGCAGCCGCTGTCGTCGAAGACATCGCCCATGCGCATGCGATCGGGCAGGTCCTGGTTGCGCGCGTCCCAGTTCCCATTGTACGTGCACTGTTCCTGCCCCGCCCTGCAGGGGACGACCGTCGAGCGCGTCGGACTGGCGATGGCACTGGTATCCCACTTGGCTTCGCCGACCGGGCGGCCCCAGACGCGCATGACGTAGCCGGAGCAGTCGGCCCCGGCCTGGCTGTTGCAGCTCGCATTGCAGCCGTCGTCCAGCCGGTGCCGAAACAAGGCCGGGGGCCAGGCGGTGCATGCATTCGATCCCTGCCCGAGCGCGCTGTTGATCCAGTCGCAATAGCCCCAGGCATAGGGGACCGAGGTGCGCGGGCCGCCCCAGTTCCACTGGTAGGTGGCGTACTGTTTGGCCCAGTAGAGAACCACGCGGCGGGTGATGGGAGTGGCTACCGTCTGAGCACGGATACCCTCCTGCAGGTAGGGAAAGAAGCCGAGTGCACTGAACACCAGCAGGCAGGCCAGAAACCTGAGGAAATGCGCCAGCGAACGTTTGGGGTTGCCTCCCATCGGGTGCCTCCTTCCTTGTTGTGCGTCGTCCCAGACTACTTCTGTTGCCAGCGCATGACGTAGTAAGCGGCCCATGTGTGCCGATCCAGAGCCAGGCAGTAGACGGTCCCATTTCCGTCGATCAGCGTGGTGCCGACTGAGAGAGCGAAGGAGGCAATAACCCGGCCCCGCGGATTCCATTTCGTGACCCCTGTCTCTTGTACGTAGTACAGGTTGCCGGCCGCATCCATGCTGTTCACGCCCACTTTCGATTCGTACACGCGCTGGCCACGAAGATCATAGACAAAGCCACGGTTCCCGGGGGGAGAGAAAACGATCAACGTCTTGTCGCTTGCAGTCAGGTGCCCTGGAATAGCGCTCGCCTTCTGGTCCTCTTCCTGGTAAGCCTCAATAGCATTCCCAAGCGGCACGATGACTACAGGATAAGGTTGCCCCTCAACAGTCGGCGCGCTGGGGTAGGTGCCCTGCCCCTCGACCCATAGCGTCCCCTGCTCGTCCACGCGCATGGCCAGTATCTCGTTCCACCAGAACCAGGAGGGGACCGGGTACTCCCGCACCAGGCGCCCTTCCGGGTCAAAGCACTTGACCCCTATTCCGCTATCGTATACGTAGACCCGTCCCGCGCCATCGACGGCCAGATCTCCTGGACTCTGCACCGCACCATCGTACTCGATGTTAGCCACGAAACGGCCCTGCGCATCAAAGTGCACTACCCGCTGGTTCAGCCCGTCCAGGATGTAGATGTCCCCACGCCCGTCCACGGCGAAGTAGCGGGCCTGGGTGGGCAGTCTCTCCGGTTCGGGTGGCTGGTAGTACCCAACTTGCCCCGGCCCATCTCCCACCGGGGCCACGACCACGGTGGTGGAGACGTAGACCTCGCGCTCGGACTCGGGGGCCCACTCCGCCCCCAGGACGATCGGCGTGGGGCCGGCCATGGCGGTGGGCTGGGCCTCCGGGGTGAGCCAGTAGGGCACCGTCGGGGGCAGGGGGTAGGGGATGGGGGTGTCGGTCGGGGGCATGGGCGCGGAGGGACGGGGCGCTCCCGCGGTGGGGCCGTGGGCCGGCGAGGTGCCGGGCAGCTCCCCACAGGCGGCGGCGAGCAGCAGGATCAGCGTGACGGGCCAGAGCTTGCGCATGGCAGCACCTCCCTGTGTGAACGTTACTGGCGAGGCTCCCGGCCTGTCGGCGATGTGGGTTGGGGGCCAGGAGACCGGGTCCCTGCACCAGGTCCTGACTGGTCTCAGTATACCAAAAGGACAGGTAGATGTCAAGTAAATGGCCCTTTTTTTTGCGGCGACCCCGCGGCGGTGCGCCCTGGCCGCCCCCAGCTGTTCTGGCGACGCGCTCGCCCCATCCCGTCACCGCTGCGGCCCACACACCTGACCCCCCGGCCAGCCCTTGGGCCCTGGCCAAGCACTTCTTGACGCTCCTGCATACACCCCACTTCGCGCACCATCCCCAAGTTTTGGGCAATCGCCAACGTTCAAGCCCACATCGGCACTCTTTGCAGGGAATGCCAGGTTGTAGTATAATGTCGCCGCGCGGTTCGCCGTACCTTGCTGACCCGTGAGCGGAGTGGCTGCGATGAGACTGGTCATGGTGGTGTTGGCCAATGCCCAGGCCGATGCGGCTGTGGAAGCGCTGCTGGAAGCGGGGCAGCGGGTGACCCGTCTGGCCAGCACCGGAGGGCTGATCCGCCAGGGGAATACCACCCTGATCATCGGCGTGGAGGAGGGCGAGCTCGACCGCGCCCTGCAGACGGTGCAGACCAAGGCCCCCGGCGCGCTGGCCATTGTCCTGCCGCTGGAGCGCTACGAGCGTTTCTAGGGGCCTCTGCCGTGCCCATGCACGGCCCATATCTGAAAGGGGATATCGCCACCATGGAGAAGATGTACACACTCAAAGCGGAACGCCGCCAGGTCATCGGCAAGAAAGCCCGCCGACTGCGCCGGGACGGCTGGATTCCGGGGGTCGCCTACGGGCCGGGAATGGAAGCCCTGCCCGTGCAGGTGGCCCAGAAAGAGCTGAACGAAGCCTATCGGCAGGCCGGCACCAGCGCCCTGATTGGGGTCCTGTTGGAGCGGCAGCGCCAGGCCCGGCCGGCCCTCATCCGCGCCATCCAGCGGGACCCCATCAGCCACGAGATCGTGCACGTGGACCTGCAGCTGGTGGACCTGCTGCGCTCCATCACCACCCACGTGCCGGTCGTCCTGAAGGGCAAATCCCCGGTCGTGGAACAGGGGCTGGCCGTGCTGACCCACGGGATCAACGAGATCGAGATCCGCTGTCTCCCCACCGACGTGCCGGCCCACTTCGAGGTCGACCTCGCCGCCCTCACCGAGCCGGATGGATCGATTCACGTCAGCGACCTGACCGCGCCGCCAGGAGTCCATCTGGTCACCGACGCGGAGACCGTCATCGTCTATGCCACCTCCATCCGCCGCCTGGAGGCGGCCGAGGAGAAGGCGGCCCGGGTGGTGGAGGCGGTTGAAGCCGCCGAGGAAGTCGCCGCCAAGGAAGAGGAGTAGTCACTGTCAGCAAAGGAGTCCTCCATGTTTGGCCCGGAACGGTTCCAGCAGATCGCCGATCTCGTCCTCCAGCACTCGCGGGCCGATCAGACCGAGATCGTCTTCATGGGGGGGGAAGAGGCCCTGACCCGCTTTGCCAACTCGTACATCCACCAGAATGTCGCCCGCAACGATGCCCAGGTCTCGATCCGGGCGGTGGTCGGCCGGCGCATCGGCGTGGCCTCGACCAACGACCTGGCCCCCGACTCCCTGCGGCGCACGGCCGAGCAGGCGCTGGCGATCGCCCGGGTGCAGATCGAGGACCCCGCCTTCCGCGGGCTGCCCGGTCCGGCTCCCCTGGCGGCCATCGCGGCTGTGGACGAGGCGACGACAGCCTGCACGCCCGAGGAACGGGCCCGCCGCGTCGGGGTGATCTGCCGCCTGGCGCAGGAAAAAGGCTTGCGGGCCAGCGGGGCCCTCTCCACGCGCTACAACGAGGTGGGGGTGGCCAACTCCCTGGGGGTACGGGCCTACTTCCCGCGTACGCAGGCCGAGCTCACCACCGTGGTGATGGGCGAAACCGGCTCCGGGTATGCCTCGGGGTCGGCCATGGCCGTGGCGGAGATCGACGAGGAGGCCCTCGGCCAGGAAGCCATCGACAAGGCGCTGCGCAGCGCCGGCCGGACCGAGCTGGAGCCGGGCGAGTACGAGGTCGTCCTGGAGGAGTACGCCGTCGCCCATCTGGTGGGCTACATGGCCTACCTGGGCTTCTCGGCCCTGGCCCTGCAGGAGGGCCGCAGCTTCATGCGGCTGGGGGAGCGCATCGTCGGCCCGGAGATCTCCATCTGGGACGACGGCCTGGACCCCAGCGGCATGCCGATGCCCTTTGACTTCGAGGGGGTGCCCAAGCGGAGGGTGGACCTCATCGCCCAGGGGGTGGCCCAGGCAGTTGTCTACGACAGCTACACGGCCGGCCGCGAGGATGGGCGCACCTCCACCGGGCATGCCCTGCCGGCGCCCAACTCGTTCGGACCCTTCCCCCTGAACCTCTTTGTGGCGCCGGGCAGCACGCCACGCCGCGAGCTGGGCCGCTCCATCCAGCGCGGCCTGTGGGTGACCCGGTTCCACTATATCCGGCCGGTGCACCCCCTGAAGGCGATCCTCACCGGCATGACCCGCGACGGCACCTTCCTCATCGAGAACGGCGAGATCACCCGGCCGGTGAAGGACCTGCGCTTCACCCAGAGCGTCCTGGAGGCCTTGAGCGAGGTCGTGGCCATCAGCCGGGAGACCCGGCTGTGCGGCGGCGAGTTCGCCGCCCCCATACGGGCGCCGGCGGTGCATCTGCGCCGCTTCCGCTTCACCGGGGCCACGAGCTGAGAGAACGCTCCGACCGATACCGCCCAGCCACAGAGCCTGCCCCTGTGCCTCGTACCGGGCAGGCTCTGGTCGCTGCCTACCACAACGAGACGGGTCCCTCAGGAACCCGACAGACCGCGGGAGTCGCTCATGCCGCCTTTGTACTGGACGCGCCATCCCACCCCCTGGGGGTCGCTGCGCCTGTTGGCGACCGACCGGGGGCTGTGCCGCGTGGTCCTGCCCGGCGAGCAGGGAGTAGAGCGCTGGATCGAGCGCCACCTGGGCAGCTCCGTGCTGGTGGAAGGCGCGGCGGTCCTGCGGGAGGCCGCCGAGCAGCTGCGCCGCTACCTCAGTGGGGAAGGCCGCTCCTTCGACCTGCCCCTGGACATCTACGGCACGGCGTTTCAGCGCGCCGTCTGGCAGGCGCTCCTGGAGATCCCCTACGGGGAGACACGCAGTTACGCGCAGGTGGCCGCCGCGGTCGGCCGGCCGCGGGCCGCCCGCGCCGTCGGCGCGGCCAACGCCGCCAATCCCCTGCCGCTGGTGATCCCCTGCCACCGGGTCGTCGCCAGCGGCGGCTCGCTGGGCGGCTACGGCGGTGGCCTGGCGCTGAAGGAGGCGCTCCTGCGCCTGGAGGGTTGCGCCGGGCTGCGCGCTGTGCTAGAATAGTGCCGGCGGGTTTCGTCACGCGATCAGCCCCCCAAGGAGGAGCGAGTGGCCACGCGCACCGACGAGATGGTGAAGCTGCTGAAAGAGCTGCAGATGACCACCCCAGACGTCGAGGCGTCGGCGGTGGTGAGTGTGGACGGCCTGATCATCGCCTCGGCCCTGCCGCCCGACGTGGAGGAGGACCGCGTCTCGGCCATGAGCGCCGCTATGCTCTCCCTGGGGGAGCGGATCGCCGGCGAGCTGCGCCGGGGTGCGCTGGACCAGGTCTTTGTGCGCGGGGAAGAGGGCTATGTCCTGCTGATGTCGGTGGGGGAGGAGGCCGTGCTCACGGCCCTGGCGCGCAAGAACGCCAAGCTGGGCCTGGTTTTCCTCGATATGAAACGCTCGGCGGCGGAGCTGCTCCGACTGCTGGGCGCGTAGCGGCCGGCAGTCCGGCCGCGCTGCTGCATCCCTATGCCAGGGACTCCTGACCTCTCCCGTCGGCCCCGCGACCTGCCGGCCCACCGCCGGCAGACAGAGCGCCGCCTGCTCCTGGGGTTCTTCTTCATCCTCCTGCTCGTCGGCGGAGGGCTGATTGCCTGGAGCTACGGCTGGGGCGGCCTGGTCGGGGGCATCGTGACCATCCTCTCCTGCACCCTGGGGCTGGGAGGGCTGGCCGGCCTGCTCTGGCTGCTGCTCACCTGGGCCGGCCGCTGGGCCGATCGGGAGTAGCGCCGTCGCGCTCGCCCACGATCTCCTGGTAGAGGCGGTAGACCCGCTCTCCAAAGCAGACAAAGATGGCCTGCTCCGGCATGGCATTGTCCTGCAGAAAGCGCCGCACCTCGGCCACGGCGATGCGCGTGGCCCGCTCCAGCGGAAAGCCGTAGGCCCCGGTGCTGATCGCCGGGAAAGCGATGGTGCGCGCGCCGTGCTCCCGGGCCAGGGCCAGTGAGCTGCGGTAGCAGCGCGCCAGCAGCTCGTCCTCGCCGGCCGTCCCTCCCTGCCAGACCGGGCCGACCGTGTGGATGACCCAGCGGGCGGGCAGGTTGTAGCCGGCGGTGATCTTGGCCTCGCCCGTGGCGCAGCCGTTCAGCCGCCGGCACTCCTCCAGCAGTCCCGGGCCGGCCGCCCGGTGGATGGCCCCATCCACGCCCCCCCCGCCCAGCAAGCTGCTGTTGGCGGCGTTGACGATGGCATCGACCCTCTGCCGGGTGATGTCGCCCTCCACAACGAGGATGCGCTGCTCCATGGTCTACCTCCTGCATGGCCGCACCGACCCGGTCGGCGATCCCGGCGGCCGGCCTGGGCCTCGCGGGAATGGGCCGGGCCAGTCCCTCTCGGCGACCGCCTACCCCCCCCTTCCCAACCTACGACCCACACCCCGGCGCGCCACCGCCGTGCTGCCGGCAGAAGGCCACCTGCCGGCGCAGGTGCAGGCGCACCTTTTCCTCGTCGGCCGCCTCCAGGGAGCGCGGCATCAGCTCCACGGTGACGATGCCGGCGTAGCCATCGCCGGCCAGCCGCCCGAGGAGATCTCCCAACGGCAGGAACCCATCCTCCAGGCGGCGGTGCTCCTGCACGCGCCGTCCCTGGCGGCGGGCGTTGGAGAGGTGCACGTGCGCCACACGGTCCCGCAGCCGCTCGTACGTGGCGACGATGTCCAGCCCCTTGGTGGCCAGGTGGGTGGTGTCCAGCACCAGATGGGGGAAGCTGCCCCACTCCTCCAGCCGGTTCAGCCGCCAGGGATCGACCGGGGCCAGCGGCCACCAGCGGATCCACTTCAGCGGCATGTTCTCCACGGCGACCACCGGGCCGGGGTGGTCCTCCTGCCAGCCCGGCAGCTCCTCCCGCAGCCAGCGCTCGTAGCGGCGGTCGCCGTGCCGGGGGAGGTGGGCCACGACGACAGCCGCCCCCACCGCGGCGGCGACCTCTGCCGCTGCCGCGATGCTCTGCGGGTGGCTATGGGGCCAGTCGTCCAGCCGGCAGGGACGGAACGGCGCGTGGACGGCCAGGACGGGCATCCCGTGGCGCTCCACCAATCGGCGCAGATAGAGGGGCTGGCGCGTATCGAAGCGCGCGTCGATCAGGACCTCGATTCCGTCGAAGCCGGCCTCGGCGGCCAGGGCAAAGGAGCGGTCCAGGCCGTAGGTGTAGAGAGAGCCGGTGGAGAAGGCGAAGCGCATGGTGTCTCCTGAGACGGCGAGACGCAAGGGACAGGGCCCAAGGGGCCACCAAGCTCTGGATTCCCCGACCCTTGTCCCTATAGCCCGGCCAGCCACTCCCGGATATACGGCAGCACGGCCTCCAGCTCCGCCTCATGCCCGGCATCGAACCAGCGCCGCACCGTGAAGCGCCGGAACCAGGTGTACTGATGGCGGATAAAGGCATGGGTATCGTACCGCAGGCGGGCCAGCGCTTCGTCCAGGGAGGCGCGGCCCTCGATGTAGGGGCGGAACTGGACATAGCCGAGGCCCGACATGGCCGGCAGGTCCCAGCCATAGCCGCGCTGCAGCAGCGCCTGCACCTCCTGGACCAGCCCCTGCGCGACCATCGTAGCGGCCCGCCGGTCCACGCGGGCGTAGAGGGCCGGCCGCGCCAGCGCCAGCCCCAGTACGAGCAGGTCGTAGGGCGGCGGCTCGCGCCGCTGCTGCCGGGAGAATGGCTCGCCGGTGACCTCGTACACCTCCAGGGCGCGGATGATGCGCCGCAGGTTGCCCGGCTGGATGCGCTGCGCCGCTGGTGCATCCACCTGCTGCAGGCGGCGGTAGAGCGCCTCCACGCCGATCTCCTCGGCCTCCGCCTGCAGCCGCGCCCGTAGGGCCGGCTGCGGCGGCACGCGGGGGACCTGCCATCCCTCCAGGACCGCCGCCAGGTACTGGCCCGTGCCCCCGACCAGGAAGGGCAGTCGCCCGCGGGAGGCGATCTCCTCCAGCGCGGCGGCGGCATGCTGGCAGAAGTCGGCCAGGGAGTAGCTCTGATCGGGATCGACGATATCCACCAGGTAGTGCGGCACAGCGGCGCGCTGCTCCGGCGTGGGCTTGGCCGTGCCGATATCCATCAGCCGGTAGACCTGGCGCGAGTCGGCCGAGACGATCTCTCCCCCCAACGACAGGGCCAGCGCGACGGCCAGGGGGGTCTTGCCGACCCCGGTGGGGCCCAGCAGGACGATCAACGGAAGGGGCATGGCTGCCTCAGCCGGTCTCGGACCGGGCGGCGCTCGGCAGGGGCAAACGGCCCTTTTCCCAGGCCCGCACGAGCCCCTCGACCATGCGTGGGTCGAACTGCCGGCCGGCCTGGCCCCGCACCTCCTGCAGCACCGCCTCGGCCGGCAGACCTCGGCGGTACGGCCGGTCCGAGACCATCGCATCGAACGTATCGGCCACGGCGATGACCCGGCCGGCCAGGCAGATTTCCTCCCCCCGCAGCCCCTGGGGGTAGCCGCTGCCGTCGTACCGCTCGTGATGCTCGGCCACGCCGGGGATGATCTCCCTCAGCCGGCGCAGGGGCCGCAGGATGCGCTCCCCCCGCGATGGGTGCTGCTGGATCACCGCCATCTCCTCCGGCGTCACCTGGCCGCTCTTTTGCAGAATGGCGTCGGGCATGCCGATCTTGCCGATGTCGTGAAAGAGGGCCGCGAGGCGGACCTTGCTCACCTCCTCCGCAGACAGGCCCAGCTCCTCGGCGATGGCCACGCTGACCTCCATCACCCGACGGGTGTGCCCCTGGGTATAGGGGTCCTTGGCCTCGATCGTCTCGGTCAGCGCCATGACCGCGTTGGCAAAGAGATCGTTGATCTCGCGGTAGAGCCGGGTCCGCTCCATGGCCATCGCCGCCTGGCGGGCCAACCCCTCAAAGATCTCCACGTCGGCAGCGGTAAAGACCTGCCCGCCCTGCTTGTTCAGGGCCTGGGCCACCCCCACCACCCGCCGCCGGACCACCCCTTCCTGTCCGGGAACCGGATCCTGCACGACCAGCGGCGCGCAGAGGATGGAGCGGGTGACGAAGCTGGTCACCTCGTCCATCTGGTAGTAGAAGCGGGGGTCCTGGCGCACGTCCGGGACCAGGACCGTCTGCTCGTGCTGGGCGACCCAGCCGCCAATCCCCACTCCCGGCGGCACGCGCACCTGTTCCATCCCGCCCGGCGGGACGCTCGTGGTGGCCCGCAGGATCAGCTCCCCGGTCTCCTCCTCCAGCTCAAAGATGGACGCCGCCTCGGCCTGGAGCAGCTGGCACACCCGCTCCAGGATCAGCATCAGGAGGCGGTCGCGGTCCTGGGTCGTTCCCAGCTCGATCCCTACGTCGAGCAGGGCGCGCATCCGCGCGACCATGCTGCGCGAGGTATCCAGCAGGCGGGCGTTCTCGATCTTGAGAGCCAGGTCGTTGACCAGCACCCCCAGGAAATCGAGCTCGGCCTGGGAGTAGGGGCGGGCGCTGGGGTGGTCAAAGAGCTGGACGACGCCGATGACCCGTTCCTGGGCCTTCAGGGGCAGGCAGAGGACGTTTCCGGGGCGGTAGCCGCTGCGCTCGGCCAGCTCCCGGGCCCAGTCGTGGCTGTGCTCGACCACAGGGACCCAGATCGCCTCTCCCCGCTGGACGCACTTGCCGACGATGCCCTGGCCGACCGGCATGCGGTGGCCCTGCAGCGCCGCGCTGACCTCATCCGGTCCCCGGACGACGGCAAAGACGAGCTGGTGCTGCTCGGCGTCCACCATGTAGAGGGTTCCCGACGCGGCCTGGGCCACCTCCATCACCAGGTCGAGGAAGAGCTGCAGGATCAGGTCCAGATCGGCCGTGCAATGCAGGATCAGGTCGGCGCGGCGCAGGACCTCCAGCCGCCGGAGCAGGGTGCTGCGTTCTTCTGTCAGGGGAGCACCGAACGACGCCGAGTTGGACATGGAGATGCTCTCTTGGGTTCGCAACCCAGCCCGGACGGGGAGTGCCGCGGGCGGCAGGGCAGGGATGGGGGGCGGGGAGCTCTTGGCCTACTCGCTCACATCGGTCTCTGCCGGGCGTTTCCGGGTGAAGCGGGCCTTGACCCAGTTCCAGACGTCGTGACGCCGCTCCTTCCACAGGTGGATCAGCGTCGGCAGGCCGGGGATGATGAAGAAGGCGATCACCAGCAGGGTAAAGTAACGGTCCACGCCCTCGATGGTGCCAAAGGCCAGGCCGAGGACATAGCCCAACAAGGTCACACCTACGGCCCAGCACAGCCCGCCGACCAGGTTAAAGACCAGGAAGCGGCGATAGTGCATCCTGGCCGCGCCGGCGACGATGGGGGCAAAGGTGCGGATGACCGGAACGAAGCGGGCCAGGGTGATCGTGATGCCGCCGTGCTTCTCGTAAAAGGCCTGGGCCTTGAGCAGGTACTCCGGCCGGAAAAAGAGCGACTTTGGTCGTTTGAACAGGAGGGGGCCGGTCTTGGCCCCGAACCAGTAGCCGACCGAGTCGCCGGCCACGGCGGCGACGAACAGCCCCGGGAGCATGATGGCGATGTTCAGGAGGCCGCGCGAGGCCAGCAGCCCGGCCGTCAGCAACAGGCTGTCGCCGGGGAAGAAGAACCCGAAGAAAAGGCCCGACTCGGCAAAGACGATGCCAAAGAGGATCACGTACCCCAGGGTGATTCCTACGGTTCCCAGGACGCCTTCCAGGTCGATGCCGAACATGCGATCTCCTCTACCTCTCTCTGCCGCCGGCCGGCCGCGCCCCCGGCACCGGGACGTTGTGCAGCAGGTCGTCCACCACCATCGGGGCCGTGACGCCGCGGATGCGCGCCGACGGGCTGATGATCAGGCGGTGCGCCAGCACCGGCTGGGCCAGCGCCTTGACGTCATCCGGCGTGACATAGTCCCGCCCCAGGATGGCCGCGCGGGCCTGCCCGGTGCGGTACAGCCCCAGGGACGCCCGCGGGCTGGCCCCCAGGTAGACCGAGTCGTGCTCGCGGGTGGCCTTGACCAGGGCGACGATATACTCCTGGATCTCGGCAGACAGGTGGACAGCCTTGATGGCCTCCTGCATGGCGAGCAGCGTATCCACAGAGGCGACCTGACCCAGCTCCTCGATGGGGTGGCGGTACTGCTGGCGGGTCAGGATCTCCAGCTCGTCCACCAGGGCAGGATATCCCAGGGAGATGCGCATGAGGAAGCGGTCCAGTTGGGCCTCGGGCAGGGGGAAGGTGCCCTCGTACTCGATGGGGTTCTGCGTCGCCAGGACGATAAAGGGGCGGGGGATCGCGTAGGTCACCCCATCCACCGTGATCTGGTGCTCATCCATCGACTCCAGCAGGGCCGACTGCGTCTTGGGGGTGGCGCGGTTGATCTCGTCGGCCAGGACGATGTTGGCCATGATCGGGCCAGGGCGGAACTCGAACTCCTGGCTCTTCTGGTTGTAGATCGAGACCCCGGTGACGTCGCTGGGCAGCAGGTCGGGGGTGAACTGGACTCGCTTGAAGGTGCAGCCGATGGAGCAGGCGATCGAGCGAGCCAGCATGGTCTTGCCCACCCCGGGCACGTCCTCCACCAGGGCGTGGCCCTGAGAGAGGAGAGCTACCAGGGTCAGTTCGACCACCGGCTTCTTGCCCACGATCACCTTCTCGACGTTGGCGACGATGCTTTCCGCTTCCTTCTGTACATTGGCCAGATCCATGGCATCTCCTCTCTGGGCAGTTTCAGAGCACCGCCATTATAACATAGATGGCAGTGGCCGACAAACGCGCGATCGCGGCAGGCCGCCGCCTTGTTCGGGGGAGGGAAGACCGCGCCTGTACGGGGCCCGGCTTCGTGCAGAAGCCGCGCAATCTACCGCGTCCGCATCGGTATTTGCGGCCCGCAAGCTGGCGCAGGCCGAGCCGGCGCCGGCCGCGCAGCGACGGGCTTCAGTAGCGGTCGTAGTGGACCCGGGCGGCGTCGTACTGGGTGCGGGGCGGCTTGGACTCGGCGGGGTGGCCGGCCGGCACCAGGCAGAGGATGCGCAGCTCGCGGGGGATGCCCAGGAGCTGGCGGACGTACTCCTCGCGATCGGCGTGGGGGTAGACGGCCACCCAGACCGCTCCCAGCCCCAGACTGGCCGCAGCAAGGAGCAGGTTCTGCGTGGCCGCGCTGGTATCCTCGACCCAGTGGGCGGACCTGGCCTCGTGTCCGCAGACGACAAAGACGACCGCCGCCTCGGCGGCCATCTTGCTGTAGGCGTGGGTGTCGCCCAGCTTGCGGCAGAGGGCGCGGTCGCGCACCACGACAAACTCCCACGGCTGCCGGTTGCTGCCCGAGGGCGCGGCCATGGCCGCCTCGAGCAGCACCTGGATATCGGCGTCCGACACGGGTGCGGCCGTGTACTGGCGAATACTGCGGCGCTGCTTGATCAGATCGAGCATGGAATACTCCTTGTTCTCGTGACAGAAAAGGACAACCCACTACGGGCGCCCCTGCCAGTCCTTTCTGTCGTCCAGTATATCACAAGGCGGATAGCACTTCAAGCACCAACAACCGGGGCTCCCGGCCCCCTACCGGCCGGCCGGGCACACTGCCATGCACATGCCACAGACGGAATGGCCGATCTCCGCCACAGCGCGAAACCCCTCCAGGTAGGCAGCGCAGCGGGCCACGTCCAGGGCCGCGGAGCGCTCGGGGTAGTCCTCGTACGGGACAGAGCGCAGCGCGCCGACCGGGCAGGCCTTCAGGCAGCGCCGGCAGCGCCCGCACCCGCCGGCCACGGGCTCCCCCGGCGGGAGCAACGCGTCGGTCAGCACCGTGCTCAGCCGCACCCGTGGGCCGGCCCCCGGGACTATGAGCAGCAGGTTCCGGCCGATCCAGCCCAGGCCGGCCTGGCGGGCGACCGCCTTGTGCGAGAGGGCGCCGCGGTGCTCCAGCAGCGTCTGGCTGGCCGGGATGGCCACGGCCCGCTGCCCGCGCCACTGCAGGAAGCTCACCACCTGCGCGGCCAGCGCGTCCAGGCGCTGGTTGACGGCGGCGTAGAGGCCGGCGTAGGCGGGGGTCGGCTCACCAGGATGGGGGTTGTGGGCCGGCAGGAGCCCGTCCACCACGGCGTCGTCCAGGCGCACCGCCAGGGAGATGCCCCGGCGGTAGGGGGCCAGCAGGCCCGGGGGCTGGGTGGGATACCCCGCCAGGGCCCCCAGGTCGGCCACGCCCAGGCGGTAGGCGCCCAGCGAGCCGGCCAGCCCCAGCAAGTCGGCGTAGAGAAGAGATGAGTTCGCCGAGCTGCTCCAGTGACACCCCTCAGGGCTGGCCCACCGGCCCCACCACCGGCCGGCCGTCCTCCCCCAGGAGCGCCCGCGGCTGGACGTCGTCGACGATGCGCACCGGGATCCACTCCGCCCCGACCACTCCCTGGCGGTCCAAGATCACCCGCAGCACGGCCCCGTCGCGGGCGATGTCATAGTCGTCGATGTCGAAGACGAAATCGCCCAGGCTGTAGGCCACCAGGGTGTCGCCGATCCAGGCGACCTCCTGCGGGGCGTGGGGATGGTGGCCGATCACCAGGGCCGCCCCGCCCGCGGCGGCGGCCTGGGCCAGCCGGCGCTGGGACTCGTCGTAGTGGCTGCTGTACTCCACCCCGGCGTGCAGGTGCACCACCACCACGTCGGCCCGGGCCCGGGCCGCGGCCACGGCCTGGCGCAACTCCCCCTCCTCGGCCCAGGCCACCCCCTCCTGCCGGCCGATGGCCTGGTTGCGGCCCAGGAAGGCCACGCGCAGTCCCCCGACCTCCAGGATGACCGGGTCGTAGGCTTGCCGGCCGGCCCCCACGGCGCCGATCCCGGCCCCCTCCAGGACGGCGAGCGTCTCGCTCAGCCCTTCCGCCCGGAAGTCCAGGGTGTGGTTGTTGGCCAGCGTCATGAGGTCGAACCCGGCCTCCTGCAGGCCGGCGACCAGTGCGGGAGAGGCACGCAGCGGGAAGCGTTTGTCCAGCGGCCGGCCGGCGTCGGTCAGGGCGGCCTCCAGGTTGCCGGTGGCGATGTCGGCCTGCTGCAGAAGAGGGCGAAGAGCGGCAAAGGGAAAGTCGGGCCCGTAGGCCAGGGCGCGCGGCTCCACTGCCCTCCCCAGCATGACGTCGCCGACCGCCACCAGCACCAACTGGCCCTCACCGGCCGGCCGCAGTGGCGCATCGGCGGGCCACACCGCCAGCGTCTCCACGAACGGCTGCCGTTCCCCTTCCTCTCCCGGCAGGGCCCCGCCAAAGGCATAGAGGTGGTTGCTGGCGCGCGCCAGGACCTCGTCGCGGCCATCGCCGTCCAAGTCCACGGCCTGCAGCCCGTGCACGCGAAAGGGCACCGCGGTGCGGCCGCGCACCCGGCCCCATCGGTCCAGCACCAAGATCTCGCCCCCGTCGGTCCCGGCGACAACCTCCGGCCGGCCGTCCCCCTCCAGGTCGGGAAAGGCCACCGCCCAGACGCCGCGCCCGGTGGGGGTGCGCCAGCGCTCGCCGCCGC
This sequence comes from uncultured Chloroflexia bacterium, assembly GCA_964613665.1. Taxonomy (GTDB): domain Bacteria; phylum Chloroflexota; class Chloroflexia; order DTKN01; family DTKN01; genus CAZQFV01. The sequence continues at coordinate 14,753 of CAZTIG010000025.1, forward strand.
CACGCTCCAGAGCCACCAGTGATTCCGCCGTCCGGCCGACGCCGGCCAGCAGCTCGACCTGACCGTCGCCATCCAGGTCGAGCGCGGCGGCGACCGGCAGGGGGCCGCCCAGGTCGGCCTCCAGCAGGACCGCGCCGTCCATCGTCAGGTGGCGCAGCCGGCCGGCGCGGTCCCCGGCCAGCAGCCCATCCTCCAGCGGGGCCAGTCCGCGCACGTAGCCGCCACCCGTGTCCTGCCAGAGAAAGACGCCGGCCGGGTCCAGTGCCAGGAGAGCCCCTTCCTCCGTGCCCATGACCACGGCGCGGTTCGCCAGCACGCCGGCGATCACGAAAGCCGTGGGGGCCCCGGGGGTCCCTTTCTGCCAGAGCAGCCTGCCGTCCCTTCGCAGGGCCCAGACGCCGCCAGGCCGGGCCCCGGCCAGAACCTCCGGGGAACCGTCGGCGTCGATGTCGAGGGCGGCCACCGCCGTGACCCGCCCGCCCAGGGGCACATCCCAGAGCGGATCGCCGGCCGCGGAGAGGACGCGCACGCTGCCGTCCTCGGAGCCGGTCAGCAGCTCGGTCTGCCCGTCTCCGTCCAGGTCGGCGGCGCCGAGCGCGTAGAGCGGGCCCGCGGCGGCAACGGACCACACCGCCTGGCCGGCGGCGTCCAGGCGGTAGAGCTTCTTGTCGAACGAGGTCAGGACGATATCCGCGACGTCGTCGCCATCCAGATCGTCGGCAAGCAGGGCGGTGAGGATGTCCCCGGCGGCCCACTCCCAGCGCCGGGCCAGTCCCAGGGGGACCAGCGGCTCCGGCGTGACCGTGGGGACCGGCGTGGCCGTCGGCATGGGGGTGGGGAAGGTGCGCGTCGGCGCGGGGGTGAGCGTGGGGGGAGGTGCGGTCGGCGTGGGCGGGACCGTGGCCGTAGTCGTGGGCAGGCAGCTCGCGAGCAGGAGCGCGACGAGCAGGACGGGAACGGCAGCGCCGACATGTGTCCTCACCGCAACCTCGCTGCGCCGTAGAAACGATCTCAAAACCACGAAGGCACAAAGGCACCATGTCGATAAGGGATCTTTGCCAATATCCTCTTGGTGTATTCGTGCCACGGTGGTCCGTTCATCTCTGTGGCTTGGTGGTCGATTTGAGATAGTCTCGTAGTCGTGGGCGCACCGGGCTCAGACCTTCCCCACCGGTGCCAGGTAGATCACGAACTCCTCCCGGCCGTCCAGCCGCAGCAGCAGGTCCATCGCCTCCTGGTGATAGGCGGCGATGGCGCAGGTGCCCGCGCCGACCGCCGCGCAGGCCAGGTAGAGGTTCTGGCAGACATGCCCGGCGTCCAGGGCGATGACCTTGTGCGCTGCCAGGCTGTAGCGCCACTCCATGCGGTAGGGGACGGCCGTCCAGATGAAGGTGGCGGCCGCCCGGCCGAGAAAAGCCTGCCCCATCGCCGCGGCGGCGAGCTTGCTGCCCAGGTCTTGCTCGGAGAACTCGAAGAGGAGCTCGTGCTCGACCGGCAGGTAGCGGTAGATTCCCTCCTCCAGGCCGTCCACGTTGAGGACGGCGAGGTACGTCTCCAGCGCGTGGCGGCAGCCGGCCGAGGGCACGGTGCGGTAGGCCGAGGTGGGGCCGGCCGGCCCGCGGACGCCCTGGGTGGCCCAGAGGAGAAAGGCTACCTCTTCCAGAGAGAGCGGTTCGCGGCGGAACTGGCGGTGGCTCTTCCGGCCGGCGATAGCCGCGCGCAGGTCGGTGGGCACCAGGCCGGTCCACTCGGCGGGCCCCGGCAGGCGGACGCGGCGGGCCTGCGGGTCGAACGGTTTCTCCAGCGGCGGTGCCGGCACCCCTCGGCTCTGGTCCGTCTGCGAGAAATCGAGGTGCAGGCGGATGGTGTCCTTGAGAAAGGCGCGCGACTCTTCCAGGCGTTCGTCTTCCACGGCTCAACCTCCTGTCGACAGGGCCCCTTCTCCGAGCAAGGTCAACGTGCCGCTCTCTCCCGCAGCCTGCGCAGCATGCGCAGGTCCTCCAGGTCCTTCGGCCGGCCGGCAGCCTGCTTCATCTGGATCAGATCGTCCAGGCTGGCAAACCAGGAAGCCGTCTCGCCGATCTTCCCTTCCACCCGGTGTGCCCAGACTTCCTCGAAGGTGACGCCAGCGACAAAGGGGTGCACGTCGGTTTCCACCAGGTATTGGCGGATGAGGATTTTCTTGGTCCGCAGCGCTTCGATCGTGAGGTCCGCGACATCGTAGCCGAAATCGCGCAGGGCATCCCACGTGCGCCGGGCATTCTCCTCGCCAGAGTCGATGAAGATATCCACGTCCAGTGTGGCCCGGGCATAGCCGTGCACGGGGAAAGCCGCTGCACCGATCACCACGTAGCGGACTTTATGGGCGTTCAACGATCTCAACAGGCTTTCGATGTCCATCGCGCAGAAGCATCTCCTGGATTTCCCGCGAGCGCCGGAACATCATCTCGAAGCGCTCCGCCACCGTCAGGGACGCCAGGTAGTCGAGCTCGAACTCGATCTCGGCTTCCTCATCCGCTTGCATGGGATCTACCTGCAGAATCGGACCCACGCCACTTGCTCCTTGCCTCTTGCTTCCTGTTTCTTGCCTCTTGCTTCTTGCCCCTTGCTACTCCACCCACCGCACGCTGTTCGACCGGCACGAGGGGCACATGCGCTCGTCGCGCAGGGGGTCGTACTCCTGTTTCCAGGCGTTCCCGCAGCGCAGGCACTGGAAAGCGGCCGGCCGCTTGCCCCCCTCCTTCCATGCCTTGGGGTTGGGCACCTTGGCCTCGGCCAGGGCCTGGCGCGTGTGGGCGATCTCCTCGGCCGTCACCGCGGCGCGCATCTTTTCCAGCTCCTGCATCACCAGCGCCCACTTCTGTCCCTCGGCCGCGCTGACCCACTCCATCTGCAGCCGCTCGGGGCGGACGCCGGCCTTTTCCAGCGCATCCCACAGCCCGTCCACCCGCCGCACCGTCTGCCGGTTGGCGTCGATGTAGTGGCAGTCGGCAAAGTGGCAGCCGGACACCAGCACGAGCGGAGCCCCCTGCCGGAACGCCTGCCAGACAAAGGCCGGGCTCACCCGTCCCGAGCACATCGTCCGCACCAGCCGCGCCGTCGGCGGGTACTGCAGGCGCGACGTGCCGGCCAGGTCGGCCCCGGCGTAGGAGCACCAGTTGCAGGCAAAGGCGACGATGACGTCCCGGGTGTCCGGGACGTCCAGGATGGCCGTCACCTGGTCCTGCAGCGCGGCGTCGCTGAAATGGCGCATCTCGATCGCCCCGAAGCGGCACTCGGCAGCACAGGTGCCGCAGCCGGCGCAGGCCGCCTCGATCACGCGGGCCGGCTGCTTCTTCTCCCAGACGATCGCCGAGAAGGGGCAGACCTTGGCGCAAAGGCCGCAGGAGGTGCACTTTTCCGGGTGCACCAGGGCCGTGATGGCCTCGAGGGTGATGTGGTCCTTGTTCAGCAGGATCTGGGCCCGCGCCGCCGCCGCGCCGGCCTGGGTGACGCTGTCCTTGATGTCCTTGGGCGATTCGGCGCAGCCGGCGAAAAAGACGCCCTTGCTGGGCGCGTCCACCGGGCGCAGCTTCGGGTGGGCCTCCAGGAGGAAGCCGTCGGGCGAGCGCGACAGGGTCAGGAGCTGGCGAATCGGCTCGCTCTCCGCGCGCGGGATGCCCCCGACGGAGAGGATGACCAGGTCGGCCTCGTGCTGCTCGACGCGGTTGGCGGTAGTGTTCTCCACCGTCAGGACGAGGGTGCCGTCGTCGCGGCGGCTCACCTCGCCGGGTAGCCCGCGGATGTAGCGCACGCCGACCTCCCGGCTGCGCTTGTACATGTCCTCGAATCCCTTGCCAAAGGCGCGGATGTCCATGTAGAACACGGTCAGGTCGATGTCGGGATAGTGGTCCTTCAGGAGCAGGCTGTCCTTGATCGTGTTCATGCAGCAGATGTTGGAGCAGTAGGGGTTGCCGCGGGCAGCGGAGCGCGAGCCGACGCACTGGATAAAGGCGATGCGCTGCGGATGCTTGCGGTCGCTGGGCCGGACGAAGTGGCCCGCGGTAGGACCACCGGCCGAGATCAGCCGCTCGAACTCCATGCTGGTGATGACGTCCTCGTAGCGGGTATAGCCGTACTCGTCCAACGCAGTGGGGTCGTAGGTGTCCATGCCCGTGGCGACGATGATGGCCCCGACATCCAGTTCGAGGACCTCATCCTGGGCGTCAAAGTCGATACAGTGCTTGTCGCAGCGGTCCACGCACTTGGCGCAGGCGATGGGGTTGTTGCCTAGGCAGTGGACGATATCCACCAGGTAGGCCGAGGGCACGGCCTGCGGAAACGGCTTGTAGATAGCCCGCCGCAGGGACAGTCCCATCTGGAACTCGTCGGGAACCAGGACCGGGCAGACCTTGGCGCACTCGCCACAGGCCGTACATTCCTTCTCGTCGACGAAACGGGCGCGCCGCCGCACGCGCACGTGAAAGTTGCCGACGTAGCCGCCGATGTTTTCGATCTCGCTGTAGGTCAGGAGCTGGATTCGCGGATGTCGACCGACATCCATCATCTTCGGGCCGAGAATTCATATGGAACAGTCCATGGTGGGATAGGTCTTGTCCAATTGGGCCATGATCCCGCCAATGGAAGGCTGCCGCTCGACCAGGTAGACCTGGTGGCCGGCGTCGGCCAGGTCCAGTGCGGCCTGGATGCCGGCGACGCCGCCGCCGATGACCAGGGCGGCCTTGGTGACCGGGATGCGCGGCTCCTGCTGGGGATAGAGCCGGCTGGCCTGGGCCACGGCCACCCGCACGATGTCCTGGGCCTTGCGCGTGGCCTCGTCACGGTCGTGCAGGTGCACCCAGGAGCAGTGCTCGCGGATGTTGGCCATCGTCAGGAGGTAGGGGTTCAGCCCGACATCGGCGACGCACTGGCGAAAGGTCGGCTCGTGCAGGCGCGGTGAGCATGAGGCGACGACGACGCGGTTGAGCTTGTTCTCGCGGACGAGGCGCTTGATCTCCTGCTGCCCAGGGTCGGAGCATGTGTACTTGTTCAGCGCTGCCACGATCACCCCGGGCAACGTCTCGGCGTAGGCGCGGACGGCCTCGCAGTCCAGCGAGCCGGCGATATTCAGCCCGCACTCGCAGACAAAGACCCCGATACGCTGCTCGTTCTCGGTCAAGAAGGGCCTCCTTGGCAAGCCACTGTCGTAGTGGTCGGTCGACACGATCCGGTCCACCCCCATCATGGCAAATCGCTGAGGGCATGGACCGACCAACGGAAAGCAGTGCAACAGGAACTACGAGCCGACGACCGCGATCTCGCGCCCGCCCTGCCACAGGCCGTGGATATTGCAGTAGGAAGCCGCGTACAGGGTGCCGGATTTGGCCAGCTTGACCCACATGGTGGCCTGGGGATGGGTATACGCCGGCCCCTGGTTGGCCCCGGCCGGCGATTCCCCGTGCGCGCAGAAATCGGCCTGGCCGACCTGGAAGGGAAACTTGTCCCCCTCCCCGTGGAAGTAGAGCGCGATCCAGCGGATGTGGTGCTCGGTCGTGTTGGGATGGGCGATCTCCTTGCCCACGGAGACGGTGACGGCAAAAGGTTCGCCCGCCGCGACCTGGTCGGGACACTCGATGACCGGCACATGCTTCTCCGCCTTCCAATCGGCGGTCTGGAACAACTCGCCAAATGCTTTCATGGGAGACCTCCTTGGGTGGCACAGCGATTCCGGCGTTGAGTTGCTTTGCCACCGGCATTTTATCACAACCGCCGGAGCGGTGTCAAACGCTTTGGGGAAAGCTTTCCAAAAACATGTTCTGTATAGAGTATAAGAATAGTATACAGTAGTAGTAGAGTGGATTGTGGAATTCGTGAAAAGCAGGGCAATAGATAGCCCTTTTGGGCGTGGAGCCGTGTGGAAGCCGCGTGGAAACTTTGCCCGGGGAAAGCGCGGCCGGCCGCCGGCCCGGGCCGGCTTTTCCCCAAATTAGGGCACTTTTCCACTGTGGGGGCGGAGTTATCCACAAGGCAGACCCTACGGGCAGGGCCGTTTTGGGGCCTGACACCACTAGGGGTAGGAGAGGAGAGGGCGGTTCACAACTAGAAGCAGTAGAGGCCGAAGTGGCTGTGGAAAAGTGGAGAATGGACGCGAGCAAAAGTGTATACAATTTCCCCGGGGAGAGAGCCTTTGACAGGGAGCCCTCCCTGTGCTATGCTTATTGCGCCCTGCATCAATGGCCAAACTTGTCGCGCACGAATGGAAGACTACGGGATGTTTCGTAGGTAATGCAGAGGTCGGTAGGCGAAGGGCCGGCTGTTCCGGCCCACTCCGGCCAGCAAGGTGCTGAGGTATGGAGAAGCGGCCCTGGTTCGAGAGGTTCTCCGAGCGTCTGGCGGCGGCGGAGGCGGAGATGCGGGCCGGCCTGCCGGCGGCGGAACGGGCCGCACTGGACCCTTTCTACGGCATGATGGCCTACCACCTGGGCTGGCAGGACGCCGACTTCCGGGCAGTCCAGGCGCGCGCCGGGAAGCTGCTGCGCCCGCTCCTCTGCCTGCTGTCCAGCGAGGCGGTGGGAGGGGACTGGCAGCAGGCTTTGCCCGCAGCAGCGGCCGTGGAGCTGGTGCACAACTTTACCTTGATCCACGACGACATCGAGGACCATAGCTCCTTGCGGCGCGGCCGGCCGACCGTCTGGAGCCTGTGGGGCGTCCCCCAGGCCATCAACGCCGGCGACGGCCTCTTCGCCGTGGCCCGGCTGGCCCTGTTCCGCCTGCGCGACCGGGGAGTGCCCGCGGATACTGTCCTGCAGGCAGTCGAGGAGATGGACAGGGCCATCCTGCGCATCTGCGAGGGGCAGTACCTGGACCTCTCCTTCGAGGGGCGGCTGGACGTGGACGAGGTGGCCTACGTGGAGATGATCGCCCGCAAGACGGCGGCGCTGCTGGAGGCAGCCCTGTACCTGGGGGCACTGGTGGGAGGAGGGCCCGCCGCGGAGAGGGAGGCGCTGCGCGCCTACGGCTGCAACCTGGGCCTGGCCTTCCAGGTGCAGGACGACCTCCTGGGTGTCTGGGGAGAAGAGGCGCTCACCGGAAAGCCGGTCGCCGCCGACCTCTACGGGCGCAAGCTGGGGCTGCCGGCGGTGCACGCGCTGGCCCACGCATCGGGGGAGGACCGGGCCATCCTGGAGCGCGTCTACCGCGGGACCGGGCCGGTCACGGCGGGCGATGTCGCGGCCACGCTGGGGGTGCTGCAGCGGACCGGCACGCGGGAGTACCTGGAGCAGACCTCGGCACAGTACCACGCCCAGGCGCTGGCGGCGCTGGAGCATGTGCCGGCCGGCCCAGCCCGGGCGGCACTGGCCGAGATCGCGGCGGCGCTCGTGGGGAGGGAGGCGTGACTACGGCTGCTGCAGCGCCGCCTCCAGGATGATCTTGGCGATCGGCGGGCCCAGCGTCGAGCTGGCCGAGCCGCGCTCGACGACGACAGCCACGACGAAGCGCGGCCTGTCGGCCGGCGCCAGGGCGACGAACCAGGCGTGGGGGTCTCCCCCGGGGGCCTCGGCTGTGCCCGTCTTTCCTCCCACCGCCACCCCCTCGATCTGGGCCCGCCAGCCGTAGCCGTCCTCCACTGCCTTGACCATGAGGGCACGCATCGTCCGCGCCGTGGGCGCGCCGATGGGCACGCGCAGGGGAGTGGGCTCGGCCTGGTAGAGGACGTTCCCGGCCGGGTCCACCGCCTGCTCCACCAGGTACGGCCGCATCATCGTCCCGTCGTTGGCGATCGTCTGCGCCAGCATGGCCATGTACAGTGGCGTGATCTGCAGCTGGCCCTGCCCGTAGCCGGTGTCGGCCATGGCGGTGGGGATGTCCAGGAAGGAGCGATTGCTGGCGATGGTGCTGACGCTGGACGGCAGGTCGGTGAAGAGGGCCGGCTGCGGCGGGTCCTGGTTGGCATAGACCAGGCCGAACCTCCGGGCGTACTCGCTGTAGCGGTCCGCCCCGATCATCAGGCCGATCTGGGCAAAGGCGGTGTTGCAGGACCACTGAAAGTCCTCGATCAGGTTCTGTTTCTTCATGAAGCGCGCCGCCAGGTTCTCCAAGGCGTTTACGACGATGTGCCCGGTGACGGTGTAGTGGTTGGGGCAGGAGATGACCGTCTCCGGTTCGACCAGCCCGGTCTCCAGGGCGATTGCCGCGGTCAGCGTCTTGAAGGTGGAGCCGGGCGGGTAGAGGCCGGAGGTGGCCCGCGGGATCAGCAGTGCGTCGGCGGAGGTGCGCAGGCTGTCCCAGTAGGCCGCGACGCGCGCCGTTTCGGCCGCCCAGTCCTCGGCGGCAGGGTTCCAGACCATCGGGCGGGGGTCGAAGCGCGGGTAGGAGACTATGGCCAGGATGGCGCCGCTGCGGGCGTCCAGCAGCACGACGGCGCCCGGACAGGTGCCGTCGGGGCACTTTGACTCCAGAACCTCCGCGGTGACCTGGCGGTAGGCGGCGTCGGCGACGTCCTGCAGCTCCGTGTCCAGCGTCAGGATGAGGTCGTTGCCCCGGTGGGGGCGGTGCAGCAGCTCCTCGACGAAGGTGGTCCAGGGATCGACGCCCACCCGGCCGGCCAGGTAGTCGTCGTAGGTGGCCTCTAGGGCATAGTTGCCGTAGCGCGGGCTGTAGAAGCCGACGATGTAGCCCAGGTCGTCGCGGGGGTAGGTCCGCCAGGCCAGGCCGTCCGCGGTGATGGCGGTGTCGGCCAGCAACACACCGTCGCGGTCGTAGATACGTCCGCGGCGGGTGCGCAGCTCGGCCAGGCCGGGCCGGGCGTTGACCACGTCGTCGCCGCAGTCGACCGGGTCCAGGTAGGCCACCTGCCGGTCGACCTGCGCCGCCTGGGCGACCTGCAGGCGCACGAGCTGCAGCCCCACGAGCACGGCCGCGGTCAGGAAGAGCCCCGCCAGGATGCGCACGTTGTGCCCGGTGACCGTCTCGTCGTCCTGCCTGCGCTGCGGCCAGGCGGCGACCAGCAGGGCCACGCCGGCCCCGCCCAGGCACAGCCACCAGACCTCCTCGTTGGGCGGCCGGCAGGGCCGGGGGGTGGCCCCGGCCGCCTGCTCCTGGCAGGCCGCCTGGACGCACTCGCCATAGCGCTGCCAGCTCCCGACCCAGCGGTCGGCCGGGGGCTGGCCCAGGCCTACCCAGGCCAGGGTAAAAGCGATAGCCAGCGCGAGCAGGCGAACCACGTAGCGCGGCATGGTCTTTGCCTCAACGAGAAACTCGGGGCCCAGGGATCAGGGCCCAGGGCCCAGGGCCCAGGGCCCAGGACCTAGGGCTCAAGACCCGAGGCCCCAAGCCCTGACCCCTGAGCCCCGAGCCCTAGTCCTCCCAGACATTCGGCAGCACACGATAGATCACCGTGCCTTCCGTCGTCGCCGGGGCCGGCGTGGAAGCCTCCGTCGCCTGCAGCGGTTGCGGTGTAGGCCCCGGGTAGCGTGTCGAGGAGGCTGCCGGGCTGGGGTAGGGCGACACGGTCGGCGGCGGAGCCGGGGCGGCGGCAGTGCCCGGCAGCGCGGCCGCGGCGGGGTAGACCCGCTCCAGGTACGTCCCCACCATCCGCTCGAACTTGGCCAGCCCCTGGGCCGCGTAGTAGTACCGCTCGAGCTGCCCGACGACGATGTAGGAGACGCGGTACTGCCGCAGCAGGTCCAACGTCTGCGCGATGTCGTCGCCGTTGTAGAGCAGGGCCACGTCGTGCAAGCGCTCCTCCACCACCGGCCGCTCCGTGGCGGCGCGCTGCTGCTTCTGGTGCCAGTCCCAGCCCAGGACGGTGGGCAGCCCGGTGAAGAACGAGATGCGCGAGCCAAAGTTGCGGTAGCCCGTGCCGATGCTGGCCTCCAGGATGACCGGCGAGCCGGCCACGTTCTCCTCCAGCCAGCGGATGGCGCCATAGTCCTCGGCCAGCACGACCGGCCCGTGCTCCATCGACAGGGTCTCGCTCTGCATAAAGGCCTCGCCGTCCAGCCCCGGCCCCAGCGTGCTGCCGGCGAAGCGGTCCTCGATCTTGGCCGGGGTGGCCGTCAGCGGGTAGAGCGCGCACACGGCGACCAGGGCGAAGAGCGCGCCGCGCCAGATGTTCCGGGCCGGCCGACTCCAACGCTGCGTGCGCCGCCACAGCCGCGGCAGCACCGCCGCCGCGGCCACCCCCCAGAGCACCCAGATCTGCAGGTAGAACTTGAAAAAGGTGTTCATGCGGCCGATGTCGCCCCGGATGACCAGGAACTCGATGGCCCCGCTGACGCCCAGTCCGGCCAGGGCGAGCATGGCCACGAGCCGGCCCTCTCCTTCCTCGCGGGGGCGCAGGAACAGGATCAGGCCCAAGGCGGCCAGCAGCACCAGCCAGGCGATCAGCGGCAGGCCGGCCAGGTGCAGGGCCAGCTCGATCAGCAGGAGGCCCCCACCGGCCGCCAGCAGGATCGGCAGCGCCGTCGGCGCGCGCCCCCAGCGCCGCAGCCTCCGCACCAGCGTGGGCAGGCGGTCCCAGTAGCGCACGCCCAGGCCGAACAGGCGCAGGGGCGCCTCGCGGCTCCCCTCTCCCAGGGCCTCGCCGACCAGGTAGCTGCCCAGGATGAACAGGGCCAGGCCGTTGATGCTGACATACTCCCACACCTGGGTGAGCTCGCCCTCCCAGGGGATCAGGCTGTTGTAGTACTCTCCCCAGCGCGCCCAGAATGGCTGGAAGAGCAGGGTGCTCAGGAACCACAGCATGGCCGCCAGGCCGAGCACGCTCACGAGCATGCGCCAGTCGATGCGCCGGCGGCGCTCGTAGAGGGCCACGGCCCAGCCACCCACGGCGACGAGCCAGTAGGTCGGAAAGTCCCACAGGTTGGCGCAGCGCAACGCCCCCAGCACCAGCAGCAGCCCCAGGAGCAGCCACGGCGGGGGCAGCAGCGCCCAGAGGTCGCGCAGGGCATGGCCATCCCGGCCGGCCGGCGCGGAGCGAGCCGGCGGGATGCCCTCCGCGGGAGCGCCGGCTGGCTCGGCCGGGCCCCCGGCACCGGCCCTCTCCAGGGCTTGCTCCGCGCTGGGGCCCGCAGCCGGCGGGCTCCTCGGCAGGTCCTCCTGCCTGTGCGTGCGCAACAGGGCGATGACCATGGTCAGGGCGAGCAGGGTAAAGGGCAGGGCGATCATGTGGGCGTGCAGGTCGGCGTAGAGGAAGGTGAAGAAAGGGAACTCGTTGATCTCGCCGCCGCGGACCGGCCCGTCGGCGTGCTGGACGATCACCCGCGAGGCGTCCCAGTAGAGCGAGCCGCTGCCGATGGGCAGTCCCTCGCGCAGGACCTGGGGCAGGCCGGCCACCAGCTTCACCGCCGGGGCCAGGTAGGGGATGCTGCTCTCGAACTGCAGGCCCGCGACCTGCCCGATCTTGTCGGCGAACAGGTTGAGTTGGCCCAGGTTGCCCAGCAGGGCCACGAAGGCAGCCCCGGCCAGCCCGGCGACCGCCGGCCAGCGCTTCCGCCCGCTGCCGGTCCGTCGCTTCCGGTCGACCAGGTGGTAGGCCACGGTAAAGGCACCCGCACAGGTCAGCCCGTACAGGAGGGGGATGACCAGGTTGTAGGCCACGCCGGGCACGATCCCGGTCAGCTTGATCGGGGTGGCTACGACGATGTAGCCAAAGTAGTAGTAGTTCAGGTAGCCCCCGGCGAACCAGGGGTCGTAGGGCGGGAAGGTGGTGCTGCGGAGCACGGCGTTGAGGTAGGCAAAGTCCATGGGCTTCTCGCCGCCGAAGTAGGGGTGCCACAGGTCGGGGTTGCCCAGGCGGATCAGGAGAAAGATCAGGAAGCCGACCAGGAAGACGCCCTCTTCCAGCAGGAGCAGCCGCCAGCGGTCGCGGAAGAGGGCGCGGATCTCCGCCCGGCGGAGCCAGCCGACGACCGCGCCGAGCACGACGAGCAGCCCCAGCACCAGGGCGATCGTCCCGCGGCTGTAGGGCAGCAGCTTGCTGGCCGCGAGCAGCCAGGAGAGGTATCCCAGGAGGAGCAGCCCGAGGGCCTTGGCCGGCAGGTAGCCGCCGTCGGCCAGCCGGCCAAAGAGGCCGTTGGACAGCGGCAGCACGGCCAGGCCGAGCAGCTCGACAAAGAGCAGCCACACCGGCAGGGCCAGGCGGCTGGTCCAGCCGTCGGGGTCGAAGAGCTCGCTCCAGGTGCCGCCCTGGAGCTGCGTCTGCCACTCCTGCTCCGTCAGCATGAGGTCGGGGGCCGGAGGTTCCTGCTGGGAGTCTCCCTGGGTAGTGCCGCCGAGCCCGATCTGCTGCAGGAACTGGCGCAGTCGCCACTCCGGCACCTCGATGGGGCGGATGCGCTCGATCCGGTTCCAATCGATCCCCGCGGTCAGCAGCTCCCGGGCCCGCTCGATGTCGAAGGCGGCGGTGCGGCGAAAGATCTGCACCTTGGGGTGGTCGTAGACGCTAAAGGCCTCCTCGGCGCCCTGGTCGGGGATGGCCAGGCCGAACCAGCCGGGGAGCGCGGCGCGCTCCTCGTCGCTCGTGGCGGCCAGGCCGGCCGGGACGCCCAGGGCGAAGAGGCTGGGGTAGGAAGTGAAGGTGGCTATGCGCTCGAAGCCCAGGGAGCCGTCGAAGAGGGCCTGGTAGTAGCGCGTGGTGGCCGGGTAGCGCATCGGCAGGCGGGGGATGGAGTCGTAGAGGCGGTTGCTGGTCAGGCAGAGGTAGTCGGTGTTCGCCAGCTGGTGCAGCAGCTCATCGACCTTCTCGGGGCTGTCCTCGCCGTAGGGCGACAGCATCAGGCCACGGTAGCCGTTGGCTGTGGTGGCAAAGCCGTCCCTGCCGTCGACGCGCATGGGCACGGGGTCGTCCCAGTACTCGTTGGCCATGGCCACGGCCCAGGTGATAAAGATGCCCTGGCGCCCCTGCAGGCGCAGGTAGTAGGTGCGGCCGGCCTCCAGTCTCAAGGGAGCGAACGTGACGACGCCCGGGGCAGCGTCGCCGGCCGGACCGGAAAAGTCGCCGCTGACGATCCCGTGGGCCAGCACCTGCCGGCCGGCGGGGTCGGCGACGATGGCCGCCTCCAGCAGCTCCCGTCCCGCGCTGCCGGTGACGTCCTGCAGGTGGGCGACGGTCAACCCGGTGGCCGTGCCGGCGCTGTCCAGGGAAAAGGCGGTCGTGGTGGCGGGCGAGGTCGGTGCGTAGAGCTGGGCGTTGGGGATGGCGATGGGCACCTGGCGGCCGTCGCTCAGGGTCAGCCAGGCCCCCCGGTCGGTGGCGATGTTCTGGTAGATCCAGCGCGAGGCCGTGGCCCGGGTGATCGGCCGGTAGTAGATCTGGACAAAGCCCCAGGCCCACAGCGCCGTTCCCAGGACGACCACGCCCAGGAGCGCGCCGCCGGCCCAGGTGCGCCAGCGCGGGCGCGCCTCCCGCGCCCGGGCGCGGTCCCACAGCCGCAGGAGCAGGGCAGCGGCAAAGACGCACAGGAGCGGGTAGAGAGGTAAAAAGTAGCGCATCGTCTTGACGAACTGGACGCCCTGGTAGGTGAAAAAGAGCACCGTCCAGGCAAAAGGGACGACAAAGCGCAGATTGCGACTGCGGAATATCTGCCAGCCGGCCAGTCCCACCCCGGCCCAGGCGGCCAGCCCCAGCGGCAGGCCCAGTCCCCACAGGACCATGTTCTCCCAGGGGAACCAGAGCGCGGGCCGCTCGGTCCACTGGTGGCTGGGGGGGTAGTCCATCTCCCCGCTGACCAGGGCCTGGATCGTGCCCATGTTGGCGCGATAGCGCGAGTCCAGCACTACCTCGCCGATGCGCTCCAGCAGGCCGGGGCCGTCGGGGTCGGCCGGCCGCTCCAGGGCGGCCTTGACGAGCCCCGGTACGTCCAGGAGCTGCGGCCCATTGAAGGCGTCGGGCTGGGCGAAGCGAAAGACGCCCAGGGCCAGAACCAGGACGATGAGCAGCCCCAGGAGGGTGTCGCGCAGGACCGGCACGAGCACGCGCGTCGCGGCCGGCTGCGGCCGGAAGGCGGCCAGCCACCAGCAGATGAAGCCCACGGCGACCAGTCCGACGAGCAGCAGGGTGGCGATGGCGGCGTTGCGGACCAGGGAGCTATCCTTGACCACCAGGAAGAGGACCGCGGCCAGGAAGGCGGCCACGGCGCCCGCCAGCACGGCCAGGCGGAACCTCTTCTGCAGGGCCTGGCTGCCCTTTTCCTGCACCGCCCGCCACAGGCGCACCCCGCCGGCCAGGACGATGATCGCGCCAAAGAGGACCACGTTGATCTTGCAGGCCACCGCCGCGCCAAAGGACAGCCCGAGCAGCACAAAGGCGCCGTAGCTGCCCTTGCCCTCGGCGATGACCACGGCCAGGTAGACGCAGGCCAGCGTCAGCAGCGAGAGGGCGATGTCCACGGTGAAGAAGTGGGCGTTCTGGATGTTGAGGACGCTCAGGGAGAGGAAGAGGGCTGCCAGGAGGCCGGCGCGGGCCCCGGCCAGGCGCTTGCCCAGGAAAAAGGTGAGCAGGATGGTGAGCAGGTCGCCCAGGACGGAAAAGAGCCGGCCCAGGCCGGTCATCTGGGCAAAACCGGTGACGTTGAGCGCTTCCGCCGAGACCCGGAAGACGATCATCGGCAGGGAGCCATAGACCCACAGCTCAAAGCCCTGGTGGTTGCGCGGGTTCAGCGGGGAGTTGGCGGTGTCCAGGTACGCCTGGAGGCAGCCATACGGGCTGCCCTCCAGGGGCGTGATCTGCTCCTCTCCGCCCAGGTGGGGGAAGAACGGCCGGCATGGCTCGGGGGTGGCGATGGCCGCGGCGACCATGGTCAGGAAGCGCTCGTCGGGGTGCAAGCCCAGCCCCTCGTCCCAGGGGTAGATGGCCAGGTAGGGGCCCCCGGGGACCAGGACCACGGTCAGGGCATTCTGGTTCCGCGGGGCATGCAGCTCCTCCTGGCCGATGATGCCCATCGCCGGCAGGCGCAGCAGGGCGGCGAGGACGAGGATGCCCACGAGGGCCAGGGGGGTGAAGACGGACCAGAAGAGGGCCCAGGAGCGGGTCCCAGGCGGCGGGCTCGGGGCGGACGCGTCGGCAGCAGGGGGTGCCGCGGCGCCTTCCGGCCGGCCGGGCGGGGCCGCGGCAAGATCGAGGTCGGCTGTCGGTTCCGTGTCCATCGGGACCTCGCTCCTTGCGTCCGCGGGCCATTGTATCATAGCGGGTCGCCGGCCCGCAAGTCGCCCGCCCGACGCTATCCCTGCACTGCGCGGTCCTGGCAGCGGCCGGCGGGGCGTCAGAACTCCCACTCGATCCTGGGCGCGGGCAGGCAGAGCACCTGGTCGAGCTGCTGCAGGAGCTCGGCCGGCCCGGCCAGCTCGTCGGTCCAGGCCAGGCCGGTGGCCGGCTGCACCCCCAGCCACAAGCGGCTGAAGGCGCCCACCGCGGCCGACAGCGTGGGCAGGGCCGCGTCGGTCCCGGGCTCGGCGGACGAGTCCGGCCCCAGGGTGACCACGTAGTCGCCGGCCACGCCGCGCCAGGGGCCCACGTCGTAGGAGGCGGCGACCTCGTCCAGGACGGCGGCCAGGGGATCGCGCAGGCGCAGGTTAAAGCGCAGCGGACCGGTCGGCAGGTGGGTGAGCGCCAGGCAGCCTGCCAGGTCGCAGATGCGCACCTGCCAGAAGGCATAGGCCCAGATACCGCTCTCGTACTCGGAGCGGCGCGTGCGCGACCGGTCGCGGAAGGGGCGCGCCAGCAGGTCCTGCATCTGGATGCCGGCCGGCTCGATCATCTGCACCAGGCGCACCTGGTCACCCAGGCTCTTGATGAGGGCCAGCAGCTCCAGGAACTGGTCCCTGTTCTGGTAGGACATCCAGGCAATGAAGTAGGGCCCGTGCTCCAGGTCCCGCGTCGCGCACCAGATGTGGTGGGAGAGCGCCCCTGCGGGGCCGTCGCAGTAGCCCAGGCCAAAGGCGTTCTCCTGGTGCGCCATCTCCATGTGGCTCATCTGCGGCGGAAAGAGGTTCAGGGCGCCGTGGCGGCGGGCCCGCGCCAGGCGGGAGGCGTGGACCAGCGCCCAGTCGTCCACGCCGATGCGGCGGGGAACGCGCGGCCTGGCGGCGACGGTCAGGTGTACCGGGTCAAAGGCCACCAGGTGCTCGTAGCTGCCGGTGCCAAAGCCGAGCTGGTTGTAAAAGCCCTGGTCGAACATGCCGAGGCCGGAGACGAGCGCGCCGGCGGCGGCGTCCGCGGCCACGGCCAGGGCGGTGAGCTGCCTGGCCAACCCCTGCCGGCGGGCCACGTGGCTGGTGGCCACGGCCGAGATGCCGGAAAAGGGCACCTCGGTCTCCAGGTAGCGCAGTGTGCCGGGCACGGCGTGCACCGAGCACTCGGCCTGGCCCGCGATCTCGGCGACCCAGGGCCGGCCGCAGGCCAGCTGGATGTCCATGGCCGCCTCTTTGCCCTCGCGGACGAAACCGCTCTCCCGCCACACGCGCAGGACGGCGTCGCGGTCGCGGTCGGGGTCGTACGGGCGCAACAGCACGGGTCATCTCCTTTGTTAGCGTTCAGCTTTCAGCGTTCAGCTTTCAGCTTTCAGCGTTCAGCGTTCAGCGTTTGGCGTTCCGGCTCCGCTGATCGCTGATGGCTGGTAGCTGACCGCTGTGCCCGGCGATTGTATCACCGGAAGCCGGCCGGGTCAAATTTGCCAAGAAGCCCCTTTGGTGCTATAATCTCTTGCTTGGGAACCATGGTTGGCTCCCACATACCTTTCTGCTCCGGCCGGGGCATCCTCGCAGCGGCCTGGGGCAAACCCGTAGAAAGGAGGATAGATGCGGCCGTACGAGTTGATGTACATCATCAGTCCCGACAGGGACGAAGAGGGGATCGCTGCGCTCGTCGCCAAGATCAGCGGGGCGATCGAGTCGTTGGGCGGCAAGGTCGACGGGGTGTTCCAGACGGAACCGTGGGGGCGCCGCCGTCTGGCCTACTCGATCCAGGGCGCCGAGGAAGGCTACTATGTCCTGCTCCACTTTTCCCTGGCCCCGCAGCAACTGGGGGAGCTGGAGCGGGTGCTCAAGCTCAGTGAGGGCATCATCCGCCACCTGTTGACCAGCCGGCAGCCATAGCCGGGGAGGTAATGCCATGGCTTCGCGAGGCCTGAACAAGGTAATGCTGATCGGAAACCTGGGCGCGGACCCCGAGATGCGCTACACGCCCTCCGGCAAGGCGGTGACGACCTTTCGCATCGCCGTGAACCGTACCTGGAAGGACCCCAGTTCCGGGGAACAGCAGCAGGACACGCAGTGGTTCCGCGTCGTCGCCTGGACGCAGCTGGCCGAGATCTGCGCCCGCTACCTGGCCAAGGGCCGGTCGGTCTATGTGGAGGGCCGCCTGCAGACCCGTACCTGGGATGCGCAGGACGGCACCAAGCGCTACATGACCGAGGTGGTGGCCCAGGACGTCGTCATCCTGGACCGCGCCGCGGGAGCGGCGCCCGAGGGCGAAGCCGCCCCGCTCGACCTGGGCGAGACCCTGGGCGAGGGGCCCACCGAGGAGGAACTGCCGTTCTAGCGGCGGTCAGCCGCCGAGCAAGGAGGAAGTAGTGGAACCACGTGGAAGAAGAGGACCCGGCCGGCCGAAGGTCTGTGCCTTCTGTGTGGACCGGATGGACCATATCGACTACAAGGACGTCAAGCGGCTGCAGCGCTACGTCTCCGAGCGGGGCAAGATCTCCCCGCGCCGGCGCACCGGTACCTGTGCCAAGCACCAGCGGGCCCTGGCCACGGCGATCAAACGGGCCCGGCACATGGCCCTGCTGCCGTTCGTCCGCATCCACACTGCCCGCTAGCGTCCAGCCGGCCGGAGGAGTCCCTATGGGCAAGAGAAAACCGACTTTGGCCCGACCGCCGCAGCGCATGACCAAGAAGGAGCGCTCGCGGTGGCAGCGGGAACGCCGCGTCCAGCGCAACCTGATCATCGTCTTTGCCGCAGTCGGCCTGGTGGCGCTCGTGGTGCTGGGCTACGGCTTGTGGTCCGAGCTGATCGGCGAGCCCGGCCAGCTCGTCGCCCGGGTGAACGGGGTGGACATCGTGCGCCGCGACTACTGGTCGGCGCGGCGGCTGAACCTGATCAACACCTGGTACCAGCAGCAGAGCCAGTTCGCCGCTGCCCAGAGCCAGGGCATCACCCTGACCGAGGAGCAGCTGACGAACTTTCAACTGGAAGTGCGCAACAACCTGTTGACCCTGGCCCAGGTGCGGCGGGAGGCGCTGGACGACACCACCGTCCAGCAACTGATCCGCGAGACCTTGCTCACCCAGGGGGCTCGCGACCTGGGCATCCAGCCCACCGAAGACGAGGTCGACGCCTGGCTGCTGCACGACACCGAGGCGGCGCAGGCCGCCATCGAGCCTGCCCCGATCACCGGAACGCTGCCGCTCACGGCGACTCAACCGACGCCGACGCCGGCCAGCACGATGACCCCGCAGGAGCGCAGGAGCCTCATCGAGGAGCGGCTGACCGGCGTCTACAACGGGCTGGTCCAGGACATGCGCAGCCTGGCCGCGGGCAGCCCCGGCTTCTCCCGCGATGACTACGTGGCCATGGTGCGCCGCAGCAACCGCATCGCCTACCTGGAGCAGAAGGTCCAGGAGTACATGCAGGAGAACAAGGTCCCCAAGACGGAGGAGCAGGCCCAGGCCTCGCAGATCCTGATCACCGACCGGGTGGCCAAGGCGCGGCAGGCCCTGCGGGCGCTGCAGCAGGGCACCTCCTTTGCCCAGGTGGTGGCCCAGTACTCCGACGACGCGGCCACGCGCGACCTGGTCGGCGACCTGGGCTGGCTGACGCGGGGCGAGGGCCTGCCCTCACCGCAGGTGGAAGCGGCGGCCTTTGCCATCACCACGACCGGCGGCTTCAGCCCGCCCTTTAGCGATACCCAGGGCGTGCACATCGTGCAGCTCGTCGAACGCCACGAGGCGGCCGGCCAGGTGCGCGTGCGCGGGCTGCTTCTGCCGGTGGATCGCAGCGCGATCGCCGAAGCCGCGCTGGCCTCCCTGCGCAGCAGCCCTGCTAGCTTCCCCACGGTGGCCCGGGACCAGTCGGAGGACAGTGCCACCGCCGGCAACGGCGGCGACCTGGGCTGGCTGACGCGCGGCCAGGGCTTGCCCTCGCCGCAGGTGGAAGAGGCCGCCTTTGCCCTGTCGGTGACGAACCAGCTCAGCCCCATCGTCAGCGACACGGCCGGCCTGCACATCCTGCAGTTGGTCGAGCCGCTCACCAAGACGGCGGCCGGCCAGGAGCAGGCCCACGTCCGCCACATCCTCTTCCGCACCGGCGCGCGCACCGTGCTCAAGCAGGCCCAGACCATCCTGGAAAAGCTGCGTGCCGGCACCGGCTACGATTTCACCCAGGCGATCGTCGACAACACCGCCGATCCGCAGGTGCTGGCGCAGGCCGGCGACCTGGGCTGGCTGACGCGGGGCGGGGGCCTGCCCTCGCCACAGGTCGAGGCGGCCGCCTTTGCCATCACCGCGACGAACGGGCTCAGCCCGATCGTCACCGACACCAACGGCTACCACATCCTACAGCTCGTCGAGCCGCTCACCCGGACCGCCTCCGGCCAGGAGCAGGTCCACGTGCGGCACGTCCTGGTCAAGCACACCGCCGATCTGGCCCGCCAGTTGTACGACGAGATCAGCCGCTGCTCCGAGGAGGAGCGCAGCGCCTGCTTCCTGCGGACGGCGCTCAAGTACTCGGACGACGCGGCCAGCAAGGCCAACGGCGGCGACCTGGGCTGGTTCGGGCGGGGCACGCACCTGGAGATCGAGGAGACCGCCTTCGACCAGTCGCTGGTCGGCCAGGTCCGCCTCTTTGAGCAGCGCAGCGGCTGGTACATCGTCTGGGTGCGCGGGTACGACCCGAACCGCCCCCTGAGCGAGGCCGCCCTCGCTACCAAGGCCCAGGAGGCCTATGACGCCTGGCTGCAGGAGCTGACGGACAGCGCCGTGATCGAGCGCTTCCCGCCGCCGACGCCGCTGCCGACGGTGCCGATCCCCACGCCGCTCCCGACGTTCCCGCCGACCACGGCACCGGTGACGGAAACGGCCGTACCTTAGCGGTCAGCTTCCAGCTGCCAGCAAGCAGCGGTCAGCTCTCAGCGATCGGCTGATCGCTGAGAGCTGATTGCTACCAAGGAGGACCCGATGAGAAAGTGGCACTTTACTCTGCTCGCCATACTGCTGCTGACGCTCCTGGCCGGCTGCGGGCCGGCGCCCAGCCCCACCGCCGTGCCCACGGCCGTCCCCACCGCCGTGCCGCCGACGGCCGCACCGCCCACGGCGCCGCCGCCCACGGCTGCGCCGACCGTGCCGGAGGGGGCCGGGGACAAGCTCTACGTGGCCATCATCTGGCACCAGCACCAGCCCCTCTACTACAAGGACCCCGCGACGGGCCTGTACGCCAAGCCCTGGGTGCGCATGCACGCGGTCAAGGACTATGTCGACATGGCCGCCACGGTGCGCAAATACCCCAAGGTGCACGTCACTTTCAACCTGACGCCCAGCCTGCTGCGGCAGGTGGACGACCTCTCTGCCGGGGCCAAGGACCTCTACTGGGCCCTGACCGAGATCCCGGCCGAGGAGCTGACCACCGAGCAAAAGGTCTATATCCTGCAGCGCTTCTTCGACACCAACCGCAAGATCGTCTCCCGCTTCTCGCGCTACCAGCAACTGCTGGTCATGCGCGGGGACGATTTGAGCGACGCCGCACTGCAGGCCGTCGCCGCCCGCTGGACTGCCCAGGACTTTCGCGACCTGCAGGTCCTCTTCAACCTGGCCTGGGTGGACCCCGACTGGCTGGCCCAGGAGCCGCTGGCCGGGCTGGTCCAGAAGACCCGTGGCTACAGTGAGGAGGACAAGGCCACCCTCCTGGCCGAGCACCTGCGCCTGATCCAGGAGATCATCCCGCTGCACCGGGCCATGCAGGACGAGGGGCAGATCCAGGTCACCATGACCCCTTACGCCCACCCCATCCTGCCGCTGCTCGTGGACACCGACATGGCCCGCGTGGCCCGCCCGGACATCGAGCTGCCGACCGAAAAGTTCTTCTACAAGCAGGACGCCATCGCCCACCTGCAGAAGGGCGTACAGCTCTACGAGGAGCACTTTGGCCGGCCGCCCCAGGGCATGTGGCCGGCCGAGGGGTCGGTCGCCCAGCGCATCGTCGGCATCGTCGCCGACGTCGGCATCCAGTGGATGGCCTCCGACGAGGGCGTGCTGGCCTATTCCGTCGGCCTGCCCGGCTTTAGCCGCGATGCCAACGACACCGTCCAGGAGGCCGACCAGCTCTACCGGCCCTACTACGTCCGGGACGGCAACGGCCCGCGCGTGGCCATCGTCTTCCGCGACGTGGTCATCTCCGACAAGGTCGGCTTTACCTACTCCGGCACCCCCGGGGCCCAGGCGGCCCAGGACATGATCGACCGCCTGCACGCCATCAAGGACCGCCTGCAGGCCGAGGGCGCTACCGACCCGCACCTGGTCAGCGTCATCCTCGACGGCGAGAACGCCTGGGAGTACTATGACAACGACGGCAAGGAGTTCCTGAACAGCCTCTACCAGAAGCTCTCCACCGACCCCGAGCTGGTTACGGTGACCCCCTCGGAGTACCTGGCCATGTTCCCCGACCAGTGGACGATCGAGGACCTCTGGCCCGGCTCCTGGATCAGCCACGACTTTACCACCTGGATCGGCGAGCCCGAGGAGAACACCGCCTGGAGCTACCTCAAGCGCACCCGCGATCTGGTGCAGCTCTACGTCACCAACCAGAGGCAGACCGACGCCGAGACCTTGAGCAAGGTGATGGACCTGATGTACGCCGCCGAGGGCTCGGACTGGTTCTGGTGGTACGGCTCCGACCAGGACTCGGGCGACGATCCCTCCTTCGACCGCCAGTACCGCAGCACGCTGACCGACATCTACGAGCTGCTGGACGAGCCGATCCCCGACTGGCTGTACGTGCCGATCATTGCCGAGACGCCGGCCGCCCCCGACCGGCCGATGACGGCGCTCGTAGCCCCGGCCATCGACGGCGTGGCCGGCACGGACGAGTGGGCCACGGCCGGCTACCACCAGGCCGCGCCCGGGGAGGTCGCTGCCGGGGCCGTGCTGGACGGCCTCTACTACGGCTTTGACGCCCACCACCTCTACCTGCGGGTGGACAGCCGCGTCGACTGGAGCGCGCTGACGGCCGGCCAGTCCGACCAGGCGCTCTCCTACCTGGGCCTGTACCTGGCCATCCCCGGCGGGAAGGATGCCAACCCCTTCTCCCGCTGGGGCAAGCCGGAGACGCTGCTCGGCTTTGGCGCGCACCGCCTGGTCGAGGTGGTCATGGCCTCGGGGCAGGTGCAGACGGCCACGATCTCCACCGCCGACGGGCAGGGGGGCTGGGGCAACGCCCAGGCCATCACCAACGTGGCCTTTGCCGGCACGGTCATGGAGGTGGCCGTCCCGCTGGAGCTCCTGGCGCCGAAGCTCGACGCCGGCGACCGGCTCAACCTGCGCGCCGTCTTCAGCCAGGGGACGGCGGAGGCGGCCGCCGACATGGTGCTGCTGCCCGGCGACGGGCCGGCCCGGCTGACGGTGCCCGACCTGGGGCTGATCACCAAGGTGCTGGTGGTCTCCGACCCGGCCGGCGACGACCATGGGCCGGGCTCCTACACCTACCCGACCGATGCCGTCTTCAAGGCGGGCTGCTTCGACATCCTGACCTTTACCGTGGGCTACGACGACGAGAACATCGTCTTCCAGTTCGCCATGGCCGGCCCGGTGGAGAACGTCTGGAACTCGGGCAACGGCCTCTCGGTGCAGGCGTTCGACGTCTACATCGACCAGGACGGCCCCGGCGGCGCCGGCGGGCGCAAGCTGTTGCCGGGGCGCAACGCCTCACTGGCCGAGGGGGACGGCTGGGACTATGTGGTCTGGGCCGAGGGCTGGACGCCCGGCCTCTACAAGGCCGGCCCCGACGGCAAGCCGCAGCAGGTCAACGCCACCTTTGCCATCCTGACCGACCCCGGGCAGAGAAAGGTGACGATCCGGGTGCCCAAGGCCGTGCTGGGGAGCGATCCGCAGAGCTGGCGCTATCTGGGCGTGGTGATGGGCCAGGAGGGCTTTCCGCCGGCCGGCGTGTGGCGGGTCCGCGACGTGGAGGCGCAGTCGGCGCAGTGGCGTTTTGGCGGTGCCCCGGCCGACACCAACCACACCCGCATCATCGACGTGGCCTGGAGCGGCAGCCCCAGCCAGGAAGAGTTCCTGAGCAGCTATCCGGCCTCCCAGGAGAAGAACATGGACAAGCTGACGCCGGACGAGTTCGCCATCTTACCGCTGGTGGCGGTGGAGCAGTAGCTGGAAGCTGGGCCCGGCGGCAGGCCGGGCCCAGCGAGCGCAACGGGAGGCCGTCCCACTGGGGCCAACCCTCCCACGGAGGAACACGCGCTTCATCGAGATGGCCGATCCATTGACAGGCGACCCCAACTCAATTGGCGGACGCCAGCATGTCAATTGACTTGCTCCGGGTTTCTCAGCTTCCGGATCCGAGTCCCGCTGCTGGGTGGCTATGCGCGCAGACTTCAAGTACGGTCGGTCTTGTGGGAACTGGCAGTCTCTCCCAGTTCTCCTCGGTGACACCCCGCTGGAACGGCCAGAGACGGACGTTCAGGGGGAATACGTCGCCATGCTGGGCGAGCGCTATTACAGGATCCAGAGCTATGACGCGCTGGAACCGTTCTTGATGAGCATCGTCAGCGCCTCCAACCACTGGCTGTTCATCTCTTCCACCGGCGGGCTCACGGCCGGCCGGGTCTCTGCCGAACAGGCGCTCTTTCCCTACTGCACGGAAGACAAGCTGACCGAGAACAGCGAGAACACCGGCGGCAAGGCCATCTTGCTGGTGACCAGCGCTCAGGGGACCCGGCTGTGGGAACCGTTCTCGGAGCGGTACCGCGGCCTCTATCGCGTCGAGCGCAATCTCTACAAGAACGTCGCCGGCACGGCCGTGGTCTTCGAAGAGCACAACCGCAGCCTGGGGCTGACCTACCGCTACGCCTGGCGAACCAGTGAGGCATTCGGCTTTGTCAAGACGGGCTGGCTGATCAACTCAGGGCAAGCCCCCTGCCAGGTAGAGCTTCTCGATGGCCTGCAGAATGTCCTCCCCGCCAACGTGACCGTAGCTACCCAGAACATCTTCAGCTCCCTTCTGGACGCATACAAGCGCAGCGAGGTCGACCCGGATACCGGGCTCGCCATCCTGGCCCTGAACTCGACCCTGACGGACCTGGCCGAGCCCAGCGAGTCGCTTCTGGCGACGACGGTGTTCCAGGTCGGGCTGGATCCGATCGGCTACCTGCTCTCGTCGACGCAGCTGGAGCGCTTTCGCGCGGGCAGGGGCGTCACCCCGGAGATCGAGGTGCGCGGTCGGCGCGGCGCTTACTTCGTGCATGCGGCCCTCTCCCTGGCTCCCGGCGCGGAACGCTCCTGGCACCTGGCAGTCGACGTCGGCCAGGACAGCGCGGCCATCGTGCTCCTGGCCAAGAGGCTGCGCGAGGACCGGGCCGATCTGCCGGCGGCCCTCGAGCACGACATCGCCCTGAACCAGGAGAACCTCACGCAGCTCGTCGCCAGTGCCGACGGCCTGCAGCTTTCGGGCAATCCGCTGGGTACGGCCCATCACTTTGCCAACGTCCTGTTCAATAGTATGCGCGGCGGTACCTTTAGCGGGCAGTACCTGGTTCGCAAGGCAGACTGGATCGAGTTCGTCGCGCTTCGCAGTCGCCCGGTCCTCGAGGAGCATGGCGGGTTCTTCTCCACACTGCCGCCAGAGATAAGCATCCTGGACCTGGAGGCCCGGGCCGAGGCCTATGGCGCGCACGATGTCGTCCGCCTGGCCTATGCCTATCTGCCCCTCTGGTTCAGCCGGCGCCATGGGGACCCCAGCCGGCCCTGGAACCGCTTCGAGGTCGTGATCAAGAAGGCCGATGGGTCCCGTCAGTTGGGGTACGAGGGCAACTGGCGAGACATTTTCCAGAACTGGGAGGCGCTGGCCTATTCGTACCCGGAATATGTCGAGAGCATGATCTGCACCTTCCTCAACGCCACCACCGCCGACGGCTACAACCCCTATCGCATCACCAGCCGCGGGATCGACTGGGAGGTACCGGAACCGAACAACCCCTGGGCCAACATCGGCTACTGGGGCGACCACCAGCTCATCTACCTGCAGAAGCTGCTGGAGATCAGCGCCCGTGTGCATCCGGGCAAGCTGCAGGGCTGGCTGGCCGAGCCGCTCTTCAGCTATGCCGATGTGCCCTACCGGATCAAACCGTACGCCGCGCAGCGGACAGACCCGTACAACACCATCGATTTCGACTGGGAGCTGCAGCGGGCCATCGCCGCGCGGGTGGCGGAACGGGGGACAGATGGCAAGCTGGTGTGCGCACGGGATGGGCGCGTGCTGCACGTCACGCTGGTCGAGAAGCTGCTCACCCTGCTGCTGGCCAAGCTGGTCAATTTCGTCCCGGAAGGCGGCATTTGGATGAACACCCAGCGCCCGGAGTGGAACGACGCCAACAACGCGCTGGTAGGAAAGGGGTTGTCGGTGGTCACGCTGGGATATCTGCGGCGCACCCTTGTGTTCTGGCGGGCCCTGCTGGAGCAGAGCGCTCTGCGCGCCGTTCCGGTGAGCCAGGAGGTGGCAGGGCTCCACCACCGGATATTCCAGATACTGAGGCAGTTCCGGGGCATCCTGGCGGGGCCTTGTGGCGACGAGGATCGCGGCGCCATCATGGACGCGCTGGGGACGGCCGGCAGCGACTATCGTTGGGGCTACTACGCGCAGGGCTTTTCCGGTGAATCGGTCCAGCTGCCCCTATCCGATCTGGTTGCCTTCCTCGACCTGGCGCAGCAGTACGTGGAGCACTCCCTGCGCACCAACCGGCGCAGCGACAACCTGTACCACGCCTACAATACCCTGCATCTCGATGGCAATCGCGCCTCGATCGGTCGCCTGTATGAGATGCTGGAGGGCCAGGTCGCCATCCTCTCCTCGGGGCTGTTGACGGGTGCGGAATCGCTTCTGCTCCTGGAGAGCCTGCGGAACAGCTCCCTCTACCGCGCCGACCAGCACAGCTACATCCTCTACCCGGATCGCCAGCTCCCGGGTTTTCTCGAGAAGAACTGCCTGTCCCCCGCGCAGGTACAGGACCTGGCGCTCGTGGCGGAGTTGGTGAAGGACGGGGACAGGACACTTATCATCCGGGACGTCGCCGGGTCCTACCACTTTGCCGGTACCATCCACAACGCCAAAGATGTCGCCCGCGCGCTGGAGAGGCTACGAGACCAGCCCGGCTATGCCGCCCTTGTGGAGAGGGATGGATCGCAGATCGAGGCTCTCTTTGAGGAGGTATTCCGCCACCGCGAGTTCACCGGACGCTCCGGTACCTTCTTCGCCTACGAAGGCCTGGGGAGCGTGTACTGGCACATGGTGGGCAAGCTCCTCCTGGCCGTGCAGGAGACGATCCTGCGCACCACGGATGAGCCCGCCCGCAGCGCGCTGCTGGCCCACTACGCGGACATTCGCAGGGGATTGGGGTTCAACAAGGCGCCCGCCGAGTACGGGGCCTTTCCGACCGACCCGTATTCCCACACGCCCCGGGGTCAGGGCGCCAGGCAGCCCGGCATGACCGGGTTGGTCAAGGAGGAAATCCTGACCCGGCAGGGAGAGTTGGGCTACTTTATCGATCACGGCTGCCTCGCTTTTGATTTCGTGCTGTTGGACCGGGGCGAGTTCCTCACCGCTCCGGCGGTCTTCTCCTACTGGGACGTCGACGGGCGGCCGCAGCAGATCGAGCTGCCGGCCGGCTCGATCGCCTACTCCATCTGCCAGGTTCCGGTCATCCTCAGGACGGGTGGTGAGCGGGGTATCCAGGTGTGGCGAACCGCCGGCGGCAGCGAGCAGCTCTCCGGCCATGCATTGGACGCGGTCATCAGCCAGCACATCTGGCGCAGGGATGGGATCGTGCATCACCTGGTGGTTGAGGGTCTCTGAAAGGCATGCGACGGAGCATCGCCCCGGCCCCCGCCGGGGGGTGTTGCGCAGGCCCCGGCGCCTCCCGCAAGGGGGGGGGCTGCCCTCGCCGGCCGCGCCGGCCGGGCGGCCCACTGCCGCCGACGGGCGCAGCGCCCTGCCGCGTACGGCCTGGCAGCCCGGCCAGGGCCGGGCCGGCGGACTCGAGAGCCGCCACCTGCTGGTGGCCTGCTCAGGGGGAGCGGTAGCCGCGCGCCGGCTCGTGGTGGCACCGCGCCGCGGCGCGGCAGCGGGCCGCCCGGGCCGCAAGGGAACGGGCCGGTGCGGGGGTCCGGGGGCTGCAAGCGTCGCCCTGAGCGTAGTCGAAGGGCCCCCGGCGGGGGAGGCGAGGGGGCTGGCCCCCTCGCAAAAGAACCGGGCGCCTGCCCGGCACCCAGGCGCCATCCGGCGCAGCCGGGGCAAGGCCCGGCGCAGCCGCGAGTTCGCCACGGCTGCGCCACGGGCGCTTCTTGACGCTTTGCCCAAGTGGCGGTACAATAGCGCTTGTGACCGGACAGACAAGCGCCCTCGGCCGCCGGCCGGGGATGGAGGCTGTGGGATGATCGTAGGCGAACAGAAAAGTCTGGAGGAGATCCGGCAGCTCGTCGCCGGCCATAAGAAGGTCCTCGTGCTGGGCTGCGGGACCTGCGTGACCGTTTGCTTCGCCGGCGGCGAGAAGGAGGTCGGCATCCTGGCCTCGGCCCTGCGCATGGCCGAGCGCCTGGCCGGGAACGAGGTCGAGATCAGCGAGACCACCGTCCAGCGCCAGTGCGAGTGGGAGTACCTCGACGGGGCCGCCGAGCAGATCCAGGCGGCTGACGTCGTCCTCTCCCTGGCCTGCGGCATCGGCGTGCAGGCCGTGGCCCAGCGCTTCCCAGACGTCTGGGTCGTGCCCGGGCTCAATACCACCTTCCTGGGCCTGCCGGAGAAAGAGGGCCTCTGGGTGGAGCGCTGCCAGGCCTGCGGCAACTGCCTGTTGGCCACCACCGGCGGCATCTGCCCGGTCGCCCGCTGCTCCAAGAGCCTCCTGAACGGCCCCTGCGGCGGCTCGCAGCGCGGCAAGTGCGAGATCAACCCGGAGACCGACTGCGCCTGGCAGCTCATCTACGACCGCCTGGCCCACCTGGGCAAGCTGGACCTGATCATGTCCGTCGCCGCGCCCAAGGACTGGACCACCTCGCGCGACGGCGGGCCACGGCGCATCGACCGGCCGGACCTGCGCCTGGATGAGGAGGACGTCAATGAAAGTCGGTAGCAACCTGGAAAAGGTCCTGCGGGCCGGCCATTTTGCCGTGACCGGCGAGTTGGGCCCGCCGCAGAGCGCCGACGCCGCCGTCATCGCCCGCAAGGCGGCCATCCTCAAGGGCTATGTCGACGCCGTCAACATCACCGACAACCAGACGGCGGTGGTGCGCCTCTCCTCCATCGCTGCCGGCGCGCTGGTGATGCGCGAGGGCCTGGAGCCGATCATCCAGATGACCTGCCGCGACCGCAACCGCATCGCCATGCAGAGCGACCTGCTGGGGGCCTATGCCCTGGGCCTGCGCAACCTGCTCTGCCTGACCGGCGACCACCAGTCCTTTGGCAACCACCCCACCAGCAAGAACGTCTTTGACCTGGACTCGATGCAGCTCCTGCAGATGGTCTGCGGGCTGCGCGACCAGAAAAAGTTCCTCTGCGGCGAGGAGATCAAGGGCCAGGAACCGCGCTTCTTCGTCGGGGCCGCGGCCAATCCCTTTGCCGACCCGTTCGACTTTCGCCCCTACCGCCTGGGCAAGAAGGCCACAGCCGGGGCCGATTTCATCCAGACGCAGCTCATCTACAACGTCCCGCGCTTCGCCGAGTACATGGAGCGGGTGCGCAACCTGGGCCTGCACGAAAAGGTCTTTTTGCTGGCGGGGGTCGGTCCGATCAAGACGGCCGGAGCGGCCCGCTACATGCGCGACAAGGTGCCCGGGATGGACGTGCCCAACGAGATCGTCGAGCGCATGGAAAAGGCCGTGGCCGACATCCCCAAGGAGGACAAGAAGGCCCGGGCCGAGGCCTGGAAGAAGGAAGGCATCCAGATCTGCGTGGACATCATCCAGCAAGTCCGGCAGATCCCCGGGGTGGCCGGCATCCACATCATGGCCATCGAGTGGGAGGAGGCTGTGCCGGAGATCGTCCAGGCGGCCGGCCTCTATCCGCGCCCGGTCGTGGAGTAGCGCTGAGGGCGTAGCGGGCAGCGCAGCCCGCTGCCGACAGGACAGCGAGGAGATCAGCGATGGCTCGTGCAACCGAGGTCCAGAACCTGGCCCTGGCCCAGATCATCCAGGAGCGCTGCGGCGAGAACGTCTACCTCTGCTACCAGTGTAAAAAGTGCACCGCCGGGTGCCCCGTGGTCGACTTCATGGACCTGGCCCCCAATCAGCTCCTGCGCGCGGTGCAGTTGGGCCAGAACGAGCGCGTCCTGAAGTCGCGGACGATCTGGATCTGCGCCAACTGCCAGACCTGCGTGACCCGCTGCCCGCACGGCATCGACATCCCCCGGGCCATGGACGTGATCAAGCAGCTCTCCGCCGAGCTGGGGGTCAAGCCGCCCATCGCCTCGATCCCCATCTTCAACCGGGCTGCCCTGCGCGGCATCCAGATGTTCGGGCGCATGTACGAGCTGGGGCTGCTGGGCGAGCTGAAGACGCGCACCCTCTTCACCGGCATCGATCTGGGCCAGCTCCTCAAGGACGTCCGCATGGGCGTGCAGATGTTCTTCGATGGCAAGATCAAGCTCCTCCCGGAGCGCGGGCGCATCCCCAAGGACCTGAAGAAGGTCCTGCCCCGGGCCGGC
Source organism: uncultured Chloroflexia bacterium (assembly GCA_964613665.1). Taxonomy (GTDB): domain Bacteria; phylum Chloroflexota; class Chloroflexia; order DTKN01; family DTKN01; genus CAZQFV01. The sequence goes on from CAZTIG010000025.1 coordinate 44,641, forward strand.
ACCGGGGCGGTGGCCTACTACCCGGGCTGCTCCCTGCACTCCACGGCCAAGGAGTACGACCTCTCCACCCGCGCCGTGTGCGAAAAGATCGGGCTGAAGCTGGAGGAGCCGGAGGGCTGGACCTGCTGTGGGACCACCCCGGCCCACGCCGTCTCCCACAAGCTGGCCACGGTCCTGCCGGTAGAGAACCTGGCCTATATCGAGCGCCTGGGCTACGACGAGGTGGCCGTGCCATGCGCCGCCTGCTACTCCCGCTTCAAGTTCGCCCTGCACGACATGGACCGCTTTCCCGAGCTGCGCGAGGAAGTCACCCAGGAGATCGGCTATGCCTACCAGGGCAAGGTCAAGGTCAACCACATCATCCAGACGATGGTCGAGCGCATCGGGACGGCGGCCATCGCCGGCCGCGTGGCCAAGCCGCTGGCCGGCCTCAAGGTTGTCTGCTACTACGGCTGCCTGATCACCCGCCCCAAGACGGTCACCGGCGCGGAGCACCACGAGTACCCCATGGAGATGGACCACATCATGGCGGCCCTGGGGGCCGAGGTCCTCGACTGGAACTACAAGACCGACTGCTGCGGCAACAACCTCACCCTGACCGAGACCGCCGTGGCCCTGAAGATGACCCAGCGCATCCTGCACGACGCCAAGGCCGTGGGGGCCGATGCCGTCGTGGTGGCCTGTCCGCTGTGCCAGGTCAACCTGGACGCCCGCCAGCAGCAGATCGCCGCCGAGTTCAAGGAGGAGCTGGGCCTGCCGGTGTTCTACTATACCCAGCTCATGGGCCTGGCCCTGGGGCTGGAGCCCAAGGCGCTGCACCTGGATACACTCTTCGTCGACCCTAAACCGCTGCTCAAGGAAAAGGGCCTCTTGGCATAGGGCGCAGGCAGCCTGGCCGTAGACATCGCCAGCGGTGGGGGCGACCGCCCGGTCGCCCTTTGCTTTACCTCGGATCGCTCCCCCAGGCTCTTGAGATCGCGTCCCAGGGGGTGGCCGGAGTTGGTACGGCGCGAGTTGAAGCACTGGAAGAGGGTCCTCCTGGAGTGGCCGCTCTGCGCGCTGCTGCTGCTGGCGCTGCTGGCCGGCCTGGCCGCCTACCAGGCGCGCCGGCCGCAGGCCGTCGACGTCGGCGGCATCCACGACGCTCCTTACCTGCGCGCCTTCCACGACCCCGAGGCAGCCCCGGCGCAGGGCCAGACGGCCCCACCCACGTTCCGCTGGACGCGCGGCCGCGTCGGCCTGGAGTTCGTGGGCATCGGCCGGCAGCCGGTGGAAGTGCGCCTGCGCATGCAGTCGGCCCGCCCGCCCGGTGTGCCCGCGGCCCAGGCCGGCCTCTGGGCTGAGGGTCGCGCCCTCTTCACAGCCACGGTCGGGCCGCAGTGGCAGGTCTACCGGGCGCTGCTCCCGGCCGGCTTGTTGGCCTCCGGCGACCTGCGCCTGGAGCTGCGCTCGGAGACGTTCCTTCCGGCGGCCGACCCGCGCGACCTGGGCGTTTCGGTGGACTGGGTCGAGGTCCGGCCGGCCGGCCTGGGCTGGATCGAGCCGGCCTGGACGCAGGTGGGCTGCCTGGTGGGGACGGCGCTCCTGTCCTACCTGCTCCTGCGGCGCTGCGGACTGGGCCGGTGGTGGACCGCTGCCCTGGTGGCCCTGACCGCGCTGCTGCTGGCCTGCCTGCTGGCCTGGCACCGCCTCTCGCTGACCTACTTTAGCGTCCCACTGGTGGTACTGCTGGCCGGCGGGCTGCTGCTGACCGCCGTGGCGCTGCCGCTGCTGGAGCGTTGGCCGCCGCGCTTTCTCCACGGCCGGTGGGCCGGGCGGGAGATGCGCTTCCTCTGGACGATCCTCCTGCTCGGCCTGCTCCTGCGCCTGGGAGGGATGCTCTACCCGCAGTTCCGCTCCAGCGACATCATGCTGCACGTCCACAACGCCGAGGGGGTCCGGGTGGGAGACCTCCTCTTCACCGAGCTGCTGCCCGACGTCAACCTGCCGGCGCCCTACCCGCCGGGGCTCTACGTGGCGCTGCTGCCGGGCTCGCTCCTGGTGGGAGACCTGACCCTGCTCTTGGAGGTCGGCGGGGTGGTCCTGGATGCGCTGGCCGGCCTGCTCCTCTACCTGCTGGCTCGGCGGCTGAGCGGCCGGCGCGACGTGGCCGCGCTGGCGCTGCTCCTGCAGCAGCTCGCCCCGGTGACTTTTTACATCTTTTCCTGGGGCAACTACGCCAACATGTTCAGCCGGCTGACCCTGCTGGCGGCGCTGGTGCTGCTGGCCCTGCCGGACTGGCGCCGTGCCGGCCTGCGGCAGTGGGCCGGGCTGCTGGCGGCCTTTGTCCTGGTCCTGCTGAGCCACTTTGCCGACAGCCTGCTCTTCGGCGGCCTGGTCCTGGCGGCGGTGGCGCTGGGGTTGCTCGGGAGCGAGACGCGCCGCGCCGCCCTGGGCGTCCTCGGGGTGCTCTTCCTGGCCGGGGCGCTCGTGCTGGGCCTGTACTACGCCGCGCCGACGATCTGGGGGTCGCTGGGTGGACTGGTGGAGACGTTCCTCGGTGGGCAGGGCCGGCCGGCGGTGCTGGTCAACCCGCTGACGAACTTCCTGCGCGACGTGCAGGCCCCGGTGGCGCTGCTGGCGCTGCCGGGGCTGGCCCTCGTGCCGCGCGCGCGGGGTCGCTGGGCGGCGGTGGTCCTGGGGGCGGCGCTGCTCGTGGCGGTGGCCTTTGCCCTGGGGCAGGCCTTCCTGGGCTTTTCCTCGCGCTACAGCTTCTTCGTGCTGCCGGTGCTGGCGCTGGGGGCGGGGGCGTTGCTGGCCGCGCTGCGCGGCCGGGGCTGGGCCGGCCGGCTGGCTGTGGCGCTGCTGCTCGGCGCCATGGCCTGGAACTGCCTCTACACCTGGTGGTGGCTGATCGGCTTCGGGCAGAGGTAGGGGCTACCGGGGCACCATCATGCGGGTCCCCAGCCGCACCAGAGCGGTCGACAGCCGGTCGTACAGCGGCCGCTCGAAGCAGGCGCGGTGGCGGGCCAGCGCGTCTTCCAGGTACTCCCGGGAATAGAACCGGCCCGCGGCGACGACTCCCACCAGTGTGTCCAGCGCCGCCAGATCGCGGGTGGGGTCCTCGCGGAAGACGGCCAGGTCAGCCGGGGCGCCCTCCTGGATGGTGCCCAGGCCGGGCAGCCGCAGCGACGCGCCGGCGGCGCGCGTCCCGGCAGCCCAGGCGTCCTCCAGGGCGAGGCCGGCCCGGACCATCAACCGCAGCTCCTCGTGCAGGCTGGCTCCCGGCACCACGAACGGCATCCCTGCGGTATCGGTGCCCAGGTGCAGGCGCACCCTGGCCGCGTGCAGGCGGCGGACTACCTCCAGGTTGCGGGCCAGCGCCTGCTCCATGAGCCGCAGCGCCTCGTCCGAAAAGCGGCGGAAGAGCGGCATGTGCTCGCGGCTCCAGGCCGCGTCGCGGATGTAGCGCGGCATGCAGCGGACGGCGGGGTCGTCCGGCCGGCCGGGGTCGAGCAGCCAGAGCAGCGCCTCCGCGGTGACCAGCGTGGGCGTGTGCACCAACTCCTGCTCCACCGAGGTGCGCACGTAGGAGTCGATGCGGGCGTCGGCCAGGTCGCGCCAGCGCCGCTGGTTGTCCAGCACCGTCTCGCCAGGCTGGGGGTACGGCACCAGCCCGTCCAGGTGCTGCACGTCCCAGACGTAGGCCCTTTCAAAGGGCACGGCGCCGGGGATGTGGCCGACGACGCGCAGCCCTCTTGTCCTCGCCGCCAGGCGGACGGCGGCGAGCGCTTCTGCGGAGAGCTTGTGGTGTATCTTGATACAATCGGCCCCCCGGTCGGCCAGGGTGTGGACGGCGGCGCGGGCCGCGGCGGCGTCGCGGACGACCCAGGAGGTGGGCAGGAAGGGCGGGGCGCCGTCGAGCACCGGGCCGCTGGCAAAGATGCGCGGCCCGGGCACGCGGCCGGAGCGGATGCGCCGGCGGCCACCCCAGGTGCTGCCGTCGGCGTCGCCGGTCTCGCGGACCGTGGTCACCCCGTGGGCCAGGAAGAGGACGTTGCAGAGCTCGCGGCAGGGGGGCGGGATGTGCACGTGCATATCGATCAGGCCGGGCAGGACGTAGGCCCCGGTACAGCGTTCGAGCCCGGCCGTGGGGAGGTGCTGTTCCGGGGCGGTGGCGATGTGGGCGATGCACTCCGCGGAGACGACGAGCGTCTGGCCGGGCCGGCGCTCCTGGCCGGGGTTGACCACGGTGACGTCGGCCAGGGTCAGGCCCGGCGGCGGCACGGCCAGGGCCGGCGGGCGATAGGCCAGCAGGCGAAAGAGCAGCCGCGAGAAGCGGCGAAAGGGCGGCTCCCTCATCGTCACTCGTATCCCCGCCTCCGGGCCTCGGCCAGGATCGCCTCCGTCGCCGTGGCCCCGACGCGCGCGACCCCCAGCGCCCGCACGCGCAGCACATCGTCGAGGGTGCGGACGCCCCCGGCCGCCTTGACCTGGACGGATGGCAGGCACGCCTGGCGCATCAGGGCCAGGTCGTGGTCGGTCGCCCCGGCGTAGGAGTAGGTCCCGTCCGCGCGCTTGACGAAGCTGTAGCCGGTCGAGGTCTTGACAAAGGCCACGGCGTGGCGGTTGCAGATCTCGCAGAGCGCCACCTTGCAGGCGTCGTCGGCCAGGTAGTCGTTCTCAAAGATCACCTTGAGCAGCGCTCCCCGGCTCACCGTCAGCTCGTTGAGCCGGCGGACCTCCTCGGAGACATAGGCCCAGTCCCCGCCCAGCACCTTGCCGACGTTCACCACCATGTCCAGCTCCATGGCACCGTCGGCCAGGGCCAGTTCGGCCTCGTGGAGCTTGACCTCGACCCGGCTGCTGCCGTGGGGAAAGCCGATCACGGTGCAGACCCGCACGGCGGAGCCGGCCAGGATCTCGCGGGCCAGCGGGACGGCGTACGGCTTGATGCAGACAGCAGCCACGTCGAGATGCCGGGCCAGCCGGCAGCCGGCGGCGAGGTCCTGGTCGGTCATGGTGGGATGAAGCAGCGAGTGGTCGATCATCCTGGCGATTTCCCTGAGACTCGCGGTCAAGGCCCTGCTCCTTTGGCATGAGCTCTGCTGTGCAAGCATGCTTAGAGAATTCCAGGGGATATGGTATAATGCCCTTGCCGGAAGTATATCATGCGGGGTTTCGGAAGTCAAAGCCTGGCCGGCGAGCGCTCTTGCATTCTGCATCCTGCATCCTGCGTCTTGCACCTTGCACCTACGAGGAGCCCCATGCCCGACGCGCGTCTCGAGGCCGAGCTGGCCGCCCGCATCGACCCGTGGCTGGAGCACATGCGCTGGCGGGCCGACTTTGCGGCGTGGCGCCAGCGGCGGCTCTACCAGGAGCACTACCAGGAGGACCGTCTGGCCCGCCTGCGGGAGGCGGTCGGGGCACCGGCCGGCCGGTCACTCCTCGACCTGGGGGCCGGCATGGGTGGCTTTGCAGTGGCCGCGGCCCGCGAGGGCGCCCGTGTGACCGCCCTGGAGTTCAACGGCGACTACTGCCGCATCGCCGCCCTGCGCGGCCGGCGCTACGGGCTCGACCTGGCCGTCGTCCAGGGAGCCGGCGAGTCCCTGCCCTTGCCGGCGGGGTGGTTCGACATGGTCTGCTCCTGGGACGTGTTGGAGCACGTGCACGACCCGCGGGCGGTGCTGGACGAGGCGTGGCGGGTGCTGCGGCCGCACGGGGCCTTTTTCCTCACCGCCATCAACCGGCGGGCCTGGCGCGACCCGCACTACCACCTCCCGGCGGTCAACTGGCTGCCACGCCCTTGGGCCGAGGCGCTGGTCCGCCGCGCCGCCCGCGGCAAGGAGGGGGCCGCGTTCGCCGACCGCCAGGCGCTCTCGTCCATGCACTACTTTACCTGGGGGGGGCTTTGCCGGCTGGCCGGGCAGGCGGGCTTTCGGGTGGAGGATCTGCAGGAGAAGAGCCTGCGGGGCGGGACGCTGACCAGCCGCCGCCCCGGCCGGCGCTTCCTGCGCCGGGCGCTGCGCACTCTGGGGCTGGAAGGCCTGGCCTACCGGGCCGCACGGGCCCTCTTCCTGCCGGTCTTTGAGGTGGTCCTGTGGAAGGAATGAAGATCGCCCTGTACAACCTGACCACCACCGTCAGCACCGGCGGCGTGGAGACCTTTGTCTGGGAGTTGGGGCGGGAGCTGGCCCGGCGGGGCTACCGGGTCCACCTGGTGGCCGGCCGCAGCGCGCACCCCGACCGCTACCCCGGCCTGACGGTCATCCGCCGGCCCTTCCTGAGCCGCGACCTCTTCCGGCGCATCCCCGGCCTGCGGCGGGCCTATGCCCTGACCAAGCTGCTGGAGCGGCTGACCTTTGCCCTGACCACGCTGCCGCTGCTCCTGCGCCAGCGTTACGACATCCTGCACATCCAGAAGCCGTACGACCTGCCGGTGGCCTGGCTGGTGCGGGGCCTGGTGGGGACGCGCCTGGTCTTTGGCTGCCACGGCGAGGACTTTTACCCCGGCGACCGCTTCTTCGGCAAGCGGGCTGACGTCGCCGTCTCCTGCAGCCGCTTCAACGCCGACACGGTGGAGGCGCGCTACGGCATTCGCCCGAGAGTGGTCTATAACGGCTACGACGCCGAGCTCTTCTATCCGCGCCCGGCGGACCCGGCGCTGCGGCGGGAGGTGGCCCCGGCGGGCGAGCACGTCATCCTCTATGCCGGCCGGCTGATCCCATGGAAGGGGGTGCAGTACGCCATCGCCGCGCTGCGGGACGTGCCCGGGGCCGTGCTGCTCATCGCCGGGGAGGGGCACTACCGCGGCACGCTGGAAGAACAGGCCATCCGCGAGGGTGTGGCCGCGCGGGTGCGTTTCCTGGGCGCCGTCCCGCACGAGGAGCTGCCGCGCTGGCTGGCGCTGAGCGACGTCCTGGTGGCGACCAGCTTCGCCAGCGAGACCTTTGGCATCGCCCTGGTGGAGGCCCAGGCCAGCGCCGTGCCGGTGGTGGCCAGCCGCTTCGGCGGTTTCGCCGAGGTCGTGCAGGACGGCGTCACCGGCCTGCTCGTTCCGCCGCAGGACCCCGCCGCCCTGGCGCAGGCGCTGCGCGCCCTCCTATCCGACCCGCTGCGCCGCCAGGAGATGGCCCGGGCCGGTCCACCGTGGGTACGCGAGCATTTCCACTGGGAGAAGGTGGCGGAGCGGGTGCTGGAGGCTTACGGGGTCGTGAAACGTCAGGGGTGAAACGGGAGGGCGGTCGCCGCCTCTTTCTACGCGCGAAGCCCCCTCGTGCCCTCGTTCACAATATTGACATGGCAGGGCATTGGCTGTATAATGTTGGGTACTCCCTTCCCCTAGTGCCCCTGGTGGATGGAACGGCCTTGGCAGGGAAGGCTCTGTCCACCAGGGGGTGTTTTTTTTGAGCGATCAGCCATCAGCGATCAACATCCAGGAGAAGAACTTGGCCTGCTGAGGGCCGTTCGCCGAAAGCCGACCGCCGCCAGCTGATCGCTACGCAGGCTTCCACTCCTCCTGCAGGATGGCCCTCCAGATGAGGTCGTGGTAGCGGCCCCGGCTGTACTGCCTTTGCCGGGCGATGCCCTCTTCGACAAAGCCGCAGCTGCTGCAGCAGGCGCGGGCCCGCCACTGCAATCGAGAACAGCCAACCTGGAGAGAAGTCTGGATCAGAGCAGTGGTGGGGGCGCGGCTGCCGCGGCGCCCTGCGGCTGGAAGAGCGTGGTCGGGAGGAACTCGTTTCGGGTGGTAAGCTGATCGAGGCAGCGGGGGACGAAGCCGGTGGGGCGGAGGCGACCGATGACCTTGCCGTCCTGGGAGAGGCCCTGCTGCTCGAAGACGAAGACGTCCTGGAGGATGATCTGATCGCCCTCCATGCCCTGGATTTCGGTGACC
>CAZTIG010000026.1:0-51912 GCA_964613665.1 uncultured Chloroflexia bacterium
GGAAGGGCCGAAAAGTTGGGGGGAAAACGAGGTGGGTGACCCGTTGCGGTCACCCAATAGCCAACAGAGGTTGCAAGCTGGCGTACTATGTAGTATAATGCGTACAGGCAAAGTCGCATGTTTGTTCCTGCTGGTGGGAAACGGCGATGCAGAGCCAGGAGATTCGCCAGTCCTTTCTCGATTTCTTCGCCCGGCACGGGCACCGGGTCGTGCCCGGCTCTTCGCTTGTGCCGGCCGAGGACCCCACGCTCCTCTTTACCAACGCCGGCATGAACCAGTTCAAGGACACCTTCCTGGGTCTGGAGCAGCGCCCCTACACACGCGCCGCCAGCGTGCAGCGCTGCCTGCGCGTCTCGGGCAAGCACAACGACCTGGAGGAGGTCGGGCCCTCGCCCCGCCACCACACCTTCTTCGAGATGTTGGGCAACTTTTCCTTCGGCGACTACTTCAAGGCCGAGGCCATCGCCTACGCATGGGAGCTGCTCACGGGGGACTATGGCCTGCCCCCCGGGCGCCTGCGCCCCACCGTCTTCGGCGGCGACGCCGACTTTGCCCCCGACGATGAGGCCGCCCGCCTCTGGACCGAGGTCGCCGGTATCTCTCCCGACCGCGTCCTCCGTCTGGGCCGCAAGGACAACTTCTGGCAGATGGGCGACGTCGGTCCGGCCGGCCCCTGCTCCGAGATCCACTATGACCTGACCGGCCGCTGCCTGCGCGATCCCCAGGGAGACTGTGACCCCAGCTGCGAGTGCGGTCGCTGGACGGAGGTCTGGAACCTGGTCTTTATGCAGTTCGAGTTGCGCGCCGACGGCACGGTCGTGCCCCTGCCCCGGCCCAGTGTCGACACCGGCATGGGTTTCGAGCGGCTGGTGTGCGTCCTCCAGGGCGTGCCGACGAACTATGATACCGACCTCTTCGCCCCGATCATGGACCGGCTGCAGGAGATACTCGGCCACAGCGCCGCGGAGCGAGGGCGGCTGCTGGCCCCCTACCGCGCCGTGGCCGACCACAGCCGCGCTGCGGTCAACATGATCGCCGACGGCGTGCTTCCGGGCAACCTGGGCCGCAACTCGATCTTGCGCCGCATCGTGCGCCGGGCCATCTACCAGGGCCGGCTGCTGGGCTTTGAGGGACCGTTCCTCGGCGAGCCGGCCCGTGTGGCCATCGCCATCCTGGCCCCGGCCTATCCCCACCTGGCCGACAAGGAGCCGTTTATCCTCGAGGTCATCGCCGACGAGGAGGAGCGCTTCGGGCGCACCCTCGACGCCGGCATGGGCCGGCTGGAGGCGCTCTTGGCTGGGCTGGCCGGCCGCACCCTCAGCGGCGAGGCCGCCTTCGAGCTCTACGCCACCTACGGCTACCCGGTGGACCTGACCCGCCTGATCGCCCGCCAGCGCGGCGTGGACGTGGACGAGGCCGGCTTCCAGGAAGCGGTGGCCCGCCACCAGGCCGTCAGCCGGGGGGAGGGGGCCGGCGCTGCCGCCGGTGCCGCGGCCGGCCACTACCGCGACCTGGGGCTGGCGCCGACGACCTTTACCGGATACGAGACGACCGCGGATCAGGCGCGTATCGTGGCCCTGCTCTCCGACGGCGACCGGGTGCGGCGGGCCTCGGCCGGCGAGCGGCTCGAGGTGGTCCTGGAGCGCACCCCGTTCTACGCCGAGGCGGGCGGCCAGGTCGGCGACGGCGGCACCATCAGTGGACCGCACGGCCGCTTCGCGGTGGAGCGCACCTACCGGCCGATCCCGGACCTGGTGGTCCACGCCGGCCAGGTCGCCGAGGGCTACCTGGCGGAAGGAGATGCGGTCGTCGCGCAGGTCGACGCCGAGCTGCGCGCCGACACCGCCCGCAACCACACCGCCACGCACCTGCTGCACCGTGCCCTGCGCGAGGTGCTGGGACAGCACGTCAACCAGTCCGGCTCGCTGGTCGCGCCGGACGGCTTCCGCTTCGACTTTTCCCACCTCCGCGCCATGAACGCGGACGAGCTGCGCGAGGTCGAGCGGCGCGTCAACGACGCCATCCGGCAGGACATGGCCGTGATCCCACGGGTCCTGCCCAAGGAGGATGCTCTCCGCCAGGGGGCCATCGCCCTCTTCGGGGAAAAGTATGGCGAGACGGTGCGCATGGTCAGCGTGGAGGAGGGCGCGGGCGACGGTGCCTTTTTCTCGCGCGAGCTGTGCGGCGGCACCCACGTGCGCCGGACGGGCGAGATCGGGGTCCTCTTCATCCGCAGCGAGAGCAGCATCGGGGCCGGCCTGCGCCGCATCGAGGCCGTCACCGGCCGCGGGGCGGTCGCCTGGGCGCGCCAACAGGTGCAACGCCTGGAGGAGATTGCCAGCCCGCTCGGCGTCGCCCCCGAGCGCCTGGAGGAGCGCCTGCGCAACCTGCTGGAAGAGGGCAAGGAACGGGAGCGCCAGATCGTAGCTTTGCAGCGGCAGTTGGCCCAGTCGCAGCTCCACCGGCTCGTGGAGCAGGTGCGGGAGGTGGACGGGGTCAAGGTCGTGGCCGCCCGCGTGGACCTGCCCGACGTGGCCCGCCTGCGCGAGCTGGGAGACCAGCTCCGCAACAGACTCGGCTCGGCCGTGATCGTCCTGGCCACCGTCGTCGACGGCCAGACGCGCTGGGTGGCCATGGTCACGCCAGACTGGGTGCGGCGGGGCATGAGCGCCGCGCGCATCCTGCGCCCCTCGGCCGAGGTCGTGGGGGGAACGGGGGGCGGCCGGCCGGAACTGGCCCAGGGCGGCGGGCCGGACGTGCAGCGCCTGGCCGAGGCGCTGGCGCAGGTGACCAGTAGCGTGAGCGCGGAGGTGCACAGCTATGTGCTGCCTGCCTCCGCCGCACACAAGGAACCTGCCGCGAGCTAGAAGGCTTTTCGGGGCTCGGTGCCCTGAGAGGAGGAGAAAATGCCGGAGGAATCGGTAACGGTCATGCTCCTGCCGGAGGACGATACCGAGACGATCCTGGACAGGGTCCGTCGGGCAGGAGCCAAGAAGATCAACCTGATCGTTCCCCCGGGGAACAGGGCCCTGCAGACCCTCGGCGGATTCACCATGCTGCGCAAGGCCTGCGACATCACCGGGTTGGAGGTCACCGTCTACTCCGACGACGAAAAGGCCCGCGACATGGCCCAGGTCTGTCGCTTCGAGGTGGTCAGCCTGGAGCAGGAAGCGCGCCCGCGCGAGGTCAAGCTGCCGGCCGAGGAGCCGCGCATCGTCGTCTCGACGCGCCCGCCCGAGCCGGCCGGGGCCGTCGCCGCGGCGGAAGCCCCGGAGGCCCTGGAGGCACCGGCGGCGCGCCCCGAGGAGATCAAGGAGCGCCTGGGCGGGCTCTCCGAGGCCGACCTGGCCCTCTTTGACTCCCTCGAGGACATGTCGCTCAGCGAGGACGTGGAGCTGCGCCCGGAGGATTTTTCCCGGCCGGTGGCCGCGGCCGCCGCGGCGGAGGCGGCGGCCGGGCCGGCCGCCCCCACGCGCGAGACAAAGCCCCCCAAGCCCAAGAAGGCGCGCGGCCCGTCGCCGCTCAAGCCGGTGGCCGACGCCCTGCTCGGGGCGCTGGCCAACGTCTACATCGCCGTCACCGGCCTCTTCCTGAAGACGGCCGCCCGCTTCCAGCCCAAGAGCACCAAGGCGGCGGCAGTCGCCGCCGAGGCCCCGGCCGCGGTGGGGCCGCGCGTGCGCACCACCGAAGAGGTCCGCGCCCTGCGGCAGAAGAAGCTGCGCTACTACCTGTGGACCCTCGCCGCCGTCGCCGTGCTGACCGGCCTGGTGGTGGGCATCTACCTGCTCTCCCAGCCGACCGTCACCGTCTCCCTGCTGCCCAAGGCGGCCGAGACCAGGGAGATGGACCTGGTGCTGACCGTCGCCCTGACCGACTCGGTGGGCTCCGGCGGCGGCGTCAGCGTCGAGGGCGGGACCGTCCTCGTCCCGGCCGAATCCAAGGTGGTCGAGTTGTCGGGGCAGGCCTCGGCCCCGGCCACCGGGAACCAGTGGATCGCCGAAGGCACCGCGGCCGGGTCTGTCGTCTTTGTCAACCTGACCTCGTACGCGGTCAGCGTGCCGGCGGGCACGCAGGTGTCGGTCGGCGGGGGTGGGGTGACCTTCCACACGACCGCCGATGTCTGGGTACCGGCCTCTGATTTCCGGGGCATCGACGCCTACCTGGGCAAGGGTGAGGTCTCCATCGTCGCCGACGTGCCGGGTAGCGCGGGCAACGTGGAAGCCAGGGCCATCTCCGTGGTCGGAGGGAGCCTGGCCGGGACGGTCACCGTGGAGAATGGTGAGGCGACCGCCGGTGGCTCGGAGCGCCAGGTCATCGTGGTGACGGCGCAGGACCAGGACGAGCTGCTGGGGCGGCTGCTGGATGACCTCCAGCGCCAGGCCTACGCCGAGCTCAATGCCCAGCTCGTGGGCCTGGAGGTACTCTCGGGGACCATGAAGGTCGAGACGATCGCGGCCGAGTTCAGCCAGCCGGTGGGCGCCGAGGCCAGCGTCTTTACGGTGACGGCCCGCGTGCGGGCCCAGGCCCTGGCCAGCACCCCGGGAGCGCTGGACCAGGCCGTGAAGCAGGCCGTACAGCAGCAGGTCCAGGCCAAGCCTGGCCAGGAGGTCGGCCAGGTCGACTACAGCACGCCCCGGAGCAGCGGGCCCGGCCCGGGGATCAACACCTGGACCTACAGCACCCGCGCCAGCGTGCCGATCCTGAACCGGATCGACGATCGCCTGCGCGGCGAGATTGGGGGCAAGCTGGCCGGCAAGTCGTACCAGCAGGCGCTCAAGATCCTGCAGGGGTACGGCGAGGTCGTCACCAGCTTCTCCATCAGCCCGGTGCTGGAGTGGCTGCCGGCCTGGGGCGGCATCCAGGTCGTGGACATCAGCCAGGTCCCGTGACCGGCACAGAGGGGCGCCTGCTGGGGCTGGACCCGGGCCACCGCCGCATCGGCGTGGCCGTGAGCGATCCATCCCGGCTCCTGGCATCGCCCCTGGGCGTGATCGAGGTGCGCAAGGCCGGGGACGAGCTGGCCCAGGTCTGCGCCCTGGTCGAGCGGTACGGGGTGGTCGGCATCGTCGTCGGCCACCCCTTGTTGTTGGACGGGACGGTCGGCGAGGAGGCCCGCCGCGCCGAGCTCTGGGCCGGCCGGCTGCGCGAGCGGGTGACCGTGGCAGTGGAGCTGTGGGACGAGCGCCTGAGCACCGCCGCGGCCGAGCGGGCCCTGCTGGAGGGGGGGATGCGCCGCGAGAAGCGCCGGCTACGCCGCGACGCCGTGGCCGCGGCGCTGATGCTGCAGGGCTACCTGGATGCGCACCGCTAGCCTGCTACCACACGCGGCACAGCAGGCCCTTCAGGTAGGCTCCTTCGGGGAAGGTCAGCAGGAGAGGGTGATCCGCCCCCTGCGACAGGTGCGTCAGCACCTGCACGTCGCGGCTGGCGTCTATGCTGGCCCCAAAGACGATCTTCTGGAAGAGGTCGGCGCTGACCAGGCCGGAGCAGGAGAAGGTGGCCAGGAGGCCGCCCGGCCGCAGCAGTCGCAGCGCCAGGAGGTTGATGTCCTTGTAGCCGCGGGCGGCGGCGGCAACCTCCGCCTGGCGACTGGCGAACTTGGGTGGATCCAGGATGACGACGTCAAAGGCCCGGCCGGCCGCCCACCACGCCCGCAGCACGGCAAAGACGTTGCCCTCGTGCCACTGCAGCCGGCCGGCCACGGCGTTCCGCAGGGCGTTCTCCCCGGCCAGCCGCAGCGCCTCCGCCGACGAGTCCAGCCCCAGCCCGGAGGCCGCCCCGGCCACGGCGGCATGCACGGCGAACCAGCCGGTGTGGGTGAAGCAGTCCAGTACCTCTTTCCCTGTGCAGAGCGGGGCCACGCGCAGGCGGTTCTCGCGCTGGTCCAGGTATGCCCCCGTCTTCTGGCCTCCGCGAATGTCCACCAGGAAGGAGACCCCGCCCTCCAGCACCTCGACCCGCTCCGGTGGTTCCGTGCCCCACAGGACGCCCGTGCGCGGCGGCAGGCCTTCCAGCCAGCGCACGGGGACGTCGTCGCGCTCGTAGATGCCGGCCGGGGCCAGCGTCTCGGCCAGCAGGTCGACCAAGTCGGCCCGCCAGGCCTCGGCCCCCTGGGTGAGGAGCTGCAGCACCAGGTACGGCCCGTAGCGATCGACGATGACGCCGGGAAGCGCGTCGGATTCGGCATGGACCAGGCGGTAGGCCGTGGTGGAGGGGGACGTCTCCAGCGTGGCGCGGCCGGCGCGGGCCCGCTCCAGGCGGCGCCGCAGGAAGGCGCGGTCCAGCGCCTCGCCCTCGTCCCAGGTGCACAGGCGCACGCGGATCTGCGAGCGTGGGCTGTAGCTGCCGCGGGCCAAGAAGCGGCCGGCCGTGTCGACGACCTCCACCACCGCCCCGGGCGCCGGCTCGCCCTCCACCCGCTCGATGGCCCCGGAAAAGACCCAGGGGTGGCGCTGGCGCACCGACTTGTCGCGGCCGGGCTTGAGAGCAACGCGCGGAGCACCCCTGTTGGTCATAGCAGCCCCCCGGCCCCTGCCGGAGGCAGGTCGGCGATCCGCGGTCGGCCGTCGGGGGGAAGCAGGACCGCCACCCCGCCGGCCGGCCGCTACCTCGAAACCCGCGCTACCTCGCCCTGGGCGAGGAACGCCTCCATCATGAACTGCTCCAGCTCGCGGCTGGTCACGGAGAGGTCCTTGACCGTGTCCACCGACTGCCAGTAGGCGCGCGAGCAAAAGGCGCGCAACTGCTCCTGCTGCACCAGCCGGGGGAAGGTGGTCACCTCGTGGTCGCCCTTGTCTGGCAGGTACTCGTAGATGGCCCGGCTGAGCACGTACACCCCGCCGTTGATCCAGTAGGGCAGCTCGGGCTTTTCGCGGAACCCGGTGATGCGGCCGGCCTCGTCCAGGTCGACGATGCCATAGGGGCTGAAGTAGGGGGCCAGGTAGACCGTGCCCATGGCGCCGCAGGCGCGGTGGGCGGCGATCATATCGGCCAGGGGAAAGTTGGTGATGACGTCGCCGTTGGTGACCACGACGGGGTCGTCCTGCGGCGATAGGTGGGAAAAGGCCAGCTTGATGCCCCCGCCGCGCCCCAGGGGGACCTCCTCGACGACATACTCGCAGGTGAGGCCCCAGCGGCTGCCGTCGCCAAAGTGGTCGCGGATCACCTCGTGGTGGTAGCCGCAGGAGAAAAGTATCCCCTCGATACCGTTGGCCCGCAGCCAGCGCACCTGGTAGGCCAGGATCGGCACCCCCAGCACCTCGACCATGCCCTTGGGGCGGTCGTTGGTGTAGGGGCGCAGGCGCTCGCCTTTGCCGCCGGCCAGAATGATCGCTTTCATCGGACCTCCTCGTCAGTCGCGATCCCGCAGGTAGGGCAGGGCCGCCTTGAAGATGGGGCCCTCGGCCCGCCCCAATAGCTCATACACGGCGATCTCCCAGGAGCTGACCACGCCGCCGGCCGCCTGGATGCGGGCCAGGGCCCGCTCGTGGTCGTCCTGGCGGTAACAGGCCACGCCGTCCGCCAGGACGTGTACCGTCAGCCCGGCCTGCAGCGCCTGCAGGGCCGTCTGCATGACGCAGATGTGCGTCTCGATGCCGGTCAGGAGCAGCCGGCTGATGCCGTGCTCCCAGAGCCAGCCGCCGAAGCCGAGGGCGCCGAAGCAGCTAAAGACCGTCTTCTCGAAGCGGGGCTGGCCTTCCAGCAGCGTGGCCACCGCGGGCACCGTCGCTCCCAGGCCGGCCGGGTACTGCTCCGTCCACAGGACCGGCACCTGGAGGATCTTCATCAGGGGGATGAGCCGGGCGACGGTGCGGATGACCCGGCCGCTGGCCTCGGCGGTGAGCATGTTGACCAGCTTCTCCTGGATGTCGATGACGACCAGCGCAGTCCCGCTGGGGTGCAACAGAGCCGTCGCGCTCATGGTTTCTCTCCCGGCGCAGAAAGAGCCCGGCGTCTCGTCGCCGCGGCGGTCCGCATTGTACTACACAGTGGCGCGGTGCGCAACTGGGGCATAGGCGGCGGCACGGCCGTATCAAAGTCGCCGGCCTTGACCGGCAAGTGCCCGCCTCCGGCAACGGCCCGACGCCGCACATCCAGGGACACGGCAATGGTGCGGCCATGCCGCGCTGTACGCCGGCCGGGCACTTGCCATCCGCTGTGCATCGGCGCGACCTTGATATCGCCGTGAGGCGGCGGCGCCCTACTTTCCGCCGACGCGGGCTACCACATGGAGAGGATCAACGGATGCGTCGGCGCTGCTACAATGTCCTCCAGGCCGACGTTCCGCCAGGAGGTAACGATGAAGAGAGCCCAGCCGGCCGTTCTGCTGCTGTTGCTGCTGCTGCCCGCCTGCGGGCCGGCGCCGGCACCGACCACCGTGCCGGCACCGGCTACGACTCGCGCGGCGGCCGCCTTGCCGGCCGCCACCCTGGCACCCACTCCCACTTCCGTCCCTCCCACCGCCACGCCGGCTCCCACCCTCCCACCCACCCACACCGGCCCGCAGCCGCCGGCCCAGGCGGCCCTGGGGGAGACGTGGCTCCGCCCGGCCGACGGGATGGTCATGGTCTATGTCCCGGCCGGTACCTTTGTTATGGGAATCGACGAGGCCGGCCCGCACGTCGATCCCGCCGAGTCGCCCGCGCACACCGTTACCCTCGACGGCTTCTGGATCGACCGGACCGAAGTTACCTGCGGCCAGTTCGCCGCCTTCCTGAACGCCCGCGGCAACCGCACCGCCAACGGCAGCGTCGCGGCGCGCTTCGGGGCGGGCTATATCCGCATCGAACAGGTGGGTACGGAGTACAGGGCCCGCCCGTACGCCGTGGACTACCCCGTGGTGATGGTCACCTGGTACGGCGCGCAGGAGTACTGCCAGTGGGCCGGGGGCCGGCTGCCGACCGAGGCGGAGTGGGAGTATGCCGCGCGCGGGCCCGAGGGCCGGCTCTACCCGTGGGGCGACGACGCGCCGGGCTGCGACCGCGCCAACTTCGGCGACTGCGGCCGCAACCTGGAGGCCGTGGGCACCCGCCCCGCCGGGGCGAGCTGGTGCGGGGCGCAGGAGATGGCCGGCGGCGCCTGGGAATGGACGGCCGACTGGTACGGCCCCTACCCCACCGGCTCACAGGACAACCCGGCCGGCCCGGAGGTCGGGACCTTCAAGGTGATGCGCGGCGGCGGCTGGCATTCGCCGTGGTGGGAGATCCGCACCACCGCCCGCATGTACACCGAGGTGCCCGCCAGCTACAACGGCTGAATGGGCTTCCGGTGTGTGGTCACACACTGAGCTTCCCACAGATGGCCGGGTTATGGTATAATAGCACCGGGACCGCTGTGCCGGTCCCGGTGGTTTCGTCTCGCCAAGCGACAGGAGGTTGCCATGGCCAACGCGGCTCCCATCTCCCTGTCAGAGGCGGTGGGCACCTACCTGGGGGCCATCGCCACGGTCCGCACCGAGAATGTCGTCGCCAACCATGTGTCGATGTCCAAGCGCTTCCTGGCCTACTTTTCCGTTCAGCGGCCCGTCCAGAGGCTGCCCGATCTGCGCCCGCCGGACCTGTACGCCTTTCTCAACTGGCTGACCCACCGCCGCGGCCGCTTCACCGACCACACCTACAACCTGGGCGTCGAGTTCGTGCGGCGGCTGTGCCGCTTCGCCATGACACGGGGGTGGCTGCAGGAGGACCCGGCCGAGGGTATCGCCTACCTGCGGATCGAGACGGCCGTCCCGGTGGTCCTGTCCCACGAGGAGCTGGCCCGGCTCATCGCCGCGGCCGACGCCGACGACCTCAACCGCATCCTGGTGGGGCTGCTGGGCGAGGTCGGCCTGAAGAAGCAGGAGCTCGTGGCACTGTGCTTTGCCGACCTGGAGCTGGACGACCCGGCGATGGTGGCGGTGCGCTACGCCGGCAAGCTGCAGCGCAAGTCGCGCCGCCTGCCCCTGCCGCCGGACCTGGTCCAGGCACTGCGCCGCTACAGCGCCCGCCGGCAGGCCGAGGGCAGCTACGGCCTCCTGGAGCCGCTGGTGCCGGTCACCGGCCGGCAGGTCAACAACATCGTCGCCGCGCTCTGCCGCCAGGCCGGGGTGCGCCGGGTGAACCCGCAGATCCTGCGCGACACGGCGGCGGTGCAGTGGCTGCTGGCCGGCCGCCCACCCGAGGAGGTGGGCAAGCTGCTGGGCTACACGCCACGGGGATACCTGCTGGAGTTCGCGCCGCGCTTCCAGACGTGGATCGGGCCCCAGGAGTAGGGGCACGAAGAGCGCAGAGAAGGCCTTCGGGCCGTTCTCCACGCTCTCGGCGTCTCGGTGGCCGCCGGCTGTTTCCGGGCGGCTTGTCATAGGGTGGAAGCGGCGGCTCAACTCCTACGGCATCGATTCGGCCATGTGCACCAGGTCGTCCGGCGACGTGGTACACTCGAACCCGATGAGCGAGTAGAACACCTCCCCTTCCTTCCACAGCAGGTTCAGCATGCCCGAGTTCTCGTAGCGCTGCGTGTCCACGTCCCAGCTTCCCCGCACCAGGGCGGCCTCCTGTCCGCGGACCTGCAGCACCTCCGCGCTGTCCAGGCCTACCAGCCAGCGCTGCTCGCAGTCGGCCACCTGGCAGTGGGTGGCATAGAGGTAGATGGAGGCATGTCGCGACGGGTCTTCCCAGGTCAACTGCACATTGTCCATCAGGAAGACGGTGTGGGTCATCCCTTCTGGGGGGAGGAAGATGCGCACCTGGTCGTCCTGGACGAACCCGGCGGGAGCCCAGGTGGGCACGGCAAAGTCAAAGGGGAGCAGGGCCCGGGCCTCGGCCAGGCTGTAGGTCTGCACGGTGAAGGTCTGCTCCGGGGCCGTTTCGGGCGATGTGTCGTGCATGTTCATGGAGCCCCCCTGGCGCTGCTCGGGGCGGTGGGGGTACTGCTCGGTCTCGACGATGGTGACGCCGCCGATCTGGCGGATCAGGTCCAGCACGGCAGCGCGGGCACTGGGAAAAGCCGCCATGGTGATGCCGAAAGCAAGCACCAGGACGGCCAGGCCCACGGCTACCCGCTGCCACGCGGGGATGCGACGAGCGGACATCGGTTTCCTCCTTGCCGGCGCCTTCAGGTCGAAGCAGGGCCAACGGAACCGGCGCGCCGGAGGGAGGGCGGCCGTGCTGCGCTGCACGGCGGCCAGAAGATCGGGGCCGGGCTGGACGCGCTGGGCGAACAGCCGGCCGGCCAGGGCCAGGTCGGCGGCGTCCTCCGCCGGCAGCCCTGCGGGAAGCGCTTCCCCGCGCTCCAGGGCCGCGAGCTGGGCCTCGAACTCTTGCTCGGTCAGTTCGGTCATGGCTGCTCACCTCCTTGCAGGTGGCGGCGCAAGGTGCGCAGGGCCCGCCGCAGCCGTTGGGCCACGTTGGCTTCGCTCAGGTCCAGCAGCGCGGCGATGGCCCGGTTGGTCTCGCCCGCGCCGAAGCGCAGGGCGATGATCTCCCGGTCGATCGGCCTGAGGCGCTGCAGGGCGGCCTGGACCTGCTGCCACTCCTCGCGCCGGCCGGCCTCGTCCGCGGGATCCTGGGTCGCCGCCAAGTGCTGCGGGATCTCCCTGCCGGCCGGCCGATGCCGGCGCAGGTGGTCCCTCGTGGCGTTGCGGGCGATGGCCCATAGCCAGGCTTCTGCTGTCCCCCGGCGGGGATCGTACTCCTGGCGGCGGGCCCAGGTGCGGGCGAAGATGTCGGCGGTGACGTCCTCGGCTTCGGCAGGCCCCAGGCGGTAGCGGACATAGTTCAGGACGGGGCCGAGCTGGCCCTGGTACAGGCGGGAAAAGTCCGCTTCGCTCAGGCTCGCCGGCCTGGCCGTCGACGTGGAGGTTCGCAACAGGCTCAACGTGGCCATCCTTGTCCGTCCTCCAGCGTGGTTCCGTTCGCTGTAGGACTATACGGCGGACGAGAGGAAGTATGACACACGGATATCCCCCGCGCCTCGGGCTTTGGCGAGAAGTCGGCCATCGCGGTACGGACAAGCCGCACGGATACGCGGATGCGCTGGCCGCCCGACCGCGTGAACGGTTCGGCGGGTCTTTGCCGCTCGGAGCGTGTGCTGGGCTGCCATGGACAACGGTGTGATAGCGCGGCTAGGAGGGCTCCGCGATCCAGGTCTCGGCCTCGACCGCGGGCTCTTCCTCCGCTTCCCACTCTCCCGCCGCCCGGCCCTCCCGTCCGCAGAGCGGGGCGTAGGCGCACTGCCGGCAGGCGCACTCGTCCGTGGTGCGGGCCATCTCCTGCGGCCGCCGGGCGGCAATCTCCTGCACCAGGGCGCCGAGAAAGCCGCCATCGGCCCGGTGGCGGGCCTGCGAGTAGGGCAGCCGCACCTGTGTCGGGCCGGCGGGATGCCAGTACAGCAAGGCTAGCGCGTCCGGGGCCAGCGGCCGGCCGGCGTAGACCGCGCTGCCCTCGGCCAGGACGTAGAGGTAGACGCGCGTCTGGGTGTCTTGCGCCAGCGCCGCCGCCGCGGGCAGCGGCCGGCCGGTCTTCCAGTCCACGATCAGCGCACTCTCCTCTCCCATGGCCAGCAGGTCGTAGCGCGCCGCCAGGCGGTACTCGCCCAGGGGGACGGAGAGGCCGGCCTCGGGAAGGCGCCGTGGCCAGGCGGCCAGGTCAGGCGGGGCGGTCTGCAGCGCGGTCCACCAGGTTGCCAGGTCGCCACCGGCGGCGCGGGCCTGTTCGCCCGCCTCCAGGCCCAGGAAGTGCTGGCGGGCCAGCTCGTGGAAGCGGCGGCCGCGCTCCAGGGCGGCTGCCGTGGCAGCCTCGGCCGGCCAGGCCGGCCAGGGCACCTTCGCCAGGTAGCGCAGGTAGAAGCGGTAGGGACACTCCTGGTAGGTGCGCAGAGCCGTCTGGGTGAAGGTGAAGCCGGGCTGCAGGCGCTCGTCGGTCATCTCTGTCGTCGCTCAACTGTCGGCGGTCAGCGATCAGCCCTCGGCAACCACACTCTGCACGCAGGGCTGATCACCGACCGCCGATGGCTATCGTGCTACAGCATCTCCGCGATCATCGCCGTCAGATCGGCGACGCGGCAGGAGTAGCCCCACTCGTTGTCGTACCAGGCCATGACCTTGGCCATGGTCCCGCCCATCACCAGGGTCAGCGGGGCGTCGACGATGCTGGAGTAGTCCGCGCCGATAAAGTCGGAGGAGACCAGCGGCTCGTCGCTGACCAGCAGGATGCCGTCCAGCTCGTCCTCGGCGGCCTGGCGGAAGGCGTTGTTGATCTCCTCGGCGGTGGCCGGCCGGCCCAGCTCGACGAAAAAGTCGACGACGGAGACGGTGGGCGTGGGCACGCGCAGGGCAATGCCGTCGAACTTGCCCTTGAGCTCCGGCAGGACCAGCCCCAGCGCCTTGGCTGCCCCGGTGGTGGTGGGGACGATGTTCATGGCGGCGTGGCGGGCGCGGCGCAGGTCCTTGTGCGGCGCGTCGACCAGCCGCTGGTCGGCGGTGTAGGAGTGGATGGTGGTCATCAGGCCGCGGACGACGCCGAACTTGTCGTAAAGGACCTTGGCCACGGGGGCCAGGCAGTTGGTCGTGCAGGAGGCATTGGAGATGATGTGGTGCTTGTCGGGCTCGTAGCGCTCCTCGTTCACCCCCAGCACGATGGTGATGTCCTCGCCCTTGGCCGGCGCGGTGATGATGACCTTTTTCGCCCCGGCCTGGATGTGGGCGCGGGCCTTGTTGGCCTCGGTGAAGCGCCCGGTGGACTCGACGACGACGGCCACGCCCATGTCGGCCCACGGCAGGGCGGCCGGGTCTTTTTCCGCCAGGACGCGCACCTCCTGGCCGTCGACCAGCAGCCCGTTGGCGGTTGCCTCGACCTCGCCTTCGAACCCGCCGTAGACCGAGTCGTAGCGCAGCAGGTGCGCCAGCGTCGGGGCGTCGGTGATATCGTTGACCGCCGCGACCTCCAACTCCTCGGGATAGTAGTCCAGTATCGCCTTGTACACCTGCCGGCCGACGCGGCCGAAACCGTTGATGCCAACACGTACTGCCATGGGAACCTCCTTCTACTGGGCGCTCGCCCTCTGCTCTCGATACGTCGGCAGCGCGCTGCCGATGGCCGGGTGCATTGTAACCGAAAAACAGGCCGCGTGCAAATGGGCAACCATCCCCGCACGGCCATACCAAAGTCGCCAGGCTTGACCGGCAAGTGCCGGGCTCTGGCAACGGCACGGCCCCGCGCATTCCGGGACGCGGCAATGGTGCGGCTGTCCCGCGCTTCGGGCAGGCCCGGCACTTGCCATTCGTGGTGCACCGCCGCGAGCTTGATATCGCCGTACCATCACCGGGGGGCCCGCACACCCTACCATAGTGCCCATCTCCCGGACCCGTCACGCCGCATACGTCATTTGTCGGATGCCTCTGAGGCGAGACATGGTATACTAAAGACAACATCGTTGAGCACAGTTGCGGACCGGCCCGCGCGGCATCGGCGGTGATGTGCTGCCTGGTCTGACATCCGGACATATCTCGACGCGACCCATTTCGGTGGGCCCCCAGCGCTGCTGGATGGGCCTCGTGACCCGCTATGGCGGGCGTTTCCACGGCTGCGAGCGGAGTCTCGGCCCACCATTCGTGATGCGCCGGCATTTGTGTCCGGATCTCAGCCCGATCAATTGACCCGGGCGGCCCGAAGGCGTACAATGGTGTCGCCGCCGCAGGGGAGTTGCCCCTTGCCGGCCCCATGAGGTGGCACGGCGCGGCCGCTGCCGGTCGTCTGGAGGTTCTCGATGCTTCGGTTCATCCTGCGTCGTCTGGCGCTGATCCCGCCGGCCCTCCTGCTGATCGACTTCCTGGGATACTCCTACGCCCACATCGTGCTACCCCTGCGGGCGGCCCGCACGCCGTATCTGGTGGGCCGGCCCGATCCCGGCCCGCTCTTTTCCTCGTACTTCGGCTACCTGGAGAGGGCACTGCGCCTGGACTTTGGCACGGTCGCCTCAGGCCAGTCCACCACCATCACCACCGCCGACCTGATCGGCCGGGCGATTCCCGCCAGCCTGGGCCTGCTGGCGATTGCCATGTGCGCCAGCATCTTCCTTGGCCTGACCTTGGGTGCGCTGGCCGCCCGTACCAACCCGCCGCGCCAGGCGCGCTGGCTGCCCATCCTCTCCACGATCGGCCTAGCCATGCCGAGCTTCTACCTGGGCACGCTCCTGCTCCTGGGCGTTTTTTCCCTCGTCGTGGAGGGCTCCACCGGTCTGCTCCTGCCGATGCAGGGCATGGGGTGGGATGAGCATCTCGTGCTACCGACCCTGGCCCTGCTGGTGCGTCCCACCGTGCAGATCGCCCAGCTCACCGCCGGACTGCTGGTGGACGAGCTGGGCAAGCTGTACGTCGTATCGGCGCGCAGTTTCGGCAACTCCTGGTCCGTGGTGCGCTGGAGGCACGCCCTGCGCGCCATCCTGGCGCCGGTCGTCCTGACCATCGCTAGCTCCTTCCGCCTGCTCGTGGGCGAGCTGATCCTGGTGGAGTGGCTCTTCCGATGGCCCGGCCTGGGCTACCTCTTTGCCCAGACACTGATCCCTCCGGCCATCAGCAGCTCCACGGGTTCCCCGGTCTACCTCAATCCCGCTGTCGTGGCCACCGTGCTCACGGTCCTGGCGGCACTCTTCCTGCTGACAGACCTGGCCGCCTCCATTACGGTGCGGGCGATCGATCCGCGCCTGCGGGTGGAGGCCGAGGAGGTAGCTGGTGTCCCAACATAGCGACATCTCGACCGACGAGCTGTTGGCGCAGGTTGTCCGCCGCGACGTGGCCCAGAGCCGCTCCCTCTGGCGGCGCATCAACTGGCCGCTGCTGCTGGGCGCGCTGATTGTCCTCGCCGTGATATTTGTGGCGGTCTTTGGACCGCAGCTGGCCCCGCGCGATCCCCTGGAACGCCGCACGATCATCCGCGTCGGCGATAGCTGGCAGAGCGCTCCCTTTCCGGCCTTTACCGTGCCGGGCTATCCGTTGGGGTCGGATGCCCAAGGCCGCGACAACCTCAGCCGGCTGCTCTGGGCCGTGGCGCCGACGCTGGTGATGGTGGTCATCGTCGCGGCGGTGCGGCTGGTGCTGGGGACGGTGATCGGGCTCTTTGCCGGCTGGTCCAATGGCCGGGCCGGTCGCTTCCTGGACACGCTCATCGCCGGCGCGCTGGCCGTCCCCATCCTGATGGTGGCGCTGGCGGCGATCGCCGCCGTGGGAGCCGAGGTGGGGCTGCCGGCCTTTATCATCGGCTTGTCGCTCACCGGCTGGGCCGAGACGGCGCGCATCGTCCGCGAGCAGGCCCGCAAGGTCAAAGGCGAGCTCTACGTGGAGGCCTCGCGTGCTTTGGGGCAATCCGAGCTGAACATCCTACTGCGCCACGTGTGGCGACAGGTACAGCCCATGGTGGTGATGCTGGTGGCCTTTGAGATCAGCGGCACGCTGATGGCCACAGCCGGCCTGGGCTTCCTGGGCTACTTCCTGGGCGGCGATGTCTGGATCGAGGTCGCCGACTTTGTGGCCGGCCGCATCACCGGCATGCCCGAGCTGGGGCAGATGCTTGCTACCTCCTTCGGCAGCCTGTCGAGCCTGGGACTGAAAGGCCTTCCCTGGACGATGTTCTCCGTCGGCAGCACGATCTTTGTCATCATTCTCGGCTTCAACCTGTTGGGCGAGGGGCTGCGCCAACGCCTGGCCCAGCAGCAGTTGGGCCGGCGGGGGCTCCTGCGGCGCTCCGCCAACGGCTTTGGCACCTGGCTGGAGGGGCGCATGATGGGCCGCGTGGTCCAGTGGACGCGCGAGAACCGCACAGTCGCCGTCGCCCTGATCAGCTTTGTGCCGGTTGTCCTCGTCGGCCTCCTGGTCTGGTGGCGCGTGCAGGCCGGGCAGCCGTCTTGGGCAGGGGCCGGCGTTCCGGTCGAATCGATGGCCGTGCCCGGCGGCCACCTGTGGGCCTCGACCCGGCACGATCCGTACGGGACCCTCTACACGGCCAGCCCCGGCCCCCAGGACCCCCAGGTGTACTGGGAGTTCTACGACAGTAGCGGTTTCTCCGACGGGCCGGCCGTGGCCGCCGACGGCACCGTGTACATCGGCTCAAAGGGCGGGACTCTGTACGCGTTGGATCCCGCGGGGCAGGTCCTGTGGCAGGCCTCCGTGGGCGCCGGAGTCGTCGGCGCACCGGGGCTGGACGAGTCCGGAAACGTCTACGTGGCCGACAAGAAGGGAGGACTCTCCTCGTTCACCTCTGCCGGCACCCTGCGCTGGCACTGGGAGCCGCAGCAGAAGGGGGTGGCCATCTCGGGACCGCTCGTCGCTCCCGATGGGACCATCTACTATGCCATCGGCAGCCGCGTCGAGGCGGTGACGGCGGACGGCCAGGCACTGTGGGAAGCCAGGGCTCGGACCAAGTACCGTACCAAGCCGCCCGCGCTCAGCCCCGATGGCGCCTTCCTTTGGTGGGAGGAAGTCGCGATCGACGTCCAGAGCGGTGCGCTGGTCGATCTGGGCTTGGCGCTCGATGTCGACCAACTCTTCAGCGGGGCCAACGGCCGCACGTACCTGCGCTCGGGGCACACCGTCTCGGAGTGGCGCTGGACCGGGGCCGCGGGCGAGGTTGTGCAGACCGCCGGCTGGGACGCGCGCAGCATCGCCCGGCTGGACCAGCCGGAGGACGCCGGGGTGGCCACGGACGGAACGGTCTGGCTGGCTTATACCACCTGGGAGAGCGACCTGGTCTGGCTCGACCCCACGGGCCGCGTGCTGGGAGTCATTCGGCCCCAGGGCGGCGATGCCATCGTCGTCGCGGCCGGGGAGAATGGGGCGATCTACACCTGCGATGCGCTGTCGCGCTACAGCGGGCCCGACTACCGCTGCGGCCTCAACGAGCCCGGCAAGACGGAGCGCACCTGGCAGGTACCTCTCGAGGGAGGCGGGCTGGTCACCGGCGGCGCCCTGGTGCCGCACCGCCTGTACGCCGCCACGGAGGGGGGAATCCTGTTCGCCATCGGCGAGGGGACGACCCCGGGGGCCGTGCCCCGCCCGCCGGCATCCCCCACACCTACCCGTGCTCCCACGAGCACGCCCGGGCCGGGCGGCCTGGAGCTGAACCTCTCCTTCAGCGCGCGCTGCTGGCTGCAGGTCACGGCCGATGGCACGGTGGTCTATGAGGGCGTACAACCGGCAGGCGCCAGCCAGACCTTCGCCGCCACGAGGGAGCTGCGTCTGCGCCTGGGGGATGCCGGCGCGGTGCAGGCCACCCTGAACGGCCAGGACCTGGGCGTGCAGGGACAGCCCGGCCAGGTCGTCGAGCGGAGCTGGACGCGCGAGGGGCTGTCCTCCGCCCCCACGCCTTCTCCTGTGCCCACGGCGCTGCCCGCCCCCACGGCGCTGCCCACGCCGACGCCGGCACCGACGCTGGCCCCCACGCCCTCCCCTGTGCCGACCGCTCCCGCCGCCGGTGGAGCCCATGCCGCCGGGCTGGAGGCCATGCTCACCATCAGCGCGCCCTGCTGGATGCTGGTCACTGCCGACGACACGGTCGCCTTCGAGGGAACGCTGCCGGCCGGGTCGGCGCGTACCTTCACCGCCGCGCAGGAGCTGCGCCTGCGCCTGGGCAATGCCGGTGGCGTGCACGCGGTTGTCAACGGGCACGATCAGGGGGTACAGGGCCGGCCCGGCGAGGTTGTCGAGCGCGCCTGGACGGCGGAGATGTTCCCGCTGCCGACGCCGGCGGCCACTCCGGCGCCTGCCCCCACCCCGACGCCGCCGGCCGGCCTGGAGGCGTCGCTGGTAGTCAGCGGCTCCTGCGCCGTCCAGGTCTCGGTCGATGGTGTCAGGGTCTTTGCCGGTATCCTCTACGAGGGGGCCCGGATCAGCTTCTCGGCCCGCCAGGAGCTGACCATCCTCTTCTACAACGCCGGGGCCGTGCGGGTGATCCTGAACGGGGAGGACCTGGGGCCACAGGGGCGGCCAGGAGAGCTCGTGCAGCGGACCTGGAGGCGCTAGCCGCTAGCGGCCGCCGGCGCTGGAGTGCATGCCCTGGGCCTGTTCCGGTTCCTGGCCATCGGGGCCTGCGCCGGCTTGGGCAGTCGCCAGCCCCAGGAGAGCCCACAGCAGCATGGCCATGTGGGGGAATTCCAGGTTGAAGAAGTAGTGGTCCAGCAGCCCGATGGCCAGGGCGGCCACGGCGCCGGCCAGCAGGGCCAGCAGTCGGGGAGCCGGATCGTCGGCAGGAGGGGCGCCGGGCCCGGTCGCTGGCACCCGCCGCGCCGACCGCAGGGCATGCCACACGGCCGCTCCGGCAAACCCCAGGAACGACAGCAGGCCGGCCAGCCCCATCCGCTCGGCGATGGTCAGGTACAGGCTGGACACCCCGGTGCTCAGGTCGATGTCCGGCGCGTGGCCGAAGCCCACGCCAAAGGCAGGGTAGCGCTGGACGATGGCCGCGGCGTTGGCGTACTCGGCCAGGCGCATGCGGTTGGCCAGGTCCTGGAAGGCCAGCCCCTGGCGGAAGCGCTCCACCACCGGGCCGCCGCCCAGGCCGGCCAGGAGCAGCACCAGCGCCAATGCCACGGGCACGATTCCCCACCACAGCCGGCGGTAGCGCACCGCGGCCAGGAAGACGGCCGCCACGAGCAGTCCTCCGAGGGCGGCGCGGGAGTAGGTCAGGTAGAGGCAGGCGACGAGCAGGCCCAGGATCGCCAAGAGCAGCGGGAGCGGCAGGCCGGCGCGGCCGTGCTGCGCACGGGCGGGCGGTGGGCCTGCCGTCTCGCCGCCCCGGCGCGCCGTCCGCTCCCGGCGGCCTGGGGCGAAGCGGGGCCGGCCCAGGGTCTCGCCCAGGGCCACCGCTGCGGCCACGGCCAACATCCCGCCGAAGCTGTTGGGGTCGACCGCCGTGCCCACGGCCCGCTCCAGGCCGGCGGGGTTGTCCTCGACGTAGCGCAAGACCCGCCCCTCGGCCGGATAGCCCAGCGGCGCCAGCTGCACGAGCAGGCTGTGGGCGGTGCTGTCGGGCAGGGCGTGCAGGACGAGCCCCAGCAGGGCGGCCAGGCCGGCCGCGAGCAGCAGGACGGCCACGAACTGGCGGAGCTGGTCGGGCTTGCGCAGCACCTGCCGTGCGGCGAAAAAGACCAGCAGCCCCAGCAGTGTCTTGACATAGTTGTGCAGCACCGTGGCGTCGACGCCCCGGCCCAACCCCAAGAGGAGCGACAGCGCCGTCAGCCCGACAAAGATCCAGGCCAGCCCGTCCAGCCAGGTGAGCTGCCAGCGCCGTTCGCCCCGCAGGAGGGGCGGGATCGTCCAGCCGGCCAGCAGGCCGGCCAGCGTCAGTTCCAGGAAGGATGGCTGCAGCCCCACCTGCGCCGGCAGGACGGCAAAGGGCAGAAGGATGGCCACGAGGAGCGCCAGGAGGAAGCCTTGCCAGGGGCGGAAGAGGGCGGCCAGTGCCAGCGCCAGGCCGGCCAGGATCGTGGCGGGCAGGAGCAGCCCGTAGCGCGCGGCCGCCAGGCCGCCGGCGACGCCCAGAAGGAGGAGGGCCAGTCCGCCCAGGAGGCGGGCCGGCCATGGTCCCCATTGGCGGAACCGAAGCCTAGGGCGGTGTTGTAGCATAGTAGGCCACGTAGACCATCGTCCCGCAGGTGACGTACGTCCCGGCCGGCATCTGCTGTTCGGTATACTGGATGCTGCCGACCACGACCCGGTAGCTGATCACCTGGCCCGGCGCGCCCTTGTCGTTGATGTTGACCCCGGGGGGCATGTCGGCCTGGGTCTGGGGGTTGGGATAGCCCCAGGTGAGGCCGGCGCCCTCGACCCGCTGCTGGGCCTCGGCCAGCGGCACGCGCAGCAGTTCCGGCAGGACTGCCTGATCGCCGATGCTCACGTAGAGGGTGACGGTGATCCCCTGGATGTCCTGGACGCCGCCGCGCGGGTCCTGGCGGTCCACGAAGCCGGCCGGGGTGCTGGTGCAGCCGACCTCCTCCCGCTTCACCCGGAACCCTTCCTGCTTGAGGGTCAGCACGGCGGCCTCGTAGCGCGACTGGACGACCTGGGGCACGCGGGCCAGTCCCGGCTGGTCCCACAGCGAGACGGTTACCATGGTCCCCTGCTCGACATAGACGCCGTACTCGGGCGTCTGGTCCACGACCTGGCCGGGTCCGTAGGAGGGGTCGAAGCGTGGAGCGCCGATGGCCAGGACCAGGTGCGACTGCTCCAGGCGCGCGCGGGCCTCATCCAGGGTATAGCCGCGCAGGTCGGGCACGGGCATCCGTGGGGGTGGGGTGCTGGTTGGGGTGATGGTGGGGGTGGGGGTCGGGCCGGGCTGGACGATCACCGGGAACGCCTGCGAGAGGAGGATCGCCAGGCCGACGAGCCCCAGGGCGATGAGCGACAGCAGGACGATGCCCAGGGGGCCCAGGCCGCCCGACCGGGCGGGGGCGACCGGCCGGCGGGGCGCGGCGTAGGCGGCGCGGCCGTGCGTTTCCCCGGGGCCGGCCGGGAGCGGTCGGCCCGGTCGGGCCGGCGTTTGCAGCGGGATGGCAGGCGCGGCCTGGGGCAGCGGGCCGGTGGCCTCGAACCCGGCCAGGCGGTAGCGCTCCAGGCTCTGGCGCAGTTCCCGCGCGCTGGCGAAGCGATCGGCGGGGTCCTTGGACAGGGCTCGCAGGATGATCCCCTCCACGGCCGGCGGGAGGTAGGGGTTGATCGCGCGTGGCCGCGGCGGGGGGGCCTCGGCGTGCGCCAGGGCGATGCTGACCGGCGTCTCGCCGTCAAAGGGCTGCTGCGCGGTGAGCATCTCGAAGAGGACCACGCCCAGCGAGTAGATGTCGGACTGGGGGACGACCTCGATCCCACGGGCCTGTTCCGGGCTGACGTACTTGACCGTGCCCATGGCCAGTCGTTCGGCGGTGGTCTCGGGGTCGATCTGGCTCTTGGCGATGCCAAAGTCGGCCACCTTGACCACTTCCTCGTCCTCGCTCAGCAGGATGTTCTGCGGCTTGATGTCGCGGTGGATGACACCGTGGCGGTGGGCGTACTCCAGGGCGGCGCAGACCTGCTCGGTGACCTTGAGGGCGAAGTCCACGGTCAGCGGGGCGCGCTGGCGGATGATCTCCTTGAGGGTCGAGCCGGTGATGTACTCCATGACGATGAAGAACTGGGTGCCGTCCTGGCCGACGTCGTAGATGGCGACGATGTTGGGGTGGACCAGGTTGGCCGCCGCGCGCGCTTCGCGCTGAAAGCGGGCCACCAGGGAGGCATCGCTGGTGTACTCGGCGCGCAGGATCTTGATGGCTACCGAGCGGCCAAGCACGCGGTCGCGGGCGCGGTAGACCTGCGCCATGCCGCCCTGGCCGAGCAGCTCCTGTACCTCGTAGCGGTTGCCGAGAATCTGTCCGGTCATTGCTCCTGTCCTTGCTGCCCGGTGACGGGTCTATGCCGCTACCAGGGCTGGAAGCATCCCGCTGGGCCACCGATACCCCCATTGTACTACAGCATGTCATGGCATGCAACCGGGTGACCTATGCGGGCACGGCGATATCAAGGTCGCGCCGATGCACAGCGGATGGCAAGTGCCCGGCCGGCGTACAGTGCGGCATGGCCGTACCATTGCCGTGTCCCTGGATGTGCGGCGTCGGGCCGTTGCCGGAGCCGGGCACTTGCCGGTCAAGGCCGGCGACTTTGGTACGGCCGTGCCTATGCGGGACTCTCCCCGACGGCGCCGATTTGTGCAAACGGCGATCTTGTGCTATACTAGCGCCCGCCGCTGAATGGGCGGCAAAACTATGCACGCCCCCGGACCGGAGGAGCCGTGCCCCGACGACGGCCGGCGGGGTTCTCCCCGGGAGGAAGGGGGCGGAAGACTGTCAACGGAGGAGGTTTCGAGAATGGAACAGCGTGAACCATTGGTGACGATGAAGGCCCTGCTCGAGGCCGGGCTGCACTTTGGGCACCAGACGCGCCGCTGGAACCCAAAGATGAAGCGGTACATCTTTGCCAAGCGTGAGGGCATCCACATCATCGACCTGCAAAAGACACTCAACAGCCTGAAGCGGGCCTACGAGTACGTCGTCGGCCTGGCAGCGAGCGGGCGCAAGATCATCTTTGTCGGGACGAAGAAGCAGGCCCAGGCGGCCATCGCCGAGGAGGCGACCCGCTGTGGCCAGCCGTACATCAACTACCGCTGGCTGGGCGGCACCCTGACGAACTTTGTCACCATTCGCAGCCGGCTGGAGTACATGGAGGAGCTCCTGGCACGGCAGGCGTCCGGGGACCTGGAGCGCCTGCCCAAGAAGGAGGCCAAGCAGCTGGAGGAAGACCTGGCCAAGCTGCAGCGCGTCCTGGGTGGGATGCGCGGGATGTCGGAGCGCCCGGCGGCCATCTTCGTGGTCGATCCGCACCGCGAGCACATCGCCGTCACCGAAGCCAACAAGCTGGACATCCCCGTGGTGGCGATCGTCGACACGAACTGCGATCCTGACCTGATTGCCTATCCGATTCCAGGGAACGACGACGCGATTCGCGGCATCCGCCTGATCGCCGGCAGGATCGCCGACGCCGTCCTGGAGGGCCAGCAGCGCCGCGAGACCCTCCGGGCCGAGGCTATGGAGGAGCGCCAGGCGGCCATGTCGGCGAGCCGCAAGGCGGAGCTGGACGAGGAGTGGGACGAGGATACCGAGGAAGAGGGGTAACGCCCTCCCGCCGGTAGCGCAGGCCTTGTCCGTGACATTGCTGCCGGGTGCCGCTGCAGCGTGGCTGCGGAGGTCTCGGCGTGGCAGCACAGGTGATGAGGAGGAACCGTTGGAGATCAGCATCGAAGCGATCAAAGAGCTGCGCGCGCTCACCGGTGCCGGGGTCCTCGACTGCCGCAAGGCCCTGATCGAGGCGGAGCTGGACATGGAGGCAGCCGTGCGCCTGCTGCGCGAGCGCGGCCTGGCCGAGGCGGCCAAGCGCGCCGAGCGCGAGACGCGCGAGGGCCGGGTGGAGTGCTATGTCCACCAGGGCAACCGCATCGGCGTCATGCTCGAAGTGAACTGCGAGACCGACTTTGTCGCCAACACCGAGGACTTTTCCCGGCTGGCCCATGAGCTGGCCATGCAGGTCGCGGCCAGCAACCCGCGGTTCGTCCGCCCTGAGGAGGTGCCGGAGGCGGTACTGGAGGAGGAGCGCGCCAAGCACCGTGCCGAGTTCGAGGGCAAGCCGCCCCAGGTTCTCGAGCGGATCGTCGAGGGCCGCCTGAAAAAGTTCATCGAGGAGGCGTGCCTCTTGGAGCAGCCCTATATCCGCGATCCCGAACGCAAGGTGCGGGACATTGTCGCGGATATCGTGGTCAAGATGGGCGAAAACATCGTCGTGCGGCGCTTTGTGCGCTACGAGCTCGGCGTGTAGTACATCCCCGTCGTCTGCCGTGCCCTATGGCCCAGTGGACACCGGGCACGGCCGGGCTCCGCGGTCAGCCGGGTGCAGCAGGGCTTCACCGAAACCAGGAGGAGGTCGATGTCGGAGGCGCGGTACCGCCGCATCCTGGTGAAGATGAGCGGGGAGGCCCTCATGGGCCGGTCCGGCTACGGCATCGATCCTGGGGTGCTGCAGTTCATCTCCGGCCAGATCGAGGCGGTGGTGCGCCTGGGTGTCGAGGTGGCCGTCGTCATCGGCGGCGGCAACATCTGGCGCGGCGGCGATGCCGAGGCGCAGGGCATCGACCGGGCCCAGGCCGACTACATGGGCATGCTGGCCACGGTGATCAATGCCCTGGCTCTGCAGGACGCCCTGGAGAAGCGGGGTATCTTCACCCGCGTGCAGACGGCCATCCGCATGGAGGCCGTCGCCGAGCCCTACATCCGCCGGCGGGCCATTCGCCACATGGAGAAACGGCGCGTCGTGATCCTGGCGGCCGGCACCGGCAACCCCTACTTCACCACCGATACCGCCGCGGCCCTGCGGGCCATCGAAATCGAGGCCGACGTGATCCTGATGGCCAAGAACGGCGTCGACGGCGTTTACGATGCCGATCCCCGTCGCGACCGGGGCGCGCGCAAGTTCGAGCGGCTCACGTTCCTGGAGGCGATCAACCGCCGCCTGCAGGTGATGGACTCGACGGCCCTTTCCCTGTGCATGGACAACGACATGCCGATCATCGTCTTTGACGTGCAGTCGCCCGGGCAGATGGAACGCATCGTGCGCGGCGAGCACGTGGGCACGCTGGTCTGCGCCGATGCGGACTGCCCTCCCCCCTGGGAGCGGTGCCGGAGTGAGGGTGGAGGGTCCCATCTGCGCCGCTGAGCGCATGTCGCCACGAAACTATCTCGAATCGACCACCAAGCCACAGGGGCACCAAGATGAACGGACCACCAAGGCACGAAGACACCAAAGAGGATATTGGAAAAGAACGCTTATCGACATGGTGTCTCTGTGCCCTCGTGGTTTTGAGATAGTTTCCAAGGAGGCCGCTATGATCAAAGACCTCATCGAGGATGCCGAGTCGCGGATGAAGAAGAGCCTGGATGCCCTCCGCGAGGAGTTGCTGACCCTGCGCACGGGGCGGGCATCGCCGGCCCTGGTGGAGCACCTGCCGGTCAGCTACTACGGCGTGCCGACCCCGCTGATCCAGATCGCCGGGATCACCGCGCCCGAGCCGCGGCTGCTCGTGATCCAGCCGTGGGACCTCAGTGCCCTCAAGGACATTGAGCGGGCCATCCAGACCTCGGACCTGGGACTGACCCCGACGACCGACGGCCGGGTCATCCGCCTGGCCATCCCCTACCTGACGGAGGAGCGGCGCCGCGATCTCGTCAAGCGAGTGCGGCAGCGGGTGGAGGCCTGCAAGGTGGCGCTGCGCAACATCCGCCGTGACGCCATCGCCGACATGGAAGAGGCCAAGAAGGAAAAGATGATCGGCGAGGATGACCTCTTCCGCGGCAAGGACGAGGTGCAGAAAGTCACGGAGCGGTACTCCGAGCAGGCCGACGAGGTCGGTGCGGCCAAAGAGAAGGAGATCATGGAGGTCTAGGTCCCTCGGCCGGCCCGTGGAGCTTCCGGCGGGATGGGCTTTTCCAGGAAACTATTCCAAATCGACCACCAAGGCACGAATGCACCAAGAGAATAGTGTAGCGGGTCCCTATCGACATGGTGTCTTTGTGCCTTTGTGGTTTTGAGATAGACTCGAAGAGGGCTCGATGGCCAGAGAGCCGAAGCGCGCGCAGAAGAGAGACCTGCCTCGCCCCCGGCACGTCGCCATCATCATGGACGGCAACGGCCGCTGGGCGCGCCGGCGCGGCCTGCCCCGCCTGGCCGGCCATCGCGCCGGCACGGAGAACATCCGCCGCATCGTCGAGGCCTGCGTCGAGGAGGGCATCGCCGTCCTGACCATCTATGCCTTTTCCACGGAGAACTGGAGCCGGCCGGCGGAGGAGGTGCGCGGGCTGCTGGGCATCCTGAGCGAGGTCATCGACCGGGAGACGGAGAACCTGCACCGCAACGGGGTGCAGGTTCGGCACATCGGCCGCCTGGAGGGCTTGCCGGAGGAACTGCAGTGCAAGATCCGGCAGTCCATCGAGCGGACCCGCCACAACCAGCGGCTCGTCCTCAATGTAGCCCTGAACTATGGCGGGCGGGCCGAGATCGCCGACGCGGTCCGGAGGATCGTCGAGGCAGGGGTTTCCGCTGCCGAGGTGACCGAGGAGCTGGTGGCGGCCTCGCTCTGCACCGCCGGCTGCCCCGACCCCGATCTGATCATCCGCACGGCCGGGGAGATGCGTCTGAGCAACTTTCTCATCTGGCAGGCTGCCTACAGCGAGTTCTATTCCACGCCGACCTACTGGCCGGATTTCGGCAAGGAGGACCTGCGCCGGGCGATCGAGGCGTACGGCCAGCGGGTGCGCAAGTTTGGGGGGCTGGTTGGGGGGAATCGTTAGGGGCTGGAAGCTGGAAGTTGGAGGCTGGAGGTTGGAGGTTGGAGGTTAGAGGCTAGAGGCTGGGCCCTTGAACTCCTTCGCAGGGGGTGGCCATGTTGCGCCTGCGCATCCTCAGCGCCATCGTCCTCATCCCCGTGGTGCTGGTAGTCGTCGCCCTGGGCGAGCCATGGCTGGCCTTGCTCGTGGCCCTGGCGGCGGGCATTGCCCTGGATGAGCTCTACCACCTCTTTGCCGCGGCCGGCCATCGCCCGGTGCGTTGGGCCGGCTACCTGAGCGCCCTGGCCGTGCTCCTGGCGGCCTACCTGCGGCCCGACGGCCTGGGCATCGGCGCGGCGCTGGCCCTGGCGGTGCTGCTCACGCTGACCGGGCAGCTGCTGCGCCCCGACCGCGGCGGCGCCCTCACCGACTGGGCGCTGACGCTGGCCGGGACGCTCTACGTGGCCTGGCCCCTGGCGCACTTTGTCCTGCTGCGCGAGGCCGCGCGGCCAGCCGCCCCGCCCTTCTGGCAGGTCCTGGGAGCACCGGACCTGGGGCCGGGGGCCTGGTGGGTGTTGGCGGCATTCCTCATGGTCTGGCTGTGCGACACCGCGGCCTACTTCGTCGGCAGCCTGTGGGGCCGGCACCGGCTGAGCCGCTCCATCAGCCCGAAGAAGAGCTGGGAGGGGGCCGTGGCCGGCTTCCTCGCCAGCATCGGCGTGGCCGTAGGGCTGGTTCCGCTCCTGGGGCTGGGCCTCTCCTACGCCTGGGCCGCCGCGCTGGGGTCGATCGTCGGCGTGGTCGGCCAGGCAGGCGACCTGGCCGAGTCGCTCCTCAAGCGCCAGGCCGGGGTGAAGGACTCGGGGCGGCTGATCCCGGGCCACGGCGGCATGCTGGACCGGGTGGACAGCCTGCTCTTTGTCGTTCCGGTGGTCTACTACTTCCTGCACGTGGTGCCGTGATGAAGCGCCTGGCCATTCTCGGCAGCAGCGGCTCGATCGGCCGGCAGACGCTGGAGGTGGTGGCGGCCAACCCGGGCGTATTCGCCGTCCACGGGCTGGCCGCGCGCGGCGACGTGGACATGCTGCGGCAGCAGGCGGCCGCATTCCGGGCGGCCTGCGTGGTGCAGGGGGATCCGGCCGTGGCGATGGACGGCTTTGGCGTGCCCGTCCTCTACGGCGAAGAGGGCCTGGTGGCGCTGGCCTGTGCCCCCGAGGTGGACCAGGTGGTGGTGGCCACGAGCGGCGCGGCCGGCTTTGCGCCGACGCTGGCGGCGCTGCGCGCCGGCAAAGAGGTGGCCCTGGCCAACAAGGAAGCACTGGTGATGGCCGGGGAGATCGTCACCGCCGAGGCGCGCGCGCACGGTGTGACCCTGCGGCCCATCGACAGCGAGCACAGCGCCGTGTGGCAGTGCCTGCAAGGAGAGGATCCGGCGGCGGTGGAGCGGCTGATCCTGACGGCGTCGGGCGGGCCGTTCCGCACCTGGACGGCGGAGCAGATGGCCGGCATCACCCCGGCCGACGCGCTGCGCCACCCGACCTGGAGGATGGGCCCCAAGATCACGGTGGACTCGGCGACGCTGTTCAACAAGGGGCTGGAGGTGATCGAGGCGCACTGGCTCTTCGGCCTGCCCTACGAGCGGATCGAGGTGCTGGTGCACCCGCAGAGCATCATCCACTCCATGGTCGAGTTCCGCGACGGCTCGATCAAGGCGCAGCTCGGGTTCCCGGACATGCGCCTGCCGATCCAGTATGCCCTGGGCTACCCTGAGCGGCTGCCGGCGCGCTACACGGCGCTGGACTGGAGCAGCGCCGGCCCGCTGACGCTGGAGCCGGTCGACCAGGAGCGCTTCCCCTGCCTGGGCCTGGCCCGGCAGGCCGGCGTGACCGGGCAGACCTACCCGGCGGTGCTGGCGGCGGCCGACGAGGTGGCGGTAGAGCTGTTCCTGCAAGGGCGGATCGGCTTCCTCGACATCCCCAGGCTGATCGCGGGGGCGTTGGCGGCGCACCGGCCGGCCGGCCGGATGGACCTGGCGGCGATCCGTGCCGCCGATGCCTGGGCACGGGAGTGGGTGCGGGAGCGAACCTGACACACGGATTTCCCCGTCGCCTCGGGCTTTGGCAAGAAGCCGACCGGCGCGGTACGGACGAGCCGCACGGATACACGGATGATCTGGCCGCTCGACCGCGTGAAAGGTTCGGCGAGTTTTCGCCAATCGGGGCGCGTGGCGGGGCTGGCATGGGAGTCGGCGTGACACCTGCGCCGCAGCGCGGCTGTTCTCCCCCGGCATCTTCCTGGATCGTGGCCGCGAGGTAGTGGCGGGCGGGCCGTCGCCTGCGTCGTCAGTCGGCAGGCGCGAGCTCCCGCGCTTCCGCGTACGCCTTCTCCAGCTGCGGGCGGGCGCGCAGAGCGGCGGCCACAATCTCGGGATCGAACTGGGTCCCGGCGTGGTCGCGGATCTCCTTGAGGGCCTCTTCCAGGGTGGACGCCTGGCGGTAGGGGCGGTCCGCCGTGATGGCGTCCAGCGCGTCGGCGACGGCCAGGATGCGGGCTCCGAGCGGGATGCTCTCACCGGCCATCCCGGCGGGATAACCCGTCCCGTCGTACCGCTCGTGATGGCAGCGGATGATCTCCTCCGCCTCGCGCAAGAAGACGAGCCGCTGCACCAGGACGGCCCCGACGCTCGGGTGGGCGCGGATGGACTCCCATTCCTGCGGCTGCAGGCGGGTCCTCTTCAGCAGGACGGCCTCCGGAATCGACAGCTTGCCCAGGTCGTGGAGCGTCGCGGCTACCAGGATCCTGTCCTGCAGGCGCAGGGGCACCTGCGCCTCGCGGGCGATCACGGCAGCGTACTGGGTGACCTGCCGTGAGTGCTTGGCCGTAAGCGGCTCGCGGGCATCGACCAGGCTGGCCACGAACTGCAGGGTCTCCTGGGTGTGCTTCCTCAGGAGGGCGGCTTCCTCGAGGGACAGGTGGATAGCGATCAGCGGGAGCAGGATGAGCAGAACGGCCCAGGGCCGGCTCTCGTACAGGGCGATCACGATGCCGCTCAGGGGCACGTTGGCGACAAACTGCAGCATCGAGCCCTGCCGGTTGAGCCACATGACCTGCAGGGGGCTGACCCGCTCCGTCAGGCCGATGACGACGGCGATGAGAAGACCGTTCAGCAGCACAAAGACGAGGCCGGCGGCAATGAAGGAGAAGGCGTTCTCCCAGGAGATGACCGGGTTGATGTTGCCCTGGTGCAGCAGCACATAGAGCTCTCCACCCAGGTCCAGCGACAGGACTTGCACGGCGATGCTGAAGGTGATCTGGTACCATCTCCACTGGACCACCCTGTGGTGGCGCCAGTAGTTGTAGCCGTAGGCCAGGCTCAATCCGAGCAAGAAGAGCAATGCGCCGAAGGCCGGATCGAAGAGGCAGAGCGCCGACAGGCCAAAGACGCTCCCCAGGGAGAGGTGGGCCGTGCGCGGCAGCTTGATGGGCCGGACCGAGGCCACGGTCACCAGAAGCACGCCCACGACAAAGGGGACCAGCCGCTCCGGCGTGTCCAGGCGGACGGGGAAGCGTAGGCACTGCCAGACGATCAGGACGGCCGTGAGGGCACAGGTTCCCAGGATGTACAGGCGGGCTGGCCAACTGAGCTCTTTCAAGGACGCCTCCTGATGTGCCGCGATTGGACCCAGCGCATTATAGCGTGGGGTGCCGCGCGCGTCAAGGAGGCCGGGCGCGCAAGCGCGAAGCAGGATTCCCTGCGGAGCGGGGTCGCCGTTCTCAGCAGGGATCTACGGAGCGCGGAGAAACGCCGGGGGAATGCGGCAGAGCCCCTGTCTCCAGGCAGGCTCGCGCGGGACCGGGCGCGACCTGTCGCTCGTGCGCGAGCCGGGCCAGATCGTGCTGGCCCGGGCAGCCCGCGACTGGGGCCGTACGGCGCGGTGCGGCGGGGTCCGCTGCCCGGAGCGCGCTGCAGGCTGTACCTGCCGCCGCCCGGGCCGGCCCCGCGCGGGGAGAGCCGTCCTGGCACCTTGCAGTGGGCAGGTGCGTGCTGGACTAGCCGGGGAAGCCGCCGCCCCAGCCCATGCCGTTGATGACGACGACCGCGAAGAGCCCGATGTAGAGCAGCCAGATCAGTGCCCGCTTGCCCCAACCCATGGAAGTCCTCCTGTTCTGTTCAGCGAGAGAGAGACGGCGCCGGACTAGCCGGGGAAACCGCCGCCCCAGCCCATGCCGTTGATCACGACGACGGCGAAGAGACCCACGTAGAGCAGCCAGATCAGTGCGCGCTTGCCCCAGCCCATCGGAACCTCCTTGTCGACTCAGGCGGCCGGCCGGGGGCTATCCGCTCGGCGGATGGCCACCGCCCCGGCCCACGTGCGGGAACACATGGCGAGCCGAGAGGTGCAGCGATCAGGGAAGGACTGTTATCCCCAACCCATGGAACACCTCCTTTGACGGTAACCTCTTTAGGACTGCTGCCGCGCCGTTGCGCCTGTGGAAGAAGAGCTGCCGCGCTGAAGACAGCGGGCGACCGAGCTTCTGGAACTTCGGCAGCTCGGTCGTCCGCAATCGATCTCGGCCCGTTAGCTTTGCACCCACCGGCGATACGGAAGTGGTAGGCGCCTTTTCGGTTCCATGCTACCGGCACACCTAGTGCCGGCACGGGGCCATGGTACTACATATGGACCGTACAGACCAGGGGGAATGATTACAGGACGCTGACGAGCGCGGGTGTTGCCGGACTTGACAGGGGGGCCGGCCGGGACTATAATCCGAGTTGTGCTGCCCCCATCGTCTAGAGGCCTAGGACGCCACCCTTTCAAGGTGGAGATCGCCGGTTCGAATCCGGCTGGGGGTACGAGCGATAGTACGGGGGCGGGTCACGATCTTGTTCTAGATGCAAAAGCAGGTTGAGTTGAGGCCACGGTATGGTGGCCTCAGCTTTTTCCCGGTACAGGAGCACCTGGATATCCAGGCCCTCGAACAACCGGCGGCGCCCCTGGCGGTCCAGGTGCAAGACCCGCGACTCGAACAGGGCGGCCAGTGCCTCGGTGTCCTCGGTCGCGATGTACGGGACCGGCCCTCGTTCTGGGAGCATTGCCACTTCGGCCCGGAGGGTAGCGACCTCCTGCTCCCTCGTACGGAGCCTGGCAGAGAGGGCTTCGCTCCAGCCCCCCTTGTCAAGCGATTCTGTGAGGTTCTCTACCCCGGATTCCGCCTCTTGTAACTTCTGTAGCAGTGTCTCCCTCTGTTGCCCGTTGGTCTGGTGCATCGCGGCCAGGGCCGCGTTGGTGTCGGTGACGATCTCGGCCAACCGGTCGGCCGCAAAGTGCGGGGCAATCTCGCGTAGGAGGGCGCTCTCAACCTTCCGTCCGGCGATGTAGCCGCTTTGTGAGCAGCGGTCGGCCCGGCTGTGGTGGGCCCCGCAGCCGTAGCGATAGGTGCCGCCACGCCGGGAATAGGGCGCGCCGCACGAGGAGCACACCTTGTGCTCGCTGCTCGGCCAGGGCTCGCCGCACTCCTCGCAGTGACGAGTCTCGACGTAGGCCCAGGCGTGACAGGCCGCCAGGCAATAACCGCATGCGATCCGGCCGGACAGTGGCCAGCCCCCGAACTCCCGGCGCGGATCCACGCTGTTGCCAGGATGAGTGCCCCTCCCCTTTTGTAGCCACAACCAGTCGCTGATGCTGATGTATGGTTCGACCACAGGTGGCCGACCGATGCAGTCGGTGACCTGCAAGCCATAGTGCTTGAGATGCCACGGAGGATAGCCGCAGTACGTTGGGTTTCGGAAGAAACTGGCAAGGCTGGACCGATTGGGGAAAAGGAGTGTCTTGGCTAGGATGCTCCCTTGCGCTGCCCCCTCCAGACCCATACGCAGAGCCAGGGCAACCATCTCGCGGCGTTCCAGGTCGATGATCCAGCGGGGCCAGTAGCGAGGTACTGAAGTGCACCCCTTTGACTGGACACTTTTTAGCCTATCTGAACGGGGTGACTGTAACCAGTTTTGCCGGCGGGGTCGGTGGCGGGACGGCCCCTACGAGAGCCGGACCGCCGCCGACCTGCGCCGGCAGAGTCACGGCACGCTCGGCCCAGTAGGCCGCCTCGAACTCCACCGGTGTCAGATAGCCCAAGGCTGAATGGATCCGTTTGGTCTGATAGACCTCCTCGATGAAATGACCGAACCGATGGCACGCATCCGCAAAGTCCACATAGTCCGCCAGGTACACCTCCTCCTCTTTGATCGTGCGGATGACCCGTTCGGCGTAGGGGTTCGCCGTCGGCTGCCCCTTGGCCGTCATGCTGATCTGCACGCCGAGGGAGTGCAGCCGCTCGACGTACCCGTGAGCCGCGTACTGGATCCCTTGGTCGGAGTGGTGAATCTCCGGCCGACGCGTGACCAGGGCGCGCTCCAGTGCCCCCACGGCCAGTTCGCTCGAAAGCGTGCGGCCCAGTTCCCAACCACGCAGGCTGCGGGTAAAGATGTCCAGGACGATGGCCAGGTAGATGAACTCGCGCTGCAACTGGATGTAGGTGATGTCGGAGCACCACGCCTGGTCAGGCCGGACGATCTCCACGCCCTGGACCAGGTTGGGATAGCGGCCGTAACCGTGCTCACTGTTGGTCGTCTTGACCCGCCGCTTGACCCGAACCAGGAGATCATTTTCACGCATGACCCGGCGCACCCGCTTGGCATTGAACACGCCCAGGCAGCCATCCCGGCGCAGTTGGGCGCTGACGCGCCGGTAGCCGTAGGTCGGGAAGCGCTCCAGCACGTCCTCGATCTGCCCCCGCAGGCCCAGGTCGTCGCGCCCCTGGGGCGTGTAGTAGTACGAGCTCGGGCTGACGTCCATTACAGCGCACAGCAGCCGCACCGGGTACTCCTCCGACAAAGCCTCGATGACCTTTCGCTTGGTCACGAGCGAGACCTGAGCCAACTGGAGGCTTTTTTTGACACCTCCAGCTCGACCGTGAGCCGGCCGATCACTCGCTCCAGCTCGGCGATTCGCGCCAGCTCAGCCGAGCTATCATGTTCCTCGTCGGCAAAGATGCTGGGACCGCGCTCCTTGAGCTTCTGCACCCAGCCGTCCAACGTGCTCTCGTTGATCTGGTGTTCCCGAAGTGCTTCTGCCCGCCGTTTCCGGCCGGTCAGCACATCCATGACCACCTGGAACTTGAACTCCGGCGCGAAGACCCGTCGTGGCTTGCCCATGGTGAACCCTCCTGTTGGACAGCATTATACTACACACATACCCCGTAACGCTACTGTCCAGTTTTTGGGGTTCACTACACTTCACGGCCTCCAGCATCTCCTGGTGCCCCTGTACTGCGCGCCACGTGGCCGCGTCCTGCTCCTCGTCCCTCACGAACGGACGGTACGACTCCACCCAGGCCTGCA
The DNA here is from genome assembly GCA_964613665.1 of uncultured Chloroflexia bacterium. GTDB lineage: Bacteria > Chloroflexota > Chloroflexia > DTKN01 > DTKN01 > CAZQFV01. The sequence continues at coordinate 34,259 of CAZTIG010000026.1, forward strand.
GGTCCTGCATCTCCGCCAAGAACCCGGCCTGAAAAGCAGCGTCCTCGAATAACGCCAGGCGTTCCTTTTGGTTCTGCGCACGCAGGAATTGCTTGGTGTATGGGTGCTCTTCGCTCATCAGATCCTCCAGTACCTACTGCTCAGCACACCGCCGCTACGTCCCTGAAACCACCGCAAAGCAATCGTCGGGTACAGCCTGCCCGGCACACCGGCAAAGCTGCAAACCCGCAAGCCGGCAAACCTAGAAAGCTGTCTCGCGATTGACTTGCAGCGCATTGTTCTTGCCCCGTTGGAGGTAGCCGGCCCGCTCCAACCGGTCCTTCAGCTCGCGGAACGGGCCGCGTCTCATCCGGAAGGCCCGTAGGAGCTCCTCCTCGGGGAAAGACCCGTCCAGGTGCTCGACGGCATAGCGCAGCAGCGCACGCGCCTCCCGGCCAAGCAGATCGATGGGGGCGACCGGTTTGCGCAGGCTGAGCAAGACCTCCTCGGAGATACGGTACCCCTGGAGCTCCTGCAAGTCGCCCCCATCCAGCCGGGCGACCATCCGGCCGGGAGTGCGCGGCAAGTCCTCGGCCCCTGCTTTGTCCAGGATCGTGCGGCTGTGCTGGGCGCTGACCACGCGGAAGGCGATGCGGGCGCCCATGTTCTCCCGGATCAGGGTATTGAGAACTTCAGCCTTGGGGTGCTGCGTGGCCAGGATCAACGAGAGCCCGAAGGCGCGCGCCTTGCTGCTGAGGCTCTTCAGCCCCCGGTAAAGAGCGCTGTTCATGCCGGCCAGCAGCGCCAGGTCGGTTACCTCGTCGATCACCACCAGGATGCGCGGCAGCCGCTCCGCGGCCAGGGCGTTGTAACCCGTCAGGTCGCGGGCACAGTACCGGGCGAACAGCTGTTGGCGGGCGGCGATCTGCTCCAGCGACCAGTCGATCACCGCGGTGGCCGCGGCCACGTCCGAGGCGATCGGCAGGGCCAGGTGGGGCGAGTCCCCAAAGGGGAGAAAGTCCACCACTTTGGGGTCGATAATCAGCAGCTGCAGTTCCGAGGGCGGGGTAGTCAGGGTCAAGGTCAGCAGCGTGGAGAGCAGCCACGTCGTCTTCCCGGAGCCGGTCTCGCCGCCAACCAGGAAGTGCCCGCCGAGCGAGCTCCACACCGTTCCGCGCCGGCCTTCCCCCACGGGGAAAGTGAACGGGGTCCGCGGATGGCGGGGCAAGACGTCGGCCAGGTCCACGCAGTCGGGTAGCTCCGGACGGGGTGCACCCTGGCGCAGGTGGACGATGTAGGTCACCCCCGTCCCATTCGCGACTCGCACCCGGTAGTGCAGCGCGGCGCTCAGTTGGTGCAGCATTTCTTTCGCCGTGAGGTCGGCCACGCGCACCCGGTAGGGCAATCTCCTGGTGTCTACCTCCAGGATGAGCAGGGAGCCGTCCCGCGTGACCGATCGCTTGCGGAAGACGATCTCTTGCACGGTGTCATCGCCCCGCTTGTGCGTCTGGCCCTGCTGGGCCAGCGTGTCCAGCGCCACCTGGGATAGCTCATCCAGCTCTGCGGTCGACACCGGCAATTCCATGGTCACCTCCCCGAGGATGGGGGCGCTCCCGGGAACCCGCTGTGGGTTCCGTACGTTTCCAAGTCTTTGTCCTCCCCTTCCTCCAGCAGGCGGAGCACGTGCGTTTCGTCGGCCGGGAGGACCTCCACCGGCGGGAGGACCGGCTGCGGCGTCACGAAATGCGGCGCCGGCGTCGTCTCGCGGGCCGCGGGTTCGTGCGTGGCCCAGGCGCGCATCGTGCGGCTCGTCGCCGCGCCCTGGTTGGCCCCGGACTGGAGTTGGGGGATAGCGCTGGCCGGCAACCGGTACTCGGGGCCGGCCGCGCCTACCACCAGGGGGCCGGACAACGCGCCGGCGTCCACCAGCACTTCCCCGGGTTTCAGCACTACCGCCGGCAGCAGCCCGTCACGATTGGGGTAGATCACCCGCGTGCGGCGCTCGACGAAGCGATAGCCGGCAAACAACAGCAGCGTGAGCACTCCCCCTCCCCCCAGCGCCAGCAGTGCCAGGCGCACCGGTGCGGATGCCTGCGCCCAGCGCTGCTGCTCCTCCGCCTGCGCGCGGATGGCGTCGGCCTCGGCCCAGCGGCGCGGGTCGTCTTGCTGGCCGCCGACCAGGAGACAGCCGGCCAGGAACGCCAATCCGGCCATGATCAGAAGTGCCCAGAACCAACCGCGCATTTTGTCGCCCTCCGTTACAGAAGCCCGCATAGCCAGGCCAAGACCATTAGGCCCAGGCCGGCCGCGCTGCCAAGACCGATCGCTGTAAAGATCCGGTCGACCCGGGTCTTGGGCTCGGGCGGGTGGGGGCAGCCCCATGGCCAGCGCTTCCACCAGGGGCGCTGCCGTTCCTCGGGATGTTCGCGTTCGTTTTCGCGCATCGCCCGGTACATCCGCCACCAGGGCCAGGCTACCACCAATGCTCCAGCGGCCGCGCCACAGCTCGCCGCCGCCGCACCGTTCACCTGGACAAGCAGGGCGCAGCCGACGAGTAGTGGGGCGATGACCAGAAGGAGGCCGGTCACCCGCAGCGTGGTCCAGGGTTGTTGCTCATGGCTGCCGGCCTTCTCCAGCTGGCCGCTGATGCGCTTCGCCTGACCCGTTCCTATGCCGGTTGCCGCCATCGCTGCCACCTCCCCACTTTCGTCAGAACGCGCCAGGAAGCCCTACAGCGCGCCAGCGGGCTTGGGGGTACTGAGATATACCCCTCGAAAACAGCCCCGCTCCTAGGCCATCCTAGAGCGCTGGCTGCCAACGGTGCGCCAGTAGGCCGGATTCCATTGCCACTGGCGCACTCCGTATGCCGGACTCCACGGCTATTCTTGGCGGCTGGTGTCCCCACTTCCACGCTCACTGGCGCACCCCTGGCATCGCCGCTCGCCGCCGCGCTTTCCAGGACAATCGCCGGGTGGTGACGGGAATGGTGTCCTCAGCGGTCTCGATCAGGCCGCGATCGTGGAGATCGACGGCCGCGCACAGCAGCAGTTGGATGACGCTCGCCGCTACCACGCCGTGTCCTTTGCCGTCGGTGTAGCCCAGGTCCTGGCCAATCGCGCGGAGCTCGGAGATGAGTTCAGCAGGCAGCGTAGGGCTGATGGTCTCCGTGTCCGGCGGCCGCGGCTGGGGCAGCAGCACCTGGACAGCGGTCTCTCCCGCACCGCAGCGGAGCTGGCGAACCGGGACCGCGCCTTCCTCTTCGACGAGTTCCAGTTGGCCAGCCTGGTAAAGCCGGATGACCAGGCTGAGCAGGCTGCTGATGACCGTGGAGACAATCATCCCGCCGCCATCCTCGGCCTCCCAGCCGTAGTCCTTGCAGATGCGGCGCAGGTCTGCGACCAGCGCGCGCGGTAGGGCGGGGGTGATCTTGCGCCTCCGCCGGCGTTGCTCGGTGGGCTGCATCGGCCGCGTCTTGCGGCGGCCTTTGCTCTCCTCCCGCTCGGCAGCCTCGCGGACAGTGCGGCCGCCGAGCTCGGGGGCCTGCCCTTCCTTCAGCAGATCCTCCCAGGCACCGCTGAAGCGGCCGGAGGCGGTTTCCTCGTCAGGCGACTTCGGCGTCATATGTGGCCCTCCTCAGGATAGCCTGCATCTCCTCCGCAGCGGGGTCCCGGGGAGCCACGTCCCAGATGGGCCGGCCCGGAGTGCCAACCTGCAGTAGAGAGACAGCTGTCCCTGGACGAAAAGGAGGTGCACCGATGCCGATGATCAAGCAAAAGGACCGCCAGACGATCAAGGAGTGGTTCGAGCGGCTCCGCGATCCCGTCCGGCTCCTCGTCTTCACCCAGGAGCACGAGTGCGATTTCTGTAGAGAGACGCGGGAGATGGCCGAGGAGGTAGCCTCGCTCTCCGACAAGGTCACCGTCGAGACGTACGATTTCGTCGCCGACGCTGACACCGCGCGCGAGCACGGCGTGGACAAGATCCCGGCCATCGCCATCCTCGGAGCCAGGGACTATGGGGTGCGCTACTACGGTTTCACCGGCGGCTTTGAGTTCACCGCCCTGATCGAGGACATCCTCGAGGTCTCCACTGGCGAGCACGGCCTGGGCGAAGCGACGCTCGATCAACTGGCCCGCCTGGATCGGCCGGTACACATCCAGGTCTTTGTCACCCCTACCTGACCGTACTGCCCACGTGCGGTCAGGTTGGCCCACAAACTGGCCATCGCCAGCGATCACATCCGCGCCGATTCGGTCGAGGCCGTCGAGTTCCCCCATCTGGCCAACAAATACGCCGTTTATGGTGTCCCGCTGACGGTGATCAACGAGACAATCCGCGTGGAGGGGGCCGTGCCGGAGGCCCATCTGGTACAGGAACTGATGAAGGTAGTCGTGAAAAAGCCCAAGGGGAAAAAGAAGCGACGAAAAAAAGCCAAGCAGGAGGAACCCCGCGAGGCCGCCTGGCATGGGTAGGAGGTAGAAGCGCCAATGGCCATGATGGAGATCAGCGTGGTGCCCATCGGCACCGGCACGCCGAGCCTGAGCGACTACGTCGCCGGGGTCGTCCGCGTGCTGGAGGAGGCCGGCGTGGAGTACACCCTCGGTGCGATGGGCACGGTCGTGGTCGGGGAGATTGACCGCCTCCTGGCCCTTGCCCGGAAGATGCACGAGCAGCCCTTTGTCATGGGCGCGCTGCGCGTGGCCACGACGATCAAACTGGACGACCGCCGGGACAAGCCGCTGACGATACAGGGCAAGGTCCGGGCGGTCCAGGAGAAACTGGGCCGGTGACCGGGGGGTGCCGCGAGGATGGCTGGGACGATCCGCCGTGCCGGTGTTGCCGACCTGACCCAGATCTATGACATCTGGTACGAGGCCGAAATAGAAGATGATCCCGACCCGCCGCCGCCCGGCAGCCTCTGCCTCCTCGAGCACGAACTGGAATCGGCCGAGATGTACTGCTTTGAGCGGGCCGGCCAGGTCCTCGGTTTTGCGACGCTGCTCCGCCGCGGGACCGTCACCTACCTGGCCGACTTCTATGTGCGCCGGGCTCAGCGCTCCTCTGGGATCGGGCAGGCCCTGCTTCGACAGGTTCAGCCGCAGGATGGCTCGACCTTCTGCACGCTGAGCTCCGCTGACCCACGGGCCCAGGCCCTGTACATCCGGGCGGGGATGCACCCGCGGTGGCCTCACTTTCTGCTGCACCTGGAGACGGCCCACCTGGGGGAGCTGCCATCCCACGATGTGGTCGTCCTGGAAGGTCAGGCCGGCGACCCGGACCTGCTGCGCTGGGATGGGGAGATCGGTGGACGCTATCGTCCACAGGAACATGCCTACTGGGTCGGCCGGCTTGGCGCGATCCCCCTGTGGTTCCAGCGACAGGGCCAGGTCGTAGGATACGGTTATGCCCAGATGCACAGCCCGGAGGCCCTGTGGCATCCGCAGGCGGTCACCCTGGGGCCCATCGGCACCCGGACGGTGGGCGATGCCTTGGGCTGTACCTGTGCTGCGGTCGGCTGGGCCGCGCTGCGGGCCTCGATTGTACGGCTCGGCCTGCCCGGCCCCCATCCTGCCTTGGCGGCACTGCTGCGGGCCCACTTGCACATTACCTACGTCGAGACGTTTTTCTCCTCGGCCGATGAACCGTTCGCCGAACCGAACCGCTACATCCCGTCGGGGAGCACACTCTATTGACCCAGGAGGTTCACATGCCCGAAAGTGTCTCCGCGATCTCCGTCGAGGAAGCCCTCGAGGCCGTTCTGGCCCGCTTCTCCCCGCTGGAAGCCGAGGAGGTGCCGCTGCTGGGGTCCCTCGGGCGAGTCCTGGGCGAGGACGTCGTCGCTGGGGAGAACATTCCCCCTTTTCACAACTCGGCGATGGACGGCTACGCGGTGCGCGCCGCGGACGTGGCCGAGGCGCGGCGGGACATGCCTATCCGCCTGCGCCTGATCGGCGAGGTCGCCGCCGGAGCGATGGCCGGCGTCGCCGTCACTCCGGGGACGGCCCTGCGCATCATGACCGGGGCCCCGCTGCCCGAAGGGGCCGACAGCGTGGTTCCCTTTGAGCAGACCGACGAAGGCGACCCAGAGATGGAGATGGAGCCGGGCTGGGTACGGGTGCTCACTGCCGTCCACCCTGGCCATAGCATTCGCCAGGCCGGCGAGGACGTTCGCCAGGGCGATCTGGTGCTCGAGCGCGGCATCCGCCTGCGCCCGCAGGACGTGGGCCTGCTGGCCTCGCTCGGCCGGCCGCGCGTGCGCGTGAGCCGCCGGCCCAAAGTGGCCATCCTGGCCACCGGCGACGAGCTGGTCGAGCCGGACAGGCCGCTGGCCCCCGGCAAGATCCGCAACAGCAATGCCTACTCCAACTACGCCCAGGTGGTCGCCTACGGCGGCGAAGCGCTCAAACTGCCCATCGCCCGCGACCGCTTCCCGGAGATCTCCGCCCGCCTGGACCGCGGTCTGGCCTGGGGAGCAGACATGTTCATCACCTCCGGCGGGGTCTCCACCGGCGAATACGACCTGGTGAAAAAGGTCTGGCCAGCCGGGGGACGATCTCCTTCTGGCGGGTGCGCATGCAGCCCGGCCGGCCGATGGCTTTTGGCCAGGTGGACGGCGTACCGCTGCTGGGGCTGCCCGGGAACCCGGTTTCCTCGATGATCTCCTTCTTCCTCTTTGCCCGGCCGGCCATGCTGAAGATGCAGGGCCAACGTGCCCTGCGCAAGCCGGAGGTCGAGGCCGTCCTGCTGGAGGATGCCCAGGCCTACGCCGACCGCGTGCGTTTCCTGCGGGCCATGGTCGAGCAGGAGCCCGGCGGCCGCTACACTGCGCGCCTGACCGGGCCGCAGGGCTCCGGCATCCTCAGTTCCATGGTCCGGGCCAACGGCCTGGCGATCATCCCCGAGAGCGCCTACCCGGCCGCCTGCGCCGGCACCGCAGTGCGGGTGATCATGCTGGACTGGCCGGAGGTCGAGTAGGGGCACCCCTGGTGGTCGCCCAAAGGAGGCAGCCATGATCCAGACCCTGGCGATCTCTACTGGCCGGCGCAGCCAGATGCTCGAGATCACCGCCGACGTGCAGCGCGCGGTCAACGAGTGCGGCCTGCAGGAGGGCGTGGTGGTGGTCTATTGCCCGCACACCACGGCCGGCCTGACGATCAACGAGAACGCCGACCCGAGCGTCTGCGCCGACATCCTGGAGACACTGGAGCGCGTGGTCCCCTGGCGGGCCAGTTACAGCCACACCGAGGGCAACGCCGCGGCCCACGTCAAGTCCAGCCTGGTGGGCCATTCCCTGACCGTGCTGGTGCGGGCCGGCCGGCTGGTGCTGGGCACCTGGCAGGGCATCTTCCTCTGCGAGTTCGACGGGCCGCGCAGCCGGCGGGTGTTGGTCGAGGTGACTCCGGGCATGCCTCTTGAATCACCGCCACTCTCGTGGTAGAATGCATGGTACGGAAGCGATGAATATCGGCCTGCAATGTGGACACCTGGGCCGGGACGAGCAAGTGGCGTAACCGACCGTCCTTTCTCGATAGGCGGTCCTTCTTGCATGGAGTTTCGCCGTGGTACACATCTTCACCTTTGGCGGACTGCGCATCGAACGGGACGGCTGCCCTCAGCAGTTGCCTACCCAAAAGGCCCGCGAGTTGGTTGCCTACCTGGTTGCCTTCCGGGACCGTCGCCATCCCCGCTCTGTGTTGGTCGGGGCCTTGTGGCCCGACATCCCCGAGGAGAAAGCGCGCCGCCACCTCTCAGATACGCTCTGGCGTGCCCGCTCCGTCCTGGGCGACTATATCGCCGCGGAGGAGGGGTTCATTTCCTTCAACGTTGCCCTGCCCTTCTGGCTCGATGTAGAGGAGTTCGAGCGGGCGGTGACCGGCGATCGAAGGGCAGGACCGGCTGGACCCCAGGCCACTGCCTCGGTTGCGGATCCACACTCCTTGGCCGCGGCGGTGGAGCTCTATCTCGGACCTTTCCTGGACGGCTTCTACAGCGACTGGATACTCCTGGAACAGGAGCGTCTGAGGGGCCTCTACGTGGATGCGCTGGCTCACCTGCTGCAGTGGCACAAGCAGGTCGGGGATTACACCGCCGCGCTACGGGCGGCCCAGCAACTGGTCGCGGCCGAACCGCTCTATGAGGCCGCTCATCGTGAGCTGATGCGCCTCTACCACCTGCTGGGCCGGGACACCGAGGCCATCGCCCAGTACCAGCGCTGCCGGGAGATCCTGGGCCAGGAACTGGCTGTCGCCCCAGCCCCGGAGACGGAGAGGCTTCATCGCGTCCTGCTCGGTCGTGTGGCGGCACAGTCAGAGGCGCCGGCTGTGCACCTGCCAACGCTGGCCCGCCGCGTTGCCTACGAACTGGACCAACTGCCCCTGGCCGGCCGCGACACCGAGCGGGCCGCTCTCCTGGGTTATCTGGAGGCCGCCGCTGCCGGGCAGGGGAACCTTGTCCTTCTGGAGGGTGAGGCCGGCATAGGTAAGAGCCGCCTGGCACGCGAGGTTGTGGCCGGGGCGCGCTGGCGCAACATTGGCGCGGCGCTGGTTCGGGCCAGCGAGAGCACGGCATCTTCCTATGCCCTGTTCCTGGCGCTGCTGTACCCGCTGCTCACTCCTCTGCGCCTCCGGCAACTGGCCCGCTTGGTGGAACCTGCCCATCTGCAGGCCGCGGCACCGTTTCTTCCGGCCATCGCCCACGCGCTGCCCGATCTGCCCACCCTACCCGACCTCCCCTCACCCCAGGCCCACAAGCGGATTCAGCACGCCCTCGTCGCGCTCCTGTGGGGCCTGGGCCGCATTGCCCCCCATGTATGCGTGTTGGAGGACCTCCAGTGGGCCGATGCCGAGACCCTCTCCCTGTTGCCCTTGCTGCTTCCCGACGTGGGGCAAAGTCGGATCCTCTTCTTGCTCACCGGGCGCAGTGCCGACCTGCGGGCCGACCCCGCCGTCTGGAATACCCTGCAGACTCTGGACCAGGCCGGCCCCTTCCCGCGCTGCACTCTGACCCGGCTGGGCACCGACACCGTCGGTCTCATGGTGCGCGACTTGCTGGGCGAGGAAAACCCGGACCTGACCGAGCGCCTGGCCCGGGAGAGCGAGGGTGTTCCCCTCTACCTGGTGGAGACGCTCAAGGCCTGGCGAGACGAAGGCTACCTGCGGCCCACGGAGCGCGGTGCCTGGAACTGGCAGGGAGGCATCCCCCCGGGGCTACCTCCCCACTTCGGGGAAGCGGTGATTGGTTACCGCCTCTCCCGCCTTTCCCCAGAGGCCAGCCCACTGCTGGACGCGGCTGCCGTGATCGGCAGTGAGGTGGACCCGGACCTGCTGGCCCGGGTCTGTGCCGCGGCCGATACATTCACCGGGCAGGCCCCTTCCGAGTTGTCCCTGTTGGCTGTCACTGACGAGCTGCTCCGCCTCGGCCTGCTGGTCGAGACGCAGAGCGGCTACCGTTTCAGCCACGAGTGTGTGCGCCAGGCCGTGTACGACCGCCTGGCTCCTGCCGAGCGCCGGCACCTGCATTACCGGACCGCGTCAGCCCTGGAAATCCTCTGGCCTGAGCAGTTTGAACTGCTGGCTCACCACTACCAGGCCGCTGGCGAGCGGCAGCGCGCCATTCAGTGCCTGACCCGTGCCGCCGAGCGCGACCGGGGGCTCTACGCCCACCAGGCAGCCCTGGCCTGCTACGGCCGCCTGCTGGACCTGCTGACCGGGGTGGAGGACCGCCCGGCACGGCACGACGTGCTGGACCGCCGCGCCGAAGTGTTGGGATGGGTCGGAGATCGCGATGCCCAGGGCCGGACCCTGGAGGAGATGCTGGGCCTGGCCCAGGTCCTTGGCGACGAGGCCCGCGTGGCCCGCACCCTGCATCTGCGCAGCGAGTGGCGTCGGCTCCAGGGGCACTACGGCCTGGCTGTAGAGGACGCCCAGGCAGCACTGGAGATCTGTCGCCGCCTGGGCGACGACCGCGCCCGTGCGGGCCTGCTCAGCCAGATCGGACACAGTATGATCTTCACCGACACTTGCTCCCAGGCGGCCGCCTACTTCCACGAGGCTCTCTCCATCTACCGGGCCTTGGGCGATCCCACGGGGCAGATCGACTGTCTCTCTGGGTTGATCTCCGCTGCCGAGCTCGCCGGGGACTACTCTCTCGCCCTTTCCCATCTGCAGGAGAATCTGCGCCTGGCGGAGGCCACGGGCAATCCTATGCGCCTTGGCCGTGTCCTCCATAACCTGGGTGTTGTCTACCACGACCTGGGTGACCAGGAGAACGCTGAGGTCTGCCTCCGCCGGGCTCTGGCCCTGAAGGAGACTGTCGGTGACCGGCACAGCCAGGCGCTCACCCACTTCTACCTGGGGATGGTGGCGACAGAGCGCGGCGAGCTAGAGGCGGCCCAGGCCCACCTGGACACGGCCCTGGAGGTACTGCGCGAGGTGCAGGATCTTTCCTGGGAGGGGGACGCCCTGGCTGCACTGGGCCGGCTCGCCCTGCTGCGGGGGGACCCTGTGGCGGCCGTCGTGCATCTGCAGGCAGCCTACCAGCGCCGCTGCGAGATGGGGGAACCCGGTTATGCGGTAGTGGACCTTTCGTACATCGCCCTGGCCCGACTGCGCCTGGGAGACAAGATTGCCGCCTGGGAGCACAGCCGGGAGGCCGTCGCGGAACTGGAGGCCGGGTTGTCCGGCATCGAGCATCCACAGTGCGTGTACTACAACCACTTCTGTGTGGCCGAGGCTACCCACCACTGGACGGCTGCCCGCGCCGCGCTGGAGAAAGCGGCGCGCGTCGTGATGGAGCGGGCGGAACACATCGCTGATCCCGCCCTGCGCGCGAAATTCCTCATCGAGACCCGCAGCAACCGGGCCATCACGGAATCTCTCCGCACCCTTCCCCCTGCCGGCTGCTTGCGCGTGCGGCTGGCCTCCACGGACGTGCCCGCTCATCGTTCCCCTGCCCCTGAGGAGATGGTTGCCCTCATCTGGACGGTGGATGCCGGCTGCCCGGACGCCGACGCGGAACGGCAGATGGGCAAACTGGCCCTGCGCCATCATCGCCTGGTGCGCCTGCTGGCCGAAGCCGAGGCCGCAGGCGCCGTGCCCACCGTCGCCGACCTGGCCGGAACCCTGGATGTCTCCTCGCGCACCATCCGTGCCGACCTGGCCGCTCTGCGCCGCCAGGGGCACAGCGCCCGCACCCGTGGGCATGGCCCTTGACCCTTTTTCTTCCCCCACCTTCCCCCGTATCTCTGCCCGGCTAGCCCCTGCTTCTACGATACCTTTACGACAGGGCGAGGGTATAATTGCCAACAGGACGCTGCACCACTGATTCGAGACCCATTGAGATACGGGGGATGTCTTTGTCCCCCTGCTACACGAACGTCAAAGGAATCGCTTGGAAAGGGGGCCGGCTTGGACAACGAAAGGTCGCCTCTCTCCCAACATCATACCTTTCTGGTCCGCATCTGGTGGGAAGAGGGCTTGACATGGCCCGACGGCCGGCCGTTGTGGCGGGGACAGGTCCAGTGCGGGGCCGGCGGCCGCCTGTTCGCTTTTCAGTCGCTGGATGGCCTGCTGCGTTTCATCCAGCAACAGACCGGGAAGCTGGAGAATGCCGATGAAGAAGCGCCGGCTCAGACCTTCCCAGAAGGACAGCCGACCTAGTGCGGGCTGTCGCGCCCGTCCGGCGGGGAAGGAGGTGGACACGGGGCTTTCGACTATTGGAGTAGCGGGGTGTCTCCCTGATTGAGTTATCGATCTCGCCATGGATTGCTGGACTCGTCGCGCACGAACGGTAGGCTGGGGATGTTTAGCAGCCAACGCAGGGGTCGGTAGGAGGTAGTCAGGATGAAGCGATCATATTTGGTCCTCTGTCTGGCAGCAGTGTTGCTCTCGCTTGTGGCAGTTGCCTGCGGCCCCCAGGAGAAGGTGGTCGGGACGCCGGCTAGGGACATCAATCTGTCCGCCGCCGACCTCGGCCCCGACTGGTCGCTCCAGGCGGAACAGGGGCTGGCTGACATGGCGGCCATGAAGCAGGCGCATGTTCAGGATGCCAACCTGCGCATGTTCGGAGCCGAGAGGATCACCGGGATGCTGGTGAGCATTGTGCTCAGCACCAACAGCGTGGCCTCGGCCCAGGAAGAGATGAAAGGGGACGCTGTCCGAAAGTTCGGCCAGGACATCAGGGAGCAGGTGCCCGGAGTGACGCTCGAGACCCTGGCGCCCCCGGGCATCGGCGACGAAACGGCCATGGTCGGCGGGGGTCATGCCGATCTGGGCCTCAGGATCTACCTGATGACCTTTCGCAAGGCCAACGTCATCGTCATGTTCTCGCTGATCGGTTCGGCAGAGACCGTCACAGAGGAACTTGCAGTGGACTATGCCCGCAAGATCGAAACTAGGATCCGCTGAGACGCGGGGTTGCCCCTTCCCGCTCCGGGGTAGGAGCCGGGCAGGGTGAGGAGGTGCAGTGATGAAAGGACAACGATTTATCGTTCTGGCTGGGGCAATGACCCTGGTCACCCTCTTGGTGGGCGGTGCAGCCCTGGCCCAGGGGCCGGGACCCCAGGGAGCCCTGGGCACGGCCTTCAGCTACCAAGGGCGGCTCCAGGTGGACGGCAACCCCGCCGAGGGCGTCTACGACTTCCAGTTCCAACTGTATGACGCCCTCAGCGGCGGTAACCCCGTCGGCCTCCCCGTGACGGTGGAGGACGTGCCGGTCTCCGCCGGCTATTTTACCGTCATCCTGGACTTCGGTGACCTCTTCGACGGCACGGCCCTCTGGCTGGAGGTCGCCGTCCGGCCGGGCGACAGCGCCGACCCCTTCTCCCCGCTCAGGGCGCGCCAGGCCTTGACCGCAGCGCCCTACGCCCTCTACAGCCAGGAGGCGCCTTGGGGCGGGATTAGCGCCATGCCGGCCGGCTTTGCCGACAACGTGGACAACGACCTCCTCGCCGGCCTGGTCTGCGCCGGCGGCCAGGTGGCCAAGTGGGATGGCTCGGCCTGGCTCTGTGCCGACGACGAGGTGTCCGCCGTGGTCACCGGGACGCAGATCTTCGCCGGGGATGGGCTAGCGCTGTTCTCCAGCGGCAACAACATCACCCTGAGCGTGGCCGTCCCCTACCGCCTGCCGCAGGGGTGCGCCGGCGGCCAGATCGCCGAGTGGAACGGCGCGGCGTGGGTCTGCGCCGGGGACGACGACACCACCTACTCGGCGGGGACGGGGCTGACGCTGGTCGGCACCGTCTTCTCTGCCGACACGGCCTACCTGCAGCGGCGGGTGAGCGGGACGTGCGCCACGGGCAATGCCATCCGGGTGATCAACGCCGATGGCACGGTGACCTGCGAGCCGGTGGGCGGAGAAGGGGACATCACCGCCGTCTACGCGGGGACCGGATTGACTGGCGGCGGAGATAGCGGGGACGTTACTCTGTACGCCGACACAGCCTACATGCAGCGGCGGGTGAGCGGTACCTGTGCGACGGGCAATGCCATCCGCGTGGTCAACGCCGACGGGACGGTGACCTGCGAGCCAGTAGGCGGGGGGTCGCCGCATGACCACTGGGGCGAGACGTGGTCAGGCACCGGCACCGGGCTGATACTCAACAGCAGCGACAACGTCGGCTTGAGCGCCAGCGGTAGCGTCTACGGGGTTCACGGCGCCTCTGCCGCAACTGCCGGTTACGGTTTGTACGGTGAGGCCACGGCTGCCAGTGGCACCACCTACGGTGTCTACGGCCGGTCCGCCTCGACGACCGGCCGCGGTGTGTATGGCTACGCCGCCGCCGCCAGCGGTTTGACCTACGGCATCTACGGCCAGTCCGACTCGACGGCCGGCCGGGGCGTGTATGGCCTCGCCTCCGCCGGCAGCGGCACGACCTACGGGGTCCACGGCGTTTCTGCCTCGACGGCCGGCCGCGGCATGTATGGCTACGCCGCCGCCACCACCGGCGTGACCTACGGCGTCTATGGCGAGTCCGCCTCGACCTCCGGCCGCGGTATGTATGGCTACGCCTCCGCTACCGGCGGACCGACCCAAGGTGTCCGCGGCGAGTCCGTCTCGACCGCCGGTACGGGCGTGTATGGCCTCGCCGGTGCCGCCAGCGGCACGACCTACGGTGTCCGCGGCGAGTCCGCCTCGACCGCCGGCACGGGCGTGTATGGCCTCGCCGGTGCCGCCAGCGGCACGACCTACGGCGTCTACGGCGAGTCCGCCTCGACCGCTGGCCGCGGCGTGTATGGCCTCGCCGATGCCACCACGGGCTTGACCTTCGGCGTACACGGCCGGTCCGACTCGACCAGCGGCCGCGGCGTGCTTGGCTACGCCGGCGCTGCCAGCGGCACGACCTACGGTATCTACGGCCGGGCCGACTCGACCGCCGGCACAGGCGTATATGGCGTCACCTACGCCACCAGCGGCACAACCTACGGCGTCTACGGCGAGTCCGACTCGACGGCTGGCTGCGGCGTGTATGGCCTCGCCGAAGCCAGCAGCGGCGTGACCTACGGCGTCTATGGCGAGTCCGCCTCGGCGGCCGGCCGCGGGGTGTATGGGGTCACCTACGCCAACAGCGGCACGACCTACGGCGTCTACGGCCGGTCCTACTCGATCGCCGGCAGCGGCGTGTATGGTCACGCCGCGGCCACCGGTGGCACGACCTACGGCGTCTATGGCGAGTCCGCCTCGACCGCCGGCCGGGGCATGTATGGCCTCGCTGGTGCCGCCAGCGGCACGACCTACGGCGTCTACGGCGAGTCCGCCTCGACCGCCGGCCGGGGCGTGTATGGCCTCGCCGGTGCCGCCAGCGGCACGACCTACGGCGTCTATGGCGAGTCCGACTCGAACGGCGGCAGCGGCGTGTATGGCTTCGCCGACGCCGCCAGCGGCACGACCTACGGCGTCTACGGCGAGTCCGACTCGAACGCCGGCCGCGGCGTGTATGGCCTCGCCGACGCCGCCAGCGGCACGACCTACGGTGTCTACGGCGCGTCCGCCTCGACGGCCGGCCGGGGCGTGTATGGCCTCGCCTACGCCGCCGGCGGCACGACCTACGGCGTCTATGGCGAGTCCGACTCGACCGCCGGCCGCGGGGTGTATGGCTTCGCCGACGCCGCCAGCGGCTTGACCTACGGCGTGTACGGCGAGTCCGACTCGACGGCCGGCCGCGGTGTGTATGGCCTCGCCGATGCCGGCAGCGGCACGACCTGCGGCGTCTACGGCGAGTCCGCCTCGACCGCCGGCATAGGTGTGTATGGCCTCGCCAACGTCACCAGCGGCACGACCTACGGCGTCTATGGCCGGACCTTCGCGCCCAGCGGCCGTGGGGTGTATGGCTACGCCACCGACACCACCGGCGTCAATTATGGCGTATATGGAGCGACAATATCGCCCGCCGGCTTCGGTGTCTACGGCCAGGCTGTAGGCTCCGCGAGCAACTACGCCGGCTACTTCTACGGGAACGTCCGTGTCACCGGCAACCTTTACAAGGGCGGCGGCTCCTTCAAGATCGACCACCCCCTCGACCCGGCCAACAAGTACCTCTACCACTCCTTCGTCGAGAGCCCGGACATGAAGAACATCTACGACGGCGTGGTTGTCCTGGACCAGAGGGGCGAGGCCTGGGTGGAACTCCCGGCTTGGTTCGAGGTGCTGAACAAGGACTTGCGCTACCAACTGACCTGCATCGGTGGCTATGCCCCTGTGTACATCGCTCAAGAGGTCCATGGCAACCGCCTCCAGATCGCTGGGGGCACACCCGGCCTGAAGGTCTCCTGGCAGGTCACCGGCATCCGGCAGGACCCCTACGCCGAGGCCCACCGCATCCCGGTGGAGGAGGACAAGCCGGCCAACGAGCGCGGCACCTACCTCTACCCTGAACTCTACGGCCAGCCGGAGGAGATGGGGCTGGACTACCAGCGTGACCAGGAGCTGGAAGGATCCGCCGCGCCGGTGGCGCCCGCGCCATGAGCGCCATCCAGGTCAGCGGTTACGGTGTTGTGCAAGGCGCTGGAGCAGCAGGGTCGGAGCACGGCTGTGTGGCTGCTGCTGCTCCGATGACCGGAGGTGGACGATGAAACGGAAGGTGGTTCCCTGGGCCGTGCTGGCCTTTCTCCTGCTGGCCTGCGCCGTGGCCACGGCAGGGGCATCCGGCGTAGGTGCCCAAGCGGGGACAGAACCGGCCCCGGCGCAGGTTACCTACGACCTTTCCTGGCACGTGGTCGCTGGCGGCGGCGGGCAGTCACAGGGAGGAAACCTGATCCTGGGAGGCACGGCCGGGCAGCCGGCGGCGGGCCCGGCCCAGGGAGATGGTTACGACCTTTGCGCGGGCTTTTGGTGCGGGCCGGGGGCGCTGCAGTTCAAGGTCTACCTGCCACTGCTGCTGCGGGGCATGTAGGCGAGGCGAAGGAGGGGCCGGCGAGCGCCGAAGCGCCAAGGCCGCTCCCGAAGTGCACAAAGCCACGGGCGAAAGTATAGCGTATCGCCCTGCCGGTGTCAAACAGGCTTTTCGAGCGGCTGTACTCCAAAACCGTCTCCGACGCGAACCCAATCGCGGGGCTGGGCAAATACCTTTCGCCGAAACTCAATGTCCGCACTTTCCAGAAACCAGCGACAACTGCAGAAAGGATAGTCGCGCGCATCCTTGACTAGCCCATGACGCGCAGGATTGGTGTGGACGTAATGCAACCGGGCCAGGTAGGACGTTTCGTAGGTGATGCAGCTATCCCAGTAGTTGTGCCACACCTCGCGTCCAGGGGTCCCGTCTACCCGGTTGCAGAAGATCGCCGTCTGCGAATGGAGGGAGCGAATCAGCCGTTGCAGAGTGATCGCCTCTCCCATCACACGGGCCACAAGGTGGTAGTGGTTGCTCAGGATCGCCCAGGCCTCCAATTGCCACTGGGAGCGCTCGGCCCGCTCAAAGAGCGTCCGGCAGAAGAAGGCCTTTTTCTCATCCGATCCCAGGATGTGGCGGTGTCTCAGAGTGGACCCGGTGACGATGTAGATCGCGTTGGCACGGAACAGGTGCGGTGGATTGTGTAGATAGGTAAGGTAGCTTTCCATGGTTTCCTCCCTTCTATTGCCCTTGTGCTCTCTATTCTAGCATATGCCCTCTCCTTCTGCAACTTTGGAGTGCGCCAGCCTCGCTGTCGCAACTCTGGAGTGCCCCAGCCTCGCTGGCGCAACTCTGGAGTGTCCCAGCCTCGCTGGTGCACTCCAGATATGATATAATAGGCTCAGCCTACTGGAATTCGTGCTGTCAATGGAACGGCAGGCATGAGATTCGCCTCTCGGTTGGTGCCTGATGTCCCATTCACAACACGAATGTCAATAGACAGAGGAGGTTCCCATGCGCATCCTCGTCACCGGCGGGGCCGGCTATATCGGCAGTGTCGTCACCGAGCATCTCATCGAGGCCGGTGCTGAGGTCATGGTCCTGGACAACCTGAGCCAGGGCCACCGCCAGGCGGTGCCGCCACAGGCTACCTTCATCCAGGGCGATGTCGGCGACCGCGCTCTGCTGGATGACATCTTGCGCGGCCACACCATCGACGGGGTCATGCACTTTGCCAGTTTCACCCTGGTCGGCGAATCGATGCAGCAGCCTTTTCTCTACCTGCGCGACAATGTGGTGAACGGGCTGACGTTGCTCCAGGCCATGGTCGAACACGGCGTGCGCCGCTTCA
>CAZTIG010000027.1:0-51576 GCA_964613665.1 uncultured Chloroflexia bacterium
GGGAGCCATCGTCAAGCACCAGGGCCACCGCGGCGTCGGGCACGGGCGGGTTGGTGGCCACGGTGCCCCCGGCACCCGGCGCGGCCTCGATGCTGAGAGCGACAGGGCGGGTGGCGGCCGGGCGCGGGGCCGGCGATGCCGCCAGGACCAGGGTCTGGGTCAGCTCGCCGAGCGTCCAACTCAGCGCGACGTCGCCACTGTTGCAGATGGTGATGGCTTGGGTGACAACCTCGTCAGGGCACTGGGTCGACGCCAGGGATGGCGGGGTGATGGCAATGTCGGGCTCGCCGCTCACGGTGACGGTGTAGGCGGCAGTGGCCTGGCCGCAGTCGTTGGAGACCACCAGGGTGACCAGGTAGTCGCCCGCGGCGGCAAAGGCATGGGTGGCAGTCATGCCGCTGCCCGTGCCGCCGTCGCCAAAGTCCCACTCGTAGGTCAGCGGCTCGCTGCCGGAGGCCGTGCCGGTGAAGTAGGTCGTCTCGCCGACCAGAGGCTCGGTCGGCCACCAGGTGAAGTCGACACCGCTCGGGGGGTCGAGCACCGTCAGGGCGACCGGCACGACGACTTGCGGGTTGACCAGGTCGTTGCTGTCGACGAGCAGGTTGGCGAAGTAGTCGCCCGGCGCCAGGCCGGTGGAGTCGAAGGAGACGGTGACGATCTCGCACTCGCCCGCACCCAGCGTGCCGGTGATGGGGTCCTCGGAGAGCCAGGGGACGTCGCCACCGATGGCCGTGCCCTCGATGATAAAGGGCATGCCCTGCTGGGTGAGGGTGCCGGAGTCGTTGGCCGGGGCCCAGGCGGTGGTGTACTGCAGGGCGTTGCCGGTGGTGGTCTGCCCCAGGATGGTGATGGGCGGGGCCCACGGGCCGGAGGAGAGCGACCCGTCGGTCATCCAGTCCAGCCAGTAGGTGCCCGGCGGCAGGGTCACTCCGGCGCTGGCCACATCGGCAAAGATGTAGCGGTTGTTGGCGCAGGGGCTGGTCTCACTGTCGCGCTGGATGTTGGTGAAGGTCGAGGAGAGCAGCCGGTTGGTAACCAGGTCGCCAAAGACCACGCTGCTGCCGGGGTCGTCGGGCGGGCCGTCCCAGATCTGGTAGTAGACGCCGGTGATGGGCGAGGGGCTGACGGGGGCGCCGGTCTGGTAGGCGAAGAAGGTGATCTGGTCGATCTGCCAGCCGCCGGCAGCGGTGACCTCGAAGTCGTCGGCCATGCGGTAGCCCAGCGAGAACTGGTGGCCGAAGCCGAGGGTGTTCATCCCCAGGCTGGTCTGCAAGCGGCTGGCGTCCATGCCGGCGCAGGCACCGGGATGGGTCACCAGCGGGCCGTTGTCCCAGAGGATGGCCTCGGGGTAGCTCCAGGTCTCCGCGGGACCTGTGGGCACAGGCGCGGCCGGGGCCGCACTGCCGGCCAGGTCGGCCACTTCGGACGGGTAGTAGAACGTGGGCCGCGGGGTGGTTGGGTTGGTGGCGAGCCGCGCGGTCACGGGCACCTCGGTGATGCTCCACTCGAGCGTGCCCTCGCCCACGTTGCAGATCGTCAGCTCCTGCGTGGTGACCTCGTCGGCGCACTGCTCGGCCAGCAGCGAGCCCGGGGTCACGGAGATCTCGGGCGTCTCCAGCACGACCAGCGTCACCGGGACCGCCACCGTCGGCTCGTCGGGGTCGTTGGAGTTCACGCAGATGGTGGTGTTGTAGGTGCCGACGGCCAGGCCGGTGCTATCGAAGGAGACGGTGATGTCTGTGTCGCCGTAGACCGGGACCGTGCCGGCCAGCGGATCGAGTGCCAGCCAGTCCACCGGCGTGCCGCAGCCCTCGTCCAGGGTATAGTCCAGCGGCGCCAGGCCGACGTTGGCGATGTTCAGCAGTTGGTCGGCCGTCTGGTTGCGGTAGAGCTCCTGGGTCAGGCTGATCGGGGTGACGTCGATGTCCGGCTCCGCGCCGGGCACGTAGCAGCCGTGCACGTTGACCTGGTCCACCTCCCACCACCAGTCGAAGGTGGCGATCCAGTAGTGGAAGCGGAGCATGACGTTGCTCTGGCCGGCGTACGCCGTCAGGTCCAGCGTGACCCACTCGCCGGGGCCGTTGGGGCTGTGGTCGGTGTCCCACTGCAACAGGTTGGTCCAGGTGGAGCCGCCGTCGGTGCTGACATCCACGTCGGCCAGGTCGCCGCCGGTGCCGATGTCGTTGTAGGAGGTCACGTACTCCAGGGTGGCGGTGGTCAGGCCGGACAGGTCGAGGACGTAGGTGCGCAGCTCGGTGTCCATCGTCGTGCCGGAGCCGCACTTGTCCGAGTCGGCGTCGGCGCAGAAGCCCTGGCCGCCGGCGTAGTTGGGCCGCGGCGTGGCAAAGGCGTCGTTGCGCTGCCAGACGCAGTCGCCGCCGTTGTTGACCACGGTCCAGCCGGCCGGCGGGAAGGTGCCCTCGAAGTGCTCGGTCAGCACCGAATAGCAGGGCACCACGGTGACGGTGTGGGTGACCACGTCGATCTGCCCGCAGGCAGTGGCCGTCATGACGACGGTGTAGTCGCCGTAGGTGGCATAGGCGTGAGTGGGATCCTGGCCGCTCCCGTAGGAGCCATCGCCAAAGTCCCAGGTGTACTCCACCGGCACCAGGCAAGTGGCCGTGCCGTGGAAGGTGACCAGCTCGGTCATCCCCGGTGTGGTCGGATCCCAGGTGAAGTCGGCGTCGGTCGGACCGCCGGCCACGATCAACGTCACCGGGACGTCCACCACCGGCGTCTGGGTGTCGTTGCTGCTGACCTGCAGCGTGCCGGTGTAGGTGCCCGGGGCCATGCTGGTCGAGTCGAAGGTGACGACGACGGTGTCGCACTGGCCGGCCGGCACCGTGCCGGCGGTGGGGTTCTCGGAGAGCCAGGGGATGGTCTCGGTAAGGGTATAGACCAGGGTCTGGTCGCCCTCGTTGCAGATGGACAGGGTGTAGGTCATCTGCGTGTCCGGGCACTGGGTCGATTCCAGCGACAGCGGGTCGACCACGATCATCGGGCCGGCCTCGACGACGACGTCGTGGGTGGCCGTCACCCAGCTGACGCCGTCGCAGTTGGTGGCCGTCATGACCACGGTGTAGGTGCCGGTGGTGGCGTAGGTGTGCTGCACCACCTGGCCGCTGCCGTAGGTGCCGTCGCCAAAGTCCCAGGCCCAGGTGATGGGCGGCGAGCCGCCGGCCACCGAGCCGCTGAAGGTGGCCGGGATGGTGGGCCGTGGGCTGGTCGGGTCCACGGTAAAGTCGGCGCCGTAGACCGGCACGCACTCACCGCACTGGATCAGCTTGGTGGTGTAGGGGCTGTTGGAATACGAGCCACCCTCATAGAGCCGGCCGGACACGTACCAGAAGTCACCGTTGCCGTCGGTGTCGCCCTCGGCGCCGTAGAGCAGGCGGTCGAGGAGCGGCAGCCGATTCCAGGTGTCGGTCCATGCGTCGTAGACAAAGGTGCCGTTGGATGCCGCGGCGGTGCTGCTGGGCGAGCCGCCGGCGATGACCAGGTAGCGGTCGTGCTTGACCCCGTCGGCGCCGTTCACCCAGTTGCTGGGCATGGAAGAGACGTAGGTCCAGACGTCGGCCGTGGGGCTATAGACCTCGGCCGAGGAGAGGTAGGAGCCGTTGTAGCCGCCGGCGACATAGATCTGGCCGGCGATGGTCCCGGCGTGGAAGTAGCGGCGGGCGACATTCATGGGGGCCAGGGTCGAGTCCCAGGTGTCGGTCGTCGGGTCATAGACCAGCATGGTATTCTGGTATGTGGTCGTATAGCCGCCGATGACATAGTACTTGTTGTCCAGTTTGGCGCTGGCATAGTTGTAGCGGGCGGCCGGCAAGGAGGCGCCGGTGCTCCAGGAGTCGTTCCCGATGTCATAGATGTACAGGGTGGACTGAGCGCTAGACAAGTAGCCGCCGGCGCAATAGATCTTGTGCGTGCCGGCGGGATACTCCAGCACTTCGCAGTCGATCCAGTAGCGCGCGCCCGGCATATCGGCGCCGGTGGTCCAGGAGTCGGTGGCGATGTCATAGATGCTGAGCCAGGGCCGGGCCGCGCCCGAGCCGCCGACATAGCCGTAGCCGCCGATCACGTAGAGTTTGCCGTCGTGATAGACCACCGAGGGGGCGCGCACCTCGCGGCCGGCGGGCATGTTGGCATAGTCCTGCCAGCCCGAGGCCAGAGAGGCGACCGTCGTCGCCGTGGCCTGCGCCGAGTAGCCGCCGCCGGCAGCCGTAACGGTCAGCACGTCGCTGTCGCCGGCGTTGGCTGCCCAGGGGATGTGGACGGTTACGGTGATCGTCTCGGAGGCGTTGTTGGGGATCACGCCGGTCGAGGCGGGCCCGCTGGCCGGCCAGGTGGTGGTGTAGGTCAGGCTAAAGCTCTGCGCCGTTCCGGTCTGGTTGAAAACCGTGAGGTTATAGACCACGTCGCTGCCGGCGCAGTCGCTGCCGCTCTGCGACGGCGGGTCGAGGAGCACGCCCACCGCCAGGTCCCAGTCGTAGGTCAGGCCGTTGGCGGGATAGACCAGGTCGGTCAGCGTCATGCTGTCGGTGTTGCTCGTCCCGGCCACGGAGGCCGACCAGTTCTGGCTGGCGTCCAGGGTGCGGTTGTTGAAATCGGCGTTGGTGTTGCCGCGCAACCCCACCTGCGGGCCATACGGCGGGGAGGCGACGTAGATGACGGTAAAGTCCCCATAGACGATTTCGACCCGCCCGGTGGCCTCGTACAGTTTGATCTGGAAGTCAAAGGCGTCGCCCACGTAGGAGCTGCCGTAGCGCTTGTAGTCTTTCCACTGCACGGTAAAGACGTGGTTGCCGGCCGTGCCCTCCGTGAGCGAGCGCAGTTCCGAGGTCGTCCCGTTGCCTTGGAGGTCGCGCCCCAGGGCGGAGATGACGTTGTTGGTCGTGCCGGTGCTGAGGGGGTAGTACGACGAGGCGATCGTGCCCCCCATGGCGATCCAGC
This sequence comes from uncultured Chloroflexia bacterium, assembly GCA_964613665.1. Lineage (GTDB taxonomy): Bacteria > Chloroflexota > Chloroflexia > DTKN01 > DTKN01 > CAZQFV01. The sequence goes on from CAZTIG010000027.1 coordinate 4,954, forward strand.
CGTTGCTCTGGATGCTGACCTGGGTGTAGTCAACGTTGTTGTAGCGGAAGGTGAAGCCCAGGTCGATGGCAGCAAAGCTCTGGTCGTCGTTGGAGGCGGTCCCGTGCACCGTGCCGGTGGTGATCTCGGTGTAGGTGAGGACGCTGGAAGAGAAGACGTACTGCGTGGCGACGGTGTCGAGGCCGGCCCGTGGAGCAGAGGCGAGGTCCTGGGCGGTTTCCTCGACTGCTTCCACCGGTGCGACCGGTCCCTGGGCCGGGACCGGCCCCTGGGCCAGCGCGGTCGGGGCCATGCTGGTCAGGATCGCTGCGAGGAGGAACAGAGTCAGGAGAACTCGTCGGTGCATAGCGGTACTCCTTTCTTGCCGATCCTTCTGGACGATTCGTGCAGAGACGCTGTGCCGGGTTTCACGGAATGCCGAGGCTCACCTCCTCGCCGCGCTGCCGCGGCATGATCGCGGCCAGGCGACGTCATCCCGACCGGGCGACCGATGGGGCAAAGATGGCGGGGCCAGGAAGCGGGAGAGACGGACGGTCACCTGGTTCCATCGAAACAGCCAGACGCATTGGCAACCGGGATTGGGCTGTTGACAAACTTACTATAGCATGGACGGGGGCACTTGTCAACACCAAGATGCAAGAGGCAAGAAGCAAGAGGCAGGAAGCAGGAAGCAAGGGGCAGGAGCTATCCTAGCGTGTCATGCATCCTGCCTCTTGCATCTTATCGCCCTACGAATCTCGCCCAGCCCCTCTCCCCCACGAACCGGCCCTGCCGCACGATGGCCCGCCCGCGCAGCAGGACGTCGCGGGGGTAGCCGCGCACCGTCCAGCCCTCGTAGGGGCAATGGTCCACGCGCTGGTGCAGGGAGGCGGCGCGCAGCGTCACCTCGCGCGCCGGGTCCCAGACGGCCAGATCGGCGTCGGCGCCCACGGCGATCGTGCCCTTGCGCGGATAGAGCCCGTAGAGGCGGGCCGGCTCGGTCGCCGTTACCTCCACGAAGCGCTCCGGCGTGAGCCGGCCTGTTCGCACCCCCTCGCTCCAGAGCAGCATCATGCGCGTCTCGATCCCCGGCGCGCCGTTGGGGATGCGGGAAAAGTCGTCCCGGCCGCGCTCCTTCTGCGCCAGGCTCCAGGGGCAGTGGTCGGTGGAGATCAGGTCGATCTCCCCCGCGGCCAGGGCCAGCCAGAGGGCCTGCTGGTCCGCGCGCGTCCGCAGCGGCGGGGTCAGGACGAACGGAGCCCCCTGGAAGCCCGGCCGGGCATATTCCTGCTCGTCGAGCAGGAGGTAGTGCGGGCAGGTCTCGACGTGCACGGTCTGCCCGCGCCCCCGCGCCCGGCGCACCTCCTCCAGGGAGCGGCGGCAGCTCAGGTGGGCGACCACGATGGGCGTGCCGGCGACCTCGGCCAGGGCCAGGACGCGGGCCACGGCCTCGCTCTCGGCGACGGCCGGCCGGGCCCGCGGGTGGTACAGCGGGGCTGTCTTTCCGGCCGCCAGCAGCGCCCGCGTGCAGTGCTCGACAATGGCCCGGTTCTCGCAGTGCACCAGCGGCAGCGCCCCGGCCCCGCGCGCGGCGGCCAGCAGGGCCAGGATAGCCTCGTCCTCCAGGCAGAGGGCCGGGTAGACGGTGTACAGCTTGATGCTGCGGTAGCCCTGCGCCACGAGGCCCGGCAGGGCACGCAGCGTCTCCACGCCGGCGTCGGTCACGGCCAGGTGCAGGCTGTAGTCCACGGCCACGGCGCCGTCGGCCTCGACCCGGCGCAGCGCCACCGCCTCGGCCAGCGGCTGGCCCCGCTCCTGGGTGGCAAAATCGACGATCGTGGTCGTCCCGCCACAGGCCGCGGCGACGGTGCCGCTGTAAAAGTCGTCGCTCGAGGTAAACTCCCCCACCGGCATCTGTAGGTGCACGTGGGCGTCCACCCCGCCGGGCAGGATGTAGCAGCCGCTGGCCTCGAGGACCTCTGCCCCTGTGGCCAGCAGGCCCTTGCCAACGGCGACGATGCGCCCGTCCCGGCACAGCACGTCGGCCCGGAGCTGGCCCGCGGCGGTCACTACGGTTCCGCCCTGGACGAGAAGATCGTGCATGTCGCCCCCCTGATGCCTGATACGCGCGTTACGCCTTGGCCACTGCCCTCCACCCAGCCCGTCCCTGCCCACGGGGTTCCTTGCTCCTTGCTCTCCGCCGCAGCCTCTCCCTGCCCGTGGGGCTCCTTGTCCCTTGCCCTCCGCCGCAGCCCCTCCCTGCCCGTGGGTCTCCTTGTCCCTTGCCCTCCGCCGCAGCCTCTCCCTGCCCGTGGGTCTCCTCATCCCTGCTCCTATCCCCTGGTCCGTCGTCTATCGTCCGTCGTCCATCGTCCATCATCCACGGTCCATCGTCCCTACGTATCGAGCACCACGCGCACCGTCCACCCCCTGCCCGCCGTCCGCTCGATGCGCAGGTCGTGGTACGTCGCCGCCTTGATCTCGCTGCGCCAGCGGTGCCGGGCGGGGTCAAAGACCTCCCCCGCCACCTCGGCCTGCAGGTGGGTCGCGCCGAGCTCCTGGACCGTGAAGCGGCACGGCAGGAACCGGTCCACCTCGATCTGGTAGAGCAGCTCGTTCAGCCAGCCGACCAGCACATCCTCGCGGTCGTGCCCCTGGACGGAGATGGGCCGTACCTCGCGCGGCTGGACGGCCGGGAGGTCGAAGTAGAGGCCGCACATGCCCTCGGCGGCGTTGGCGAAAAGCTCGGGCAGACTGCGCCCCCAGGCCTGCAGGCCCAGGTCGGCGGTATGCGGAAAGGACCTGTAGCGCAGCATCGCGGGCTCCTGGCGGCCCCGCCTCCCCGCCACCGACAGGGTGAGGAAAGGGCTACTTGTCGTCTTCCCGCGGCGGGCGCCGCGGCCGGACGCCGCCGGGCACGAGTATCCGCAGGAACGATTCCCTGGCCGTCTGGACCTGCTGCATGCCGCCGGTAGCATCCAGCTCGCGGCGGCGCTCGTCGCGCCGGCGGGTCCAGTCCTGATAGCCCCGGCGGGCCTTGGCCACCAGCCCCTGGAGGTACTCCCCCTGGCTGTCCCGCTCGGCCAGCTCCTGGCGCACCTCCCAGAGGGCGTTGAGGATGCGGTCCAGCCAGCTCAGCAGCACGCCGCGGTCGGCCAGGCAGTCCTGGTAGAAATCGGCCGGCCGCGCCGTCAGTACCTGGCACAACTCTCGGTAGGTGGGATCGGCCAGCAGCTTCAGGTCGCGCCAGGAGGAACTCTCGGCCAGGGTGGCCAGCAGGGCCGCGGCCACCACGTAGGGGGCCTCGGTCAGGCCGGCCAGCAGGGCATCGTGCTCCAGGGCGTCGACGAAGAACGGGCTGGCCCCGATGACCTCGGCCAGGTTGCGGACCGTGTTCACCGCGTCCTCCGAGGCGTTGGCCCCCGGGGCCAGGCAGTAGACGGCGCCGCGGAGCAGGTCGGCTCGGGCCCCGCGGATGCCGGCTTCCCAGCTGACCTCCTGCCCGGGGAGCGGGATGGGGTGCCCGCCCACAAAGTGCACCGTGGCCGGCAGGTGCTGCTCGGCCAGGCGCAGCACCTCCGCCTTGCGGCTGGCCGTATCGGTGACGATGCAGCCCTCCGGCAGCAGCGGCCCGATGGCCGCCAGCGTCTGGCCCACAGCCGTGGCCGGCTGGGCGATCACCACCAGGTCGGCCTCCTGCACCGCCTGGGCCAGGGTACGGGCGATCCCGTTGATCGCCCCCCGCACCAGGGCTTCTTCCACAGTCCGGCCGTCGGCATCGTAGCCGACGACCGAGACCTCGGCCCGGCGCCCCTTTTCCGCGGCGATGGCCTGCTGCAGGGCCATGCCCAGGGAGCCGCCGATTGTGTCCAACCCGATCAAGCCCACCTGCACCATCGTTCGCCTCCTGGTCTGCTGCGAGGGGCCCGCGATCCGCCGGCCCTATCTTAGCACGGAGCGGGCCGGCGGTCAACTGGCAGTGCGCGGGGCAGCAAGTGCGGTTTGACCGGGGCAGCCGGGCCGGCTATAATACCTCCGCCACACCCGGGCGCACCCCTGCACCCAGCGCACCTCCCGGAGGTCTTGTTGCCCGATCGTGTTCCCGGCGTCCGCAGACTCGATCCCCTCGGCCTGGCCTGGGCCTTTGCCGGTGCCAGCCTGGGCAGCACCGTCGGCGTGGCCGACAAGTGGCTGCTCGCGTACGACGCCGGCCCGCTGCCGGTGTCGGCGCTGCGGGCCAGCGTGGCCACGGCTAGCCTGGGGCTGGGGCTGCTCCTTCTCCGGCGCAGCGCTTTCCGCGTCGCCTGGCGCGACCTGCCCTTCTTCACCCTCTTCGGGCTGGTCGGCGTGACCATCGTCTACCTGCTCTATATCCTGGCCGTGATGGAGGTCGGGGCCGCCCTGGGCACGGCCCTCTTCTACACCTACCCGACCCTCGCCGCCATCCTGGCGGCCCTCTTCCTCCAGGAGCGCCTGACCTGGCGCAAGGCCATCCCCCTGCCGGTGACCTTTGCCGGCTGCGCCCTGGCGGCCGGCCTGGGCAGCGGGGGGCTCGTGGAGCTGCGGCCGGCCGGCGTCGCCGTGGCCCTGCTCGCCGCTGCCAGCTTCGCACTCTACCCCCTCTTTGCCCGCCACGCCCTGGCGCGCTACTCCCATTGGACGGCGCTCTTCTACTCGCTCCTCTTTGGCGCACTTTGGCTGGACCTGCTGTGGGCCGCACTGTGCCCCTTGCTGCCGGCGGACGGCTCCTTCTGCGGCACCCTGCCGGTCCTCGCCAGCGCCGACTTCTGGGGCGCGCTGCTCTACCTGGCCTTGGGGGCCACGGTGGGCCTGTACCTGGCCGACCTCCAGGCCATCCACCGCCTGGAGGTGCGCGTCGTCGGGCTGATCGGCACGCTGGAGCCCTTCCTGGCCGGCCTCTTCGCCTTTCTCATCTTCGGCGAGCAGCTCACCCTCCTGCAGTGGTCCGGAGCGGCGCTCATCGTCTCCGGCGTGCTCTGGCTGCGGTGGGAGAAGTAGCTGTCAGCGGTCAGCAGTCAGCGATCAGCAGCCCCAGGTCAATAGCTGACCGCTGCAAGCTGACCGCTCTCTGTAATCCCCCTCACAGCGTTCCCCCTACACCGTGGTATAATGGCCCCGTACCCCCTTCCCCCTGGGGGGGATAGGGGACCGAACCGGGCCGCAGTTTCGGCCAGGAGCGACGATGAAGAGACACCAGCGCGAGATCGTCGATCGGCTGAAGAGCGTGGGCGGGCACGTCCAGGGTATCATGCGCATGGTCGAGGAGGAACGCCACTGCGTGGACGTGATCCGCCAGGTCCAGGCGGTGCAGCGGGCCCTCGATCGCGTGAACCACCTCCTGCTGGAGGGGCATCTGCAGACCTGCGTGACCGGGGCGCTCCGCAGCGACGATCCCGCTGCCGGGGAGCGCGCCATCGGCGAGCTGATGGAGGTCTTTGCGGCCGCCGGCACGCTGCGGGGAGGAAGCCATGGCCACGCGTGAGATCTCCCTCCCCGTGCAGGGCATGACCTGTGCCAGCTGCGTCGCCCACGTCGAGCAAGCCCTGGGCGAGGTTGCCGGCGTGGAGCACGTGGCGGTGAACCTGGCCACCGAGCGGGCCACGCTGGCCTATGACGCCGAAAGGACCGGTCTGGCCGCTCTTGCCCAGGCCGTGCGCGACAGCGGCTACGACGTGCCCCAGGAGACGCTCGTCCTGCCCATCGCCGGGATGACCTGCGCCTCCTGCGTGAATCACGTGGAGGAGGCACTGCGGGAGGTCACCGGGGTCCTCTCGGCGGCGGTCAACCTGGCCACCGAGCGCGCCACCATCACCTACATACCCGGCGCGGTGGAGAAGGGCCGGCTGGTCCAGGCCGTGCGCGACGCCGGGTACGACGTGGTCGACCTGGAAGCCCTGGCACAGGAGGAAGAAGACGAGGAGTCGCGCAAGATGCGCCTGGCCCGGCGGCGCATGTGGATCGCCTGGGCCTTTACTATCCCCATCGCCCTGCTGATGCTGCCCGAGATGCTGTGGATGGAGCAGATCATGCACCTCGCCGGGCCCTATGCCATGGCCGTGGACGTGGCCATGGCCGCGGCGATGATCGTGCTGGCCCTGCCGGCGCTCTTCTGGGCCGGCTGGCAGACCTACCGCTCCGCCTGGAGCTCGCTCATCCACGGCAGCGCCAACATGGACGTGCTCATCGCCATGGGCACCCTGGCCTCGCTGCTGACCGGGCCGGTGGCGCTGCTCTCCCTCCTGTTGACCGGGAAGGCGCTGATCGCCAACTACGCCGGCGTCTCGGCGATGATCATGGCCTTTCACCTCACCGGGCGCTACGTCGAGGCCAGCGCCAAGGGCCGCGCCTCCCAGGCCATCCGCCGGCTCCTGGAGCTGGGCGCCCGCACCGCCAACGTCCTGGTCGACGGCGTCGAGCGCGCCGTGCCGATCGAGGCGGTGCAGGTGGGCGACACCATGGTCGTCCGCCCGGGCGAGCGCGTGCCCACGGACGGCACGATCGTGGAGGGCGAGAGCGCCCTGGACGAGTCCATGGTCACCGGCGAGTCGATGCCGGTGAACAAGCGCCCCGGCGACGAGGTCATCGGAGCCACCATCAACCAGGACGGCCTGCTAAAGGTCCGCGCCACGCGCATCGGCCGCGACACCTTCCTGGCCCAGGTCATCCGGCTGGTCGAGCAGGCCCAGGGCACCAAGGTGCCCATCCAGGCCTTTGCCGACAGGGTGACGGCGCGCTTCGTCCCCGTGGTCATCGGCGTCGCCCTACTGACCCTGCTGGCCTGGCTGATCTTTCCACAGGCCGTCGGGGTGGTGGGCCGGTGGGCCCAGTCGTTCCTGCCCTGGGTGACCCCGGAGCTGGGCGTGGTCACCCTGGCCATCTTTGCCACGGTGGCCGTGCTGGTCATCGCCTGCCCCTGCGCCCTGGGGCTGGCCACGCCGACGGCGATCATGGTCGGCAGCGGCATGGGCGCCCAGAATGGCATCCTCATCCGCAGCGGCGAGGCCATCCAGGCACTCAAGGACCTGCGGGTGATCATCCTGGACAAGACCGGCACCCTGACCAAGGGCCGGCCCGAAGTTACCGATGTGGTGCCGCTGGCCGGGACGGCGGAGGATTTGCTGCGATGGGCCGCCTCGGCCGAGCAGGGCAGCGAGCACCCACTCGGCAGGGCGGTGGTGGAGCGGGCACGGGCGGAGCGCCTGGAGCTGTCCGCGCCGGCCAACTTCCAGGCGCAGCGCGGTCGCGGCGTGCAGGCCGTCGTGGACGACCAAGCCGTCCTGGTGGGCAGTGCCCGCTTCCTGGACGGGGCCGGCGTCGATCCGCTGCCGCTGCGGGAGGTCCAGGCGCGCCTGGAGGGCGAGGCCAGGACGGTGATGCTCGTCGCCGTGGGTGGACGTCTCCTAGGGGCCATCGCCCTGGCCGACACGCTCAAGGAGGACACGGTTGCCGCGGTTGCCGAGCTGGAGCGCATGGGCATTCGCACCGTGATGCTCACCGGCGACAACCGCCGCACCGCCGAGGCCATCGCCCGGCAGGCCGGTATCTCGCGGGTCATCGCCGAGGTCCTGCCCGAGGGCAAGGTGGCCGAGGTCCGCCGGCTGCAGGAGGAAGGCGGGCTGGTGGCCATGGTCGGCGACGGCATCAACGACGCCCCGGCGCTGACCCAGGCCGACGTGGGCATGGCCATCGGCACCGGAACCGACATCGCCATCGAGGCCGCCGACATCACCCTGGTGCGCGGCGACCTCTCCGGCGTCATCCGGGCGATCAACCTGTCGCGGGCCACCTTCCGCAAGATCGTGCAGAACCTCTTCTGGGCCTTTTTCTACAACGTGGTGATGATCCCCCTGGCCGTCCTGGGGCTGATGCACCCGGTGCTGGCGGAGATCGCCATGGCCACGAGCTCGATCACCGTGGTCAGCAACGCCAACCTGCTGCGCCGCGTGGACATCCGGCCGGGGTACGAGCGCATGCGAACTCACAAGGAGGCACACAATGGCCGAGCGTGATCCCGTCTGTGGCATGATGGTCGAAAGGGACAAGGCTGCGGCAACCTCGGAGTACAAGGGCCAGACGTACTACTTCTGCGCCCGGGGCTGCAAGGTGGCCTTTGACCGTGACCCGGAAAAGTACCTGCGCCAGGAACCCGGTCAGGGGTCCATGGAACACTGAGCCCCTCTCGCCTGGCGGGCTGGTTCTGCACCGGGAAGATCGAACGGGGTGTCGGCCAAGTTGACACCCTTCCCTGTGCTATGGTAAGATACCGCTCGTTGACGGGGAGAGCACTGTCGAGAGACTGGCAGTTCGGGTACCCAGCGCATAAGGAGGTGCTCTGTTGGATTCCAACCAGATTGTCGCCCTGCTGAACGAGGACATCCGCGGCGAGCACGCCGCGATCATCCAGTACCTGCTGCACGCCTACGCCATCGGGGAGAGCGGGGAGGCCTGCGAGATCGAGGCCATCGCCCGCGACGAGATGCGCCACTTGAAGTGGCTGGCCGAGCTGGTGGTCGAGCTGGGCGGCGACCCCACCATGGAGCGCGGCCCCGTGGACACGGCCGGCACCCTGCCGGCCGACTGGATGGCCCGCGACATCGTCGCCGAGGAGCAGGCCATCGCCCTCTACCGCGAGCACATCGCCGCCATCGGCGATTCCCGGGTCAACCTGCTCCTGGAGCGCATCGTCGCCGACGAGATCGCCCACCGGTCCAAGTTCGCCGGCCTGGCCGAGGAGCTGGCCGCCGAGAGCCGGCAGCCGGCGGGGCCGATTCGCCCGGAGGATGCCACGGCCGAGCCCTCCCGCCCCCTGGAGATCGCCCTCCAGGGTGTGGAGCACGAGTACACCGTGATCCTGCAGTACCTCTACCACTCCTTCGTCACCCCGCACTGCCCCGTCGCCGACGAGCTGGAGTGGCAGGCCATCAACGAGATGCAGCACATGGGCTGGTTCGCCGAGGAGTTGTCCTCGCGCGGCGCCTACCCGGCGATGAAGCACCTGCCCATCGACCGCTCCCGCGACACCGCCAGCATGCTCGAGGCCGACATCGCCGCCGAGCGCGCCGTGACAAAGGACTATAACCAACAGATCGAGGAGCTGCAGGCGGCCAACGAGCCCGACCTGGTGGAGTTGTTGGGCCGCATCCGCGACCACGAGGTCTACCACGACGCCGTCTTCAGCCGCATGCTGCAGAAGCTGCGGAAGGAGGAGTCCCCCGCCCCGGCCGCAGAGCCTCCCGTCGCTCCCAAACCGCAGTGGACCGTGGGCAGCCTGGAGGGCAAGAAGCAGGAATAGTGTTCGCAGCGCAGTTCCCGGTCGCTGGGGAACGGCATGCTGCCAACTGCTCCGAACCGAACACATCACGATAAGGAGGTTCCCATGGCCGACTTTCTCATGCGCGAAGATGCTCCGCTCACGGCGGAGGAGTGGACGCGGCTGGACGACCTGGTCGTCCAGGCCGCGCGCAAGGTGCTGGTGGGCCGGCGCTTCCTGCCGCTCTACGGGCCGGTCGGCGCCGGCGTGCAGACCGTTCCCGTGGACTCGTTCTCCTGGAGCAAGGGCTGCATCCACTACAGCGGGAGTGACGCCTGCAGCCACGAGGAGTGCGGTTGCGAGGCCGGCTGCGACCCGATCACCGTGGCCGAGCGGCGCTACCTGACCCTGCCGGTGCTGCACAAGGACTTTTCCCTCTCCTGGCGGGACATGGCCACCGCTCACCAGCTCAATACCCCCCTGGACCTGTTCGCTGCCGGGGCGGCTGCCGCCGCCGTAGCCATGGCCGAGGACGATCTCATCTTCCACGGCAACGAGCAGCACGGGTTTGCCGGCCTGCTCACCGCTGCCGGCCTGCAGGTCCGCCTGACCGACTGGGGCAAGGTCGAAGCCGCCTTCCAGAACGTCGCCACCGCCCGCGAGGCCCTGGTCCAGAAGGGCTTCTATGGCCCGTTTGCCCTGGTGCTCAGCCCGGACCTCTACACGATGGTCCAGCGGGGCATCCCGCACGCCCACCGGCTCGAGGCGCAGTTCCTGGCCGACCTGGCCACGGCCGGCGTCTTCCAGGCCCCACCGCTCCAGGCCCGCCAGGCGCTGCTGCTGGCCGTCGGCCCCGAGAATATGGACCTGGTCGTCGCCCAGGACCTCATCACCGCCTACGTCGGGCCGGAGAACATGGACCACCGCTTCCGCGTCATGGAGAGCCTGGCCCTGCGGATCAAGCGGCCTGCGGCGATCTGCCTCCTGAAGCCTGGGGAGGCTTGATGCGTTACGTCATCGTGGGGAACGGCGCCGCCGCCGTCATGGCAGCGGAGGCGCTGCTCAAGGAGTCGCCGGGCGCGGCCATCTCCGTCTACGGGGAGGAACCGTACCACGCCTACCGCCGGCCGCAGCTCCCCGAGTTCCTGTCCGGGAGCGTGGAGTTGGAGCGGATGCTCATCCACCCGCCGGCCTGGTACGCCGAAAAGGGCATCGCCGTGCACACGGGCCGGCGCGTGGAGGCGTTGGACCCGGCTGCTGGGACGATCCACCTGGCCGACGGCCAGGTTGTTCCCTACGACCGGCTCCTGCTGGCCACGGGCAGCTCCTCTTTCATCCCGCCCATCGCCGGGGCGCACCTGCCGGGCGTCTTTGCCCTGCGTACGGCGGACGATGCCCGGGCCATCCGGGAGTATGTGCAGGGGAAACGGCAGGCGGTGGTCATCGGCGGGGGGCTGCTGGGACTGGAGGCAGCCCGCAGCCTGCGCGCCCTCGGCCTGGAGGTCACCGTCGTCGAGTTCTACGGCTGGCTGCTGCCACGACAGCTGGACCAACCGGGGGCCGAGATCTTGACCCGGATCATCGCCGGCATGGGCATCCAGGTGATCACCGGGGCGGCCACCGAGTGCTTCGAAGAGAACGAGTGCGTCGGCGGGCTGCACCTGAAGGACGGACGGGAGCTGCCGGCCGACCTGGTGCTCATTTCGGCCGGCGTGCGCCCGCGGGTGGAGCTGGCCCAGGCAGCCGGCCTGACCGTGAACAAGGGCATCGTCGTGGACGACCACCTGCGGACGAGCACCGCGGGCATCTATGCCGCCGGCGACTGCGCCGAGCACGCCGGGCGCGTCTACGGTATCCTGCCAGCGGTGTGGGACCAGGCGCCCATCGCCGCCGCCAACATGGCCGGGCGCGAGGCCAGTTACAGCGGCACCATCCCCACCACCACGCTCAAGGTCGTCGGCCTGGACCTCACCTCCATCGGCGAGGTCAACCCCGAGGGCGAGGGCTTCGAGGAGCTGCGCCGCAGCGAGCCGGAGGCCGGCCGCTACGTCAAGCTGGTGCTGCGCCAGGGCCGGCTGGTAGGGGCCATCCTCCTGGGCGAGCGCAGGCGCGTGCGCCTCCTCAGCCGGTTGATCGCGGACAGGGCCGATGTCTCGGCCTATGCCGAGCGCCTGCTGGACAAGGAGTTTGTCGAGATCGGGCCGGGATGAAGCGCAAGGAGACCTACATGGACAAGCAACTGGCCGATATGACCCTCGAGGAAGCCTGGCAACTGGCCATCCGCAAGGAGCAGGAGGCCCAGGCGCTCTACCGCGCCCTGGCGGAAAAGGGCACCAACGCGGGCATGCGCGAGCTCTTCGAGTTCCTGCTCAAGCAGGAGCAGGGCCACGAGCAGCGCCTGCAGGACGAGTACGACCAGGCGTTCCGCCAGGAGTGGTAGGAGAAGGTGTCAGCTTTCAGGGGACTGCCGAGACATTGACCGAAGAAGAGGTCCTGGAGCTGCTACGACAGGGCGAAGGTCCCGGGCTGGCCTTTCTGCCGGCCCGCTTCCGCCCGCAGGCCCTGGGCGAGACGCTGGTCGCCATGGCCAACGGTCACGGCGGCCACATCGTCGTGGGCGTGCGCGCCTCGCGCCGCGGGGCCGTCGAGGGGCTCGCCGCCCCGGAGGAGGCCCGCTCCCTGGTGCTGGAGGTGGCCCAGGAGTGCACGCCGGCCCTGGTGCTCCCCGCGCCCGAGCTGGTCACCGTGGGCGGCAGCACCGTGCTGGTCGTCACCGTGCCGGTCGGCCTGCCCGCGGCCTACCAATGGCGCGGCCTCTACCTGCGGCGGGTGGACGGCAAGAACGCCCTCCTCAGCCAGAGCGAGCTGCGCAGCCTGCTTTGGGAGCGCGGCGAGGAGCGCTTCGAGCGCCTCATCCCGGCCGGCGCCACGCTGGGCGACCTGGACATGTCCCGCGTGGGCGCCTTTGCCGCCCGCCTGCGCAGCGCCCCGGCCGACCGCCTGGTGCTGCTCGAGGAGTACCACTGCCTGGCCGGCCCGCCGGACGACCGCCGCCCGACCTGCGCCGGTCTGCTCCTCTTCGGGCGCGATCCCCAGTCCTTCCTGCCCCAGGCCCGCATCGTCATGGCCCGCTACCCCGGGACGGCACCGGGGCAGCCGACCGTCCGCCGCGAAGCCAGCGGCCCCCTGCCCGACCAGGTCCTGCAGGCCGAGGCCTTTCTGCAGACCCACATGCGCCACGGCCGCATGTGGCTGAACGAGGAGCGGGTCGAGGTCACCGAGTACCCCCTCGAGGCGGTCCGCGAGGCCATCGTCAACGCCGTGGCCCACCGCGACTATGGCGTCAGCGGCGACGAGATCCGCGTGAGCATGTTCCAGGACCGCATCGAGGTCTACAGCCCCGGCCGCCTGCCCGGGCCGGTCACGGTGGACAATATCCTCACGGAGCAGTTCCTGCGCAACCCGGCCATCGCCCGGGTGCTCACCGACCTGGGCATGATGGGGCGTCTTGGCGACGGCCTGGACCGCATGGCGGCCCTCATGGAGGACGCTCACTTGCCCCCGCCGGCCGTTGCCGAGACGCGGGCCGGTTTCGTGCTCACCCTGCACGGGCCCAGCGGCCTGTCCCTGGGCGAGCTGCCGGCCGACCCCCAGGCCCTGGCCCGCCTCGGCCTGAACGAGCGCCAGGTCCAGGCCCTGCTCTATGCCGGCGAGAAGGGGCGCATCGCCGGCCGCGAGCTGCAGGATATCTGCCCCGAGGTGAGCGGCGAGACGCTGCGCCGCGACCTGGCCGAGCTCGTCTCCCGCGGGCTGCTGCTCAAGGTCGGCGAGCGGCGGACGACCTACTATATCCTGAAATAGCCCCGGTGCTGCCCGCGGTCGTCCGTCCCCCCTTCCGACAACAGCGCGAACTGTGGGCAGGGCCCATGGTGGAGGAAACGTGTCCAGCGTGCGGAATCGGCTCCTGCTTGCCCTGGCCCTGGCGGTGCTGCTTACCGGCTGCGGCCCGGGCGGCATCCGCAAGGGCCAGCAGGCCCCGGCCTTTTCCCTGGAGGACCTGGACGGGGCGCAGGTCTCCCTGGCCGCTTTCCGCGGCCGGCCGGTGCTGATCAACTTCTGGGCCTCCTGGTGTCCCCCGTGCCGCGCCGAGATGCCCGAGCTGCAGCGCGTCTATGCCTCCCAGGGGTCCGACGGGCTGATGATCCTGGCCGTAAACCTGAGCACCCAGGATAACCTAGACGATGTGCGCCGGTTCGTCGCCGAGCAGGGCCTCACCTTCCCCATCCTGCTGGACAGCGAGCAGGCCGTCACGGCGGCCTACCGGGTCAACCCCCTGCCGACCAGTGTCTTTGTCACTCCGGAGGGAAAGGTCCACCTGGTCCAGATCGGACAGATGGACCGGGGGTTCGTGGAGAGCGTGCTGCGGGAGATGCGCTAGGCGTCCTCCCGGGTGGAACCCGGCCGCGGACAACGCGCCTTCGGGGGGATTCCTCTCACTGCCCGACCGGCAGTGCCTCGGCACTCGAAAGGTAGTAGGTCATGCTCTGCAAGGCCGCCAGGGGGTCCATCTGGCGTACCCACACGCCCTCCGGCACCCGCAGGGTGACCGGCGCATAGTTGAGGATCGCCCGCACGCCGGCCCGGACCAGCACGTCGGTCACCTCCTGGGCCTTTTCCGGGGGGATGGACAGCAGGGCGATGCGAATGCCCAGGGCCGGGACGACCTGGCCGATCTCCGCATCGTCGTGGACGGTCAGCTCGCTGATCTTGGTGCCGATCTTGCGCGGGTCGCTGTCGAACAGGGCCACGACCTGGAAACCCTCCCGGGCAAACCCCTGGTAGTGCAGCAGGGCCCGCCCCAGGTTGCCCAGGCCGACGATGGCCATCGGCCAGGTCCGCTGCAGGCCCAGGATGCGCTCCAGGTGCTCCAGCAGCGTGTCCACGCTGTAGCCGATGCCCTGTTTGCCAAAACCGCCGAAGAAGGAAAGGTCCTTGCGAATCTGGGCCGCGGTCACGTTCAGCATCTCGGCCATTGCCTGCGAGGAGACCACCTCCCTGCCACGATCGCGGCAGTAGCGCAGGGCGTGGTAGTACTGCGTCAGCCGGCGCACAACGACATCGGGAACTGGGCGTTGGTTCATGCTCGTCTCCTCTGCCGGGACGTACCCTGGCCCGCACACCTTTGTGAAATATGTGTGCAATACTATACAGGAAACGCACCCCGCTGTCAAGCACCGGCGGGCAGCCGTCACGGCCGCATCAAAGTCGCCGGCCCTGACCGGCAAGTGCCCGGCTCAGGCAACGGCACGACGCCGCACATCCAGGGACACGGCAATGGTGCGGCCATGCCGCGCTGTACGCCGGCCGGGCACTTGCCATCCGCTGTGCATCGGCGCGACCTTGATATCGCCGTGGGCGGCCGTTTGCCACATGGGACGGGGTGTAGTACAATAGCGTCCGCATGCCCCCCCAGGCGGCTGCGCCTGGGGGCACCTTTGTCGACCTGAGGAGGATGTGGTGCCTTTTTACTATTGGCTCATCGCCATCCCGGTCCTGGCCGTGCTCATCCTGGTGCACGAGATCGGCCACTTTTACGCCGCCCGGCTCATGAAGGTGCGGATCGAGGAGTTTGGCATCGGTTTCCCGCCGCGGCTGCTGACGCTGGGTACGCGCAACGGGGTCCGCTATACCCTCAACTGGCTGCCCTTTGGCGGGTTCACCAAGATGGCCGGGGAAGAGGACCCCTCCATCCCCGACAGCCTGGCCAGCAAAAAGCCCTGGCAGCGGCTCGTGGTGCTGGCCGGCGGGTCGCTGATGAACCTGGTCCTGGCCTTTGCCATCTTCACCGGCCTGGCCCTGTACGGGCGGGAGGAGGTCGCCGGCCCGGTAGGTATCTCGTACGTCGAGGCCGGCTCCCCGGCGGCGCTGGCCGGGCTGCAGCCGGGGGATTTCTTTGTCAAGGTCAACGACTACAAGGCCGCCAGCAGCAACGACGTGCGCATGGAAGTGACCCTCCACCAGGGCGATGCCGTTACCCTGGTGATGGAGCGCGACGGCCAGACGTACACCACCACGGTACGGCCCCGCAAGGACCCGCCGCCCGGCCAGGGCGCGATGGGCATCCGCATGCGCAACTACGAAAGCCCTCTGACCGTCCGCTACCTGGCCGAGGACGCCATCCTGGCCCAGTACGGCCTGCGCCTGGGGGACACCATCACCGCGGTCGACGGCCGGCCTATCAGCGACACCCTGCGCCTCGACGCCTACCTCCTGCAGCGGCAGATGCACGCCAGCCTGGCCGGGCTCGTCGCCGACCTGGTCCAGAAAGGCCCCGCCAGCGTCGAGTCCTTCCTGCACCCCCAGATGACCCTCGCCGCACAGCGCGCGGGGACTCCTCTCTCCGAGATCACGCTGCGCGACCAGGACGCCTTCGATTGGACCATGGAGGTCAGCTTTGCCCGCACAACCTGGCGCCGCTACGGCATCGCCGAAGGCTGGCGGCAGACCTGGGATGCCACCTGGCTCGTGCCGCGGACCCTGGCCGCGCTCTTCCGCGGGTCGGTGCCGGTGAGCTCCCTGGCGGGCCCCGTGGGCATCTTCCAGGTGACCGGCCTGGCCGCCCAGTACGGCGGCCTGCCCGACCTCCTCTACATCATGGCGCTCATCAGCGTCAACCTGTTCGTGGTCAACCTGCTGCCCATCCCGGCTCTGGACGGCGGCCGCATCGTCTTTGTCCTGCTGGAGTGGATCCGCCGGGGCCGGCGCATCCCCCCGCGTTGGGAGGCCACGGTCCACATGGTCTTTTTCTTCCTCCTGATCCTCTTGATCGCCTACCTGACCTACTCCGACATCGCCCGGGCGACCGCGGAAATGGGGGGAGGAATCGAGTATGTGCTGCGGCGCTTCGCCGGAGGCTAGCCGCGCCCCGCGGGGGCCCGGCGGCAGCCCAGGAGGGCTGGATGGACCCGATCGAAGGACATCCCCGGCGCATCTCCCGGCCGGTGCGCCTCGGCGGCGTGACCATCGGCGGCGGCGCCCCGGTCGTGGTGCAGTCGATGTGCAACACCGACACCCGCGACGCCGCGTCCACCGGAGCGCAGATCGCCGCCCTGGCCGAGGCCGGCTGCGAGGTCGTGCGCGTGGCCGTCCCCGACCGGGCCGCCGCCGCCGCCCTGGCCGACATCGTCCGCGGCAGCCCCATCCCCGTGGTCGCCGACATCCACTTTGACCATCGCTTGGCGCTGGCGGCGCTCCAGGCCGGCGTGCACGGCCTGCGCCTGAACCCCGGCAATATCCGCGACGCCGACAAGGTCCGCCAGGTGGTCCGCGCCGCCAGCGCCCGCGGCGTCCCCATCCGCATCGGGGTCAACGCCGGCTCCCTGCCGCCCGTGGCCCATGCCCCGGACCGGCCCCCACCGACAGTGGCGGAGTTACAGGCCACCCTGCCCGAACGCATGGTCGAGGCCGCGCAGCGGCACATCCGCATCCTGGAGGAGCTGGGCTTTACCGACATCGTCGTCTCGCTCAAGGCCTTTGACGTGCCCCTGACCGTCGCCGCGAACCGCCTGCTGGCCGCGCAGGTGCCCTACCCCCTGCACATCGGCATCACCGAGGCCGGCCTGCCCTGGACCGGCACGATCCGCTCCGCCGTGGGCCTGGGCATCCTCCTCTTCGAGGGGCTGGGCGATACGATCCGCGTCTCCCTCACCGGCGACCCCGTGGAGGAGGTCCGCGTGGCCTACGAGATCCTGCGTGCCCTCAACGTGCGCCAGCGCGGCCCGACGCTCATCTCCTGCCCCACCTGCGGGCGAACCGAGGTCGACCTGGTCCGCCTGGCCGAGGCGGTGCAGGCGCGGCTCCAGGGCATCGCCGAACCGATCAGCGTGGCGGTGATGGGCTGTGCGGTCAACGGCCCCGGCGAGGCGCGCGCTGCCGACTACGGCCTGGCCGGGGGCAAGGGCCGCGGGGTCATCTTCCGCCACGGCGAGATCGTCGCCACCGTCCCCGAGCAGGAACTGGTGGACAGGCTGCTGGCGGAGATCGAGCGCGGTCAGCGGGAAGGGCGCGCTTGACGGCCCGTGGCTGCCCAGGCGATATCCCTTCCGCTCGATCAGACTTGACAGAACCGCCCCTCTCGCGTACAATTCCTACGAATTCGGTAGGTATTCTAGGAGTCCCCCATGCGCCTGTCGCGCCGCAGCAAGTACGGTCTGCTTGCCCTCTTCGACCTGGCCGGCCGCAGCAGTCCAACGCCGGTCCCCCTGAAGGAGCTGGCCGAGCGCAACAACATCCCCTACAAGTTCCTGGAGCAGATTGTTCGCCCGCTGCGCAGCGCCGGCATCGTCCACAGCCAGGCCGGTGCCCATGGCGGCTACAACCTGGGCCGGCCGGCCGCCGAGATCACCTTGGGCGCGGTCGTTCGCCTGCTCGACGGCACGCTGGCCCCCGTCTCCTGCGTCAGCCAGATCGCCTACGAGCCCTGCACCTGCCCGGACGAGCGTACCTGCCCGCTGCGGGCGGTGATGGCCCGGGTGCGACAGGCCATCGTCGCCGTGATGGACAACACCACCCTGGCCGATGTGGTGGCCGGCAGGCTGGCGCCGGGAGACGACGCCAGCGCGGAGCTTGCACAGGATGGGAATGCTCGGGACACCGAGCACATCGAGGGCCCAAGGACACAGCGATGAGAGGATGCCGGCACACCCGAACCCGATTGCTGGGAATCACCCTGCTGGCCGTGCTGCTGCTGGCCGGCTGCGGCGGCGGGAGCGCCCCCGTGGCCGGCGGGCCGGTGACTATGCGCGTGGGCTATTTCCCCAACATCACCCACAGTCAGGCCCTCATCGGCATGGCCCGCGGCGACTTTCAGCAGGCCCTCGGGCCCGACGTCACCCTCCAGGTCACGGTCTTTAACGCCGGCCCCTCGGTCATCGAGGCTATCTTCGCCGGGCAGCTCGACCTGGCCTACATCGGCCCCAACCCGGCCATCAACGGCTATGTCAAGAGCGCCGGCCAGGCCCTGCGCATCGTCGCCGGGGCCACCAGCGCGGGAGCCGCTTTCGTCGTGCGCCCCGCCGCCGGCATCGCCCGGCCGGAGGACCTGGCCGGCAAGACCCTGGCCACGCCGCAGCTCGGCAACACCCAGGACGTGGCCCTGCGGGCCTACCTGGCCGCCCACGGCCTCACTCCCACCGAGCAGGGCGGCACGGTCCGCATCGTCCCCACCGATAACCCGCAGATCCTGGACCTCTTCCGCCTGGGACAGATCGACGGCGCCTGGGTGCCCGAGCCCTGGGCCAGCCGGCTGATCGTCGAGGGCGGCGGACAGCTCTTTCTCGACGAGCGCACGCTCTGGCCCGACGGCGACTTTGTCACCGCCCACATCATCGTCAGCACGTCCTTCCTGCAGCAGCACCCCGGCCTGGTCAAGGCCTGGCTGCGGGCCCACGTGGCCATCACCCGGTGGGAAGAGGACCACCCCGATCAGGCCAGGGCCATCGCCAACGCCGAGATCGAGCGGCTCACCGGCAAGGCCCTGACGCCGGCCGTGCTCGACATGGCCTGGTCGCGACTGCGCGCCACCTACGACCCCATCTCGGCCTCGCTGCTGCAATCGGCCGAGGGAGCCTACACCGCCGGCTTCCTGAAGGAGAAACCGGACCTGTCGGGCATCTACGACCTGACCCTGCTCAACCAGGTGCTGGCGGAGCAGGGGCTGGGGCCAGTGAAATGAGGGCCCAGGGATGAACAACCTTGGTCCTTGGTCCTTCGTCCTTGGTCCTTCGTCGATAGGGTAGCGCCGTGAACCTCGAGATCCGCGCCGTGCGCAAAACCTTCCAGACCCGCCGCGGCAGCACCCGCGCTCTGGAGGACATCACCTTCGACGTGGCCTCGGGCGAGTTCGTCTGCCTGCTGGGGCCCTCGGGCTGCGGCAAATCGACCCTGTTGAGCATCGTCGCCGGCCTGGAAAGACCGGACGCGGGGGAGGTGCGCATGGACGGCCGGCCGCTGACCGGCCCCGGCCACGACCGCGTGATCATCTTCCAGGAGCCGGCCCTCTTCCCCTGGCTCAACGTCCGCGACAACATCGCCTTCGGGCTGCGCGTCGCCGGCGTGCCCCGCGCCGAGCGCCAGGACACGGTCGACCGCTACCTGCGCCTGGTCGGACTGCACGGATTCGCCCGCGCATTCGTCCACGAGCTCTCCGGTGGGATGAAGCAGCGCGTCGCCCTGGCCCGGGCACTGGCCCTGGACCCGCAGGTCCTGCTGATGGACGAGCCCTTTGCCGCCCTGGATGCCCAGACGCGCGACATGCTGCACGACGAGCTGCAGGAGATCTGGACCCAGACCGGCAAGACGATCCTCTTTGTCACCCACAACGTGCGCGAGGCCCTGGTGCTGGGCGACCGCGTGCTGCTCATGACCGCCCGACCGGGGCGGATCAAGCGCGAGTTCCGCTGCGGGCTGCCGCGTCCACGGCGCATCGAGGACCACGCCCTGGTCGACGCGGCCCGCGAGGTGCTGGTGGACCTGCGGGCCGAGGTGTTGGCCGCGGCGGAGCAGGAGGCCGGACATGAAAACGTGGTGGATTAGGCTGCTGGCCTTTGTCGCCCTGTTGGCGCTCTGGGAGGTGCTGTCCCGCCTGCACCTGTGGCCGCCCTACGTCTTCCCCTCGCCGTCCGGCGTGGGAGAGGCGCTGGTCTCCGGCTTTGCCGATAGCAGCTACCCCCTGGCCATCCTCACCAGCCTGCGCCGCATCCTGGTGGGCTACGGCCTCTCGCTGGCCGTCGGCATCCCGCTGGGCCTGGCGCTCGGCCGGGTGTGGCTCCTGCGGGAGACCATCGGCACCGTGGCCCTGGGCCTGCAGGCCCTCCCCAGCATCTGCTGGCTGCCGCTGGCCATCCTCTGGTTCGGCCTCTCGGAGACGGCCATCGTCTTTGTCGCCGTGATGGGAGCGGTGCTGGCCGCGACCCTGGCCACGGCCGATGGGGTGCGCAACACGCCGCCGCTCTACCTGCGGGCCGCCCGGACGATGGGCGCGCGGGGGCTGCAGCTCTACACCCGCGTCATCCTGCCGGCCGCCCTGCCGGCGATCCTGTCCGGGATGAAGCTGGGCTGGTCCTTCGCCTGGCGCTCGCTCATGGCCGGCGAGCTCATTTACATGAGCATGGGGCTGGGCCAGCTCCTGGGCATGGGCCGCGAGCTGAACGACATGGGCCAGGTCGTCGCCGTGATGCTGGTGATCATCGTCATCGGGCTGATCGTGGACCGCGCCCTGTTCGCCCCGCTGGAGGCCAGGCTGCGCGAGCGCTGGGGGCTGCAGAGGGGGTGACGAGGAGCGCGCCTCACACCTTGCGCACGTGGATGGCCTCGCCGTGCGCCGCCGCCTTGGCCGCCTCCATCAGCGCCTCGGACAGCGTGGGGTGGGCGTGGACCGTATCGGCCATCTCCCGCACCTTGAGCCGCGCCTGCACCGCCAGTGTGGCCTCGGCCAGCAGCTCGCTCACGTGCGGCCCCAGCAGGTGCATCCCCAGGACCGTGCCCTCCTCGGAATCATAGACCAGCCGTACCTGCCCGCCGGGCTCGCCCATGGTCAGGGCCCGACCGTTGGCGCTGAAGGGGAAACGCGCCTCGGCACAGGGCCGGCCGGTGGCCCGCGCCTGCTCCAACGTCAGACCCACGCCGGCCAGCTCCGGCGAGGTGTAGACGACGTAGGGGATGGCGCGCTCGTCCACAGGGCGGTCGTGCCCGAGCGCGTTCTCCACCGCCACCTCGCCGTGGTAGGAGGCCCGGTGGGCCAGCAGCGCCCCGCCGATGCAGTCGCCGATGGCATAGACGCCGGCCAGACTCGTCTCCAGGCGCTCGTTCACGGCGATGGCCCGCCCACTGCGGGCGATCCCCAGCCGCTCCAGGTCCAGGCCCCCCACCGCCGGCCGCCGGCCGGTGGCCACCAACACCTTGTCCCCCCAGGCGACCTCGGGGCCCTTTTTCCCCTCGAAATGGACCCCCAGCCGGCCGTCTTCTCCCGCGGCGACCTCCGTCACCCGCGCGCCCAGCTGCAGGACGATGCCCATCTGCCGCAGCGTCACCGTGAAGCGCCGGGCCAGCTCCGGTTCCACCGGCGGAAGGATGTTGGGCAGCATCTCCACCACCGTGACCTGGCTGCCCAGTAGGCGGAAGAGCACGGCCATCTCCATGCCGATGACCCCCGCCCCCACAACCACCAGTTGGGCGGGGATCTCGGCCAGTTGCAGCGCGTCGCGCGAATCCAGCACGCCGGGCCGGTCGGCCCCCGGCACGGGCAGCGGCGCCGGCTCCGAACCGGTGGCCAGGATGACGCGGCCGGCCGTGAACGAAGCCCCCTCCCCGCCGCCCGGCGGCGGCAGGACACGCACGGTCCGCGGGCCCTCCAGCAGCGCCGTGCCGGCAAAGAGGCGCACGCGGTGCCCCCCTAGCAGCGTCTCGATCCCCTTGACCAGCGCCTCCACCACCTCCGCCTTGCGCTGCTGCATGCGGGCCCAGTCCGGCCGCGCCCCTTCTGCCCCGACCACCCCGAAGCGTGCGCCCTCCTGGGCCAGGCGCAACACCTCGGCACTCCAGAGCAGCGCCTTGGTCGGGATGCAGCCGTGGTTCACGCAGATGCCGCCGACGCGCTCCCTCTCCACCAAGGCCACCCGCGCCCCGAGCTGGGCCGCGCGGATGGCGGCGACGTAGCCGCCGGGCCCGCCGCCGATGATGGCAATGTCGTAGCTTTCTTCCATGGGAACCTCCTCATCGAAGTAGCAGATATCAGGTGACAGGGCCTCTTGCCCTGGGAAGGCCGCCCGCCTGGCGCATCGGCAGATGGAACTGCCGCACGGTATCGTAGCGCCGGTCCACGGCCACCGACACCGCGCCGGTGCTCATGTCGTAGACGACCGACCAGCGGGTGTGGCCCTGCTGCACCTCCTGCAGAATGCCCAGCGCCTGCTGCACAGATAGAGCCCCCTGCGCCTCCCGGAGCCGCTCGACGACGGTGGCGTAGCGCCCCTGGCCCCAGTCCTCGCCGCACGGGTTGTCCCCCGCCAGGTAAAAGTTGGTGATGGCCTGCCACGTGCCCTCCAGGGGCAATACCTTCATCTCCCCGTCGAGATACTCGATCGTAGCCGCCTGCCCGGAGCGGTCGGCGAGCAGCAGGTGGTCGGTCCCGTCGGGGTTGGAGATGTTGTATCCCTCCAACACCGCCATGGCCTCTTCCACGCTGCCGGCCTGGTCCAGGACGAGCCGGCGGGCGGTGGCCCCGTTCAACGTCGGCCGGCCCGGCCGGCGGGGCTGAGGGCGGTCCGGCACCTGCGCCCCCGCCACGGCCAGGCCGCGCTCGTTCATCCCGTCCATCACCACCAGGGGCGCCGCCAGGAGGGGCAGCCGCTGAAGCCAGGACAGCGCCAGCAGGTCGGTGCAGGCGGCAAAGCCGAGGTAGCGCAGGTCGATCATGGCCACGGAGGCGTAGCCGCGGGGCGGAGAGGCAAAGAGCAGCAGGGCCGTGGTGTCGGCCCAATCGTAGTTGCGGGCGTAGAGGCGGTGTTGCGGGTCGCCCAGCGCAGCAAAGACCGAGCAGGCTCCCGGCCGGGCCGGGTACTTCAGGTGCGGGTCGAGGAGCGCCAACAGCCGCATGGCCCGCTTCTGCGCCTCCTCCCTCCGGGGCAGGAAGCCGTAGCCGCCGCAGTAGGTCATCGTGTAGAGCCGGCGGCCCTCCACCGCGCTCAGGCTGCGCAGAGTGCGCGCTAGATTACGCATAGACCGCCTCCCTACCTCCGCAGCTCGTACACCCCAAAGAGCACCTCCCCCGTATGCCCGTGCACCTCCACGTACGTCCCCCCCGGGTAGGACGGCTCCACCCAGCGCAGCTCGCCGGCGCGCTCGGGCAGGAAGACGAACAGAGCGTCCCCCTCCGGCGCGACAAAGGTCGGCGGCGCCGTCAGCGGCTCCTCGACGTCGTGCCGGTCCATGCCCGGCGCCAGGAAGGGGATGGTGGCATACCCCACCCACATGCGCTTCGGCCCGAAGAAGTAGACGTGCGTCCCGGGCTCCTGCTCGCGCAGGTACTCGCCCACGCGCGTGCCGACCTCGGTGTTCAGCCCGCCAAAGACGCCCGACGGCGTATAGTCGCCAAAGTAGTAGGTCACGTT
The DNA here is from genome assembly GCA_964613665.1 of uncultured Chloroflexia bacterium. Taxonomy (GTDB): domain Bacteria; phylum Chloroflexota; class Chloroflexia; order DTKN01; family DTKN01; genus CAZQFV01. The sequence goes on from CAZTIG010000027.1 coordinate 28,372, forward strand.
GAGCAGGGCCGCTACCAGCAGCACGAGGGCCAGCGCCCGCGACACCCAGGCGCGGGGGAGCCTGACCAGGCCGGCCGTCAGGTCCAGCAACGTCACCAGCCCCAGCGCAACAATCAGGCACACCGCCGGCATGAAGATGACGAAGCGCGGGCTGCTCGGCGGGTTCTCGATCAGCACGCCGCCAAAGAGGAGCGCCAGCCAGAACCAGACGTTGGCCAGCAGGGGCCCCTCCTCCCGCCAGCGCCGCAGCAGCGGCACCAGCCCCAGGGCAAAGGCGATCCCCGAGACCGTGTCCAGGTACGGAATGCGGGCGTTGTACCACGACGTCGGGTCCAGCGTGTAGTTGAATGCCAGGAACGACTTGCGGAACTGGTCCCAGAGCAGGTGCAGCACACTCTTGCCGGTCACCAACGGCTCGGTCTGCAGCCAGCCCGACTGGATGATGCCGACGATGCGCAGGCGGGCCATGAACTCGTCCGGGTGCAGGGCAAAAAAGTGGAAGAGGGGCCCGCCGGCCGCGAGGAAAGCCAGCATCAGGATGGCCGCCGGCCCGGCGAGCTGCCCGGGGCGAACCCGCCGGGTCAGCATCCACAGGACCAGGTAGACGGCCATGACGATCGGGATCAGCCGGCCGCCCATGTAAAAGTATTGCCCCAGCCCCAGGCAGCACCCGCTCAGGGCAAAGTCGGCCAGGCGGCCCTCCTGCAGGCCGCGCACCAGGAAGAAAAAGGCCAACAGCCCCAGGAGTGGGTCGTAGACGTTGTTGATGGCCAGCCGGCTAAAGTGGATGTGCAGGTGGGAAACGGCCAGCAGCGCCGTCGCCGCCAGCGCCACGCGCCGGTCGAAAAGCCTGCGCGCCAACAGGTAGAGCACCGGGATCGTCGCCGCGCCGACCAGGGGCGAGAGCAGCCGCAGCCCCCAGGCGTTGCGCCCGAGGAGGGCGACCGGGCCGGCCAGCATGTAGAAGTAGAGCGTGGGGTGGGACAGCCAGCCGGTGGCAAAGGGGTTGGTGAGCCGCCCCTCCAGCACGCTGACGGCGTCCAGCCCCATGGAGGCCTCGTCCCCGCTGATGATGTACGGGATCGTCCCCACCTGCACCAGGCGCAGGAGCAGTGCCAGCAGGGTACACCCGACCACCGCCAGCAACTCGCCGTGCCGCGCCGCCCAGCCCAGTGCCGGCCCCAGCCCGGCCGGCCGCAGAGCGGCCGGCGCCGCTTCCCCCGCCTCCTCAGCAGCGCCCGCCTCACCCGGCGTAGCGGTCGCCCCCGGCCGGCCCAGGGGCGCCCGCCGCAGGCCGCTCCAGAGGACGACGCTGCTGCCGATCCCCAGCAGCCAGATCAGCACCGCCAGCGCGCCCAGGCCGACCTCGTTCAGGCGGATACCGGTGTACACGCTGAGCGGGACGATCAGCAGCGCCACCGCCCGCACGGGTTGGGCCAGCGCCACATCCCACAGGCGCCGCAGGCCGCCACGCGCGGTGGCCCAGGGACGGCGCAGGGCCGGCTGCAGCGCGGCCCAGCGGCTCTGCCAGGAGAACATCCCGGCCGGCCGCCCGACAGGAGGGCCGCCGGCGTTCCGCGCCGGGGCGTTCAGCGCCAGCACCCCGGCCAGGCACACCGCGGCGACGCTGTAGAGAAAGATCCCGTCCCAGAGCAAGTTCTTGAGCTGCTCCAGGTAGAACTGGCCGGCCACGGCGCAGACCAGGCAGAGCAGGAGCAGCAGCAGGCTGGCCCGATGGCGCTTGCTCATGGGGGCTCGCCTCCCCGGCGGTACAGGAACACGGCGAACTGCGGCCGGCCCTGGCCGTCGCGGTAGAAGAGGGTCACCCCCTGCGGGAAGAGCTCCTGCAGGGCGGCCAGCGCCCCCGCGTCCTGCGCGGCGTTGACGATCACCGCACCCTGGGGTTCCACCAGGTCGGCGAAGAATGCCGGGTCGATCTGCGAGATGATCTCGCCGTGCAGGCCCCACTCCTGGTGCCCTTGCGTCTGGATGCGGATGGCGTCCTTGTCATCCCAGAAGGGCACCGTCTTCAGGAAGACCGGCCCATCGCCGCCAAACTCGTCGATGGCCCGGGCGATCTCCCGGTAGAGCGGGTAGTTCTCGTACGGCAGGGACTGCGGGTACTCGCCGAAGCAGAGCCAGGCGTTGATCGATCCGCTGGCGATGGCCAGTGCCGCCAGCAGCCCGCCCCAGGCCCACCGCGAGCGCAGCGGGGCGCCGATCTGCCCCAGGCGCTGCCAGAGCGCGACGACGGCCAGGGCGGGAAAGAGCATCACCGTGGCCATCGCCCCGGAGGCGCGCACCGCCCCGGGCACCTCCAGGGGAAAGGCCAGCGACAGCGTCGTCGGCAGCAGCAGCACCACGAAAAAGACCACCACCAGGGCGTTGCCGCCCCGCCGCCAACGGGCCAGCACCAGGGGAAACCCCAGCAGGAAGAGCGCTCCGACGACGACGTCCAGGTGCGGGTCAAAGGGCACGTTGGTGCGAAAGATGCTGTCCCCCCGGACGTGGAACATGCCGGCCGTGTTCAGCACGTTCTGCAGCACGAGCTCCCCCACCGTCCCGGGCAGCGGCGTCTCCTTCTCGCTGATCCGCGTCAGCGGGCGGAACCAGAACCAGTCGCTCCCATCCACGAGCATGTAGCGCAGCATGGGCAGGGCCACCAGCAGCGCCACCAGGACGGCCAGCAGCAGCGAGCGGCGCAGTCGCCAGAGGTCGCGGCCGTGGCCGGCCAGGGCGTAGAGCCCCAGGCCCAGCAGCACGGCCGGCACCACGGCCAGCGCCGCCGTGTAGGTGTACAGGGCCAGGCCGGCACAGAGACCCGCCCACAGGAAGGCCCCGCGCCGGCCCGACTTGAATCCCCGCACCAGGAAGTAGAACACCAGCGCCGTCACCAGGGCGGTCTGGATGCCGCGGAAGCCCACCCGGCTGATCAGCACGTGCCACTTGGCCACTGCCAGGAAGAGCGCCGCCAACAGCCCGACGGCGTCGCTGTAGAGCTCGCGCCCCAGCAGGTAGATCACCGGCACCGTGGCGATGCCGACCAGGGCGGTGATCAGCTTGAGCGTGTAGAAGCTCAGGCCGGTCAACTGGGCCAGCAGGGCAGTGAGGTAGAACAGGAGCGGCTCCCGCCCGGGGAAGCTGGTGGCATAGATCATCCAGTCGCCGCGCAGGATGCGCGCCGTCTCCTCGTAGTTGTAGGCCATGTCGTTGAAGGCGTCGGCGGGGAGGCCGTCCAGCCGATAGAGCCGGAAGAAGGCGGCCAGGAGGACGATCCCCAGTAGGGCCAGCAGGCGCACGCGCGGGGACAGGAGATCGTTGGTCGGGGCCGGGGCCGCCGGCCGCCCTCTCTGCTGGCCGGCCAGCACCACCATGGCCACCGCCACGGCCAGGAGCAACAGGCCCAGCCGGCTCAGGTGGTTCCCGGCAAAGGTCAACCAGGCCAACGCCGCCGGCACCACGCAGAGCGCGATGGCCAGCCACTGCCGCCGGCCGAAGCGCTCCTCCTCGGCCGGGGCCGGCCAGGCCGGCGCATCGTCTGCCCCGACGGCCCACAGGAAAAGCGCCGCCGCGCCGGCCACGAAGAGCAGGCCGTCCGGCAGCACCATCCGGGCCCGCAGCGCGCTCGTGGCCAGGCCGGCCAGCACCACCGCCCCCAGCAGGCGGGCCGTGGTCAGCAGGTTCTGCCGTTGCAGGATGAGCGGTCCGTCGGCAGCAGCCATGCCAGCTCCTTCGCGGGAGAAAAGGATCGTGGCGACCTGTTGGCGCGAATTGTACTACACACCACCCACTACAGCAACTCTTGCCTTGCCGCAGGGACTGTGGTAGAATGCTCCCAGGCGACACCGGCGGCGAGAGCAGCGAGCTGAAAGGAGGTTCCTCCATGTGGAAAGAGTTCAAGGAGTTCATCATGCGCGGCCACGTGCTCGACCTGGCCATCGGCGTGATCATCGGCGGGGCGTTTGGGGCGATCGTCTCGTCGCTGGTCAACGACATCATCATGCCGCCGATCGGCCTGCTGCTGGGCAAAGTGGACTTTGCCAACCTGTACGCCGTCCTGTCCGGCACTGTACCGGCCGGCACATCACTGGCCGAGGCCAAGAAGCTCGCCGGCGTGGTCACCTGGAACTATGGCGCCTTTATCAACGTGGTCATCAACTTCCTGATCATCGCCCTGGTCATCTTCCTGGTGGTCAAGGGCGCCAACCGCCTGCGCCGCAAGAAGGAAGAGGCCCCGGCCGCCCCCACCACCAAGGAGTGCCCCTTCTGCCTCTCGTCCATCCCCATCAAGGCCACGCGCTGCCCGCACTGCACCTCGCAGCTCGGGGCGGCCTAGCGTCGCGGAGAGGTGAACCATGAAGCGTAACATGGGCGACATCGATCGGCTCATCCGGGCTGTGATCGGCATCGTGCTGCTCGTGCTCGGCGTCATCCTGGCCGGCTGGTGGTGGATCGCCTTTGCCGTCGGCGCCGTGCTGCTGCTCACCGCGGCCGTGGCCTGGTGCCCGCTCTACGTGCCGTTCAAGTTCAGCACCTACAAGCCCAAGAAGTAGCGAGCCCCCGCCGGCCGCAACGGGGCGCCCGACTCTGGCGAGCCGGACGCCCGTTTCAGGTTGCCCTCTTCCGTTCTCGGCCGGGTCAGGACCCCCGCACCACCAGCGGCAGGTAGATCTCGTACCGCCCCGTCACCACCACGGCCTCGCGGACGGCAGCCTGGCCGGCCCCCAGGCAGTTCGTCGCCGTGAGCGCCACCGTGTAGTGGCCCCCCGCGCTGTAGCTGTGCGTCACCAGCGCCCCCTGCCCGAGCGCCCCGTCGCCAAAGGACCAGGTAAAGGTGATCGGCGGATCGCCGGCCGCTACCGTCGCGCTGCAGGTGACCACCGCGCCCGCCAGCGGCACCGCCGGGCTCCAGGCCATGGCCGGCCCGGCCACCGGCTGGCAGTCGGGCGGGGCCACCAGGAAGGAGGCCTCCGCCGTGGCCGCCTCCGTGGACCAGGCCAGCGTCGCCTCGTTGCTCACCAGGGTCCCGGGTACCGCCGCAGCGCCGACCTGCCCCACCACCGTCACCACCTCGGGTTGGCCCGTGGGGACGATCACGGCCCAAGAGAGCACGCCGTCCTGGTACAGGCCCGGCGGGGTCGAGGTGATGTAGGCTACCTCGGCAGGGAGCGTGTCGCTGAGGACGGCGTCGAAGACGCCGTCGCACCCCGCGTTGGCAAAGGACAGGGTGTAGGTGACCGGCCCGCCGGGCTGGACGGAGCCCGCCGAGACCGTCTTGGTGAGCAGCAGGTCGACCAGGAGATAGTCGAAGGTGGCGCTGGAGGAAACGGCCGGCCCGGCCCACAGCAGGTAGGCCGTATTGGTCACCGGCCAGCCGATGGCGCTGGGCGTGCCCTCCGGCGGCAAGAGCAGCCCGCCGACGATGCTCACCTGCCCGCTCCCGCCGGCCGGGATGTCCACCGTCCAGGTGACGGTGCCGTCCTGGTACACCCCCGGCGGGGTCGAGGTGATGTAGAGGACCTCGAACGGCAGCACGTCGGAGATGACCGCGTCGGCGATAGCGCCATCGCCGTTGTTGGCGTAGGCGATGGTGTAGGTGAGCGGCCCGCAGGGGGCCATCTCGACCGTCTTGGCCAGGGCCGGCAGCGCCTGCAGGACGGCCGGCTGGGTCCGCCCGGCCACCTGGCGCAGGCGCTCGTAGACGAACCGGCCCCGCGCATCCCAATCGCGCATGGCATAGGCCGGGGAGAGGTCGGCCTGCTCGGCCAGGTAGACCAGGAATGTGCCCTGGCCGTCCCGATCCAGCTCGGCCAGCACCTCGGGGGCGATCTTGCCGATGCCGGCCGTGGCCGGCGTCGGCGCCAGCGGGCCGGCCAGGCCGGCCAGCAGGAGCAGGACGACGGTCGTGACCAGGGCCAAGCGGTGGGGCGATCTCATCGGCAACATCCTCGAACAGCAGATAGGCCCGGCAATCCCTGGCGCGTCCTCGATACCACAGCTTTTTCGGCCTGCGCAGCTGCGCCCGCCAGGCCGGGCGCGTGGACAAGACATGCTCCGCGCGCATCGCGGCCCTCCGGGTCGACGCCCAATGTGCCCGCGCGCTAGCGGACCAATGCCCGCAGCGCCCGCCAGACCCGCTCGGGCGAGGCCGGGAGCTGGGTGATGCGCGCCCCGGTGGCGTCGGCGATGGCGTTGGCGATGGCCGGCGCGGTGGGCAGGGTGGGCGTCTCGCCCAGGCCCTTGGCGCCGAACGGACCGGTCGGGTCGGGCACCTCCACGTCGATGCTCGTTAGCTCGGCCGGCATGTCCAGGATCGAGGGGATGGCGTACTCGCTGAACCGGCGGGTGCGGGCCACCCCCTGCTGCTGCACATAGTCTTCCGTCAGGGCGTAGCCGACCCCCATGTGCACCCCGCCGGCCACCTGCCCGAATACCATCGGCGGGTTGACCACCCGCCCGCAGTCGGTGGCGGCCCACATCTTGAGCAGCTCGACCTCGCCGGTCTCGGTGTCCACCTCCACCAGGGCCGCCTGTGTGCCGAAGGAGTAGCTGACGTGGGGCTCGCACTGCCCGGTCTCCGGGTCGAAGGGGGTGGTCGGGCGGGCCTCGCGGGCGTGGAAGGTGTAGCTGGCGCTGACACGCCGCTCGCCGGTCTCGTCGCGCAGGGCCTGCTGGTACTTTTCATAGGCCAGGCGGCAGGCCCGCAGCACGGCGTTGCCCGAGGCGTAGGTGTGCCGCGAGGCCGAGGCCGAGCCGGCGTCGGGCACGCGCGCGGTGTCCACCAGGTTGAGGCGGACCTGGGCCGGGGCGATCCCCAGCGCTTCGGCGGCGATCTGCTGCAGCGCGGTGTGCACGCCCTGGCCCACCTCGGTGGCCCCGATGCTCAGCGTGACGCGGGCGATCTGGCCCGTCTCGCTCAGGGCAAGCTCGACCTCGGCGCTGGCCTTGTCGTCAAAGCCGAGCGAGTAGCAGACGTTCTTCAGCGCGCAGGCCAGGCCGATGCCGCGGCGGCGGTGCGGGGCAGCGGGCTGCCCCACGTCCGGGCGGATCCAGTGCTCCCCTTCCTGGCGCCAGCCGGCCGCCCGCGCCGCCGCGATCAGCGTCTCGCGCATACCGGTCCCCGGCGGCATGCGGTTGCCCAGCACCGTCTCGCTGCCCTCGGCGACCATGTTCTTCAGGCGGAACTCGACCGGGTCCATGCCCAGCGCCGCGGCCAGGCGGTCCATGTGCTGCTCGTAGGCAAAGGGCGGCTGGGTGGCACCAAAGCCGCGCATGGCCATCGTCACGGCGTTGTTGGTGAACACGGCATAGCCGTCGATGCGGGCGTTGGGGATGCTGTAGGGGCCGGCCATGAAGGTGACGGCGTTGGAGAGCACCGGGATGGTGGTGGAGGCATAGGCCCCGGCGTCGGCGATGCCCTCGATCTCGGCGGCGACCAGCCGGCCGTCGCGGGTCGCCCCGACCTTGTAGTGGAAGTAGAAGGGATGGCGCTTGCCGGTGCGGCGGATCGACTCCTCGCGGGTAAAGGTCATCTTCACCGGCCGGCGCACGACATAGGCACAGAGGGCCAGCAGGTGCTGGATGTACATGTCCTCGCGCCCGCCAAAGGCCCCGCCGATGGCCGGGACGGTCTCGCGCACCTGTTCCTCCGGCAGATCGAGCATGTGGGCGATCTGGTGCAGGTCGTCGTGCGGCCACTGCGTGGCGACGATGACGGCGACGCGGCCGTCCTCGTCGATGGTGCCGATCCCCGCCTCCGGCTGCATGTAGGCGTGCTCTACGGTCTGGGTGGTGTAGGTATCTTCGATGATCACGTCGGCCCGGGCAAAGCCCTCCGCCACGTCACCCTTGCGCACCGGGATGTGCTGGAGGACGTTCGTGCCGCGCTCCTCGTGCACCAGCGGCGCACCCGGCTGCATGGCCTGGCGCGGGTCGCTGACCACCGCCAGCGGCTCGTACTCCACCCGCACCAGGGCGGCGGCCCGGCGGGCCAGCTCCTCGCTCGCGGCGACGACGATGGCAATGCGGTCCCCCTCCCAGCGTACCTTGCCGCCGACGGGCACCAGCACCGGCTGGTCGGATATGTTGATCCCGTACTCGTTCACCGGGACGTCGGGGGCGGTAATCACGCGCACCACGCCGGGCAGCGCCGCGGCCGCGCCCGTGTCGACGGCGATGACGCGCGCGTGGGGATGGGCGCTCCAGACCACCGCGCCGTAGAGCTGCCCGGGGACGTTGAAATCCTGCGGGTACTTGCGCGTGCCCTGGACCTTGGTGCGGATGTCTAGACGGGTCACGGATTTGCCGAGTGAGGTTAGGCTCATAGCGACCTCCAAAGTCCGGGGGAAGGATATTCCGCGCAATTCGTAATGCGTTCGCGCAAAAACCCCGGATGCTTACGAGCGCCGGTCCTTGGTCATCGGTCCTTCTCTGCCGCCGCCTCCACCGCCTCGATGATCTGGTAGTACCCCGTGCAGCGGCAGAGGTTGCCGGAGAGTCCCTCCAGGATTTCGGCGCGGGTGGGGTGGGGCTTCTCCTGCAGCAGGGCCACAGTGGACATGACAAAGCCCGGGGTGCAGTAGCCGCACTGGGAGGCAAAGTGCTCCACAAAGGCCTCCTGCACAGGGTGGTGGCCGCCCAGTCCCTCGATGGTGGTGACCTGCCGGCCGGCGGCCTTTATCGCCGGGTAGAGGCAGGAGAGGATCGCGACCCCATCCACCAGCACGGTGCATGCCCCGCACTCGCCCTCCCCGCAGCCGACCTTGGTGCCGATGAGGCCAAGGCGCTCGCGCAGGACGTGCACCAGCAGCTCGCCCGGCTCCACTTCGACCTCGGTGGGGGTGCCGTTGAGGGTCATCTGCAGCAGTGTCATCACCAGCTCCTCATCATTGCGGCCCCTGGATTGCGGCCTTCAGGCCACACCCCGGACCCCTTTCCAGACCACATGCCCATTCACCCCACCATGGCCACCGCCTGCTCTAGCCCGCGGCGCACCAGGACCTGGACCATCTCCCGGCGGTACTCGGCCGAGCCGCGCACGGCGCTGTCGCGCGGGTGGGCGGCCTCGCGGGCCAGGCCGGCCGCCTCGGCGATGGCCTCGGCGCCCACCGGCTGCCCCTCGAGATATGCCTCCGCCGCGCCGATACGCAGCGGCGTGGCCGCCACCGGACCCACGGCGATGCGCACGTCGTGGAAGCGGCCGGCTTGCACCCTCGCCACCACCGCCGTGTTGAGCATGGGCAGGATGAGCGCCCGGCGCTGGGCCAGCCGCAAGAAGGCCCAGCCGGTCCCGGCCGGCAGGGGCCGGAAGCGGATGGCCGTAACGATCTGCGCGCACGGGTTCAACGTACAGCGCCCCACCCCGGCGTACAGCTCGGCGATGGGCACGACGCGCCGGCCGGCCCGCTCCAGCACCTCCACCTCGGCATCCAAGGCAAAGAGCGGCACGGCCCCGTCGGCGGCGGGCATGGCGTTGACCACGTTGCCCACCAGCGTGGCCACGTGGCGGATCTGCGGCCCGCCCACGCTGCCGCAGCCCCGCGCCAGCAGGCCGGCCTTGTCCCGGACCAGGGCCGAGGCCGCCACCTGGGCGTGCGTCACCTGCGGGCCGATCCAGATCCAGCCGTCGCGCTCCGCGATCGCGTCCAGCCCGGGGATGCGGGTGATGTCCACCATCACCGTGCTGTCGCACTGCCCGCGCTGGGCCTGCAGCACCAGGTCGGTGCCGCCGGCAATGACGCGCGCCCGGCCGGCGTGGGCCTCCAGCATGTCCATTGCCTCGGCCAGCGTCCCTGGGAACAGGTACTCGCTCCACATCGTCTCTTGCCCCTTTTCTACGGGGTCTGGGCCGGCGTCGGCGTCGGCGCCGGCGCGCCCGCGCTCAGCTGCTGCAGCTGCAGCGGCGCCTGCTGGCAGGCTTCGCGGTCGTCCACCCGCAGCCTTCCCGGGTCCTGCTGCTCTGCGCAGAGCTGGTTGACCCGCTCGAACGAGACGCGGGCCAGGGCGAAGCGCATCTGGGCATAGTAGGCCATGCCGAGGTGGTAGCGCACGGCGATGCCGTTGGGGTTGGCCCGCACTCCGTCCTCCAGGTAGCTCACCGCGGCGCCGCTGGCCTCGCGGGCCAGCAGCACCCGCCCTTCCCCGTAGAGCGCGTCGGCGTTGCCCCGGTCCTGCTGCAGGACCTGCCGAAAGCGGTTCTCGGCCCCGGCATAGTCCTTTTTCTCGAAGGCGACGCGGCCAAAGCCGTTGAGCAGCCGCAGGGCATAGTACTGCCGCAGCGGCAGGGCCTCCCTGACCACGACCCCCTGCACCTGCAGGCTGAACTCCAACCCCCTGCCCACCTGCTGCCCGCGATCGAACTCCCGGAAGGCGCTCTCCAGCAGCGCCTCCTGGCGACGTCCCTCCCAACGGCTGCGCAGGTACTGCTCCAGCAGGACCTCGCCCCGCTTGGCGCAGGCAGCCAGGTAGATCCAGCGCTGCAGGCCGGCATGGGCGATGGCCTGGTCAAAGTGCTGCATGCCCTCGTCCTCCTGCCCCAGCTCCACCTCCACCACCCCTAGCTGCAGGTAGGCCAGCGCGTACGTGGGATCGGACTGCACCGCCGCCAGGTACTCGTCCCGGGCGGCGGCCCAGTCGCCGGCGCGGCGGGCCATCTCCCCCAGGCCAAAGTGGCCCGCCGCCGGGGTGATGCCGCTGTCCACGAGCGCGCGGTACTGCGCCTGGGCCTGGTCCGGCTGGTTCCTGGCCAGGTAGGTCTCCGCCAGCGCCTGGTACGACTCCACGTCGTTGCGGTCCACCTGCTGCGCCTGCTGATAGTAGCCGATCGCCCCGTCATAGTCGTGGCGGACAAAGGCCAGGCTGCCGTGGAGACACAGGGCGTCGTACCAGCCGGGGCGGATCTCCATGGCACTGCCGATCTCCTGCCACGCCTGGGCCGCCGCATCGGGCGCCCCGGTCAGCAGGTTCCAGAGATATTGAAGCACGTCGGGATTGGCGGTCGACTGGGCCACGAGCAGGTAGCGGTTGCCGCGCACGAGGTGGGCCCGGGCGATCAGCGGGTCGCTCCGCTCGGCCCAGGCGCCCAGGTACTCGGCCCGCTGCGGGTTGGGCTGCGGCCCCGTCCGCACCGCCACCTCGTGCGAGCGCCGCCGCTTGCCCTCGTTCTGGGCCAGGGTCAGGGCCTGGTCCAGCTCCTTGCCGGCCTCCTCGAGGTTGCCCATCCCCAGCCAGTAGCGCCCCCGCGCCAGGTGACCCTCGGCGATGTTGGCGTCGAGATCCACGGCCCGGCGGGAGGTGCGCTCGGCGTTGGCGGCGTCGCCCGCGCCGATGTAGGCCTCGCTCAGCGCCGCCATGGCCCGGGCGTCGCGGGTGTGCGGGTTGTCAAAAAGCTGCAGCTCCGCGGCGGCCTGCGCCCAGTTCCGCCGGGCCAGGTAGGCCCGGCCCAGGTTGTACTGCACGACCAGGGAGCCCGGGTCGGCCTGCACCGCCCGGGCGAAGAGGTCGCGGGCCTCTTCCAGAGTAAAGGCCCGCCAGTCGGTCACGAAGCCGGCAGCCTGGCGGGCCTGGAGGAGCAGGCTGACGGCCTGGATCAGCGTATCCGGGGGAACTTGCCCGCGCGCCTCCCGCGTCAGGATGGCCGCGGCCTGGTTGTTGAGCGCGGCGGCGCAGAGCGCCCGCGGCACCGTGGCCGCGCACACCGTCGGCGGGGCCTGCGGGCCGAGGGCAACGCTGTACCCCTGGCCGGCCAACGCGCCGAAACGCTCCTGCGCCGCGCCGTACTCGCCGCGGAACCACAGGCGCGCGGCCCAGTGAAAGTCGAACAGGTCGCCCGCCAGCGGCCGGTCCTGGAACTGCTCAGGCCCCTGCGCCTCGATCCGCTCGAACTCGCCCCGGTAAAAGTGGACCAGCCAGACCAGGGCAGTGGCCACATCGTCCTGGGCCAGGGCGCCCGCGCCGGGCCGGTTCATGGCAAACTGCGGCGGCGTGACCATCACCTGGAGGTACTCCTCCAGCTCGGGCGCCTCGCTGTAGGCATGGGGGACCAGCGTCAGGGTGAGGGCGTAGCGCGGGACCTCGCCCTCCTGCACCTCGCCCCAGAGGAGCATGTCGACGTTGCCGGAGCGGGCCAGGGCGTAGGCCGCGGGAGCATCGACCGGGACCTGGCGCAAGCGATCGATCTGCACCGTGTCGGTCATAGCCGCCCGGTTCATGGCTTGCCGCAGGTCGTCGCGCAGCGCATCGCTGGCCGCGGCCCGCGGCTCGCTGCCCGGCAGGTCCATGGCCCGCAAGTCGGCCACGGCGATGGTGAAGCGGTGCGTGGGTTGCACCAGGTCGGCCGCCCGCGGGATGGCCGTCAGCAGGGCGGCCACGAGCAGCACGACGACAAAGAGGAGGATCAGCCAGCCGCGGTGGCGAAAGTCGCCCAGGCTGGGGCGGCGGCGCGGGGCCGGCCGCGGCACCGCGGTGGGCTCCTCGGCCTCCTCCGTCACCCCGAGCATGCGGTCCAGGGCCGGCCGGCCCCGGCGCCCCTGCCAGTCTTCCTCCCCCGCCGCGGGGACCTGGCCCGGGGCCGCCTCTTCCGACAACTCCATCCGCCGGATGGAGGGGCCCTCTTCCTGCTCGGGAGAATCGTCCTCCTCCGGCGCGGGCGCTGCCGGCCTGGACCGGGCCGCCGGGCGCCGGGCGCGGTCGAGCAGCTCGCGCGGTCCCCGCAGCAGGCCGCGCCACTCCCGCCAGGGCAGGAGCAGCCAGACCAGGAGCAGGACCAGAGAAACGACCAGCAAGATCAGCCAGCCCATGGCGCCATCACTCAAAGACCATCTTCTCGTCGATCAGGCGCTGCTCGACGACCTTGCCCAGCGGGTTGAAGCAAAAGTACTCGGAGCGCAGCTCGAACTCCACGTCCAGCATGGCCTTTCCGGACCGGTTCTTCTCCACGGTGAACACGATCCAGTTGCGGTACGACTCGGCCTTGTAGGGATCGAAGGCGACGTGGTCCTTGCTGATGATATAGTACTTGTTGTTCATGATGATGGCGATGTCGCACTCGTAATCCAGGGCCGAGCTGCCGCGCAGGTGGTGCAGGTGCAGCCGCTTGGCCGCCAGGCCCTCGCGGTCGGCGGCGACGATGGCAAAGACAGGGATGTTCAGCGAGAGGGCCAGGTCCTTCAGCCCCTCCACGACGATCGTCACCTTGTCGGCCTCGTCGAGCGTCTTGACCGGCTCGATCGAGACCTTTTGCAGGTAGTCCACAAAGAGGACCACGTTGCCCTCGCAGGTCGTCACCAGGCGGTGGGCCAGCGAGCGCAGGGCCTGCAGGTTGGTCGTGACCGGGTTACCCTTCATCACGATCAGCCGGTTGGCGTACTCGGCGATCCGCTGCAGCGAGCGCCGGGCCAGCGGATGGCTCTGCAGGATCTGGTAGAGCCCCTGGACACCGGACTCGCCGGCCCGCCGGGTCAGGACGATGTTGCGCAGGTCGCGCATGCGCAGGCCGTGCTGGTACTCCTGGGAGGTCGGGTCGATGCTCTCCATGCACAGGAGCCGCTGCAGCAGGTGCACCTCGGGGTGCTCGAAAGAGACGTAGAAGGCATAGACCTTCTCGTTGCAGGCCAGGTTGCGGGCCGCCTGCAGGGCGCAGATCGTCTTGCCGAGCCCCTGGGCCCCGCCCAGGAGGACCAGCTCCCCGCGCATCAGCCCGCCGCCGATCACCCGGTCGACCTGGTCGAACCCCAGCGGCATGGGCACATAGTCCTGCATCTGCCCCTGCGTGACCTGCTGATCGGCCTGGCGCAGGACCTGGGCGATGGTCAGCGGGACCGTCCCCGGCCACTGCAGCTCCTCGTTGCCCGCGTCGATCTTGCGGATATCGTTCATGCTCATCTCCGACATAAACAGGATGGCTCGGGCCGCTGGGCCTATTGTACTACAAAGCGGGCGATGACGCAATCGGTTGCCCTCCCGGCGGGCCTATGGTACAATGCGCTGCGTTGGAGGTGTCTCCTTGGAACAACAACGACCGTCGCTGCTGGACGGCCTGCGCCAACTGCTGGCCACGCTGGTAGAGGGCTATGCCATCCTGAACCGCCGCCTGTGGGTACTGATCGTCCCGGTCGGGCTGGACCTGTTCCTGTGGCTGGGGCCGCGCGTCTCGCCGCTGCGCCTGGCCGAGTCGCTGTCCTCGCTGGTGGCGCAGGCCGCCAGCGTGGCGCAGTCGTCGCAGATGGACCCCCAGGCGCTGGCGGAGTGGACGCAGGCCCTGCAGGACGGCGCCGGCGGTGCCAACGTGCTCGACCTGGTGTCGTTCCCGCTGATCCCGTCCCTGCTGCCGCGCCTGGAGGCACCGGCGCAGCCGGCCGTGTCCACGCTCCACTGGGTGCCCGAGGTAGGCTGGCTGCCGCTCGTGGCCCTGGCGGCGGTAGTCGTGGGCCTGCTCCTGTGGACCCTGTACCTGGTTCCCCTGGCCGACCTGGTGCGGGGCAGCAACGAGCGCGGCCCGCGGCTGCTGCGGCGGGTGCCGCGCGCCTGGTGGCAGATGATCCAGCTCATGGGCATTGCCCTGGGCGCGGCGCTCGTCTTTCTCGTTCTCCTGGTCGTGGTCTCCTGGTTCGGCGCGCTCTTCAGCCCATCGCTGGGGACGCTGCTGGCCTATCTCTGCGGCGCCGCGGCCCTGTGGGCCGTCTTCTACTTGTACTTCAGCCCCAACGCCGTCCTGGTCAGCGGGGTCAAACCGCTCCGGGCGGCCGCCTACAGCGCCCAGATCGTGCGCTTCAACCTCTGGTCGTGCCTGGGCTTTGTCGCCCTGGTCTATATCGTGCAGCTCGGGACGATGACAGTGTGGCAGCGCCTGGGCGGGTACCCCTGGGCGGTGCTGGTGGGCATCGTGGCCAACGCCTACGTCACCGGGGGGCTGCTGGCGGCCGGCCTGGTCTTTTACCGCGACAAGATCCGCGGGCTGATCGCCGCGGCCCAGACTAGACAGAACCGGCGGTCGGGAGTATAATGAGAACCGAAGTTCTAGTTCCGGGCTGGGCGGGCAGGGAGCAGTAGGCCCGTATCAGGTATCGGCCGCCGGCGGCGTGCCGCGGGCGAGCTGATCGCCATCATCGAGGCGCAGACATGGCCATACCGGTGAACTCGACGTACGAAGCCAAGGACATCCAGGTGCTGGAGGGGCTGGAGGCGGTGCGCCGCCGGCCGGGCATGTACATCGGCTCGACCGACGTGCGCGGGCTGCACCACATGGTCTGCGAGGTGGTGGACAACAGCCTGACCTATGACACGCCGATCCTCGTACTGCAGGAGGGGTTGGTCCGGCTGCAGCCCATTGGCGAGCTGGTGGACAGGTATATGGACCGCCGGCCGGGCGATGTGCAGCGCGGGGAGAGCATGGAGACCCTGCGGCGTGTCCCCGGTCTCCAGGTCCTGGCCTTCTCTCCGCACGACTACCATCTGGCGTTCCGCCCTGTCTCCGCGATTTTCCGGCACCGCGTCAACAGCCCCATCTACCGCGTTCGCCTGGCCACGGGCCGCCAGGTGGAGATCACCGCCTACCATTCGCTCTTTACCCTGCGCGACGGGCAGGTCGTCACGGTGCGCGGGGACGAGCTGCACACAGGCGACCACGTGATCGTGCCGCGGGCCTGGGTGGAGCCGCCGGGGTACTGCCCGGACATTGACCTGATCGACTCCATGCTAGCCCTCTCCCCCGAGGCTACCGAGAAGTACTACCTGTACGGCGCGCGCGCGGCACTGAGCGAAGCTGTCCGCACCGTGCTCAAGCCGCACCTTCCGCGCACTTTGCGCTGGTACGACTACCGGCACTATGACTATCTCCCCTTTAACCTGCTGCGCCACCTGCCGGCCGACCTGGTCGAACCGTTCAAGGCCGCGCTGGTCGGCACCCACTACGGGAAACTGCCGGCGCGGCTGCCGGTGACTCGGGCCCTGGTCGAACTCCTGGGCCTGTATGCGGCCGAGGGCTGCATCGTGCACTACAAAGAGCACCGCTCGGTTGCTTTCTCTTTCGGTTCGCACGAACCGGAGCTGACCGACTACACGGTGCGCCTGGTGCAGGAGTCGCTGGGCCTGACCG
Source organism: uncultured Chloroflexia bacterium (assembly GCA_964613665.1). GTDB lineage: Bacteria > Chloroflexota > Chloroflexia > DTKN01 > DTKN01 > CAZQFV01. Next base: position 44,465 of record CAZTIG010000027.1, read on the forward strand.
TCCGGCCGAACTATGTCCATGCCTCGGCCAACATCGTCAAGGTCGGCGCCAGCATTGTCGCCCTGCTCTTCGAGGACATTCTGGGCGCGGGCTGCCGCAGCCAGGCGAAGCGCGTCCCCGACCTGGCCTTTAACCTGCCCCCGGACCTGCGCGAGCGCTACCTGGTCGCCTACCTGTCCGGCGACGGCTATCCGTCCGCCGTGTTCGCGCAACACCTGCTGAACGGGACTGCCCCCGACACTTCGGACCGGGCCAAGTACACCTTCTGTACGGCCAGTCAGGAGCTGGCCAGCGGGCTCCAGTACCTGCTGGCCTCCCTCGGCAAGACATGCTCGGCACGGGAAAATCGCCCGGCTGGTACGGGAGCTCACCCGGTGACGGTCAACTACAAAGGGCAAGAACGCGCCTACAGCTTCGTGCGCCAGTCCAACAGCTGGCGGGCCGATTTCTACTGGAACGACCGCTCTTCCTATCTGCACTATGTGCCCTACGAGGCCATCGCCGCCACCTGCGCCGATTCGATGGCCAACTCGGCGCATCGGCGCGGCCAGACCGGCCTTTCCCGAGCAAAGATTGGGCTCCTGGGGGAGCAGGGGCAGATGGTGCTGCAGGGCCAGGGAGACGCCTTTCTGCAGGGCGAGCTGGGCCTACTGAAAGTGGTCCAGATCGAGCCGGTGGAGGACTATGCCCACGAGTGGGTCTATGACGTGGCGGTACCGCAGGGCGAGAACTTTGTAGCCGGCTGGGGGCCGATCGCCTGCCACAACTCGGTGGATGAAGCTCTCGCTGGCTATTGCCGGAACATCGATATCGCCATCCACCCCGACGCCACCGTGACGGTGGTGGACGACGGCCGCGGCATCCCGGTGGACATCCACCCCAAGGAGAAGCGCTCGGCGCTGGAAGTAGTGATGACCAAGCTGCACGCTGGCGGCAAGTTCGGCGAGGGCGGCTACAAGGTGGCCTCGGGCCTGCACGGCGTGGGCGTCTCGGCGGTGAACGCCCTGTCGGAGTGGATGCGGGTGGAGGTGCGGCGCGACGGCCGGCGCTACTTCCAGGAGTACCGCCGCGGCGTGCCGGTGGCGGCAGTGGCCGACGTAGGGGCAGGCCAGGGTACAGGGACTACAACCACCTTCTTCCCCGACCGCCAGATCTTTGAGTCGCTGGACTATAACTTCAAGGCCCTGGCCCAGCGCTTCCGCGAGATGGCCTTCCTGACCAAGGGGCTGCGCATGCACTTTCGCGACGAGCGCAGCGACCGCGAGATGACCTTTTACTTCGAGGGCGGGGTGCTCTCCTTCGTCCGCTACCTGGCCCGCGGGCAGGAGGCGCTGCACGCCCAGCCGGTCTACATCGAGCGGCAGATCGACTCCACCCAGGTGGAGGTGGCGCTGCAGTACGCCGACAGCTACCGCGAGCTGGTGCTCTCCTTCGCCAACAACATCAACACCATCGAGGGCGGCACGCACCTGACCGGCTTCCGCTCGGGGCTGACGCGCTGCCTGAACGACTACGGCCGGCGGGCCGGCATCCTCAAGGAGGCCGACCCCAACCTGAGCGGCGACGACGTGCGCGAGGGGCTGATCGCCATCGTCAGCGTCAAGCTGGAGGACCCGCAGTTCGAGAGCCAGACCAAGATCAAGCTGGGCAACAGCGAGGTCAAGACCTTTGTCGAGTCGGCGCTGGTGGAGGGCCTGTCGCAGTACCTGGAGGAGAACCCCTCCGACGCCCGGCGCATCCTGGAAAAGTGCATGACCACCATGCGCGCCCGCGAGGCCGCGCGCAAGGCCCGCGACCTGGTGACGCGCAAGGGGGCGTTGGACGGCTTCTCGCTGCCGGGCAAGCTGGCCGACTGCAGCGAGCGGGATCCGGCCAAGGCGGAGTGCGTGATCGTGGAGGGGGAGAGCGCCGGGGGTTGCCTGGCAAGCAACACGCTTGTTAGATTGGCAAGTGGCAATCAGAAAACAATGCGAGAATTGGCAGAGGATTGGAACCACGGCATCATGCACTTTGGCTACGCCACCGACGAGGCTGGCGACGTGCGCCTGGTGCCGCTGGAGTCCCCGCGCCTGACCCGGCGCGACGCCGAGCTCGTCGAAGTGGAGCTGGACAACGGCGAGCACATCCACTGCACGCCGGACCATCCTTTCCGGCTGCGGGACGGGACATACCGCCGTGCGGACAGCCTGCAGCCGGGCCAGAGTCTGATGCCATGGAAGATCAGGATCTCCGGGGAGTCCGAGAGTCCCGCAGGATATGAGATGGTGTGGATGAATAGTCAAGAGAAATGGCGCTTCACGCACCATCTGGCTGATCAGTACAACTTGGGAATCCTGCTGTACAGACCTGAGACTGGTAGTGTCCGCCACCATGTGGACTGCAACAAGCACAACAACGATCCATCGAACATCCGGAGAATGGATTGGCGCGAACACTTCGCTATGCACAGCCAGATTGGCCGCGAAGTCGCGCATCGTTTGTGGCAGAACCCCGAGTTTCGGGAGCGCATGAGCTGTCAAATGAGCCAAACAGCCAGGGCTATGTGGCAGGACCCTGCTCATCGCCTCAACATCAGCGAGAAAGCTAGAGCTCAATGGGAAGACGAAGAATACAAGGGCTATATGCGGAAGTGCGCTACCCGGCAACGCCAGGACCCGGAGATGACGCGCAAGGTTCTGGAGGGCTTTCAGGATTGGTACAATGGTCTTTCCGACCAAGAGCGTGAGGAGTACTGCCAGTGGCTCTACGGCCTGCAGGCGGAGTACTGGAGCGACGAGCAGCACCGCCAGGAGCAGTCGGAGCGCACCAGCCGCTACTTTGAGGAGCACCCCGAAGCGCGTGAGCATCTGCGTCAACTGGCACGAGAGCAGTGGTCCGACCCCGAACTTCGGGCCTGGCGCTCTGAAGAAACCAAGAGGCAGTGGGAGGATCCGGATTTCGTGCGCCACCACAGCGAGGCCCGCAGAGAATGGTGGCGCGAGCATCCCGAGCACCGTGAGAAGACGGTAGCCAGCGTCAGGCGCTGTTGGTCTGACCCGGAGTGGCGGGCACGTCGGGCGGCTGCTCAACGGGAGTGGTTGAGCTCCACCCCGCCAGAGGAACGCGGGCGACTGGTCCGCGAAGGACACCGCCGCAAGGCACTGCAGCTGCTGAACAGCGTCCTCGACGCTGCCGACGTGCGCCAGGCTTATGCGGAGCTTCGCAGCGCCGAGGCGCCCACGGCGCTGCGTTACGAGCGGCTGCTTGAGGAGCACTTCTGCGGTGACGAGGAACGGATGCTCGAAGTGGCCAGGAATGCAAACTGCAAGGTTGTTGCCGTGCGCCACCTGGAGGAGCGCGCCGACGTCTACGACCTGACCGTCGAAGGCTATGAGAACTTTGCCCTGGCGGCGGGGGTCTTTGTCCACAACAGCGCCAAGCAGGCCCGCGACCGCCGCTTCCAGGCGATCCTGCCGCTGCGCGGCAAGATCCTGAACGTCGAAAAGGCGCGCCTGGACAAGATCCTGGACAATGCCGAGATCCGGGCCTTGATCACGGCCCTCGGGACCAATATCGGGGAGCAGTTCGAGATCGAGAACCTGCGCTACGACCGCGTGATTCTTCTTTGCGATGCGGACGTCGACGGGGCTCACATCACAACGCTCTTGCTCACCTTTTTCTTCCGCTACATGCAGCCGCTGATCGAGCACGGCCATCTCTACATCGGCCAGCCTCCTCTCTACCGAATTGAAGATGGGAAGAAGGTCACCTGGCTCTACAGCGAGGAGGAGAAGGATAGGTACATGGCCCGCGTGGCCGAGGGCCGGAAGGTCACCCTCCAGCGCTACAAGGGCCTGGGGGAGATGAACCCGCAGCAGCTCTGGGAGACGACGCTCAACCCGGAGAACCGTGTCCTCTACCAGGTGACGTTGGAGGATATCGTCGAAGCGGAGGAGGCCTTCTCCGTGCTGATGGGCAACGAGGTCTCGCCCCGCCGGCGCTTCATCCAGACCCACGCCGCCAACGTGCGCAACCTGGACGTGTAGGCGATTCTATTGACGGGGTACTGGTGTTGTCGTATCTCGCGTAAAATGGGACTATCTCACAAAAAGTGGGACTTTGTCTCGCATAAAGTGGGACTTTTCATCTCGCATATAATGGAACTATCCTAACGAGGGCTGATTGTCGCGCAAAAAGTGAAACTATCCTAACGCCCGAGCCGCACAGTGTGGATCGTGAGGCCCTGTTGCCGGCGAAGGCCAGGGCGGTCATAATAACGGGGAGAGCATTCTCGCCAAACGTGCACCGTAACTACGGCAAGGCAGTGTTTTCTACCTGGGAGGCATACACTGCTCGCCCGCCCGCGCCGCCCTGCTTGAGCGCCAGATCAAGGCGTTTCGGGAGCGAACCGGCTGTATCCGCGAGATGAATTGATCGCTTGAACGAACTGTGCTTGGGTGTATTCGGCATACGCTTCGACGAACTGCACGCGACGGGTGAGAGGGGAGACGAGCGCAGGTGATCGCGAAAGATGCGTTGAAGCGCGTGCGGGGAGGCCGGGCGTAATTGGAGCCAAAGGACGTTCCGGCTTTCCTCCGTCGTTGACAGCAGCTGTGTGGACGCCCATATCCAGGCTAAAAGGAGGCACCACCATGCCGGAAACCGTTGCCCAGTTCGCCGGGCTTCTCCAGCGTTACGGCCCATTCCTGGCCGAAGCTGACGAAGCGCTGGCCAATCGCCAGTACCATCTCGTCTATCCCAGCATGGAGATCCCCCACAACCTCGATCTCCCCCGTGCGCTGCAGACGGCCAACACGCGGGTCATCGAGTGCTTCAATGCCAACTGGTCGTCCCTCGACGAGCTCGATGGCCCGGTTGTGGCCTACCTCGATCATCTCTGCGAAGTCTTTGAGAACATCCACCATGCCCACGCGGCGGCGCTGGCGGTCTTTCGGGCCTCGGCCGAGAAGGGGTCGCCCTACACGCTGTACCTGCGCAGCTTCAGCCAGGTGGGCACGACGGTCTACGAAAGCGAGGTTGGGCGGGCCGTGGCCTATGTCGTCGACGAGCGCCTGGACCGAAACGTCGCCGCGGCGCTGCGGCGCTTCCAGCGCAGCGGGGAGCCCTACGCCGGGTCCACCGATCCGCGCACGGCCGGCAACGGCTCCATCATGCGCCTGGCGCCCATCCCCATGTTCTTCTACCTGGACATCGCGGCGGCGGAGCACTATGCCGCGGAGAGCTCCCGCACCACCCACGGCGCGGCCGAGTGCCTCGACGCCTGCCGCCTGCTGGCGCGCATCCTCTGCCGCGCCCTGCAGGGCCGGCCGCGGGCCGAGGTCGCCTTCGGCGACGCCGGCACCTTTGTCGGAGCGGAAAAGATCGTGGCCATCGCCCGCGGCGCCTATCGCGACAAGGCGGAGGGCGCCATCCGCGGCTCCGGCTACGTCGTCGAGAGCCTGGAGGCGGCGCTGTGGTGCTTCACCCGCTCGGCCAGCTTTGAGGAGGCCATCCTCATGGCCGCCAACCTGGGCGACGACGCCGACACCACCGCCGCGGTGTGCGGGCAGGTGGCCGGGGCCTACTACGGCGAGGGCGGCATCCCGGGCGGCTGGCTCGGAAGGCTGGCCATGCGCGAGGAGATCGGCCGGCTGGCGGAGCGGCTGCACGGCAAGAAGAGTGAGGACCGCGCGGAAGGAAAGAGCACCACACCGAACCCCGAAACGTGGTATAATAGGGGTGCCGGGCGAGTGTACATGCGGATCGGAGGAATCGGCCGTGCGTCTCTATGATGTGATCTGGAAAGACGTATTCATCGAGAAAATGCTCAGCAAACATGGAATCACGACGGACGAGGTAGAGGATGTCCTGTTCACACAGCCCCACGTCCGCCTGGCTGAGAAGGGCCGTGTGAAAGGCGAGAACCTGTATGTAGCGTACGGGCAGACAGGAGATGGCAGGTATCTGGTCGTCTTCTTTATCTGCAAGCACAGGACGGCCGCCCTGCCAATCTCGGCCCGCGACATGACTCCCGCCGAGCGGAGGTACTATGATGAGCAAGCGCAGACCAGTTGACCCCATCCCTGAAGAGTTCGCCAACTGCGAAGAGGCTGCCGCTTTCTGGGATACGCATGACACAGCTGACTATCCCGAATCGTTTCGCCCCGTGAAGGTCGTCACCAGGTTCCGGCGGCGCTACTACGAGATCGAGATCGAGGCCGATGTAGCGAAAACGCTGCGCGATCAGGCACGCAAGGAAGGGGTGCCCATCAGCCAGTTGGCCAGCGAACTGCTGCGCAGGCAACTGGTGGCGATGCTGTAGGGGAAGTCCGAGAATCTCGAGCCCGGAGGGAACCCGCATAGATCCCTGACCGCGCTTTGGCGGTTGTCTCCTCGGCCTGGCGGCGGACGACGCCGACACCACCGCGGCGGTGTGCGGCCAGGTGGCCGGGGCCTGCTACGGCGAGGGCGGCATCCCGGCCGGCTGGCGGGAAAGGCTGGCCATGCGGGAGGAGATCGCGCGGCTGGCGGAGCGGCTGCACGAGATGCGCCGTGAGACCTGAGAGGTCTTCGAGACCTGTCAGGTCTCAGCGGTAGCGGGGTCCGCCGGCCTGCGGCCGGCGGACCCTCCCCGACACGGGGAGGGAGAACCGCTCTCACCGGCTCAGCCACAAGCGAGGGAAGGGTTGCCCCTCTTCCCTCGCAGGGAAGGGGGGACCGTCCCCGTGTGTGGGAGAGGGGGAGCGACGATCACAGCTTGCGATTCGCCAACCGGCATGATACAATCGTAAGACGGTTGGCACACTGGAAACGCGCTGAAGCGCCTTCCTGTCCGCCCGCCCGGCGGAATGGGTGCCCTGAAACCCGCTTCAGCGGGTTTGAGAACAATAGCCGCCGAATTGATTCGCGGCGTAGTTGCTCTGCTGAGCATTACAGAAAGGAGCGCAATCATGAATCGCAGCAGAACTGCGAGCATCGCCACCAGGAGTATCCGCTCGTTTGCAGCGGCCGCGCTTCTGGCTGGCCTACTGGCGGTCGCGCAGCCGGCCCGCGCCGGCACCTACGTGGTGACCACAGCCAAGAACGGCGTACACCATGTGACAATCCCGCGCCACAAACCGCTCCGAATAGGA
>CAZTIG010000028.1:0-50912 GCA_964613665.1 uncultured Chloroflexia bacterium
GTGGGCCGAGACTCCGATCGCAGCCGTGGAAATGCCCGCCACAGTGGGCCAAGGGGCCCATCTGGCAGGGCTGGGGGGCCCACCGAAATGGGCCGCGTCGAGATATGTCCGGATGTCAGACCGAACCGGTTGCGCCGGCCCGGTGCGCGTGGTATAATCGCCCCAGGATCGAGCCTTGGCCGCTGACAGCGAAGGGGAAAGTGCATGGCCCTCTCTCTGGAGAGGCCTGCTCCACGTGCAGGCTTCTGGCACCATGTCCTGGCCATCGTGCGAGGCTGGCCCTGGCGGCTCCTGGCCACGCTGGGGAGTATCGCTTTGCTCCTGGGGCTGGCCCTGGGCTACTACCAGGCCAGCTCCCGCCCGGCAACGTTGGTCGTCGACGGTGCCACCCGCACATGGCACACCCACCAGCGCCTGGTCGGCGGCGTGCTCGACGAGGCCGGCATCACCCTGGGCGCCGACGATGTGGTGATCCCTGCCCCGGGCAGCCCCTGGCAGCCGGGCCAGGCCATTGTCGTCGAGCACGCCTTCCCGGTGACGGTGCAGGCCGACGGCCGCACGGTGCGCTTCTCCGGCCGTCCGCGCACCGTCCTCGAGGTCCTGGCCCGTGCCGGCGTGGTACTGCGCCCGGCCGACGACGTCTACGTGAACGAGTACCTGGTCCCGGAGTCGGCCTATGCCGACCAGTACGCCTTGCGCCGGCTTCTCTCCGCACAGATCGTCGCCCGGCACCTGGCCTCCCCCCTGCCGCCGGTCTCCACACTGACGGTAACGGTCGTGCGCGCCGTGAGCATCCAGGTCCGCGACGGCGGCCTGGAGATGGAGCTGCGCACCACGGCGGCCACGGCGGGGCAGGCTCTGGAGGAGGCCGGCCTACGCCTGTACCGCGCCGATCGCATCTACCCGCCGCTGGATACGGCCGTGAGCCCCGGCCTGCGCCTGTCCATCTCCCGCGGCATCACTGTACGCGTCGCCGCCGACGGACGTGCCTACGACACCCGCACCCATGCCGGCACGGTCGCCGACCTGCTGCGCGAGGAGGGCGTGGCCGTGGGCGAACAGGACCTGGTCAGCCCGCCGCCGGAGACGCCGCTGCAGCCCGGCATGGCCATCCGCGTAGTCCGCGTTACCACGCGCGAGGTGGGCCTCCAGAGCGCCATCCCCTTCGAGATACGGCAGCAGGCCGACCCGGACATGGAGTTGGACGAGCGCCGCCTGCAGCCCGGCCAGGAAGGGGTGCTGGAAGCGCTCACGCGGATCACCTACGAGGACGGCCGGGAGGTGCGGCGCGAGTTCCTGGGCGAGCGGGTGGTGCGCGAACCGGTGGACCAGGTGTTGTACTATGGCACGCGCATCGTCGTCCGCACCCTCGACACGCCGTACGGGACGATCGAGTACTGGCGCAAGGTGCGCGTCCTGGCGACCTCCTACTTCCCCAGCACCTGCGACAAGGACCCCAGCGACCCCACGTACGGCATCACCTACACCGGGAAGCGGGCCACGCGCGGCATCGTCGCCGTGGATCCGCGCTATATCCGCCTGCACACCCGCATGTACGTTCCCGGCTACGGGCTGGGCGCGGCCGAGGACATCGGCGGCAAGATCAAGGGCCGCCACATCGACGTGTGCTTCGACGATGCCGACTGGGGCAAAGGCCTGTGGGACACGCACTATGTGGACGTCTACCTGCTGACCCCGGTGCCGCCACCCGAGCGCATCCCCTGGATCATCCCGTAGGCCGGCCCGCGGCCCGCCGAGCCCGCTCGGCTGCACACCTGGAGTCGCCGGGCAGGCCCGGCGGTCGGAGCAGCGCTCCGGAGGAAGCCAGGAGAGGCCAATGTCCAGCAAGGACCTCACCCCGGAGCTCCCACCCATCCCACGGACTCCCTGGTGGCTTCTCGTCGGCCTCTACCTGCTGAGCGCCGCGGTCCTGGGCCCCCTGGCCGGCCTGCTGGAAGGCCCCACCGACGTGGACTCGGGCTACTACCTGCTCGTCGCCCGCAGCGTGGCCCAGGGGCGCGGCCTGGTGGTCGACGCCCTGTGGCATTATTTCCAGCCGGCCGCCGGTTTCCCCCAGCCGGCCGGCGACCTTTGGATGCCCCTGCCCTCGCTGCTGCTGGGCCCCGGCCTGCTCCTCGGCGACACGTTCCGTCACGCCCAGGTCGGGCAGGTCCTCCTGGCCGCCCTGCTCCCGCTCCTGGCCTTCCAGACGGCGCGGCGCGAGGGCGCACCGCCGGCCTGGGCCGCGCTGGCCGGTCTGTTGACGCTCCTGGCCGGCGTGCCCACGGTGCACTGGCTGGACACCGACAGCTACACCGCCTTTGCCCTCGTCGGCGGGGCCGCCCTCTACGCCATGGGCACCGCCGCCCGCAGCCCGCGCTGGCTCGTGGTCGGCGGCCTGCTGGGCGGACTGGCGGCGGTCACGCGCAACGACGGCGTCGTCCTGCTGGCCGTCCTATGGGGCAGTGCCCTCCTCTTCGGCCGGCGGCAGGGACACATGCCCTGGAAGGCGCTGCTCGCCGGCACGGCCCTCTTCCTCCTGCCCGTGCTGCTGTGGGGCCTGCGCAACGTGCTGGTCTTTGGGCAACCGACCCCCGTGCCGCTCTCCTTCTTCCTGACCCTGCGCGACTACCGCGCCCTGCTGGCCTACCGGCCACAGCCCGACTGGGCCGGTTTCTGGCAGCAGGGCTGGGGGACTTTTTTCGGCCTGCGCTGGGGCGCGCTGCAGGGCTGCCTGCTGATCCTGGCCCTGGACCTGCAGTTCTGGCAGCTCCTGCCGCTGGCGGCGGTCGCCGTGGGGCTGCGGCGGCGGCCGGCGCTGTGGCCGGCCTTTTCCTTCGTGGGCCTCCTCCTGGTGGCCCTGGTCGGCGCCTTCCCCGCCCTGGTCACGCACGGCACCTGGCCGCGCTCGCTGTCGGCCTTTTTGCCCACCGCCTACGCCTGCACCGCCCTGGCGCTGTGGCGGCTGGTCGAACGGCTCCTGCGCTGGCGGCCGGCCCTGCCCCGGCGGCTGCTGCACGGCACCTTCCTGGTCCTGGGGCTGCTGCTGGCACTGGGCGTCGGTGCCCTGGCCTGGATGCAGCAGCTTGCCGCCGTCCAGGCGCACCCGCGGACCTGGCAGCCCGTGGGCGCGTGGCTGCGCGAGAACACCGCGCCCGACGAGGTGGTCATGGCCTCCGACCCCATGGCCGTGCTGCTCTACGGCCAGCGGCCGGCCATCGGCATTCCCTGGGAAGAGCCGCCCCGCCTGCTGGAGATCGCGGCGACCTACCGCGTGCGCACGGTCGTCCTGGTGGGGCGGTTCCGCTCGCTCTGGCCGCAGGCGCTGCAGGACCTCTACGCGGGCACGCCACAGGAGCCCTTTGCGCTGGTGCACGCGGACGGCGAGACGCGGATCTACCGCCTGGAGCCGTAGCCTGGCCGGCCTCGGTATGCCCCACGGGAGCCAAGATGTCGCGCGTTGCCAAGCCACCCTCGGACTCCCTCGGACAGGCCGCCCGCCGCACCTGGGGCCGGCGGGCCCTCGTCCTGCTCGCGCTCGCCCTGCTGACGCTGGCCATCTACCCGCTCGCCGCCCGCCTGCTCCTGGGCGAGTGGACCTTTCCCTTTGACGACCCCTGGACCCACCAGGTCTATGCCCGCAACCTGGCCTGGCACGGGCAATATGCCTTTAACCTGGGCGACCCGACGACCGGCAGCAGCGCGCCGCTGTGGACCTTTTTGATGGTCCCGGGCCACTGGCTGGGACTGCCACCGGTGCCCTGGGCCCTGGCCTGGGGACTCCTGTCCCTGGCCGGCCTCGGCGCTGTGACCTGGGCCTGGGCCGAGCGGCACCTGGCGCGGCCGCTGCCGCTGCTGCTGACGGCAGCCACCCTGCTCACGCCGCAGATCGCCTGGGGTGCCGTAGAGGGCATGGAGACGGCCCTGGTCGCCGGCCTGGCCCTGCTCATCCTGCACCGGCTGGACCGGCCGGCCCGCACGGCCGTGGGCGGTGCGCTGCTGGACGGCCTGCTGAACGGCCTGCTGCTGTGGCTGCGCCCGGAGGCCCCCCTGCTGACGCTGATCGTCCTCTGGCAGCGGCGCAGGGCCGGTTGGCGAAACCTGCTGGCGCTGGCCGGCGGCTTCCTGGCCCTGGCCCTGCCCTACGTGGGCTTCCACTGGGCGATCGGCGGGCAGCCGCTGCCGCAGACGTTCTACGCCAAGCTGGCTTACTACGGGCAGCCTCCCACCCTCGCCTCCATCGGCGCTTTCCTACGCGACCTCGCGCTGACCATGGCTCCCGGCGTGTGGCCGCTCGTCGCCGTCCTCCTGCCGGTGGCCGTCTGGCGCATGGCGCGCCGGCGGCGGTGGACCTGGGGACCGGGGCTGGCCTGGGCCGGCCTGAGCGTCCTGCTGGCGGCGCTGCGCCTGCCGGTGGTGCTGCACTTTGGACGGCACCTGGTGCCCTTGCTGCCGCCGCTCCTGCTGGCCTGTGGAGAAGCCATTCCGCCCCTGCCCCGGCTGGGGCGCCGGGCCGTGCTTGTCGTGGGCGGCACCCTGCTGCTCACCGGCCTGGTGATCGGGGCCTGGCTCTACACACCGCTGTGCCGGGTTGCCCTGGAATCGCAGGTGGCCGTGGGCCGCTGGGTCGCCGCCAGCCTGCCGCCAGGCACGCCCGTGGCCACGCACGACATCGGGGCCATTGGCTATTTTGGCCGGAGGCCCGTGGTCGACACCCTGGCCCTGGTCACGCCCGAGTTGACCGCCGCCGTCGCCGCGCGCGACGAGGACGGCCTGGCCAGGTACCTGCGGGAGCACCAGGTCCACTACCTGGCGTGCTTCGCCGAGCAGCATACGCAGGTCAAAGCGGCCCTGGAGGCGCAGCTGCTGATCCGCAGGGGACGCATGGAGCTGTGGTACCTGCGCTAGTGGTAGAGGATATAGAAGGCTCCCAGCCAGAACATCACCTGCACCAGCAGCGCGGCCGTCGCCAGTAGCAGCACGAGCAGGCGATGGCCGCGGTGCAGCAGGACTCCCAGGACGAGGTTGCCCAGCAGGATCATCACCGCAAAGAGGGGCAGCCGGAAGAGATCCTGGGCCGGGGCGATGACGTCGGGGACCATGCCCTGGCCGGCGCTCTCGCCAAAGTGGATCGGGAGGCGCGCCGGCAGGTCCGGGAAACGGTAGCAGAGCAGCGCCACCAGCGAGAGGTTCACCAGCAGGGCCAGCCCGACGAGGATGCGCAGCGGCACGTCGCGCCAGACGGTCCAACCCAGGAGCCACCAGTACTGCCGCTCCTGGGCCAGCTGCCGGGTGATGCCCAGGCTGCGGCGCACCTCCATCTCCTCGATGAACTCGGCGGGGCGGCGCGGGGAGAGGGCATAGGCCCCTTCGGCAGTGCAGACGACCACCTGGGCCGGCCGGCCGGCGGTGGCGTAAAAGTCCACCCGCCCCAGCCGATCCGAACGGCCGTACCCCCGGTGGTGCCCCGGCCAGCGCAGCCCACGCTCACGCACCACCTCCCCTTCCTCCCAGCGCCGCACCGCCGTGATCCGGTTCATGGGGACGACCTGGTGGCTACCCCCCCAGTGCAGGGTCAGCCCGTTGCGGTCGAAGCTGTAGCGCAGGGTGAAGAGGGCCACGCCCCAGTAGACCAGGATACCTCCCAGGACGAGCAGCAGCAGCGCACCGAGCGCCAGCCAGAAGGTCTCTCCGGAGATGGGGGAAACGGGGGCTATCCGGACGAGCTGCCCCGCGTGCGCCGCCAGGCCCAACCGCTCCCCCAGGAGCCGCCACGGCGAGCGCCCCAGGCCCGGCAGGAGCAGCATCCAGATCAGCCAGGCGGCTGCGGCCCACAGCGCTACGGCCAGCAGGACAGCGGCGATGCCTCCCAGGGAACGAACCGGTCGCCAGACACGCATCGTCCTGCGCTAGTCCGGGGCGTGGGCCCGGCGCCAGCGCCACCACAGCACCGCCACCACCAGCACCACCCCGACCGGGATCAGCCAGGGCCAGCCGCTGGACGTCTCGGGCATGGGCTGCTCGCCGCCGACCCCCTGGGTAGTGCCCGCGCCGCCGACCGTGGTCCGCGGGGTCGCCGCGGGGATCTCGGTGGGGCCGGCCGGCACCACCGCCACCTGCTGGGTGGCCGGCGGCGCGGCCGTGGGCGGGACGGCCGTCGGCAGCGCGGTCGCCGCGGGCGGCACGGCCGTCGCCGAGGGGGCCACCGTCAGCGACATGCCGGCCGTCCCCGTCGGCGCGGTCGTGACCAGGGGCAGGACGGGCACGGTCTCGGGCGCGGCCTTGTCGGCAACCTGCGCCGGAGGCGCGGCGGGGCTGGAGTTCAGGATGATCACCAGCACCACGACGATCACGACGAGCACCAGGAGCACGCCGATCACGATCATCATCGGCCGGGACAACCTGAAGCGGAATCTTGGCTTGCCTGACGTCTCCTCCGCCATCAGCACCTCCTTCTCCATACCTGTCGCAATTTTGTTTGTATTATAGCTGATTGTACGCAAAAGTCAAGCCGCGCCCTCGACCGTCCCTGTTTCTGCCGGGACAAACAGGGCTGCCAGCTGCGCCGCCCCCTCGCGGTCGGTCATGGCCAGCACTTCGTCGCCGATCTGGAACCGGGTGGGCCCGCGCGGCACCACGATCTCGCCGCGGCGGATGATCGCCGCGATCAGGCAGCGCTCGGGCAGCGGCAGGTCCTGGATGGCGGCCCCGGTGGCCGGGGCCCCGTCCGGCACACGCACCTCCACCAGGGAGTACTGGCCGCGGCGCAGCTTGAACAGGGTCATCATGTCGCCGAGCGACATCTCCTCCTCGATCAGGTGGGCCAGGATGGAAGACTCGTTCAGCGCCACATCCACGTGGAACTTGACATCGAACAGCCAGGCGTGGCGGGGGTTGTTGATGCGCCCGATGGCCCGCGGCACGCCGTAGCGGGTGCGGGCCAGGTGGCACAGCACCAGGTTGTCGGCATCGTCCGAGGTGCAGGCCACCAGGACCTGAGCCTCCCGGATGCCGGCCTGCTCCAGCACGCGCGGGGCGGTGGCAATCCCCTCGTAGACCACCTCGGTGGGCAGCTCGCGGTGGACGATCTCCAGCAGCTCGCGGCGGTGCTCGATCAGCCGCACATGGTGGTGTTGTTCGACCAGCAGGGCCGCCAACTGGGAACCGGCCGGCCCTCCTCCCGCGATCAGCACGAACATGTCAGTCCTCCTGGGACGCTGCCATGCGCTGCCGCAGCGCGGCGATCCCCTCCGCGGTCGCGCTCACGTACAACACATCGCCCCCCTCCAGGGGCAGGTCGGCTCCCGGGAGCATGGCCCGGCCGGCCCGCGCCAATGCCGCCAGCTGGCAGTTCTCGGCCGGCAGCAGCTCCTGAAGACAGCGTCCCTGCCAGGCCGCGGGCACCTGCAGCTCATAGATCTCCACCTCGGCGTTGCCGGCCGAGAAGACCACCCGCAACGAGGCGTCCGAGAGCAGCTCCTCGATGCGCTGCGCTCCCCAGCTGGCCGAGCTGACCACCTGCAGGCCAAAGGCCTCGTGTACCCCGCGCCAGGCGGGGTCATAGTTGCGCACGACGACGCGCGCCAGGTGGTACTCGGTGCGGGCCACGTGCCCGACGACGGCGTTGACCGAGTCGGAGTTGGTCACCGCGGCTAGCGCGTCCGCCTTCTCGATTCCCGCCCGGCGCAGCGCGTCGCGGGCCAGCGCATCCCCCTGCACCATACGCCCGACAAAGTCGGGGGGCAGATTTCGAAAGGCCTCGGCCGCCTGGTCCACCACCGTCACCGCATAGCCGGCCCTGGACAGGTGATCGGCCAGCGCCGCGCCGACCCGCCCGCACCCGACGACGATCACGACGAGCGGCCGGCCCGGCGGCACCTCCGCCACGGGGCACTGGCCGGTCTCGGTGCCGGGCCGGCCGGCCTTGCGCTGCGAAGAGCGCGAGGCGGGCCCCTTGTCCGCTGCGCCCGGCCCACCTCCCGCCGTCGCTCGCCCCTGCTCCCTGGTCCTCCGTCCCTGCTCCTTGGTCCTTGGTCCTTCGTCCTTGGTCCTTGGTCCTTCGTCCTTGGTCCTTGATCCTCTATCCCTGGTCTTCATCACTCCACCTGGTAGGGAACGTCGGTAATCACAATGCCCCGTTTGAACAGCAGCGCCAGCCGTAGCCACGTGGCCGTCTGGGTGTGCAGCAGGTTGTGCCACCAGCGCCGCGGGACAAACTGCGGCACGACGATGGTGATCGTCTCATGGGCCTGGCGCTGGGCAGCGATCTCCTCGATGTAGGCCAGCAGCGGCTCCACGAGCAGCCGGTAGGGCGACTCCAGGATCACCAGGCGCACGCCCTCTCCCCACATCTCCCACCTCTCGCGCGCCTGCTCGGCCTCGGCCGGGTCGATCGAGACGTGCACGGCGGTGATGTCGTCCGAGAGCGTCTGGGCGTAGCGCAGCGCGGCCAGCGTGCCCCGGTGGACCCCGCTGACCGCCAGGATGACGCGGTGGCGCGAGGCGCCCAGCGGGATACCCGCCTGATCCAGGGAGAGCTGCCGGCCCAGGTCGCGGTAGTGGCGATGGATGCCCAGGAAGGCCGCCACCAGGGCCGGGATGAGCAGGACGACGATCCAGGCCCCCTCACTGAACTTGGTCACAGCAAAGATCACCGTAACCATTGCTGTGCACAGAGCGCCAAAGCCGTTCAGCAGCATGCGCAGCGCCCATCCGGGTTCATGGTGCAGTGTCGAGCCACGTTCGCGGAGCTCCTGCCCCGGCGCCAGGTGGCCGATCTTCCACCAGCGCCGGGCCATGCTGGCCTGCGAGAGGGTGAAGGAGAGAAAGACACCGATGGCCCACAGCGGCACCAGCGCCGTCACGCTGGCACGGAAGACGATGATCAGGAAGGAAGCGATCATCGCCAGAGCGGCTATGCCGCGCGAGTAGACCAGCCGGCTGCCGCGATAGGCGAACTGCCGTGGCAGGTAGCCGTCGCCGGCCATGATCGCCCCCAGGCGGGGAAAATCGGCAAAGGCGGTGTTGGTGGCCAGGATCAGGATGATCGTGGTGGCGGCGATGGTGCCCAGGTAGAGGACGTTGCGCCCACCAAAGACGCTCCGCGCCAGCTGCGAGATCACCGTCTCCTGCTCCGAAGCCACCGCGCCGATATGCCCGAGCAGGAAGGTGATCCCCAGGAAGAGCGCCGCCAGGATTGAGGACATCCAGATCATGGTGATGCCGGCGTTGCGGCTGCGCGGCTCGCGGAAGGCCGGCACGCCATCGGAGATGCACTCCACGCCGGTGAGGGCGGTGGTGCCGTTGGAAAAGGCCCGCAGAACCAGGAAGAGAGAGACCGTGCCTGTGTTCCAGGTCTCGATCGGCGTCGGCGGATCGGCTAGGGCCCCCATCGTTCCCGCCAGGGCCCGCACCAGGCCCACGCCGACGGTGGAGAAGGCCATGGCCAGGAAGAAGTAGGTTGGGATGGCGAAGGTAATCCCGGATTCCTTGACCCCGCGCATGTTAATCAACATCACTGCGACCACCAGCACGACGGCCAGGGGCACCCGGTAGGGCAGCAGCACAGGAAAGGCGGAGGCGATCTGGGCCACGCCGGAGGAGACGGCCACAGCGGCGAGCAGGACGTAATCGAGGAGCAGAGCGGCGCCCGCAGCCTGGGCGGGTACCTCGCCCAGGTTGTCGCGCGTGACGACGTAGGCGCCCCCACCGTTAGGATAGGCCCGCACAGTCTGCTGATAGGAGATGGTCACAATGGCCAACAGGACGGAGACGACCAGGGCGATGGGGAAGGCGTAGGCGGCGCCGGCGGCGCCAGCGGTCGCCAGTATGACCAGTGTCTCCTGGGGGGCATAGGCCACCGAGGAGAGGGCATCGCCGGCAAAGACGGCCAGCCCTACAGGAACACCGATGGTCTGGTGGGGGGCATCGGCGGTGGGCAGCGGCCGGCCCAGCAGCCAGGTCCGCCAGGAGCGCGGCGGCCTGTACTCGGTGGGGCGCCGGAACACGGGAGAATCGTTGTCTTCCATACGCTACAGCAAGCCGACGAACTGCTCCACGGGAATGCCCGCCCGCCTCAGAATCGCACGCAATGTCCCCCGGTCCCGGTCCATTTCGGGGTGATCCGGAACCGAGAGCTGGACAACGGGTGTGTCCCGCCGCGGGATGATATGGCTTCCTTCCTGCCGTTTGACATAGAAACCCGCTCGCTCCAGCGCCCGAACGCATTCCCGGCCGGAGATACTGGGCAACTTGCTCATACGGCCACCAGCAACGTCTCGAACGTCTCCGCCGGCACCGGCAGCCGGTCCTCCTCCAAGGGCGCGATGTATCCCCGGATCGCTTCCTGGATATTTCGCAAGGCTTCTTCTTTGTCCCGTCCCTGGCTGACGCATCCCGGCAGGCTGGGGCACTCCGCTACCCAGTACCCGTCCTCGCCCGGATACAGGATCACCTGTCGCATAGCGAAACCCTCCGGCGAATCCGCCTCAACCACGGCACCTCATCGCCCGGACCGACCCGCCAGATGCCGTTCCCGAGAAGAACGCGGCGCCCGCATCGGCAGAAAGGCAGGACCCCGGCACCCTCTCTGGACGCACCGGGCTTCCTCCTGTCTCCCGTATTCTGCATCCTGCTTCTTGCTTCCTGCCTCTTGCTTCCTACCCCTCCCAGCGCAGGACCAGCTCCTTGGCCGCGCGGACCTCGTCCAGCCGGCCCACCGGGGCGTTGTGCGGGGCCTCGTGCAGCAGCTCGGGCCGCGTGCGGGCCTCCTCGGCGATCGCCGCCAGGGCCTCGGCAAAGGCGTCCAGCGTCTCCTTGCTCTCGGTCTCAGTCGGCTCGATCATCAGCGCCTCGGGGACGATGAGTGGGAAGTAGTTGGTGGGCGGGTGGAAGCCATAGTCGATCAGCCGCTTGGCGATGTCCAGGGCGCGCACGTCGCTGCCCTCGACCTTTCCCACGGCGATGAACTCGTGCATGCAGCGGCGCTCGTGCGACAGGCGGAAGGTGCCCTTGACCTTCTGCTGCAGGTAGTTGGCGTTGAGCACGGCGTCCTCGGAGGCCTGGCGCAGCCCGCGGGCCCCCAGCATGCGGATGTAGGTATAGGCCCGCACCAGCACCCCGAACTGCCCGTAGAAGGTCTTGACCCGGCCGATGGAGCAGTCCGGCGCCGTCCACTCGTAGAAGAAGCAGTCGTCGCTGTGGCGGTGCCCGGCGACGTCGCCGGGGCACTCGTCGCTCCGCTGGCGCTCGACCAGCGGACCGGGCAGGAAGCGGGCCAGCGCCTCGGAACAGCCGACCGGGCCGGCCCCCGGTCCGCCCCCGCCGTGCGGCGTGGAGAAGGTCTTGTGCAAGTTGAAATGCAGCACATCGATGCCCAGGTCGCCCGGCCGGACGATGCCCATGATGGCGTTCAGGTTGGCCCCGTCGCCATAGACCAGCCCCCCGCAGCCGTGCACCAGCCCGATTACCTCCTGGACGTTCTCGTCAAAGAGGCCCAGCGTGTTCGGGTTGGTCAGCATCAGCCCGACGACCCGGTCGCTGCACTTGGCGCGCAAGTCCGCCAGGTCGACGTTTCCGCGGGCGTCGGAACCGACCTCCACGACCTGGAAGCCGCTCATGGCCGAGGAGGCCGGGTTGGTGCCGTGGGCCGAGTCGGGGATGAGGATGACGTTGCGGCCGCGGTCGCCGCGCTCATAGTGGTAGGTACGCATCATCTGGATGCCGGTGAACTCGCCCTGGGCGCCGGCGGCCGGCTGCAGCGAGACGGCGGCGAACCCGCCGATCTCCTTGAGGTACTCTTGCAGCTCCCACATCAGCCGCAGGTTGCCCTGGACGCTGTAGGCCGGCTGGTAGGGATGCGTGTGCGCAAAGCCGGGCATGGCCGCGGCGGCCTCGTTCGCCTTGGGGTTGTACTTCATGGTGCACGACCCCAGCGGGTAGAAGCCGATGTCGACCCCGTAGTTCAGCCGCGACAGGTGCACATAGTGGCGGACCACGTCCACCTCGCTGACCTCGGTCAGCGGCAGGTCGTCGCGGACATACTCCTCGGGGATCTCGGCCAGCGGCACGCCGATCTCGGGAAGAGTACAGGCGCAGCGCCCCGGGACGCTGAGCTCAAAGATCAAGGGCTCGCTCATCGGCTCACCTCCGCCAGGGCCTGGGCGAAGCGGTCGATCTCGGAACGCGGGACCATCTCGGTGACGCAGACCAGGGCGCACTTCTCCAGGTGAGGGTGGGTCCTGGAAAGGTCCAGGCCGCCGACGATCGAGTGCAGCTCCAGCAGGCGCTCGTTCAGCTCCTCCACCGGCAGCGGGCAGCGCACGACAAACTCCTGGAAAAAGGGCCGGGTGCTCAGCACCTCGAAGCCGCGGACCTTGCCGATGCGCCGGGCGGCGTAGTGAGCGCGATGGTAGCAGATCTCGGCCAACTGGCGCAGGCCGCGCCGGCCCAGGACCGCCAGGTAGACGGCCGCCGCCAGGGCGTTGAGGGCCTGGTTGGTGCAGATGTTGGAGGAGGCCTTCTCGCGGCGGATGTGCTGCTCGCGGGTGGAGAGGGTCAGGACAAAGCCGCGCTGGCCGGCGGCGTCCACCGTCTGCCCGGCCAGCCGGCCGGCCATCCGGCGCACCTCGGCCTTGCGGCAGGCGAAAAAGCCCAGGTAGGGCCCGCCAAAGTTGAGCGGGTTGCCCAGCGCCTGCCCCTCCCCCACGACGATATCCGCTCCCACCTGCCCCGGCGGGACGAACAGGCCCAGCGAGATGGGGTCCACCGCCACCACCAGGACCGCCCCGACGGCGTGCACGGCCTCGGACAGCCGCCGCAGGCGGACCGGGTCCAGCAGCTCGCCCAGAAAGGTCGGCGTCTGCACCACCAGGCAGCAGGTATTGCCGTCCAGCATCGCCTCCAGCGCCGCCAGGTCGTTGCCGGGGCGGTCGTCGCCGGCGAGCTCGATGCCGGTGCCCTGCAGGTAGGTCCGGGCGACCTGGCGGTACTCCGGGTGCAGGTCCGGCGAGAGGATCGCCTTGCTGCGCCTGCTGCGCCCAATGTTATAGGCCATGATAATCGCCTCGGCCACGGCGGTGCCGCCGTCATAGTGCGAAGCGTTGGCCACCTCCATGGCGGTGAGGGCGCAGATCATGCTCTGGTACTCGAAGATGGCCTGCAGGGTGCCCTGGCTGATCTCCGGCTGGTAGGGGGTGTAGGCCGTGTAGAACTCGGCGCGGCCGACGAGGGCCGGCACAACGCTGGGGATGTAGCGATGGTAGGCTCCGGCTCCCAGGAAGCAGGTGTACCGGTCCAGGCTGGCGTTCCACGAGCTCATCTCGCGCAGCTCACCCAGTATCTCCACCTCGGACAGGGGCGCGGGCAGGCGCAGCTCCGGGAAGCGGCAGGAAGCGGGCACGTCGGCAAAGAGGTCGGCGAGCGACTCCACCCCGATGGCCCGCAGCATCTCCTGCCGCTGGGCCTCCGTATGGGGCGTATAGGCCATCAGTGACCTCCTTCCTCGACCACCTGGGCGTAGGCCGCGGCGTCGAGCAGGGTCGCCCACTCCGCCGGGTCGGCCACCTGGAAGCGGGCGATCCAGCCGGCCCCGTAGGGGTCCTGGTTGACCACGGCCGGGTCGTCCAACAGGGCCTCGTTGACCTCCAGGACCTTGCCCCCGAGTGGCGCGTAGATGTCCGAGGTCGCTTTGACCGACTCGACGACGCCCATGGTCTGGCCCTGGCCGTACTCCTCGCCGACCTGCGGCATCTCGACGTAGACGATATCGCCGAGCTGCGACTGGGCAAAGTCGCTGATGCCCACGACGGCGGTGTCGCCCTCCTGGCGGGCCCACTCGTGCGACTTGGCATAGCGCAGGTTCTCCGGGATATTGGCTGCCATGACACGCCTCCTTTTTCTGAACGGTCTCTATCTTGGCCCAGATAGTAGCAGATTGTGGGGGAATTGTCAAAGGGGGGCGCGACCGGCTCCCACGCTGCTCTGCCGGCCACCCCGGCCGGCTGCGCCGAGCGGGCACTTGCACCGGGCCCGCGCCCGTCTTCTCCGCGGAGGGCTCTGCCCTCGGCCTCCCCGCAACGGAGTAGGCGCCCCCGCGAGCCGCGGCAGCACGGCCGGCCCTGCTGACTGTTCGCCGGCCTGCTCCGGCGCGCGCTGGGGACCATCGCTCATCTGCATCCAGTGTACCATGCCGCCCGGCACCTGTCGCGAGGGAGTTTATGTCCCCTCTCCCACCGGGGTCACGAATCCCCGAGGTGACTGCCCAGGCCGTGCACGGCGAAGAGACGCGCCATCCACGAATGGGAACACGAAGACACACATGAAACCACCCCGCCAGACCGGCTGAAGCCTCCAATCCGGAATACCTCTCCCACAGGCTGCCAGGTTTCCCTGCGCCCTGGGCCCTGCGCCCCATGCCCCTTCCTGCTTCTTGCCTCCTGCTTCCTGCATCTTGCCTCCTGCCTCCTGCCTGTGGTATAATGCCCTCGCCGGTGGGCAACGTGGCGGACCTCGTGAGGGGCACCGGCAGGCGCGATCGGAGCGTGCCTCGACGCCGCGACCCCGCGGGCACTGGAGCGAGTGCAGGCGATGCCACGGAAACGCACGCAAGGACTCTCTCAGCCCCCCGAGACGGCCGGCCCGGCGGCTCCCGCCGTGACGCGCGTGCGGCTCGGCAGGGTTGCCTCTCTGCGCCTGAAGACGGTAGCCATCGTCGTGGCCACTCTGGCCAGCCTGCTCATCCTCCTCTCCTTCCCCCTGCAGCAGGTCCTCCTGGCCAGCTTCGCCAGCATCGAGCAGCAGGCCGTGCGCACCGACGTCAGCCGGGCCCACAACGCCCTGGACCAGGATCTCACCAGCCTCCACCGCTTCACGGTCGAGTACGCCCATTGGGACGACACCTATGCGTTCGTCAGGACCCGCCAGCACTCCTACGTCACCAAGAACCTGGTCGATTCCACCTTCACCAACGGCGACGTCAACTTGATCCTGATCGTGGACCTCTCCGGCGACATCGTCTACGGCCGGGCCTTTGACCTGCAGAACCAGATGGAGATCTCCGTTCCTCCGCAGCTCCTCACCCCCACCCTGTCGCTGGCGCCGATGCTGGTGCAGTCGGAGACCGTCGCCGTGAGCAGAGGGCTCGTGCTCCTGCCCGACCGGGCGCTGCTGGCCGCGGCCAGCCCGATCCTGACCAGCAAGCAGCACGGCCCGGCACAGGGCACAGTGGTCATGGGGCGCTTCCTGGACGCGGCCGTGGTCGAGCGGCTGGCTGGGTCCACCCACCTCGACCTGGCCGTCGGCCGGCTCGACGACCCGGACCTGCCGGCCGACATGCGCCAGGCCGGCCAGGCCCTGGATGGAGGAGCCGTCGACTTTGCCCAGCCGCTGGACGACCTCAGCATCGCCGGCTACACCCTGCTGCCGGACATCGCCGGGAAGCCGGCGCTGCTTCTGCGCGTCACCACGCCCCGCGCCTTCTACAACCAGGGCCAGCAGAGCATCCTCTACTTCAGCGCCTTTCTCCTGGGGGCCGGCCTGCTCTTCTGCGCCGTCGTCCTGGTGCTCCTGGAGACGATCGTCCTCTCCCCCGTGGCCCGCCTGGACCGCGACATCCGCCGCATCGGCAAGTCCGGCGACGCGGCCGCCCGCGTGCAACTCAAGGGCCACGACGAGTTGGCCCGTCTCGGCGGCGCCGTCAACACGATGCTCGACTCCCTGCAGGAGAGCCAGGCCCAGCGCGCCCAGGCCGAGGCCGAGAAGATCCGCTTGCAGGAGGAGGTCATCCGCGAGGCCGCCCGCCGGCAGGAAGCCCTGCGCCAGGAGGCGGCGCGCATGGCCGCCCTCAGCGAGATCGGCCACGCCGTCAACTCCATGCAGGAGGTAGAGGGCATCTTCCGCTTCCTGGTGGAACGGGCCCGCGACCTGCTGCCCTTTGAGCGCTTCAGCATCGCCCTCCTGGACCCGCAGGCCACCTCCTGGTCGGTGGCTTACGCCCACGGCACGGCCGGCTCGCTCCCGGCCCAGTCCTACGACGTGGCCGAAGGCCTCCCCGGCTGGGCGATGCGCAACGGCGCCGCCCTCCTGGTAACCGACTTGGCGGCGGACGAGCGGGCCGGCACCGCCGCCGAGCGCGAGCTGGCCGCGCTGGACTGCCGCTCCGCCATGGTCGTGCCGCTGCACGTGGAGGGGACGATCGTCGGCACGCTCAACATGGTCGGGCAGGGGACGGCCGCCTACGGCTCGGGCGACCTGGCCCTGTTGACCCTGCTGGGCCGGCAGGTGGAGACGGCACTGCAGAACGCCCGCCTGCTGCAGCGAGAACGCCAGCGGGCCGACCGGCTGCGGGTCCTGGCCGAGATAGACCGCCAGATCGCCTCGATCCTGGATGCCGAGACCCTCTTGCAGCGCGTGGGACGGCTCGTCCAGGAGGCCTTTGGGTTCCACCGGGTCAACGTCGGCCTGATCGAGGGAGAAGAGCTGGTCTTTCGCGCCCGCGTGGGCGAAAAGGGCCAGACCCTGGCCCCGGCGCGCCTGCGGATGCAGGAGGGCATCACCGGCGCGGTGGCGGCCACCGGCCAGCCGCTCCTGGTCAACGACATCACCGCGGACCCGCGCTACGTGCCCGCTCCGCCCCCGGAGGCCGACCGCACCCTCTCCGAGCTGGCCGTGCCGATCTCCCTGGCCGACCGGCCCATCGGCGTCCTCGACGTGCAGAGCCAGGCCAAGGGCGCCTTTCGCGAGGAGGATGCCGGCCTTCTGCAGACCCTGGCCGGCCACCTGGCCGTCGCCCTGGAGAACGCCCGCCTCTACGGGCGCGTGCGCCAGGAACGCGACGCCGTGGAGCTGCTCTACCAGGTCGGCCAGGAGTTGAGCGCGGCCATGGACATGGAGGAGGTGCTGCCGCGCGTGCTGTCCCTGGTGGTGGAAAAGACGCAGGCGTACCGCGGCAGCATCATCGTCCTGGATGCCACGGGCAACCCGCGCTATCACTTCCTGGTGCGCGAGGACCTCTCGCCCTCGGTGGTGCGGCTTCTGGTGCAGGAGGTGCTGCGGCGCGGGCTGGCCGGCTGGGTGGCCCAGAACCGCCAGCCGGCCCTGGTCCCCGACACGGCCAACGATCCGCGCTGGCTGGATCTGCCCGAGAGCCTGAAGGGCGTGCGCAGCGCCATGGCCGTCCCCCTGATGCGCCGGGCCAGCCTGGTCGGCGTCCTCACCCTGGTGCACCAGGAGGCAGGTTTCTTCAACGCCGGCCACCTCGAGCTGGTCACCTCGGTGGCCAACCAGGCCGCCATCGCCATCGACAACGCCCGCCTGCTGCTCGACGCCCAGCGCCGCGTGGCCCAGCTCAACGCCCTCCTGGAGATCAACCAGGGCCTCTCCTCCGACCAGTCCGTCCAGGAGCTGCTGGAGCTGATCACACTCAGCGCCCACGGCCTGCTCGACGCCAGCAACACCGTGCTCTACCTGGTCGACGAGGCCGGCCAGACGCTGTTGCCTACCGTGGCCCTGGGCGCCGACTCGGTCGCCATGCGCGAGACCCCCTTGCAGGTGGGCGAAGGCCTCAGTGGGCTGGTGGTGCAGACCAAGCGCTCCTACATCCTCAACGAAGCCCACCTCAGCTCCATCTCCAAGCACGTCGCGGGGACGCCCCTGGAACCGGAGGCCATCCTGGCCGTGCCGCTGCTGCAGCGCGACCAGGCCGTCGGCGTGCTGGCGGTGAGCCGCTACGGCGATGGCATCCAGTTCGGGCTCGACGACCAGGAGGTGGCCGAACTGCTGGCCTCGCAGGCGGTGGTGGCCCTGAGCAACGCCCGCCTCTACGCCGAGGCCCGCCGGCGGGCCGACGACATGGCCTCGCTCAACCGCATCGCCCGCACGGTGGGGTCGACCCTGGACCTGGACGAGGTCCTGCGCCAGGTCATCGCCGAACTCAACCGCTCCTTCCACGTCGAGGCCGGCTCGATCCTGCTGGTGGATCGCGAGCGCGACGACCTCTACTTTGCCACGACGCTGGAGGGCGGGCTGGAGCGCTTCCTGGACGTGCGCATCCCCATGGGAGTGGGCATCGTCGGCGACGTTGCCCGCACCGGCCGGCCGGCCCTGGTCAACGACCCGGCCAACGACCCCCGCCACTACAAGAAGATCAGCAGCGACGTCGGCTTTGTCAACCGCAACATCCTCTGCGTGCCCCTCATCAGCCGCGACCGCGTCATCGGCGTCATCGAGCTGCTCAACAAGGAGGGGGGCGAGTTCGGGACCGACGACCTGGAGCGCCTGCAGGGCATCGCCGCGACGGTGGCCGTGGCCATCGAGAACGCCCGCCTCTATGCCCAGACGGAGGAAGAACGGGGCCGCCTGACCGCCATCCTCACCAGCACGGCCGATGCCGTCATCGCCACCGACGCCCAGCAGCGCATCCTGCTGATCAACCCGGCCGCGGCAGAGGCCTTCTCGATGGAACCCCAGGAGAGCGTGGGCCGGCCCTTCCCCGAGGCCATGACCCACGCCGGCCTGCGCGGCCTCTTTGCCCGGGCCGCCAAGATCGACCACGGCTTTGGCGAGGAGCTCACTGTGGAGGCCACCCAGGGCCGGCTGCGCACCTTTTCCGCCAACATCTCGCCCGTGCGCGGTGCCGGGGGACTGACCCAGGGCCACGTCGCCGCCATGCAGGACATCACCACCCTCAAAGAGCTGGACAAGATGAAGAGCGAGTTCGTCTCGGTCGTTTCCCACGACCTGAAGACGCCGCTGACGGCCATCCGTGGCTTCGCCGACCTGGTCCACATCACCGGCCCGCTCGAGGCGCAGCAGCGCGAGTTCATCGACAAGATCCGCGAGGTCACGGTCGAGATGGCGGCGATGATCAGCGACCTCCTGGACATCGGCAAGATCGAGGCCGGGATCGACATGGAACAGGTCCCCTGCGACATGCCGGCGCTGGCCGGCGAGGTCCTCTCCAAGCTCGAGTTCCGGGCCCAGGAGAAGAGTATCGCCATGCAGATGGAGGTAGCGGCGGAGCTGCCGGGCGTGACCGGCGACCCCAACCGCCTGCGGCAGGTGCTGATGAACCTGGTGGGCAACGCCATCAAGTACACGCCCGAGGGCGGCCAGGTCACGATCCGCATCTTTTCCGAGGACGGCCGGCTGATCACCGCCGTGCGCGACACCGGCATCGGCATCTCCGCGCTGGACCAGAAGCAGCTCTTTCACAAGTTCTACCGCGTGCGCAGCGAGCAGACGGCGCACATCGAGGGCACCGGGCTGGGCCTGGCTATCACCCGCTCTATCGTCGAGCGCCACGGCGGGCGCATCTGGGTGGAGAGTGAGCCCGGAAAGGGCAGCACCTTCGCCTTCAGCCTGCCCATCCCGGCAGCGGAGACTTGACCGTTGAGCCACAGCCCAGGCCAGCATCCTACGTCTTTACACCTTTACGTCTTTACGCCCTCACCCTCTACGTCTTTCTACCCTCACCGCGCTGAGAGATCAAGATGACCGACCCGTCTTCCCCGCACGTCTCCCTGGCCCGCTGCGCCGACTATGACCCCGCGCGCGTGGAGCAGGCCCTGCGCGCCGCGCTGGCCCCACTGGGCGGCATGGCCCGCTTCGTCCGGGCGGGGCAGCGCGTGCTGCTCAAGCCCAATCTGCTCATCGCCGTGCCGCCGGAGCGCGCCGTGACGACGCACCCGGCGGTGGTCGAAGCATTGGTACGCCTGGTGCAGCAGGCCGGTGGCCGGCCGCTGATCGCCGAGTCGGCCACGGCCGCGCTGCCCTACACGCCGGCCGGCCTCAGGCGCCTCTACCGGGTCACCGGCATGGCCGCGGTGGCCGAGCGCACCGGGGCCGAGCTCAACCTGGACACCGCGGCCGTCGACCTGCCCTGCCCACCGGGGTGCCGCATGCACCGCTTCGAGGTCATGCGCCCCCTGGCCGAGGCCGACGTGGTCATCTCCCTGCCCAAGCTCAAGACGCACGCCCTGACCACCTTCACCGGGGCTACCAAGAACCTGTTCGGGACCATCCCCGGGGTGCGCAAGGCCGCCTACCACGTCGCCCTGAGCCGGCTGGACGACTTTGCCGACATGCTCCTGGACGTGACCCTTCTGGCCCGGCCGGCCCTGGTGGTAATGGACGCGGTGGTGGGGATGGACGGCGACGGCCCTTCCGCCGGGGCGGCCTTCCCGATCGGGCTGCTGCTGGCCGGGACCTCCAGCGTCGCCCTGGACGTGGCCGCCACGCAGGTGGTGGGCATCCCACCGCTCGACGTGCCGATGCTGCGCCGGGCGGCCGAGCGGGGCCTCTGGTCGGGCGACCCCGCCGACGTGGTCTTCCTGGGCATGCCGCTGGCCGAGGCCCGCGTCAGTGGCTTCCGCCGGCCCGTATCCAACCCCCCGCTGGTCGAGCGCTTCGTGCCCGCGGGCCTGTGGCGCTGGCTGCGCCGGCCGGTCGTGCGGGCCATGACCCGCCGGCCGGTGCCGCGGGCCGGCCGCTGCACCGCCTGCCGCACCTGCGAACAGGCCTGCCCGGTACAGGCCATCGCCGTCGCCGACGGGCTAGCCCGCGTGGACGACCGCCGCTGCATCCGCTGCTACTGCTGCCACGAGGTCTGCCCGGAGCAGGCCATCGACCTGGTAACGCCGTGGCTGGTGCGGGCCTTCCAGCGGCTGCGGGGCTAGGGAGCTGCCGCTCCGGGGGCCCCCACGGCAAGCCCGGTGAGGGCGCGCGCCGCTTGTGTTGGAGCGGCCGGCCTGGAACCCCGGAGGCTGGGCTTCAGCCCGCGAAAGGCTTGGTTGGGGCAAAATCCGCACCCCAGCAACCCTCTACATGCACGAATGCCGAGCGCCCCTTGGTGACGCCGCTCACATCGGCCGGCCGTACTTGTGGTATAATACATCCCCCAGGGGGGGAGAGGGATATTGCAGCGGCTGGATGGTACAAGGAGCGGGTCGATGGAAACGAACAGGTTCTGCGCAGGTGATCGCTGTCTGGGCCCGGAGCGGGTGGAAGAGCTGCGCGCCCGCCTGAGCCGTCTGGAGGGCCACGTCCGGGCCATCGGGCGGATGCTGGAGGAGGGCCGCGACTGCCAGAGCCTGCTCACGCAGGTCTCGGCGGTCAAGGCGGCGCTCAACCAGGTGACGGTCAAGCTGCTGGAGGGCTATGTCGAGGGCTGCCTGACCAGCGGCCACTCCGTCTCCGGCGAGCCGATGGAGCACCTGAAGAGCGCGCTGGGGCTGGCGCTCAAGTTCTCGTGAGGAGGAAGCGATGCGGGCATCATTCAAGCTGGGGCGCGTCTTTGGCATACCCATTCGCATTAACTATACCTGGTTCCTGATCTTTATCCTGGTGGCGGCCTCCCTGGCCGTGGACACGGCCGCCTACGGCTACCCCACGGCCATCTACGTGCTGGTCGGGATCGCCGGCAGCCTGCTCTTTTTCGCCTCCGTGCTGGCCCACGAGCTCGCCCACAGCCTGGTGGCGCGGGCCCAGGGCGTGCCGGTGCGCGACATCACCCTCTTTCTCTTTGGCGGGGTCTCCAGCATCGAGCAGGAGGTGGACCGGCCGCTGCGCGAGCTGCTGATGGCCGGCGTGGGGCCGGCCACGAGCCTGGTCCTGGGGGTAGTCTTCGGCGGGCTGGCGTTCCTCCTGGCACCGGCGAACGCCCTGGCCGGCGCCTTCTTCCTGCAGCTGGCGGTGGTCAACGCCGGCCTGGCCATCTTCAACCTCCTGCCCGGCCTGCCCCTGGACGGCGGCCGCGTGCTGCGTGCTCTCATCTGGCAGGCGACCAAGGACTACCGCCGCGCCACGGCCATCGCCTCGGTCGCCGGCCGCGTCGTCTCCTTCCTGCTGATCGGCGGGGGCATCCTGTGGACCTATGCCTCCTGGTCGTCCGGTCAGACCAACCTGAACGGCCTCTGGCTGGCCCTCATCGGCTGGTTCATGGACAACGCCGCCATCCAGAGCTACCAGCAGGTCATGCTACAGGAGGCGCTGCGCGGCGTCACCGTGGCCCACCTGATGTCCACCGAGTGCATGAGCGTCCCCCGCGGGATGAGCGTCGCCGAGCTGGTGGACTCGCTGGTCCTGCGCCAGGGCGGGCGCTGCTTCCTGGTGGCCGAGGGCGAGGCGCTGGCCGGCCTGGTCACTATCCACCACATCCGCGAACTGCCGCGCGAGCGCTGGCCCTACACACCGGTGGGCGAGATCATGGTTCCCTACCAAGGCCTGGCCATGGCCCAGCCGCACGAGGATGCCTGGACGGTGCTGCGGCGGATGGACGAGCGCAACGTCAACCAGCTGCCGGTGGTGGAGAACGGCCGACTACTGGGCCTGCTCACGCGGGAGAACCTGCTGCGCTACGTCCGAGCCCGGGCGGAGCTCAGGATCTGAGGGGAATCCAAAGTCCGAGGTTCGAAATGCGAAGTTCGAATTGGAAACAAGGAGCGAGATAGTGCGCGACGTCTACCTGGACTATGGATCGACGACCCCCTTGCGGGCCGAGGTGGTCGAGGCCATGCTGC
This sequence comes from uncultured Chloroflexia bacterium, assembly GCA_964613665.1. Classification (GTDB taxonomy): domain Bacteria; phylum Chloroflexota; class Chloroflexia; order DTKN01; family DTKN01; genus CAZQFV01. Next base: position 22,515 of record CAZTIG010000028.1, read on the forward strand.
CCTACCTGCGCGAGCAGTGGGGCAACCCGCTGAGCCTGCACCGCCACGGCGAGGAGCCCCGCCAGGCCATCGAGGCCGCCCGCGAAAAAGTCGCCGCCCTAATCGGCGCCCAGCCCGGTGAGATCTACTTTGTCGCCAGCGGCAGCGAGGCCAACAACATGGCCGTCAAGGGGATCGCTACCATGGCTCGCATCAAGGGCCGGGGCAACCACATCGTCGTCTCGGCCATCGAGCACCCGTCGGTGCTCAACGCCGCCGAGACGATGGGCAAGCTGGGCTTCGAGGTGACCGCGGTGCCGGTGGACCGCCACGGCCTGGTCGACCCGCAGGCGGTCGCCGCGGCCGTGCGCGACGACACCGTCCTGGTGGCGGTGATGCTGGCCAACGGCGAGATCGGCACGATCCAGCCGGTGGCCGAGGTGGCCGCGGCGCTGCGGGGCAAGGGCATCCCCCTGCTGAGCGACGCCGTGGATGCGGTGGGGCGCATCCCGGTCGACGTGGGCGCCCTGGGCGTGGACATGCTCAGCCTCTCCGCGAGCCAGTTCTACGGCCCCAAGGGCGCGGCGGCGCTCTACATCCGCAAGGGGCTGCGCATCATCCCGCTGATCGACGGGGGCATCCAGGAGAACGGCCGGCGGGCCGGCCTGGAGGACGTCCCGGCCATCGTCGGCCTGGGCGCGGCCGCGGAGCTGGCCCGGGCCGAGATGGAGGCGCGCACCGCGCACCTGCTGCCGCTGCGCGATCGCCTGATCGAGCGCCTGACGGGCGAGATCCCCCACGTCTACCTGACCGGGCACCCCACGCAGCGGCTGCCCCACCACGTCAGCGTAACCGTGCAGTACATCGAGGGCGAATCGATGCTGCTCTTCCTGAGCATGCAGGGGATCGCCGTCTCCAGCGGCTCCACCTGCACATCGCGAGCCCTGAAGGCCTCGCACGTGCTCACGGCCATCGGCGTCGAGGCAGCCCTGGCCCAGGGCTCGCTCGTGCTGACGCTGGGCGAGGGCAACACGATGGCCGATGTGGACTATGTGCTGGAGGTGCTGCCGCCCATCATCGAGCGCCTGCGGCAGATGTCGCCCATCTACCCCGGGAAGTAGCAGGAGGCAGGAAGCAAGAGGCAGGAAGCAAGAGGCAAGGAGCATCGGGTCAGGCAAGCAAGGAGGCCGATGATGTACACCGATATCGTGCTGGACCACTTTATGCACCCGCGCAACGTCGGCGAGATCCCGGACGCCGACGGCATCGGCGCGGTGGGCAACCCCGTCTGCGGCGACATGATGACCTTTACCATCAAGGTCGCTGACGGGCGCATCGCCGACGTCAAGTTCAAGACCTTTGGCTGCGGCGCGGCCATCGCCGTCTCCAGCATCGTCACCGAGATGGCCATCGGCAAGACGCTGGAGGAGGCCAAGGCCATCACCAAGCAGCAGGTGGCCGAGCGCCTGGGCGGCCTGCCGCCGCAGAAGATGCACTGCTCCAACCTTGGTACCGAGGCCCTGGCCGCGGCCATCGCCGACTACGAGCAGAAGGTCGCGGCCGGCCAGGCACAGGCGGAGGTGTGATATGGACCGCCCTAGCGATGCGGTCGCACAGGAGATCTCGAAGGGCACCTGCCACTGCCCGTTCTGCGACAACACCCTGGAAATGCCCTACCCATTCTGCCAGGCTTGCGGCGCCGAGCTGCGCATATGCCCCGTATGCGGCCAACCGCTGCCCCAGGACGCCCAAGTCTGCCCGCACTGCGCGGAGACGGCCTAGCCCGGCCAGGAGGATGGCCCGATGGAAGAGAAGAGGCAAAAGGCCACCATTGTGCTCTTCAGCGGCGAGATGGACCGCGCCCTGGCCGCCTTCACCATCGCCAACACCGCCGCGGCCATGGGCATGGAGGTGACGGTCTTTTTCACCTTCTGGGGACTGAACGTCATCAAGAAGCCGGGCAAGGCCCGTGGCGGCAAGGGCTGGATGCGCAAGATGCTCAACTGGATGAACAGCGGGCACGCCGGCCGGCTGCCGATGTCCCGGTTCCATTTCGCCGGCATGGGGCCCTGGATGATGAAGCGGCTGATGACAGAGCAGCGCATGCTCCCCCTGGAGGAGATGCTCCGGCAGGCCAGGGAGCTGGGCGTCCGTCTTGTCGCCTGCACCACCAGCATCGGCCTGATGGGCCTGAGCGAGGAGGATTTCGTCGACGAGGTGGATCTCTTTGCCGGCGCGGCCACCTACCTGGGCGAGGCCCGCCAGGCGGAGGTGAACCTGTTCATCTAGCAGTTAGCTTTCGGCAGCCTGACCACGGCCGTATGATTGCGCATGGCCGACCGCCCCCGAGGAGTATCCTATGGCCACAAAAGCCGACAGTACGCTCGACTGCGTCGGCCTCTATTGCCCGATGCCGATCATCAAGACCGCCGCGACCATCGCCAAGATGGCCCCTGGTCAGGTCCTGGAGATCCTGGCCGACGACAAGGGCATCGCCACCGACATGCCGGCCTGGTGCGCCAGCACCGGCAACGAGTGCCTGGGCATCGAGAAAGAGGGCGACGAGTACCGCGTCTACGTGCGCAAGAAGGGAAGCTAGGAAGCGGGTTTCTTCCCGATCGTCGCGTACTGCGGGCTGGCCGGGAAGAGCGCCCGTCCCTGCTTCAGGCCCCCACTGACCTCGGCCAGGGCCGTGGCGTAGGCCACGTCGGCCTCGTCCAGCCAGACGCGCCAGCCGTCATCTCCCAGCTTGCGGACGTAGCCCTCGCGGGCCCAGCGGGCGTAATAGTTCTTGGAGAGGCCATAGTGCCGCTCGGCGTCGGAGGCGGTGATCGGCCGGCCGCGCATGTGCTCCCACTGGCGGCGGTCCAGGCGCTTGGACAGCTCCCGCACCTCGTCCTCCAGCACCAGGAGCTGCCCCTCTGCAGACACCTTGGACCCGATCACGCCGTCCTTGGCCAGCTTCTCCACCACCTCGGGGGCAATCTCGAACCTCTCTGCCGCCTCGGCAAGCGTCAGCCATTTCATCGCTACACCCCCTTTCTAGCTTCCATCGGGACTACTGCACATGTATTATAACAAATATCGCGCGCTTTTTCAAGTGGCAAGATGCAAGAGGCAGGAGACAAGGGGCAAGGGACAGGGCACGAGGGCACCGCGCTGGCGCTGGCGCACAAGCCCTCTGTCACTTGTCACTTTTCCCTTGCCCTCATTCGGTCACCCGGATGTGCAGCTCCCGCAGCTGCTGCTCCGTCACCGGGGCCGGGGCGCCCATCATGGGGTCCACCGCCTGGTTGGTCTTTGGGAACGCCATGACCTCGCGGATGCTCTCTTCACCGGCCAGGATGGCCACCAGGCGGTCGATGCCCGGGGCGATGCCCCCGTGGGGCGGCGCGCCGTACTCAAAGGCCTCCAGCATGTGCCCGAAGCGCTGGCGGGCCTCCTCCATCGTGTAGCCGAGGACGCCAAATACGCGCTCCTGCACCTCGCGGCGGTGGATGCGGATCGAGCCCGAGGCCAGCTCCCAGCCGTTGCAGACCAGGTCGTAGCAGTTGGCCCGCACGCGGGCGGGGTCGCTCTCCAGGAAGCTCAGGTCGGCATCGTGCGGGCTGGTGAAGGGGTGGTGCTCGGCCTCCCAGCGGCCCTCCTCCTCGTTCCATTTGAACAGGGGAAAGTCGACGACGAAGGCAAAGGCCAGCAGGTCGGGGTCGGCCAGCCCGAGGCGACGGCCCATCTCCCGGCGCAGCGCATCGAGCGAAGCGGCCACGACGGACGGCCGGCCGGCGACGATCAGCAGCAGGTCGCCCACCTGCGCCCCCATGCGCTCGAGCAGGGCCGCTTTCTCCCCCTCCAGGTGCCTGGCCGCCGGCCCACGCACGCCCTCCGCCTCCACGGCCAGGCAGACCAGGCCGCCGGCCCCGGCCTTTTTGGCCATCTCCTCCAGCTCGGCGAGCTCGCGGCGGCTGTAGCCGGAGCAGCCGGGAGCGCGGATGCCCCTGACCTGACCGCCCTCGGCCACCGCGCCGCGAAAGACGCCAAAGGCACTGGCGGCGACCAGGTCCGAGAGGTCGCTCAGCTCCATGCCGTAGCGCAGGTCGGGCTTGTCGCTGCCGAACCGGCGCATGCTCTCGTCGTAAGTCAGCCGGGGAAAGGGCGCCAGCACCCGCTTGTGCGGCACCACCGCCGGCACCATGGCCGTGAGCAGCCCCTCGATCAGGCCCAGGACGTCGTCCTGCTCGACAAAGCTCATCTCCAGGTCGAGCTGAGTGTGCTCGGGCTGGCGGTCGGCGCGCTGGTCCTCGTCGCGGAAGCAGTGGGCGATCTGGAAGTAGCGCTCAAAACCGGCCACCATGAGCAGCTGCTTGAGCTGCTGCGGCGACTGTGGCAGGGCGTAGAAGCAGCCCGGGTGGATGCGGCTGGGCACCAGGTAGTCGCGGGCCCCCTCGGGGGTGCTGCGGGTCATGATCGGTGTCTCGATCTCGACAAAACCCTCCCGGTCCAGGTAGTCGCGGATGAACTTGACCACGCGGTGGCGCAGCAGCAGGTTGCGCAGCATGCGCTCGCGGCGCAGGTCGATGTAGCGGTACTTTAACCGCAGGGTGATGTCCTCGTCCTCCTCCTTGTGGACGTAGATCGGCGGCGTGCGCGCCGGGTTGAGGACGCGGGCCTCCCGCGCGGCCACCTCCACCGCGCCGGTGGGCATGTCCGGGTTGACCATGTCGGCCGGCCGCGGGCGTACCGTGCCGCGGACCTGCAGGACGTACTCGGCGCGGGCCTCCTGGCCCACCGCGTAGGCCGCGGCCGACACGGTCGAGTCAAAGACCACCTGCACCCGCCCGCTGCGGTCGCGCAGGTCGAGGAAGATCAACCCGCCGTGGTCGCGCTGGCGGTGGACCCAGCCGGCCAGCAGGACCTCCTGACCGATGTGCTCCGGTCGCAGCTCGCCGCAGTTCGTGTTCTTCAACATGGCATCCTCTCCTGGATCGATCGAATCGTTGGGGGTATTATAGAGGGGAAGGGAGGATTTGTCCAGGGAACCACACAGCCACAGAGCCCAGCCTCTCTCACGGAGCCGAGCGCGCGCAGCGAAACCCGACCCGCGGGTCGTGGGCGATGTGTGCCGAGCTGCGGGCCGCGCAGCGGCTGGTGTCCTGTGCCCGGCTGCCGTCACCCTGCAGGTCCTCGGCCCGTTGGTGTTAGAGGGCGTCGTTGTCCCCAGCGGTCCTGGACCGGCACAGCCCGGTCCAGAGCGCGCCGCCAGCCGCGGCCAGGGCCAGCAAGCCGATCAGCAGAGAGATAGCCCACCCGATCCTTGTCCTCCTGTCCTTGGGCCCACCGGGATCGATGCAGGATATCATGGCCCTGCCCTCAGCGCCCGAAGAGCGAGCGCAGGAACAGGCCCCAGGCGACCCACCCCACCAGCACCACCGCCGCCAGCACCGTGGACACCATGCCAATCTGCCGCGAGCGGATCCAGCCGACCAGCCCGAGGCCGGCCAGGAAGGCACCCAGGCCCAGGCGGAACGGCCACTGGATCAGGGTATAGAGGTGCGCCATCCTGGCGAACTCCGCGCCGGTCAGCGTTTCCAGGGGGTAGGCCAGCGTCAGCGCCCCCGTGATCGCGGCGTACAAGAGCAGCGCTGCAGCGCACAGGAATACCAGCAGCGTCGCCGAGACGAGGCGGCTCTTCTCGCGCAGCGGCGCCAGCAAGGCGATCCCACTGAAGGAAAACCCCGCCAGAAGCCCGCTCAGCAGTACGATCTGGCTCAGAACACGGCCGGCAGTTTCCGCGTACATGGTCCCTCCTTGTTGCGACAACGAGCTTCACGGTCGCGCATGGATTCTACCACGGGTGGGCGGCCACTTCAACTCGGCGACAGCCCCTCTCCTGTGGTATAATGCCCCCGACAACGCCAGCACCAAGGAGCAGGAGATGGCCGAGAAGACGATCCTGATCATCGGCGGGGGCATCGCCGGCCTGGCCGCCGGCTGCTACGCCCAGAAGAACGGCTACCGCGCCCTGATCGTGGAGCAGCACACCATCCCCGGTGGGCTGTGCACCTCCTGGCGGCGCCGGGGCTACCTCTTCGACGGCGGCGTGCGCTACCTGGCCGGCACCAGCCCGCGCTGCAGCGACCACCGCCTGTGGCAGGAGCTGGGCGTGCTGCAGGGCCAGCGCATCTACTACTTTACCGAATTCATCTGCTACGAGGGCGGCGACGGCCGCGCCCTGCACCTCTACACCAACATCGACCGCCTGGAGAACCACCTGCTGCAGCTCGCCCCGGCCGACGAGCCCACCATCCGCGAGCTCGCCGCGGCGCTGCGCCACTTTACCCACTTCGAGACGCCGGTGGACCTGACCCCTTCCAACCCGCTGGAGGCCCTGCGGCTGGGCCAGCAGATGCTGCCGGTGCTGGGCCCGGTCCTGCGCTGGCAGGGCGTCACCGTGCGCGACTTGGCCGCCCGCTTCCATGATCCCCTCCTGCGGGAGGCGTTTCCCCAGCTCTTCCAGTTCTCCCCGCCGGACTTTCCCATGATGCTGCTCCTGACGACCATCGCCTGCATGAACGACCTGGAGTTCGGCTACCCCATCGGCGGCTCGCTGCGCTTTGCCCTGCAGCTCGCCCGCCGCTTCCAGGCGCTGGGCGGCGAGGCCCGCTACCGCGCGCGCGTCGTCGAGGTGCTGGTGGAGGACGACCGCGCCGTGGGCGTGCGCCTGGCCGACGGCACCAGGCTGCCCGCCGACATGGTCATCTCCGCCGCCGACGGCCACGGCACGATCTTTGACCTGCTGGGCGGCCGCTACCTCGACGACACGGTGCGGGACTATTACCGCGACCTGCCCCTGGCGCAGTCGATCGTACAGGTCTCCCTGGGCGTGGCCATGGACTTTTCCCAGGAGCCGCCGGCGCTCGACTTTCCGCTGCGCCGGCCCGTCCTCCTGGGCAACATCCCGCACGGCCGGCTGGTGCTGAAGCACTACTGCTTCGACCCGACGATGGCCCCGCCGGGCAAGTCGGTGCTGAGCCTGTGGTGCACGGCCGACTATGACTACTGGAAGGAGCTGCGCGCCGACCCGGCGGCCTATGCCGCCGCCAAGGAGGACCTGGCGGCACAGGTGATCGCCGCGCTGGACGAGCGCTACCCCGGCCTGGGCGAGCGTGTCGAGGCGGTGGACGTGGCCACGCCGATCACCTACGAGCGCTACACCGGGAACTGGCGGGGGGCCTTTGCCGGGTGGGCCATGACCACGCGCAAGATGCGCATGATGATGGGCGGGGCCATGCGCAAGACGCTGCCGGGGCTGGGCAACTTCTACATGGTCGGCCAGTGGGTCGAGCCGGGGGGCAACGTGCAGCTCGCGGCGGCCTCCGGGCGGGACGCCATCAAGGACATCTGCCGCCTCGACCGCCGGCCATTCGCGGACGGGGGCTGAGCAGGACCGCGCTGTCCCGTCATCACGCCTCCGTGTCGGGGGCCGCCTCGTCGCGCAGCAGGTCGCCGCCGGCCAGCAGCTCGCCGAAGCGCCTGGTGAAGCGCGCTGCCGGCGCGCCGTCGATGATATCGTGATCGAAGGACAGCGTCGGGCAGAGGTGCTCCCGCTCCTCCAGCCGGCCGTCGACCAGCACAGGGCGGGCGACGATTCCCCCGACGGCCACGGCCACCGTCGCCGCGCTGAGCGGCACGGCCCACAGCGGGCCGCCGCCGAATACCCCCACCGCCGTCACCCCGATAACGCCGTAGCGCCGGGCCATGGTCACGCTGCGCGTTGCCGCGCGGAAAAAGGCCCGCATGAGAAAGGTGGGGATGAAGCGCACCCACGTCGCCCCCGACAGCCCGCCCAGGCGCGCGTCGCTCTGCTGCTGCGCGGCGCGGATCTCGTCGTGGATCTGGCGGTAGCTCTTCTTGTCCGCCGCGCGGATGCCGAAGCTCTCCGGGGCGCGCTCGCCCTCCATTTCCCGCTCGGCGAGGACGCCCACGGTGACGTCGTCCAACAGGATCAGCCGGCCGCCCCGGCGCATGGCGTTGCAGGAGGGGTTCTCGGCGACGGCGCGGGCCAGGCAGATCACGACGTACGCGGTCAGAGAAAGCCGCCCGCCGGTGCGCCGGCGGTGCTCGGCGGTGAGCCGCCGGGGCACGGTGATGTCCGCCTCGGTGATGATGTGGATGGTGTCGTGCCCCCTGCCGACGGCCGCGCTGGCCGCCACCATGCGGCGGTTCAGGCTGAGGGGCAGGACGCGGTATCCGCGCTTCGTCCGCATCGGGTCTCCGGTCCAGTCTACAGGCCGATTGTGCCTGGGTTGCCGCTGCCTGTCAACAGCCCTCTCACCGCCACCACACCTCGGCCGGCTCCGGCTGCTCGCCGTGGCTGAGGACGACATCGAGTTCGCCGTCGCCATCCAGGTCGCCCAGGGCCACGCTGGCGCTGAACAGGTCGCCGAACATGGCGGCGACGGTCAATCCCCCGGCCCCTTCGTTGTGCCAGAGGCGCACCCCCGAGCCAGGGTCGCCCGATTCCGTGCCGTGGGCGGTGGCGGCGTCCAGGTCGCCGTCGCCATCGACGTCCCCCAGCGCGATCCCGTGCGTCAGGACGCTCTCCAGCACCTGCCCGCTGTCGCTCAGCCGCGCCTGCCCATCGTTGAAGAAAACGCGCGCCCCACGGATGGGGCCGGCCAGCGCCAGGAAGGCATCCAGGTGGTCGTCGCCATTCAGATCGCCCAGGGCGATGTCGTGCACGTGGTTGTCGGCCGGCATGAGTACCTGGCCGCTATCGGCAAAGACGCCGGCCCCGTCGTTGAGCCAGACCCGCGCCGGCTCATCCCAACCGCCCACCACGGCATCCAGGTCACCGTCGCCGTCCAGGTCGCCCAGCGCGACCGCGGCGGTGTGGGTAGTCCCCAGCGCCTGCCCAGAGTCCGTGAATGTGCCGTGGCCGTCGTTCCGCCAGACCTTGTCCGGCCCTTCGCAGGCCACCAAGGCATCGAGGTGACCATCGCCATCCAGGTCGCCCAGCGCTGCCTCCCAGCAGCCCCTCGGGCCGAGGCTCTGGCCGCCATCTGCGAAGCCCCCGGCTCCGTCGTTCAGCCACACGTGGCCCGGCCGCCTGGTGCCGACGCTGAGGATATCCAGGTCACCGTCGCCGTCCACATCTCCCAGCGCGCCTCCGAATCCGTAGCCGGGCTGCTGCCCGGCCGACGCCAGGCCACCCGCGCCGTCGTTCAGCCAGACCGTGTTGCCGGCATCCTCATGGAAGAGCACCACGTCCAGGTACAGATCGCCGTTCAGGTCTCCCAGGGCCAGGCCCCACGCCCGGCCCAGGCGTGCCGGGCTGCTGCCGGCGGCGCTGGGGGTGGACGTGGGGATCGGCGTGGGCGCTGGCACGGGAGTGCTGATCGAGGGAGCCGGGGGCGGCGGGATCGTGGCCGCAGGCAGCGGGGCCGCGGCCGGCAGCGCCGGGAGCGGCGATGGCCCCGGTGGGGCCGGGGTGCAGGCCGCCAATACGGCGACCAGGACGGACAGCAGTACGGCAGCGCGGGCCATTGCTCCTCCTCGCTTGGGCCACCCGGACCAAGGGGGGGCCACCACGAGCTGAGTATAGCAGGCCGCGGCACCGCTAGGATGCCCCCAAAGGGCTATGGCCGGCCTACTCCCGGCCGACCCACGGCAGGTACACCCGCCAGCCGCCGACCAGCAGCCGCACCTGGACGGCCGGCCCAAAGCCCCCGCCGCTGGCGCTGATCGGCACGGTGTACCACAGGCCGGCCGGCAGGGGGCCGGCGTGGCCGTCGGTCACAGTGAGGGTGGCCGCCATGCCCGCGGCGACGACGGTCGGCGACAGCGCCACCGTCAGGCTGGGCGAGGGGCTGGCGACGGTCAGGGTCACGCTGTGCGGCAGGTCGGGCGGGTAGAGGGACAGAGTGTACCAGGCCGTTCCGCCCGGCGCGATGGCCTGGGAGACGGGCTCCGCCAGCAGGGCGAAGCCGCCCTCGTAGCGGCCGATGTCGTAGGCGCTGCCCCAGTGCGGGTCGCTGACCGCGAACAGGTCCAGCAGCGCGCCGAGCGAGGCCGGCAGCGCCGCCGTGCCGCCGTCGATGGCGTCGCTGGGGGGGGTGAGATGCAGGTCGGGCCACGAGCCGTCGTGCAGGTCGTGGTCAGCAGGGTCGTAATCGTAAAAGGCGGCGTCGCCCTCGAAGCCGTGGTCCTCCCAGGGGGTCGCGGCCTGGGCCTCGGCCAGCGTCTGGTAGGGGTTCCACGAGCCCGACTCGCGGACGACCATGGGGCCGGCGTGCCACATGCCGCCGTCCTCGTAGGGGCGCCAGCCGTTGTCCTGGTAGAGGTTGTGGTCGACGAGCATGTTCTGGTACTGTCCGGCCGTGTAGCCGAGCGACATCCCGAAGGCCTCGTTGTTGACCAGGATGTTGTTGGCCACCTGGGTGTTGACCGAGCCGTGCGTGTCGTAGCTCGAGCCCAGGGTCATCCCGTAGAGAGAGTTGGCGGCGACGTTGTTGTAGTAGACAATGTCCCCGTCGCGCCAGACGCCGGAGAGCATGAAGCCGGTATAGGCGTTGTTGTAGGCGATGTTGCGGTAGGCGTGGATGCCGCTGGCGTGGTCCACGTACAGGCCAAAGGCACCCAGGCCGCGCACCTCGCTGGCCGGCCCTCCCATCCAGCGGCCGCGCTTCTCCGAAACATAGGTCCAGCCGAAGCTGTCGCGGAAGATGTTGCCGGTGACGAGCACGTCGCGAAAGACGTGGTTGTCCGGCGGGTCGCCCCAAAACTTGAGTCCTCCACAATCGGTGGTGAGTTGGCAGGCCTTCTCAAAGACATTGCCCTGGACGAGGATCTCGCCGGTCTTGATCTCCTCCGGCGAGAAGCCATACGGCAGCGGCGACTGGATGACCGAGCGGGAGATCTGGATGCCGTTGTGGGCCACGTGGTGCACGTGGTTGCCGACAAAGCGCAGCTTGTTGGCAAAACCGAAGGAGGCGCCGACGGCGTTGTCGCCGTCGGTGCGAAAGCCCAGGTGGTGCAGCTCGTTGCCCTGGATGGTCGTGTTCAGGACGCCGGAGCGGCTGAAGAGATCCGGGTTGGCGCCGTCCTCCCACCAGTCGATCAGGCGGATGGCCAGGCTGTCGATGTAGGCCACCTCCGAGTCCTCCAGGGTGAAGCCGTCGATGACGTTGCCCGCGGGCGCATCGGCGCGCACCGACTGCTCGATGTACAGGCCGTTGTTGGCGTAGCGCAGCGTGGCGTTGCGCACGGTGTCGCCGTAGGCATGGTGCGTCTCCCAGTTGGCCAGGTACACCGCGCTGTGGTCGACAAACTCCACCGTCAGGCCGTCCAGGGTGACGTAGGAGCGGTTGCGCAGGCTGAAGCCGTGGTCGCGCCGGGATATCTCGATGGCCATGGTAGCCGGATCCCCCGGCATGCGCGGCCACAGGTAGAGCCGGCCGCTGCCGGAATCGTACCACCACTCGCCGGGGCTGTCCAGCAGGTAGGGTTTGTTCTCCACATAGTACTTGCTGCCCCAGCCCAGGCCGGGGTTGCCGGAGCCGCCGTCGTGCTCGCACAGCCGGTCGACGGTGACCCGGCCGGCCCCGACGTCGTGGGCGACGATGGTGCGCCGGTAGACATAGTGGCCCTGGTAGGTGTCGATGGCCACGAGCGTCGCCCCGGTCAGGTCGCCCAGGGTGGAGAGGCTCCCCGGCTCGACGCCGGCCGGGTCGGCGTCGTCGGTGCGGTCGGTGAGCTGCAGGGTGGAGCGCGAGGGGTAGTCGCAGTCGCGGTCGGGGTCGGTGGCCGGGTCGCAGCCGGCCGCGGCCGAGCCGCCGTCGGCAGCCCACCAGAACTCGTGGTGCTTCCACTCAGTGGCCACCTGCCAGTCGGGCTCGCGGGCCAGGGGGTAGCGGGCCAGCACCCCGCCGGCCCCGTCCAGCTCGACGACGAAGCGCGGCGGCCTGTCCAAGGCCCAGCCGGCCAGGTCGGTGTAGTAGAGGTTAGCCGGGTCGACGCCCGGGGGCAGGCCGATGGGGTCGCCCGTGAGCTGCGTCCAGGTGAGCGACGAGGAGGGTTCAGAGCCGCGCAGCACGGCCGTGCCGGGTCCGGCCTCGGCCTGGTAGAGGACGGGCTCGGCGGCGCTGCCGTTCAGCGCCGGCCAGACGGTCTCGCGGTAGACGGCGGGCTGGATATGCACCGTGGTGCCCGGCCCGGCCTGGTCGGCGGCCCGCTGGATGGTGCGGTAGGCCGTGGCCGGCGTCAGGCCGTCGTGCTCGTCGTTCCCGTTCTGGCCGTCCACCCACAGGTCCTCGACTCGCGGCACCTGAAAGGCATAGTCGTCCCAGAGCATCGTCCCCGAGGGCGTGTTGCTCGAGCTGTTGGTCTTGCCGAGCTGGACGATGTCGCCGTAGGGGTCGCCGTGGACGACGTTCTCGGCGTAGCGCACCAGGACGTCGTCCTGCCAGACAGCCACCCAGCCGTCGATGCGGTAGCCCACGGTGAGCTTCTGCCAGCCGTCGACCAGGTCGAAGGAACCCTCTTCGTAGTCGAAGAAGCGGCTGCCCTGCTCGTCGATGGGCCAGGCCAAGTAGGCCTGGTAGCCCTGGCCGGCCGGGCGGCGCACGTAGAGGGCCACCAGGGGCGGCCACCAGTCGCCGCTGTGGACGATGGCCGTCAGGCAGATCGACTTGCCCGGCACCCACGAGGTGCCCTCGTCGGGGATAGCGACGCCGTTGGGGTTGAACCAGAAGGTCATGTACCCCTCGACCGCCTTGGCCACGTCGGTCTGGTAGAGGTAGCTGGACCCGCCGTCGGCGACGACGGCCAGGGCCGTGGAGCCCTGCCGGCCGGCGCCGGGGGCCAGGTAGAGGTGCTCGGGCGAAGCCTGCTCCCAGGCGTCCAGCGAGCCGCTCTCAAAGTCCTCACTGACAACGTCCCACACGGGCGGGATGACGGGTTGGGCCCGGGCGGGCCGCGCACCCGGTCCTGGAAGGGCGCCGGCCGCCACCAGCAGGACCGCCAGCAGAGCGCTCAGTCGTCGCAGGGCCCACGTGACCTTCATGCCAAACCTCCGCGGGTGGCGATGTGCCGGCCGTCATCATAGCAGACAGCGGGGGGGAATGCAACCCGACACCGCGTCCAATCCCCCGCCATTCGTGGCATGATAGGGGCATGGACTTCCGTCACCCCGGAGGCGAGCGCGGAGCCGGGCAGGCCCGCGCGCGGAGCAGAGAGAGGCAAAGCCATGGACAACAGGAGATCGTGTCAGCGGTTGCTCATCGTGGTGCTGGACGTCATTGGCGGCCCCCAGGAGAGCGCGGGGCTGGTATGGTGGCAGGTGCGCATCCAGGGCAGCGATCAGGAGGGCTGGGCGGCGGCCGGCGGCGACGGCAGCGTCTACCTGGAGCCAGTGCCGGGGCCGTGACCCCTCCGCGCACAGCGGAGGACCGGCCCGGCAGATGGCCGCCTTAGCCGGCGATGAGCCGGCGGGCCACATCGACGGCCGTAGCGGCGTCGGGCGCGTAGGCGTCGGCGCCGATCTGGGCAGCAAAGGCCGCCGTCAGCGGCGCGCCGCCGACCAGCACCCGCACCGAGTCGCGCAGGCCGGCCCGGCTCAGCGCGTCGATCACCGAGCGCATCTCCAGCATCGTCGTCGTCAGCAGGGCGCTCAGGCCGACGATCTGCGGCCGCTGGGCGCGCACGGCCTCCACAAAGGCCTCCGTCCGCACGTCCACCCCCAGGTCGATCGTCTCGAAACCGGCCCCCTCGAGCATGATGCGCACCAGGTTCTTGCCGATGTCGTGCACATCCCCCTGGACCGTGCCGAGGACGCATTTGCCGGCCCCGTTCGTCGCTCCTCCGGCCAGCCGCGGGCGCAGCACGTCCATCCCCGCCTGCATAGCCCGCGCGGCCAGGAGGACCTCGGGCACAAAGAGCTGGCCGGCCTTGAACTCCTGCCCGACCCGCTCCATTCCGGCGATCAACCCGTGCTGGAGCACGTCGCTGGCGACGTGCCCCGCCTCCAGCGCCCGCCCCACCAGGGCCGCTACCTCCAGGTGCCGCCCGTCGTACAGGCAAGTGGCGATCTCCTGCCAAATGGTCGTCATGGGAAACCTCCTCTTTGCCGAGCTGCTTGGCGCCCGCTCAGTCGTGCATGCCGGCCTGGATCTCCCGCACCGTGTCGAAGATGGCGCGCGCGCTTTGCGGCGGCATGGTGTACTGCAGCATGTGGGTCATGCTCAGGATAAAGCGGCTCTTGCTGCGCCCGATGCGGTAGTAGCGCAGGATGTCGGCCCGCAGCTCCTCCGGGCTCATCCACTCGCCCTGCTGGACGTCGATGCCGGTGGCAAAGGCCAGGCGGTCGCCGTACCGGGCGTAGGCCTCGGCCAGGTCGTTGCCCGCCTTGGGCTGAAACGACTGCAGGATGTCCAGGCCGGCCGCTACATAGTCCTCCAGGAAGCACATCTGGTAGCCGCACGAGTGCAGCATGGCCAGGGCCCCGGCCTCGTGGACCGCCTCGATGATCCGCTTGAGCTGCGGATAGGTGAACTGCCGCCACATCTCCATGGAGATGAGCGGCCGGCCGGTGTAGCCGTAGTCGTCCCCGATGAAGATGACATCGGCCCCGGCGCGCACGGCGTTGCGCACCAACCCGATGATCCAATCGGCCAGGCGCCGCTGGAAGGCGGCGATCTCCTCCGGGCAGTCGTACAGCGCCAGCATGAACTGGTCCGTCCGCCACATGATGTCGGAGACGGCCTGTTGCACCCCGGCCACCTCGGCCAGGAGGCAGGCGTCGGGGTGGGCCTGGCGGAAGCGGCGCAGCGCCGTGGTGTCGCTCAGGTCGTTGAACTGGTAGGTGCGCAGGTCGGCGGCCGTCTTGATGACCGGCTCGACGACTTCGGCATAGATGCCGCCGAGCCCGCGGATGGTGCCGAACCAGGGATCGCGCAGCCGCAGCTGGCCGTTCTCGCGGTAGAGGTTGCGGCGGATCTGGCCGAGGCCCTTGGCGCCGGCCGGCGCCTTCCAGGCGGTGTCGGCGCCCAGGTCGAGCACATAGTCGCTGTTGGCATAGTCGGTGAGAAAGAGGGGCAGCGCCCGCGACCACTGGTCGCCCTGCAGCTCGCCCGCGGCGACAAAGCGCCGCCAGAGGTGCCGGCCCACCCGCTGCGTGAGCCAATGCCGGCCGGGCTGGAACTCGGCCATCAGCCGGCAGGCCGCGTGGGGATTGAGCCAGTACATCACCGGCACCCGGTCGACCGGCTGCCCCCGGGCAGCCGCCAGGACCCGCTCGCGCGAGCTCATCTCGTTCCTGTTTCCCCTGCGCATCGCTCGACCTCCTCTGCAGTCTGGGGCTGCTCCGGGACCTCGGCCCGCTCCAGTGACAGGAGCACCAGGCCCACGTCGCGGATGCGCACGAGCAGCCCGTGGAGCGCGGCCTGGTCGCGGACCACGCCGCGCAGCAGCGTCTCGCTGCCTGGCAGGAGCCGGACCTCCAGGCCGGCGAACCACTCCGTCCAGCTAGGATCCAACAGCCCCTGCACCCGGATCTGGTAGATTGCCTGCCGCGCGCGCCCGCGTCCCATGGAACAGCACCATCCTTTCTGCGGCCCATGGTAGCAGCCGGCGGATGGAAACGCACCCACCGAAAGGTGGGGCCGGGGGGTGGGGAAGCGGTGGGGTGGGCGAGGCGCAGCGGGACCGGGGGAAGCGCAGCGGTCCCAGGCTCAGGCGCTCAGAGCAGGCTCCACTCGCGGGCGCGGGCGACGGCCCGGGTGCGGCCGCGCACGCCCAGTTTGCCGTAGATGTTGTTGACGTGCCACTTGACGGTGCTCACGGCGACGACCAGGTGGGCGGCGATCTCCTGGTTGGACAGGCCGGCAGCGACGAGCCGCAGCACCTCCAGCTCCCGCCCGCTGAGCGGCTCCGGCAGCGGGGCCGGGGATGTCCCCGCCGCACCGGCCGCACCGGCCTGGTCCAGGACGGCCAGCAGCTCGCGGGCATGGGCCGGCCCGGCGGGGCGGGCGGCGGCCTGGCGCAGCAGGTCGCACACGGACTCGCCCTCGTCGAGAAAGGTGCGCATGTACCCCTGGCCCTCGGCCAGGAGGAGGGCCCGGCCGAGCGCCGCCAGCGCGGGGGCCGGGCGGCCCAGCCGCCGCTGGGCAACGGCCTGCAGGACCAGGTTCTCGATCAGGCTGCCGATCCGGCCCGCCTCCTCCAGCACCCGCGCCAGGGACTGCAGCAGCGCCAGCGCCTCGGCCGCCCGGCCCTCGGCGGTCAACAGCCGGGCGCGGGTGTGCAGCTGGACCTGGTACACCAGGTTGGGGACGAGGCCGGCGCTGCGCTGCTCCGGCAGCCGGGCGGGGAGTCGGGCGGCCCACTGCCGGGCCAGGTCGAGCTGGCCCTGGGCGATCCACAGGCGCGCCTGGTGCGCGGCGACCAGAGCGTCGTCCAGGTCGCTGGCGTCAAAGCGCTGGGCCAGGCGCTGGGCGGCGGTGAGCGCCTCCTGCGCCCCCGCAGGGTCGCCGCCGGCCTGGCGCAGGCGGGCCAGGGAGATGTAGCCGTCGAGCGCCCAGATCCCGCCCCACTGCCGGCAGAGGGCGATCCCCTGGGCGAGCTGGTGGGCGGCGGTGTCCAGGTCGTTCCACTCGCGCGACAGCTCGCCCATCCCCAGGAGGGCGATGCCGGCGGCGGGCGCGGGCTGGCTACCCTGGTCGGGGACAAAGCGCCGGGCGCGCTGGTAGGTGGCCATGGCCTGGCGCAGGTGGCCCTGCAGCATGTGGGTTTCGGCGAGCTGACAGGCGGCCACGACGGCGCCCAGCAGGTTGCCCGCCTCCAGGCTGGCCTCGATGGCCTGCTCAAAGGCCTGGCCGGCCTGGCCCAGGTCCATCCCCCAGGCCAGGGCGACGCCGGCGTTCAGCGCATGGATGCTGCGCAGCAGCGGCTCGCCGGCCGGAAGGCGGGCCAGGGCCTGCCGCGAGGCCTCGGCGGTGAGGGCAAAGTCGCCGCGGACGGCGCCGAGCAGGGCGCGCAGGCCGGCCAGCAGGTCCTGGAAGCCGCTCCGGGCGGGGCCCTCCGCGGGGACGGAGCCTTCCTGCCAGGCCCGCGCGGCGTCGGCCAGGCAGGCCTCGATCCGCGCCAGCGGCTGGGCCATCAGGAAGAGCACCCAGGCCTGGGCGATGCCGAGGACGGGGCGGCCGCGGATGCTCTCTTCCGGCAGCTCCTCCAGCCAGCCCACCAGCGAGCTGACCTCGCCGCGCATCAGCGTGTCCCAGGCCACCCGCTCCACCAGGCCGGCGGCGCGGCGCGCGTCGGCGGCGGCCAGGGCGTGGGCGATGGCCGGGGGCAGTATCTCCTGGGCCTCGTACCAGGCGCTGGCCCGGCGGTGCAGCGCCGCCACCTCTTCTGGCGGCGCCTGCAGCAGCAGCCGCCGCCGCAACAGCTCGGCAAAGAGATGGTGGTAGCGATACCAGCGCCGCTCGTCGTCCAGGGGGACGAGGAACAGCCCGTCCTGCTCGATCCGGCGCAGCGTCTCCTGGCCGTTTTCCTGGCCGGTGACGGCGTCGCAGAGCGAGCCCGTGAGCTGCTCCAGGATCGAGGTCGTCAGCAGGAACGCCTGGCGGGCGGCCGGCTGCTGCTGGAGCACCTCCTCCAGGAGATAGTCGAGGATGAAGCGCTGGCTGGCGGCCAGCTCGCGGATGAAGGAGGGCAGGTCGCCCGGCCGGCCCCGGCGGCCGCGCAGCGAGAGGGCGGCCAGCTGCAGCCCAGCGATCCAGCCCTCGGTGCGGTCCTCCAGCACGGCGACCTGCGGCGGGGAGAGGTCCAGCTCCAGCACCTGGTTGAGCAGGTGCTCGATCTCCGCGAGGCTGAAGCGCAGGTCGGCGTCGCGCAGCTCGGCCATCTCGCCGCGGGCGCGCAGGCGGGCCAGCGGCCAGGGGGGATCGGCGCGGGTGGCGACGGCCAGGTGCAGCTGCGGCGGCAGGTGCTCCAGGGCAAAGGCGAGGGCCTGGTGGATGGCCGGGTTCTCGATCAGTTGGTAATCGTCGAGGACGAGGACAAAGGGGCGGGCCGGGCCGCCCGCGGGTACGGGCAGCGCGGCCAGCTCGTTGATCAGCTCGGTCAGCAGCGCCTCGACCGGGGGAAAGTGGGGGGACTGCAGAGCGGCCCGGGCCTCCTCGCCGACGGCCTGGAGGGCCGGGATGGTCCGCAGGGCGGCGATGAGGTAGGTCAGGAAGCGGGCGGGGTCGTTTTCGGCCCGCTCCAGCGACAGCCAGGCGATGTCGACGGCAGCCTGGGGGAGCGGCTCCGTCCCGGGGGCGGGCCGGCGGCGCCACGATGCCGCCCATGCGCTCAGGAGGGTGGTCTTGCCGAAGCCGGCCGGCGCGGCGACCAGGGAGAGCTTGCCCGGCAGGCCGGCGTCGAGCCGCTCGAGCAGCAGCGGCCGCGGCACCAGGCCGGGCCGCAGCGGCGGGATGCGGAGCTTGGTGCTGAGCAGCGTCGTGTTCGCCATCGGGCAGGGCCACCGTCGCAGCAGGCACAGCAGGCCCCGGGGTCGGCGCGGGCACCGGCGGCCGGGGCCCGGCGGAAATCATAGCAGAGAACGGGGGGAAACGCAAATCGGGGCCCGCTTCCCTCCTTTTTCAGTGTTTGTGCTTGAAATGCGCGAACCGAAATGGTATAATGCTGGCAACGAAGGAATCCCCGGCCGTCATTATAGTAGATCCCTCTTGTTGCGTCACGTATATCGCAGATAGCGCAAGCGAGGGTTACTGCGAGGCCGCACATGTTTCGGATGGTTCATAGGCGCACTGGAACACTCAAGCGGCAGATTGGGCGGAAACTCGCCCGTCTAGCACACCTTTGGGCGGGCTTGCCCAAGGAACAAGGAGAGTAAATGTCGCAACCAAGACAAGTTGCTGATACCGATACCACAGATTCTCGCTGGCATTGGCTCTATAGAGTGGCTGGCATGTCTGCCCTGGTTACAGCCGTGTTCATTGTCGTCCAGATGATCGTCTTTATCGTCTGGCCACCGCCCAGCAACGCCATCGACTACTTCAATCTTTTCCAAGACAATGCGCTTCTGGGTTTTCTGGCGCTTGATCTCCTGTACGTTATCGACAATATCCTCCTGATTCCGATCTTGCTCGCCCTCTATGTTGCCCTCCGAAGGACTAACGAATCATTGATGATAATCGGTGCAGCCTTTGGCTTCATCGGGATTGCCGCCCTCTTCGCATCCAACCCAGCTGCCAACATGCACGTCCTCAGCGGACAATTCGTGGCGGCGACAACGGATGCACAACGCTCCCTCTTGCTCGCAGCAGGGGAGGCAATGTTGGCTGTCTACTCCGGCACAGCCTACCATGTGTCTTTGATCCTCGGATCCGTTGCCCTGGTGATAATCTCCGTTGTCATGCTGCAAAGTAAAATCTTCAGTAAGGTAACCGCCTATATGGGAATTCTGGCCAATGTACTCGCACTTGGCCTTTACGTGCCAGAGGTAGGCATCTACATCTTGCTCTTTTCCGTCGTGTTTCTGTTGGTGTGGTACATCCTGATTACCCCCAAACTCTTTCAGTTAGGACAGAGCATCTCGAAAGAAAAGGCGCAATATGACTGTTGAAGAGGTGAGCCGCCAGCCGTTGGGGGCATGGGCACCAGCACACAGAACTCCCTCGCGGACAGGAATATGAGATGACACCAGTGAGAGAAGCCGAATACCCTACCCAACTGCGCATGCTCTGGTCAGAACGCCGCGACGCTCCGCTTCCTGTGCAGTTGCCAACCGGCTACTTGCTGCGGACCTACCAGCCCGGCGATGAGAGTCGCTTCTTCCAGGTCATGGAACTCGCCGGCTGGCCCGGTTGGGATGCCCGGAAGCTGCAACCCTGGTATGAACGCACTGTAGCAGAGGGTTGGTTCATGGTCGTGCACCATGCGACTGGCGAAATGGTGGCCACCGCGATGGCGTTGCGGGATCAGTCGGAGTTTGGCCGCCAGGGTGGCGAAATAGGTTGGGTGGCTTGTGCTCCCGAACATCGCGGCAAGGGACTGGGCCTGGCCATCTCGGCTGCTGCCACCACACGGCTCATCGCAGAGGGGTACCGCCACATTCACCTGTATACGGAAGACTGGCGGTTTGCGGCCCTGAAAGTCTATCTGCAACTGGGTTACATTCCTCTGCTGCACGCCCCGGACATGGCAGAGCGGTGGCGTGCTGTCTGTGCGCAAGTGCAGTGGCCGTTCACACCCGAGAAATGGGCATCATGAAACCTTCTCCGCGCCCTCGGTGCCCACCGCAGCCCCCCGGCCGATCGCCGATCGCTGATGGCTGATCGCTGACAGCCCACTGCCGCCGGGGTTGACATCCGCCCCCGCGCTGGATATAATGAACCTCGCGCGGGAGTAGCTCAGGTGGCAGAGCATCTGCCTTCCAAGCAGAGGGTCGCGGGTTCGAGTCCCGTCTCCCGCTTGGCCTGCCGGCCGGCCGTGCCTCAGGCCGGCTCGTTCTTGCAGGCCCATTCCCAGCAGGATCGCCTGACCCGCCGGGCCCAGGCCACTGGACTGCCCGGCGCTGCGCGGGCCCACGGGGGCACTCCTGCAACCGTGGCTCACAGGAGGGCCTGTGCCGGCCAATCAAGAGCAAGCCCTGCGCCAGGCACTCGAGCGCAAGCAGCGCCAGCTCGACCTGGTCCTGGCCATCGACGCCATCCGCGACGGCGCCGCCGACCCGGCCGCCATGCTCGCCGCTATCGTCGACGAGATCGCCGGCCGCCTCCCGGCCGACCTGGCCCTCCTCTGCCTGCGCGACCGCGACAGCGACGAGCTCGAGCTCAAGGTGGTCCGCGACAACCGCCCCGCCCCCCAGCGCCTCGACTCGGCCACCCTGCGGCCGGCAGCCGAGCGCGCCCTCCAGCCGGCCGGCGTGCGCCTCTGGCCGGCCGCGGAGGCCGCCGCCGCGCTGGGCCTGCCCTCGGGACAGGCGCCCCCCCACCTGGCCAGCATCCCCGTCGCCATCGGCCCCGAGCGCCTTGGCCTGGCCATCGTCGGCCGCGCCCAGCCGCCCCTCGACGCCGACGACGTGGCCCTGCTGGAGACCGCCGAGAGCCAGCTCGATTCCGCCATCGCCCAGGCCTACACCCACTACGAGCTGGCCCAGCACACCAAGGAGCTGGAGACGGTCTACCGCATCGACCGCATCCGCGATCGCACCGCCTCCTTCGACGAGCTGCTCAACGCCGTGCTGCACGAGCTGGGCTCGGTCATCCCCGCCGAGATAGGCTTTATCATGCTCTTCGACCCGGTCGGCCGGCGGCTGGAGATGCGCGCCGTCACGCACGACGACCTCTTCCGCCTCTCGCCCTACGCCAAGCAGGTCGAGCAGGCCGCCTACGAGTCGCTGGAACGGGCCGCCACGGTCTGCCACAACGACCTGCCCGGACCGCTGCGCTCGATCCTGTGCATCCCGCTCATCCTGAAGGACGAGATCATCGGCGTGCTCGGCGTCGTCAACGGCGGCCGGCCCGAGGGCTTCTCCCGCGAGGACTGTCGGCTGCTCGGGGCCATCGGCAGCCAGATGGACACCGCCATCTTCGAAGGGCTGGAGCGGCGCCGCCTGCGCCAGGTGCTGGGCCGCTCGCTCGACCCCCACGTGCTGCAGCACCTGCTGCGCAGCCCCGGCGTTGGCTTTCTCAAGGGCGAGCGCTCCGAGATCAGCGTCCTCTACGCCGACCTGCGCGGCTCCACCGCCCTGGCGGCCACCATGGCCCCGGAGCTGCTGGTCGAGTTCATGAACGACTTCCTGGGCCGGATGACGACGGTGGTCCTGGATCACGGGGCCACCTTGGACAAGTACATCGGCGACCAGGTGATGGCCCTCTTTGGCGCCCCCGTTCCCTATCCCGACCACGCCCTGCGGTCCGTGCGGGTGGCCCTGGAGATGCAGGCGGCCCACCAGGCCGTCATGTCCGGCTGGCAGGCGCGCGGCCTGCCGGCGGCGCCCATCGGCATCGGCGTCGCCACCGGCGAGCTCATCGCCGGGGAGATGGGCTGCGCTCAGCGCGCCGAGTACACCGTCATCGGCCAGGCCGCCAACCTGGGGGCGCGCCTGTGCAGTGTGGCCGGGGCCGGGGAAGTGCTCATCTGCCGCGCCACGTACGGGCAGGTCCGCGAGCACGTCGAGGCCGTCGCCGTGCATGGCCTGAGACTGAAGGGCATCGGCCGCAATGTCACGGCCTACCGGGTGCTGGGGCTGAAATAGCGCCGCGCCGGGGCCGGCACGCATAGGGGCCAAACCATGGCCGATTCTCCCGAGTGGCCCAGCGCACCCCAGCTCGCCGCCGAGATCGCGCGTGCCTGGCAGGCCCTGCCTGTCCACAACACCCCCGCCGGCCGGGCCCTCCGCCGCCGCTACTCCGGGCAGCTCCAGGGCGCCCCGGCCGAGCTGGTCCTGGCCGTGGCCCGGGAGCTGCTGGCCCATAGCGACCTGCGCTGGATGGCCTATGAGTTGATCGCCGCCCACCGGGCGGCCTTCCAGTGCCTGGGCGATGCCGAGATGCAGGCGCTGGGCCAGGGTATCGACAGCTGGTGGACCGTCGACGCCTTCGCCCGCACCCTGGCCGGGCCGGCGTGGCTGCGCGGGCAGGTCTCGGACGACCTGATCCTGCGCTGGGCGCGCTCGCCGGACCGCTGGTGGCGGCGGGCGGCCCTGGTCAGCACGGTCGCGCTCAACATGCGCTCGCAGGGCGGGCCCGGCGACGTCCCCCGCACCCTGGCCGTGTGCCGCCTGCTGGCGGGCGATCGCGACGACATGGTCTACAAGGCCCTCTCCTGGGCGCTGCGCCAGCTCGTGGTCCACGACCCCGCGGCCGTGCGCGCCTTCCTGGCCGAGCACCACGGCGCCATGGCGGCGCAGGCCCGGCGCGAGGTGCTGCACAAGCTGGCCACGGGGCTGAAGAACCCGCGCCGAGGCCGCGCGAACTACCAAGGCACGAAGGCACCAGGAGACCAGGTGTCATGACCACGAAGACAGGAAGGAACGAGGAAACCAGGTGCCGTGACCACCAGGGCAAAGGCACCAAGAGACCAGATGTGGTGACCACAAGGACAAAGGGGAAGCGCATATGAGAGAGATCCTCCGCTCGTGGAAGACAATCCTGCTGTGGGGCATGGTCCTGGTCGCCGTCCTGATGGTCGGCGCGGTCATTGACTACAGCGGCGTCTCCGGGACCTGCATGTTCATCCTGATGCCGTACCTTTCCGCCGTCCCCGCGGTGATCCCCGTACTCGTCGTCAGGCGCGCCGGCACGGGGATGGCCACCTTCCTGCCCTATGTCCTCATCGGCTTCTTCCCGATGTACGTCTTCGACTGGCTGCAGAGGCCGGCCCTGATCGGGCTGTGGGCGGTCTTTGTCTATGCCGCAAGCGGGCTGGTCATCGGCGCGGGCATGGACCTGGTCCACCTGCTGGCCGGCCGGCTGCACGAGCGGACCCGGGCCATCCTTGTCGGGGCGACGATGCAGGCGCTGACCTTTGCCGCCACCCTCGTGGGCCTGGGCTACCTCTACCTGCCCACGTCCGACATGGCCGCCCACGTGCGCTTCTATGACCAGGGCTGGTTCTTCAGCCTGCCCTGGATGGTACTGAACGGCGCCCTGGGCGGCTACACGGCCTATACCCTGCGGAAACGGGCTTGAGGTACCCAGGGGCAGCCCGGACCTGCTGCGGGAGAAAACCGATGCGGCACCTCGGACAAGAGGGCAAGGTTCTGTTCAGGGCGATCCGCTCTCCCTTCACCCTTCTTGCCCTGTCCATCATCCTCCTGTCCATCCTGGCTGCCTACCAGGTCCAGCAGCCGATGCACCTGGAGATCGAGTCGCCGGCGGCAGACCCGCTCCTGGAAGGCTTCTACCCATCGGAGCAAGGACCTTCCTTCTCCTTTCGCTGGACCTCGGGGGATTCCTCCCTCCGACTGGCCCACGTCCTGCTTCCACCGCCCCTGGTCATCCGCATGCGGATGGCCAGCAGCCGGCAGGAGGCTGTCCCGCTGACGGTCTCGCTGGGAGACGCAGACCTCCCGACCTTTGCCGTCCAGCCGGCCCCGGCCGTCTACGAGGTGGTGATTCCCTCGGAACAGCCGATCGACCAGCTGCAACTGCGCTGGCGCGTCCCGACCTTCCAGGCCCCTGGCGACCGGCGTCCTCTCGGGGTCGTGGTCGACTGGATCGAGATCCACCCCCTGGGGCGGCAGCTCGTCCTCCCACCGGTGGCCGCCGCGCTGGCCCCGGCGCTCTTGCTCTTGCTGGTGTACCTTGTCCTGCTCTTCCTGACGTCGTCGCCGCGGGCCGCCGCGCTCTGGACCCTGCCGCCCGCCGCGGCGATGGGCTGCCTGGTGGCCTGCTACCGCTCCTGGCTGGATCCTGTGCTGGCGCCGGCCGGGGTGATCCTCTGCTCGCTCTGCCTGCTGGCGATCGCATCGCGCTGTCTCATCGGCGCGACGGAGCACGCGCTCCACCTCTCTCTGCGGCAATGGGAGACCATCGGCCTGGTCGCGCTCATCCTGCTGAGCTTTGCGCTGACCACGGTGGGACTGCTCAACCCCTTCCAGCCCGACCTGAAGAACAGCTACGACCTGCGCATCCACGTCCCCGCGCTCAACCACACTGCATCGGGCCGGCTGTACTTTCTCTCCTGGACGCTGTCGGGCCGGTTCGGTGAGGCCAAGGGGCTTGCCTTCCCGTACCCTCCTGCCCTGTATGTCTTGCTCGCGCCGGGAACGCTACTGCTCAGCCCCATGCTGACCATGATCCTGGCCGTGGCCGCGCTCAGGGCGCTGGGCGGCTTCTTCCTCTTCCTCGCCGTCCGGGTGAACCGCCGGGATGGACTGGCTGCTCTGCTGACGGCCGGCCTTTACACCGTCACACCCGTCTCCATGCTGGTCCTGTGGTGGGGGCAATTCACCAATGACTTTGGCCAGTGCCTGCTGCTGATCCTGTGGTGCTTCTTGTGCGTCGTACCGCTGCGGCCCGCGCGCCTCAAGGCAGTTCTGCTGCTGGGCCTGCTGCTGACCCTGCTGTTCCTCTCACACATCGGGGTGCTGATGTTGACGGGCGTCGTGATCGCCCTCTATGCCGTCCTCTTGCTGCTGCGGCGAGACCGCGAGGGACCGCTCGTGCTCGGCGGAGCAGGGGCGAGCGCCCTCGTGGTGGCCGCGCTGTACTACTCCAACTTTGCCTCCACACTCTTCCAGAGCGGGCAAGGCCGCCTGAGCGGCGGGGGCGGGGGCGTCGAGTCGTTCACGATACCGGCCTTTCTTCGCCTGGTCGCGCGGTACCTGCACAACGACTACCTGTGGATCACCGTGCTCCTGGCCGCGCTCGGCCTGGTCTGGGTGCTGCTACGGGCCGGGCTGTCCAGCCGCATGGAGCGGGTAGCGCTTCCGTGGATGGCAACGGCAGCCCTGTTCGCCCTCGAACACCTGGCCATGGGCTTTGGGCTGGGCCGGTACGTCGTCTTCCTGGTGCCCGTGGTCTGCAGCTATGGAGGGGTCCTGCTGGCCCAGTTGTGGCGGAGGGGGCGCTGGGGCCGGATCGTCGTGGCAGGGCTGCTGGCCATGCTCCTCTACGAGAGCCTGGTCATCCTGGTGCGGGCCTACCTGCTCAACCAGACCCCCGTCCTCTACCTGTAGACCTGCGGCAGGGCGTGGCGGGGCTGGACACTCCCGTCACCCGGTGCGACCTGCTGCCGGACCAGCAGGACATAGTCATCCTGCTGAACCTCGACGCGCCAGTCCGGCCGCTGCAGCAGCTGCTCCATCAGCGCGCGCTCGGCATCCCCCCGGTCGCCCTGGAGATCGAGCACGATATAGTCGGCACGCTCCTCGGGGTGTTCGGCGTAGTGAAAGTCGCCGCCCGGCACGAGAAAGATGTCCCGGCGCATGGGCAGGTGGGGTGCCAGCAGGTTGCTCGCCGCTACCGGCACGTCGGGGGGGACGCGGGCCAGGATGGCCCGGGCCGTGGCCAGCCGCGCCGGTGGGTGCGCGAAAAAGATCGAGGGCAGCGGGTTGCGAAAGGCCAGGTTGCTGGCCAGGGAAGAGGCCAGCAGGAGCAGGCCGATGATCCGCGCCCGCGTGGTGCCATCCAGCCTCCGCCACCCTCTCCACCAGGCCGGTCCTTGCCAACGGCTCAGCCGGTCCCACGCCAGGATGAGGCCGACCATCAGAAAGGGCACGAGTGGCCCCTGGTAGTGGTGATAGACATCCCACTGCACGGAACGGTCCGACAGCAGGTTGATCAGGAAGAGCGGGATCGCGGCGATGATGGCCGGCGGGCTCAACAACGGCAAGAAGAGCAGCGGGGCTCCCATCTGGAAGAGGTACCAGAGCTTGCCCGGCGCCGTGATGGTCTGGAGGACCAGGAGCGGTTGCGTCAGCCCGGTCCTGAGCATGGCGAGCGGGCTGCCCCCAAGCCGTTCGTAGTGACCGAAGAAGATATACCCCTCGGTGCTAAAGTGGGGGATGATCCCCTGCGTCACGACCAGGTACCAGGAGATGCCGGCGACCAGCAGGGTCACCCCATAGTACCACGGCTTGCGCCGCATCAGGGCATAAACGCCCAGCATGGCAACGGCCACGGTCGTGTCCAGCCGGCAGCTGAGAGCCAGGAAGAGAAAGGGCAGCATCGCCCAGTAGCGTTGGCGCTCGACAAAGAGGAAGAGAAAGGCCAGCCAGGCCATGGCGATGATGCGGAAGCGAATCTCGTAGAGGCTGCCGAACTCGACCGCCGTGTAGGCGAGGTACAGGACAGCTACCAGGAATCCGGAGGCCCGGCCCAGGCGATCCCGCGCCAGCAGGTACAGGGGCAGGGCGCCCAGGGCGACGATGGACATCTGGGCCGCGAAGAGGGTATGGACCGATGGATACAGGGCATAGAACGGAGCCAACCAGGCGGCCATGAAGAAGCAGTCCAGGCCGAGCAGGTTGTTGGAAAAGTCAAAGGCGTGGGTCTCCAGGAAGCGGCCATGGATCGTGTTCCAGATGCCCTGTTCGATCAGGGCCGTGTCAAAGCCCATGCGGAAGAGATCGAGCTTGCGTATCGCCGCCGCGGTGAAGACGACAGCGTACAGCACCATCAACAGGGCCAGGAGCCATCCGCTGCGGCGGTCGATCCACTCCCAGGCCGCGTTCCAGGGCGATCGTCTCGTCGTCATCCTGCCTTGTCCAGCGGCTGCTTGGAAGCCCCGGGTCTCGGCAGACCGGGGACCGGACTCGCGACCGCAATGCCTCTGCCGCAGGAGAGCCGGTCGCAAGGGTGCCCGCTAGCTCTTTTGCGCCACCACGGCGATGGACCAGGCGAGCCGGTTCAGAAGTGGAATCGACAGCGGTACCCGGTCGAGCCCGTGCAGCATCTGCATGATAACCCGGTTCACCCCCGAACCGTACTCGTGCACGTGCTTCCAGTAGCGGACCATATTGGGGTCGAGGCGGTCGATCAGGTAGAACTTGATAAAGATGCCCAGGGAGAAGAACCAGAACTCGCGATGGGCCATCCGCGGGAAGTAGCGCTTGACCTTCCGCAGCAAGGCAAAGTCCACCGGCTGTTCCCCCGGCGTTCGCACCGCAGTAGCGATCCGTCGGTACACGTTGATGATCGGGTTGTAGCGCAGAGGGTCCCACGTGCAGAGCAGCCCTCCCGGCTTCAGACAGCGGTGCGTGGCAGCCAGGAAAGAGTCGATGTCGGTCAGGTGATGGACCAGGTTGGCCGCATAGACGACGTCGTAGTGGTCATCCGGCAGGGGAATCGATTCGGCTTCTCCCTGCAAGGTCTGGATCCTGTCGGCCACGCCATAGGCCTCGCCCAGACGCTTGCAGAAATCGATCATGCCCTGGGAGATGTCCGTCGCGGTGACGAGCGCACCCCTGCTGGCGAAGTAGACGGAGGATTCCCCCAGGCCAGAGCCGGCGTCCAGGATGCGCAGACCGTCCAGGCCGCCCAGCTTCTTCTGGATACACGCCATGATGTAGCGGTTCTCGACGGCGTTGACTCCCTCCATGCAGCTGTGTATGTCGATCTTCTCCAACACCTCTCCGTTCGCCCATTGGTCATGGAGGGCGACTTCCGATCTGTGCACGGCTGCGGAATCCATGCCGGCCTCCGGTCGAAACCCCTCGATCTGGGTACGTGACCCGGGACCACAGGCCACTTCGTGACGGGCCTGGGCCACGGCTGTCGACACCTGCCACCAAGGCCCTCGCCGAGCACAGCCGGTTTCAGAACGGCCACATGGGCAGTGGCTGCGACGGAATGCTCTTCACCCGCAAGCGCTGGAATTGTATCACACCTTGGGGGGGCACGCAAACAAAGAGTTGTTGGTGATTACCCAAAACTCGGATCCTGAAGAAATGGCTCACCCGCAATCGGG
>CAZTIG010000029.1:0-50216 GCA_964613665.1 uncultured Chloroflexia bacterium
ACGGGGTGCTGGAGCCGCCTTTCCCGACGGACAACCCGGAGGAAAAGTGCATCCTCTGTGGGCAGTGCGTGCGCGTCTGCCACGAGATGGTCAAGGCGAACGTGCTGAACTATGTGGACCACGGCCCGGAGCGCAAGGTCGGGCCGGCTTTTATGGAAAAGACCCGCCAGTGCATCGGCTGCGGTGCCTGCACCATCGTGTGCCCGACCGGCGCGATCGAAATGCTGTTGAGCCGCGAGGGCGTCTACTTCAGCGAGGAATATGCCGTCTACGAGGAAAAACCGCTCGGCCCGACCAGCGCCATCTACGTGCCCTCGCTCCAGGCGGTGCCGCGCGTGCCGGTGATCGACACCGACACCTGCATCCGCTTCCGCCAGAACGATCGCACCGACGGCCAGATCGCCGACGCCTGCGGGGCCTGCCAGATGGTGTGCGAGGCCGGGGCGGTCGATTTCACCCAGCAGGACGAGATCCACGAGCTGGACGTAGGGGCCATCGTGGTGGCCACCGGCTTCCAGTTGTGGGATGCGCACAAGCTGCCGCAGTACTCCTACGGCAAGTCGCCCAACATCATCACCGGGCTGGAGTTCGAGCGCCTCTCCAACGCCGGCGGCACCACCGGGGGCCAGATCCTGCTGGCCGACGGGAAAACGCCGGAGAAGGTGGCCATTATCCACTGCGTCGGCAGCCGCGACACCAACGCCCACGAGTACTGCTCGCGCATCTGCTGCATGTACTCGCTGAAACAGGCCCACCTGGTGCGCGACAAGACGGGCGCCGAGGTCTATGAGTTCTACATGGACATGCGCGCCTTTGGCAAGGGCTACGAGGAGTTCTACGAGCGCATCCAGGAAGAGGGCGTGGTGATGGTCCGCGGGCGGGGGGCCGAGGTCGAGGTCCTGCCGAGCGGCAAGCTGCGCGTCAAGGGCGAGGACGCCAACCTGGGCAAGGTCCTGTCGGTCGAGGTGGACATGGTGGTGCTCAACACCGCTATGGAGGCGCAGGCAGATGCCAGCAAGGTGGCCGCGCTCTTCGGGCTGGGCCGCACCCCGGACGGCTTCTTCGCCGAGGCCCACCCCAAGCTGCGCCCGGTCGAGACCAACACCGACGGCATCTACCTGGCCGGGGCCTGCCAGGGGCCGCGCGACGTGCCCGACACGGTGGCCCACGCCAACGCGGCGGCCTCGATGGCCCTGGGGCTGCTGAACCGGGGCGAGGTGGTCGTCTCGCCGCAGGTGGCCTACATCCCGGCCGAGCTGTGCTCGGGCTGCCGGGTATGCAACGCGCTGTGCCCCTACACCGCCATCTCGTTCGACGAGGAGCGCAAGGTCTCGGAGGTCAACCCGGCGCTGTGCAAGGGCTGTGGCACCTGCGTGGCGGCCTGCCCGTCGGGGATCATCGTCGGCCGGCACTTTACCGACGACCAGATCATGGTCCAGATCGAGGCCCTGCTGGAGCCGGCCAGGTAAAGGAGAGAGATGATGAGTGAAGGATGCTTCGAACCCCGCATCATCGGGTTCCTGTGCAACTGGTGCACCTACGCGGCGGCCGACACGGCCGGTGTCTCGCGCATGAAACAGCCGGCCAACATCGACATCATCCGCGTGATGTGCTCCGGGCGCGTGGATCCCACTTTTGTCCTGAAGGCCTTTCGCGAAGGGGCCGACGGCGTCCTGGTAGCCGGCTGTCACCCCGGCGACTGCCACTACAACGAGGGCAACTACAAGACCCTCCGGCGTATGACGCTGCTGCAGAAGATGCTGCAGCAGATGGGCATCGAGCCGGGACGCTTCCGCCTGGAGTGGGTCTCCTCGGCCGAGGCCCCCAAGTGGGCCAAGCTGGCGCGCGAGTTCACCGAGCAGGTGCGCGCGCTGGGCCCGCTGAACTGGCCCGCGACGGTCCTGGCCGGCGTGCCGACCGGGCCCGGACATCCCCGCCCGCAGGAGGTGGTCGAATGACCGAAAAACCGAAGCTGAAGCTGGCCCTCTACTGGGCTGCCTCGTGCGGCGGCTGCGAGATCGCCGTGCTCGAGATCAACGAGAAACTCCTCATCGTCGACCAGGTCGCCGACATCCTCTTCTGGCCGGTGGCGGTGGACACCAAGTACGACGACGTGCGCGCCATGCCGGACGGCCACATCGACGTCTGCCTCTTCAACGGCGGCATCCGCAATTCCGAGCAGGAAGAGATCGCCCACCTGCTGCGGCGCAAGTCCAAGGTGCTGGTGGCCTTTGGCTCCTGCGCCAACGAGGGCTGCATCCCCGGCCTGGCCAACCTCTATACCAAGGAAACCCTCCTGGAGCGGGTCTACCTGACCACCGAGTCCACGGACAACCCGGCCCGGATCCTGCCGCAGATCGTCCACCAGGTCCCCGAGGGCGAGATCCACATCCCTGAATTCTACAACACCGTCCTGGCACTGGACGACGTCGTCTCGGTCGACTACTACGTGCCGGGCTGCCCGCCCCAGCCGCACCAGATCTGGAACGTGATAGCGGCCATCGTCGAGGGGAAGCTGCCCCCGGCCCCGGCCGTCGTCGGAGCCGGGGAAAAGACCTGCTGCGACGAGTGCCGCCGCATCAAGAACGTGAAGAAGGTCAAGCGCTTCTATCGCCCCTTCGAGATCACCCCCGACCCGGAGATCTGCCTGCTGGAGCAGGGCCTGGTCTGCATGGGGCCGGCCACCCGCAGCGGCTGCGGCGAAGGCCGCGCCCTGTGCGTGGACGCCAATATGCCCTGCCGTGGCTGCTACGGACCGCCACCGGGGGTGGTGGACCAGGGCGCCAAGATGATGTCGGCCATCGCCTCGGTTATCGACTCGAACGACCCCGAGGAGATCGCCCGCATCGTCGACACGATCAGCGACCCGGTTGGGACGTTCTACCGCTTCAGCCTGTCCAAGTCGCTGCTGCGGCGAGCCAAGGTCTAAGGAGGTAACCCCGTGAAGAAAATCAGCATCGATCCCATCACCCGACTGGAGGGCCACGGGCGGATCGACGTCTTTCTCAACGAGGAGGGCGAGGTCGCCAACACCTACTTTGTCGTCCCGGAGCTGCGCGGCTTTGAGAAGTTCGCCGAGGGCCGGCCGGTCGAGGAGATGGCCCGCATCACCCCGCGCATCTGCGGCGTCTGCCCCGAGGCTCACCACATGTGCGCCACCAAGGCCGCCGACGCCGTCTACCACATCGATCCGCCCGAGGCGGCCAAGCGGGTGCGCGAGGCGTTCTACAGCTTCTTCTACTGCTCCGACCACGCCACCCACTTCTACGCCCTGGGCGCGCCCGACTTTGTCATGGGGCCGGATGCGCCCGTGGCCGAGCGCAACATCCTGGGCATCATCCACAAGGTCGGGCTGGAGATCGGCGGGCGCGTCATCCAGCACCTGGCCGAGACCCACCGCGCCGTCGGCATCATCGGCGGCAAGGACATCCACCCCGTCGGCGGCATACCCGGCGGCTGGAGCAAGCCCATCTCCCAGGAGGAGCGCGAGGAACTGGAACGCTTCGCCCGCAACGCCGTCGAGTTCGGCCAGTTCAGTCTCAAGCTCTTTGCCGACGTCGTCCTGGCCAACAAGGGCTACGTCGACATGATCCTGAGCGAGGCCTTTACCGTGCCCTGCTACAGCATGGGGCTAGTGGATGCCCGCAACAAGGCCAACTTCTACGACGGGCTCGTCCGCGTGGTCGACCCCGAGGGCAAGGAGTTTGTCAAGTACGCTCCCCACGAATACCGCGAGGTCGTCGCCGAAAAGGTCCTGCCCTACACCTACCTGAAGTACCCCTACCTGAAGAAGGTCGGTTGGAAGGGCTTTGTCGTCGGCAAGGACAGCGGCGTCTACCACGCCACCCCACTCTCGCGCTGCAACGCCGCCGACGGCATGGCCACGCCGCTGGCCCAGGAAGCCTACGAGCAGATGTACGAGACGCTCACCGGCGACCGCAGCGGGCGCAAGCCGGTCCACCAGATGCTGGCCACGCACTGGGCGCGCCTGGTGGAGATGCTCTATGCCGCCGAGCGGGCGCTGGAGCTGGTCACCCATCCCGATTTCTGCGATCCCAACGTGCGCACCGTTCCCACGGCCACGCCGACCGAGGGGGTGGGCATCGTGGAGGCCCCGCGCGGCACCCTGACCCACCACTACTGGACCGACGAGCGCGGCATCGTCAAGAAGGCCAACCTGATCGTGGGCACGACCAACAACTATGCCCCGATCACCATCTCCATCATGCAGGCGGCCAAGGCCGTCATCAAGAAAGGTGTGGAGATCACCGAGGGCATCCTGAACCGCATCGAGATGGCCTTTCGCTCCTACGACCCCTGCTTGGGCTGCGCCACCCACTCGCTGCCCGGGCAGATGCCGCTGGAGGTGGTCGTCTACGACAGCGATGGGCAGGAGATCACCCGCGGAGGGCGGTACCTGGACTCGTAGACGCGGTTGCTGATAGAACGAGCGAATCGTGGGGCCGGTGCAGACCGGCCCCACGCATACCTGTGGTGTGGTGATGGTTGCCCCCACAAAAGCACCGCCCGACGATGGGAGGGCTGAGCCCGACCGTGAAGGGCAGCGGCCGGCCGGCGGCGAGGGCCCTTCTTCCGCCGCGGTGCGGCCGCCGGAGGCCCCCGCGGCCGGCCTGGCAGCGCTCGAGCCCGGCCCCGGCGCAGGAAGGACGCTGGCCGCCATCGTGGTGGTCACCCTGGCCCACTGGGCCGTCCTCGTCCTGCGCCTGCCCGTGCTGCAGGCCTTTCCAGGCTGGTTCTGGCACTGGACCGATACGCCCCTGGGCGCGCTGTGGCTGCTGCCGCTGCTCGTCGCCCTTCCGGCCGCGGCGCTCTACGGTGTCCTGCGCTGGCGGGGTCGCGGAGGGCTCAAGCTGCTCGTGCTCGTCCTGGTGGGGCTGGTCCTGCAGTTCGGCCTGGCCCTGTTGGAAGGGCGGGGGATCGACGCGCTGCGCGACCGCCTGGTGGCGAGCGGCCACGCCGAGTTCGTCACCGTGGCCGCCGGCCGGGAGGACGTGCTCTACGTGCTGTCGCACTATGAGCAGCTCGTGCAGGCCGGGGAGCTGGGGCAGTATGCCCATAGCAAGCCGCCCGGCCAGCTGCTGCTGTACATGGCCACCGCGCGCGTCGCCCGGTGGGTCCACCCGCTGGCCGGCCCGGAGGCCCGCGCCGAGTGGCTGCGCACCTTTGCCAGCTACCTGTGGCCGGCCCTGAGCACGTTGGTG
This sequence comes from uncultured Chloroflexia bacterium, assembly GCA_964613665.1. Taxonomy (GTDB): domain Bacteria; phylum Chloroflexota; class Chloroflexia; order DTKN01; family DTKN01; genus CAZQFV01. The sequence goes on from CAZTIG010000029.1 coordinate 5,223, forward strand.
CTCGTCCCGCTCTCTTGCTTCGTTCGCATCTTCCTGGATGAGGAACGGGCGATACTGGCGTGCATCTTCTACCTCTTTGTCCCCGCAGTGAACCTGATCACGCTGCACACCGACCAGGTCTTTTTCCCGACCATGGCCACGGGCTGTCTCCTCCTGGCAGCACTGGCCTGCCGGCGGGCCAGCCTCGTCTTGGGCCTGGTGGCGGGGGCATGTCTGTACCTCTCCGTCTTCTGCTCCTTCGGCCTGGCCAACGTGGCGCCCCTGATCGCAGCGACCTGCCTGGCCGTGTCGTACCGGCCCGCGCAGCGGAGGTTCGATGGACGGGCCCTGCTGCGGGCTGGCCTGGGACTGCTGGCGGGTGTAGTCCTGGCGGACCTCCTCTTCCGGTTCGGGCTGAACTATGATATACTGGTCCGCTACCGGGAGGCGACGGCCTATCACGCCGCCTGGAAAGGCTGGGACGCCAGCGCCGTCACCCTGCTCTACTTTGCCTTCCTGAACCCGGTGGAGTATGCGGTCTGGCTCGGCCTGCCGCTGGCCGTCCTGGCGGTCGCGCACATGGTCCGCTCGGTGAAGCGGGTGGTGCGCGGCGACTTTGCCGTCAGCCACTCCCTGTCGGCCATGCTCCTGGTGGTCCTGGTGCTGCTGCTGTTGCTCGGCCGGACCAAAGGGGAGGTGGCCCGGCTGTGGTTGTTCCTGGTGCCGGTGGTCGGCGTGGCGGCTGCCGATGAGGTTCTGCTGCGCTTTGCCTCCTGGCGGCGCTGGGTGATCCCGCTGCTGGTCGGGCTGCAGGGGGTGACGGTCTACCTGACCAAGGTCCACCAGGACTTTTGGTAGGGGGCCGTGGCGCGAGAAGCGAGGTGCGCGTGAGGACGCTCGTTGTGGGCCTGGGCAACCCCATCTTGACGGACGATGCCGTCGGCATCCAGGTGGCGGCTGCTGCGGCGCAGTGCTGTACGCGCGCCGACGTGGCCTTTGCCGAGGCCAGCGTCGGTGGTCTGCGCCTGCTGGACGTCCTGGCCGGTTACGAGCGGGCCATCCTGGTGGACGCCATCCAGACCCCTGGCGGCCGGCCGGGGGAGATCTACCGTCTCGGGCCGGGCGACCTGCGGGTCTCGCGGCACGCCGGCTGCAGCCACGACATGGCCCTGCCCACGGCGCTGGCCCTGGGCCGGCGCATGGGCATGCGGCTGCCGCGCGACGAGGACCTGACCATCATCGCCATCGAGGTGGCCGACGTGTTGAACTTTTCCGAGCGGTGCACGCCGGCGGTGGCCGCGGCGATCCCGCGCGCGGTGGAGGCGGTGCTGGCCGAGCTCGCCAGGGAGGCCGGCTGATGCACGAGCTGGCCATCACGCAGTCGATGCTGGAAGTGGCCCTCAAGCACGCCCGGCAGGCCGGGGCGCAGCGCATCGGGCGCATCCACCTGGTGGTGGGCGACCTCTCCGGCGTCGTTGGCGAGTCCGTGCAGTTCTACTTTGACATCATCAGCCGGGGCACGCCGGCCGAGGGGGCCGAGCTGGCCTTTCGCCGGGTGCCGGCGGGCTTCCGCTGCCGGGCCTGTGGGGCCGAGTACGAGCCGCGCTCGCAGGCCGAGGCGGCCGAGCTGGCCTGGGCCTGCCCGTCCTGCGGGGAGGTGCGGCCCGAGGTGACGGGGGGACGGGAGTTCATGGTGGAGAGCATCGAGGTGGAGTGAGAGGAAGCAGGAAGCAAGAAGCAGGAGGCAGGCAGGGTCAGTTCGAGGCCAGGCTTCATTCCGGCTCGATGTCGATCAGGCCAGCCTCGGCCAGGAGCCGCAGCGTCTCCTGGGCCTCGGCCTCGTCCAGGCGGGTGATGGCGAACCCGGTGTGGACGATGACATAGTCGCCCACCCGGGCCTCGGGCACATAGGCCAGGCAGACGTCGCGCACGATCCCGCCAAAGTCCACCCGGGCCATGCGCATAAAGCCGCTCTCATCGGTCGAAACGATCTGTCCGGGAATAGCCAGGCACATCAGCGGCCTCCGCGTGCCGCGCGGTGCGTTCGCACCTGCTCCCGCGCCCAGTCCAGCCAGGCATCCAGCCCCGCGCCGGTCCTGCAGGAGAGGGGAAAGAAGGCCAGGCCGGGGTTGAGCGCCTCGACACCGCGGCGAAAGTAGTCCACGTCAAAGTCAAAGTGCGGCAGCACGTCGATCTTGTTCAGCACCAGCGCCTGCACCCCCTGGTACATCGGCGGGTACTTGTAGGGCTTGTCGTCGCCTTCCGGCACGCTGGCGATGAGCACGTCGCGGTGCACCCCCAGGCGAAAGGCGGCCGGGCAGACCAGGTTGCCGACGTTCTCGACGATGAGCAGGTCCAGGTCGCCCAGCGGCAACCGCTCGAGGGCGCTCTGCAGCATGGCGGCGTCCAGGTGGCAGTTGCCGCCGGTGTTGATCTGCACAGCGGGCACACCCAGGGCGGCCACGCGGTCGGCGTCGATGGAGGTGGCCAGGTCGCCGTCCACGGCGCCGATGCGCAGCTCCTGCTGGAGCGCGGCGATGGTGCGGGTGATCAGGCTGGTCTTGCCGGCGCCGGGCGAGGCCATCAGGTTGATGGCAAAGACACCGGCCGCGTCCAGCCGGGAACGGTTGGACACGGCCAACTGGTCGTTGGCGCTCATGATCTGTTCGACAACGGTGACAACGCGGGTCATGGCCCGGCCTCCCGGCAGCTTGCGGGGGCGATTATAGCACAGGTACGGCCAACATGCCAGTAGAAAGATCACCAGAGCAGGTGGACAAAAGGGCCCTTTCCGTGTATACTTCAGCTGCTCTCTGACCTTTGTGCTCCGGGTGGATGGCGATGTCCGAGCCCTCCTCTCTCCGTATTCACATCACCGGCGTGGTCCAGGGGGTCGGCTTTCGCCCCTTTGTCTACAACCTGGCCACCCGCCTGGGCCTGGCCGGCTGGGTGCTGAACAGCTCCTCCGGCGTGGAGATCGAGGCCGCCGGCCCCGCTGCTGCGCTGGACGAGTTCGTGCGGAAGCTCTCCGCCGAGGCCCCGCCGTTGGCGCGCGTCGAGCGGGTCGCGGTCGAGCCCATCCCCCTGCCGGCCGACGGCTTTGGCGGTGCTTTCGCCATTCGCCACTCCGCCGGCCGGCGGGGCGAGTTTCTGCCCATCTCGCCCGACGTGGCCATCTGCGCCGACTGCCGGCGCGAGCTCTTCGACCCGGCCGACCGCCGCTACCGCTACCCCTTCATCAACTGCACCAACTGCGGGCCGCGCTTCACGATCATCCGCGACATCCCCTACGACCGGCCCAACACCACCATGGCCCCCTTCCGCATGTGCCCGGACTGCCAGGCCGAGTACGATGACCCGGCGAACCGCCGCTTCCACGCCCAGCCGAACGCCTGCCCGGTCTGCGGGCCGCAGGTCACGTTTCACGCCTCACGCTCGGCAATTTCCTCCTCGTCCTCCGAACAGGCTGTCCAGGAGGCCCGGTCAGCCCTGGCCTCTGGGGCTATCCTCGCCGTCAAGGGCCTGGGCGGCTTTCACCTGGCCTGCGATGCCACGAGCGAAGCCGCTGTGGCGGCGCTGCGCGAGCGCAAGGGCCGCGTGGACAAACCGTTCGCCCTGATGTCGTTCGATCTGGAGGCGGTGCGGCGGTACTGCGAGGTGGGCGCGGAGGAGGAGGGTCTGCTCTCCTCCCGCGAGCGGCCCATCGTTCTCCTGCGACCACTCCCCGGGGGACCGATCGCGCCCGGTGTCGCCCCGGGCAACCCCACACTGGGGGTGATGCTGCCGTACGCGCCGCTGCATTACCTGCTGCTGGAGCCGGCCGCCGGTTTCCCCATCGCCCTGGTGATGACCTCGGGCAACTATGCCGAGGAGCCCATCGCCACGGACAACGCCGAGGCCCTGGAGCGTCTGGCCGGCCTGGCGGATGCCTTTCTCCTGCACGACCGCGACATCCACGCCCGTTGCGACGACTCGGTCACGCGCATGGTGGCCGGCGTGGAGCTGCCCATCCGCCGCTCGCGCGGCTATGCGCCCTACCCGGTGCACCTGCCCCACGCGGTGCGGCCGGCCCTGGCGGTGGGCGGCGAGCTCAAGAACACTTTCTGCCTGACCCGCGAGCGCTACGCCTTTCTCAGCCAGCACATCGGCGACATGGAGAACTATGAGACGCTGCGCTTCTTCGAGCAGATGGTGGCCCAGCTCGAGCGCACCTTCCGCATCCAGCCCGAGGTCGTGGCATGCGACATGCACCCGAACTACCTGTCCACCCGTTTCGCCCGCGAGCAGGCGGCCGCGGCCGGGCTGCCGCTGGTGCCGGTGCAGCACCATCACGCCCACATCGCCGCCTGCCTGGCGGAGAACGGGCACAGCGGCGCGCGCCCGGTGATCGGCGTGGCCTTCGACGGCACGGGCTACGGGGTGGATGGGGCCATCTGGGGCGGCGAGTTCCTGGTGGCCGACTATGCCTCCTGCCGGCGGGCCGCCCACCTGAAGTACGTGCCGCTGCCGGGCGGCGATGCCGCCATCCGCCGGCCGTACCGCGTGGCCCTGGCCCACCTGTGGGCCGCCGGCCTGCCCTGGGAGGCAGACCTGCCCCCAGTGCAGGCCGCCGCCCCGGACGAGCGCGAGGTCCTGGCCCGCCAACTGGAGCGCGGGTTGAACACGGTGCCCACCTCCAGCATGGGCCGGCTCTTTGACGCCGTCGCCGCCCTGGCCGGCGTGCGCCAGGAGGTCAACTACGAGGCCCAGGCGGCGATGGAGCTGGAGGGAGCTGCCGCGGCAGAGGAGACAGGGGCCTATGCGTTCGCCATCGCTCGGCAGGAGGCGGCAGACGCCGCGCCCGACCGGGAGCCGCGGCCCTGGGTCATCGATCCGGCCCCGGTTCTGCGGGCCGTGGTGGCGGACGTACGGGCGGGCCTGCCGGCCGGCCGTATCTCCGCCCGCCTGCACAACGGCCTGGCGCGGCTGGCGGTCGAGACCTGCCTGCGGCTGCGGGAGGAGACCGGGCTGGAGGAAGTGGCGCTCTCGGGCGGGGTCTTTCAGAACGCGACCCTCCTGAGAAAGGTGCTGCCGCTGCTCCAGCAGGCCGGCCTGCGCGCCTACGTCCACCGACTGGTGCCGCCCAACGATGCCGGTATCTCGCTGGGGCAGGCGGTCGTGGGCGCAAATGCCAAACAGGCAAACGACAAACACGAAATAGCCAAGACGCATGGGAGAGGAGAGTAGCCCATGGAAGAGAAAGCGGGCAGTCGGAGTGGATGGACGCGGAAAGACGTGCCGCTTGAGATACGCGAGCGGACGTTTCAGTTCGCGGTGCGCGCGGTCAAACTGGTGCGGCGGCTGCCAAGGTCACTCGACGCGGTTGAAATCGGCCGGCAGTTGATCCGCTCCGGCACCTCAGTGGCTGCCAACGTGGAGGAGGCCCACGGCGCGGAAAGCCAGCGCGACTTTGCCCACAAGATGGGCATTGCCCGCAAGGAGGCCCGCGAATCGCGCTACTGGTTGCGCCTCATTTCCGCCGCGCTTATGGACAAAGAGCCTGAAGTCCAGGCTCTGACCCAGGAGGCCGACGAACCGGTCCGTATCTTGAGCGCGATCATCACCACCGCCAGGAAGCACATCTGAGGCGCGTTCTGACCCTTTGCGATTTGTCATTTGGAGTCTGTCATGTCCTCGTTCCGTGATCCCAAGTTGGCCCAGAGCCTGGCCCACGCCATCCGGGCCCGCTCCACCCGCCCGGTGCGGCTGATGGAGTTCTGCGGCGGGCACACCCACGCCATCCTGCGCTTTGGCATTCCCGACCTCCTGCCCGCCACGGTGGAGCTGCGCTCGGGGCCGGGCTGCCCGGTCTGCGTCACCTCGGCCGCCGACCTGGACGGGGCCATCGCCCTGGCCCAGGTGCCGGGCGCGATCCTGGCCACCTTTGGGGACATGGTCCGTGTGCCGGGCAGTCGGGGTGCGGCGCGGCCGGCCACGCTGGCCCAGGCCAAGGCAGCCGGGGCCGACGTGCGCGTGGTCTACTCGCCCCTGGATGCCGTGCGCACGGCCCAGGACAACCCGGCCCGCCCGGTCGTCTTCCTGGGCGTGGGCTTCGAGACCACGGCCCCGATGGCGGCCGCGGCGGTGCTGGCGGCCGAGGCGGCGGGGGTGGACAACTTCTTCCTCTACAGCACGCACAAGCTGACCCCACCGGCCACGCGGGCCATCCTCGACAGCGGCGAGGTGGCGCTGGACGGGATCATCGGGCCGGGGCACGTGACCACGATCATCGGCGCGGCCGCCTGGCAGTTCCTGCCCGACGAGTACGGCATTCCCTGCGCCATCGCCGGGTTCGAGCCGGTGGACATCCTGCGCGCCGTGCTGGCGCTGGTGGAGATGGTCGAGGAAGGGCGGCCGGCCGTGGCCAACGTCTACGCCCGCAGCGTGGCGCTGGAGGGCAACCGGCCGGCCCAGGAGGCGCTGGCGCGGGTCTTTGCCGTCGGCGCCGCGCAGTGGCGTGGGTTCGGCACGGTCCCCGCCAGCGGGCTGGCCCTGCGCCCGGAGTATGCCCGCTTCGATGCCGCGCGGGCCTTTCCGCTGGATCTCGCGCCGGCGCCGGAGCCGCCCGGCTGCTGCTGTGGCGACGTCCTGCGAGGGGTGCTCCGGCCGCCCGAGTGCGCGCTCTTTGCCCGGGCCTGCACGCCGCAGGACCCGGTGGGCCCGTGCATGGTCAGCGCCGAGGGGGCCTGTGCGGCGCATTACCAGTATCGGGCGAGGGACTGAGCGGACTGGAGCAGTCAGACTTGTAATTCCCTCCCCGCTCGGCTATAATGGTTATCGCGTGGGGTGCTTGCTGTCAGGTCCGACGTGCCTGAACAACACGGATAGACGATCCTGCCTACCGCGCTTATGGACGGCCCCTATGCTTTCGTGTCCTTCAGCTCGGACAAAGGCGAACCGCCGCACATTTACGTGCAGCGGGAGCGGCGCATTGCCAAGTTCTGGCTGGACCCAGTGGCCCTGGCCAAGAACCATGGCTTTCCAGGGCATGAATCGTGTGATTCGGCTTGTGGTCGAACATGAGCCGACTCTGCTGGAGGCGTGGCATGAGTACTTTCGCCGAGGAGCGGCAGCACCGGCAATTGCTTGGGGACGGTTACGCGATCGAATGGCCGGAATCGGATGAGCACATCGGCATCGAAGGCCTTTTGGCTGGGCGACACAGCGGTGAGAGCCCACAGTCACTTCAACGTTGGCTGGCAAATCGTCCCATTCGTTCTGACCGACGATGAAAGGCCCACGAATCGAACAGGCGATCCGCATGGCCCACGGCGCCGGCGGACGCATGATGGCCGACCTGATCCGCGAGGTCTTTGTCTCCGCGCTGGACAATCCCTATCTGCGGCAGATGGCCGACTCATCCCTGCTGGAGTGTCCCGGCGGAGGCTTCCTGGCCATCTCCACCGACTCCTTCGTGGTGCGGCCGCTCTTCTTCCCCGGCGGCGACATCGGCTCGCTGGCGGTCCACGGCACGGTCAACGACCTGGCCATGAGCGGGGCCCGGCCCCTCTGGCTCACCGCAGGTTTCATCCTGGAGGAAGGGCTGGAGGTGGAGGTGCTGCGGCGGGTGGTGCGCTCGATGGCCGAGGCGGCGGCAGCGGCCGGGGTCCTGGTCGTGGCCGGCGACACCAAGGTGGTCGAGCGCGGGCACGGCGACGGGCTCTACATCAACACGACCGGCGTAGGGGTGGTGCCGGAGGGGGTGGCGGTCGGCCCGCAGCGCGCCCGGCCGGGGGATGTCATCCTCCTCAGCGGCACGGTCGGCGACCACGGCATCGCCGTGCTCAGCCAGCGCGAGGGGCTGGGCTTTGAGACAGCGCTCGTCTCCGACAGCGCGCCGCTGCACGCCCTGGTCGCGGCGCTGCTGGCGGCAGCCCCGCACACCCACTGCCTGCGCGATCCGACCCGCGGCGGCCTGGCCGCCGCGCTGAACGAGCTGGCCACGGCGTCCGGGGTGGGCCTCGAGTTCGAGGAGGCGGCGGTGCCGCTGCGGCCGGCCGTGGCCGCAGCCTGCGAGATGCTGGGCTTTGACCCCCTGACGGTGGCCAACGAGGGCAAGCTGGTGGCCCTGGTCCCGCCGGAGGAGGCCGCAGCGGCGCTGGCCGCGCTGCGGGCCCATCCCCTGGGGCAGGAGGCCGCTTCTATCGGCGTGGTCACAGCGGAGCATCCTGGCCTGGTGCTGGCGCGCACCCCGATCCGCGGCCGGCGGGTGGTGGACATGCCGCTGGAGGAGCTGCTGCCGCGGATCTGCTGAGCGTGGGGCAGGGAACGGGGCAGGGGCGCGCGACAGCGCGCCCCTGCCTGCCTCTACGGGATCACCTTGAAGTACAGGACGGACTGGTGGTTGGAGGTCGTTCCCTGGAAGACCCAGTAATACAGGCCTGGGAGCGTCAGGCCGAGCCAATCCTCGTTGGGCGTGAAGCACAATCCTTCCAGGCTACCGCTGGGGCCGATGCTGACGGTCTGGTAGGTTCCGCCGATGATGCCGTGCTCGCCGTCCAGCCAGAAGCCGATCTGCTCATTGGAGGCAAAACCCCAGATGTCCATGCAGAACCTGGTGGTGAATCCGGCGCACTTGGGCGTGATCGTGCCGTCCTTGTCCGCGGGGATGCCGGCGCAGGGGTCGGGGGGCGATGTCGGCGGCACGGCCGTAGGCGGGACCCTCGTCGCCGGCGGATTCGTCGGCTGGACGGTGGCCGGCACAGGGGTCTCGGTCGGCGGCGGCGGCGTATAGGTGGGCAGCGGCGTTTAGGTGGGCTGTGGCGTGTAGGTGGGAGGAGGCGTGGGGGTATCTGTGGGCTCGGGCGTGTAGGTGGGCTGTGGCGTGTAGGTGGGGGCCGGCGTGTAGGTCGGCGGTGGGGTGGCGGTCGGCTGGGCCGCAGGGGCGCAGCCGGCCAGCAGCGCGAGCAGGACGATACTCAGTGCCAGGTGGCGAAAGGTGCCCTTGTTCATGGGGGTCCTCCTTCATCTAGTCTGGGCCAACCGGACCAGCAGGTTGGCGCTTCTCTCCCTCGAGCTGGACTGCCGTGGCGCCTCCTTTCCGAGCCGCAGGCCCGGCGCCTTTCAGAGCACCAGCCGCTGCACCACCCGCTCCCAGGTGATCTCCTGCACCCGCCCGCGGCCGTCCTGGCCCAGGCGTTCGGCCAGGGTGGCGTCGGCGGCCAGTTCTTCGACGTGGGCGGCGATGGCCGCCGGTTCCGGGGCCGAGACCAGCCCGCTCCGGCGGTGCTCGACAAACTCCAGGACTCCGCCGGCGTCGCTCGTCGTCACCACGGGCCGGGCGGCGTGAAAGGCCTCCACCGTGGCAAAGCCATAGTCCTCGTCCACCGGGGCATAGAAGACGGCGCGAGCCCCGGCGTAGAGGGCCAGCAGCTCGTCGTCGGGGACGTAGCCGGCGAAGCGAAGGCGGCCGGCCAGGCGGCGGTGCCGGACCAGGGCCTCCAGGGCCGGGCGCTCGGGGCCGTCGCCGGCGACCACGGCGCGCAGCGGCGCGCGCACCTGGGCCAGGGCCTCGATCAGCAGGTGCACCCGCTTGGCCCGGTCCAGCCGGCCGACGTAGAGGACATAGTCGCCGTAGGGGCCGGGGCGCAGCCGGTCGCGGTAGCGCGAGGGTGGGTAGAGCGGCGTGCTGCGCAGGGCGTTGTAGTGGGCCAGGCGGCGGGAGACGTTCTGGGAGATGGTGTAGATGCGGCGGGCCTCGCCCAGGCAGCGCCGGTCGATGCGCTGGATCACCTGGCGGACCTCGCGGTCCTCCTCGCGGTAGGTAAAGTCGCTGTAGGAGGTCCCGTACCAGTCATAGGCCTGGCGGTGCTGGTGGACCAGCCAGACGACCTTGTGCGGGTGGCGCACGGCGTAGGAAGGGAACTTGGTGCAGATCACCTGGTCCACGGGGCGCTCGTTCACCCGGGCCAGGTCCAGCAACCGCCAGGCCAGGCAGCCCTGGACGATGGCGCTCTTCTCGGGGGCCCAGGAAAAGGGCAGCTGCACCACCTCGACCTGGTGGCCGTGCTCGCGCAGCGCCAGGACCAGCCCGTCTACCAGCAGCTCGGCCCCGCCGCGGGTAAAGGGCACCTGCACCGCGCAGACGAGGATGCGCTTAGCGGGCATCGCCGCCTTCCTCCGTGCGGACCGGCCCCCGGCCGGCCGGCTCCTCCATGGCGCGCAGTCGCCCGTGCATGGCCACGATCTCCTCGCGCAGCCGGGCGTTGGCCGCCACGAGCAGGCCCAGCGTGCGCTCGACGGCGGCGTTGTAGGCGTTCTGCTGCTCGACGATGGGGTTGACGTACCAGCGCAGGAAGCGGCGGGTGAAGCGCTGGAGTATGGCGAAAAAGGCCTGCAGGGGCGTCTTCCAGACGATGGGCCAGTGGGCGCTGACCCCCTGGTTGGCGCGGACCTCCTCCATGCTGCGGGCCAGCTCGACCTCGTCGAAGCTGCTCTCCAGCTGATGGACGCTGCTATCCAACTGCCCCTGCCGCCGCTGGCGCACCTCGCGGCGGAGCTGCTCGACGATGGCGGCGATGTCCACCGGTGCGGCGCGGTCTTCCCCCACGGCCTCCTCCTCCCGTCAGCGGCCCCCCTGGGCGACCAGGGCGACCCCGGCGCAGACGATGAGCGAGCCGACGATCTTTTGCCAGTTCAGGGGCTCGTGCAGGATCAGCCACGAGGCGATGACGGCGATGACGTAGCTCATGCCGAGCATGGGATAGGCGTAGCTCAGGTTGACGCGCGAGATGACCACCAGCCACAGGATGGAGGCGCCCAGGATGAGGGCAAAGCCGGCCAGGACCATCCAGTTGGTAAAGGTGTGCCAGAGGCTGTCCCACTTGAACGAGAAGGGCTCGCCGGTCTGGGCGCGGACGTGGTCCAGGCCGGCCTTGGTCAGCATTTCCCCGGCCACGGTGGCGCAGATGGCCAGGAAGAGCACCAGGAAAACCCAGACGGTCGGGTTGTGCATGGTTCTGTCTCCTCGGTGATCGACGGCAGCGACCCGGCGGTTCCGCGGTAGGTGGGCTTGCCCCGAATGCTACGCCACGGCTCCGGCACGGCCGGGCTGCCTTACGCCCCGGCTGCACGTATCGGAAGGGCCCACCAGCACCCGCCGGGAGTCAGTGTACCTGCAATTGTCGGAAAAGTCAAGCCGAGAAAGTGCCTATTGCCAAAACGGACAATGTGTGGTAGAATGGCCATTGCGACAGGCGATAGTATGCAGTAGTGTCGTCGACTTGGGGGTTCGATGGACCGGCAAGGCGACCAGGAAGCCCTGCTCGTTTTTCGCGGCCTGCTTCTCCTGCGTCTGGCCTTGCTGGCTCCGTTTTTCGTCGCCATCGTCTTTGCTGCCGAATGCAAGCCCGGGGTAGCGGCGGGGCTGATCCTGCTGCTGCTGATCCTGGCGGTAGCGCCGCTGCCGCCCTATTTTTTACGGCGGGAGCTCCTGGCGCATCCCCTGGTTCCACGGGTGTTGGTGGTGCTGGACTTTGCCGTCGCCACGCTGCTGAGCCATGCCGCCGCCGCCAACAGCGGGCTGCCGATCTTTTTTCCCCTGTACTTCCTGCTCGTGGCGCTGGAGGCCAGCTGCTGGTGGGGATGGGTGGGCGCGCTGCTGAGCGGGGCCTCCGGCAACGTGGTCCTGGCCCTGCTCTACATGGGCCAGGGCCGGCTCGACGACCTGGGTCTGGGCATGGTGGCGCTGATCATGGCCTGGGCCGTCGTGGTGGGCTATTTCACGCAGTGGGCTCTGCGACAGTGGCGCGAGCGCCGGCGCATGGTCGCATGGTTGGCCCGCCAGGAAAGCCTCGCCGGCCAGGCGTGGGAGTGGTTGAGCGGCTGGCAGGAGACGTGTGCGGCGCTGCGCCAGGTGGCCTCCGTCCAGGAGCTGCTGAAGGCGGTCCTGCACGAGGCGCTGTCCCACACCGCTTCGAGCCTGGGCCTGGTGGCCCTGTACGATCCGCGCGGTGAAGCCCTGCGGGCCGAGTGCTGGGAAGGGTTCGCCCTTGCCGGCGCCGAGATCACCACCCTGCGGGTGGGGGATCAGTTGCCCGTGTCGGAGGGGGGCGGATTGGCCGAGGTCCGGCACGTCTGCGAGGTAGCCCTGCCTGCCGGCGGCAGGCCGGCGGAGCTGGGGCGGATCGTCGTTGCCCGGCAGATCGACCGGCCCTATCAGGAGGGCGAGGAGCACTGGCTGCGCATTATGGCCAGCCACGCGGCCGTGCTGATCGAGAACCGCCTCCTGCGAGGCCAGTTGGGACGGGTCCAGGAGGAAGCCGGCAGCATCGCCGCGGCCGGCATGACCCTGACCGCGCTGCCCGATCCGGCGGCGGCCATGGAGCTGGCCTGCCGCAACATCCTCGATGCCCTGCATCTGCAGCAGGTCGTCATCTTCCTCTACCGGGGCGAAACGGAGCGCGGCTGTACGGCGGTCGTCTATGCGGCGCAGGAGCCTGTCCGCACGGTGGACCTTCCTCTTCAGGGCAAGGGCCTGCGCCTGCTGCGGCGCTTCCTGGACGGAGGGGCGGCGGTGGTCATCAACCGGCGCGAGGAGTGGCCGGAGCTGTTCGATCTGATGGGCTGGTGTGGCGAGGTGCAGTCGGCAGCCTGCTTCCCGCTGTACGTGCTCGATCGCCGCTGGGGAGCGCTGTGCCTGCTGGCCGACCTCCCCGACACCTTCACCTCGCAGACGCAGGAGAACCTGACGCTCTTTAGCGGGAAAGTGGCCATGGCCCTGGAGAACTCGTACCTGCGCCGGTCGGCCAGCAGGGCCTGAAAAAAAAGAGACAGGATCACTCCGCACCCAATCGTGCGAGGACCCTGGTTATGACCGGTGGGAGCGCTGGCTAGGGGTACATTCCGGCGATGACGAACTGATGCTCCAGCACGATAGTCAGGTAGAGCAGCAGCAAGCCGACCAGGCAGAAGAAGACGAAAATCGCCTTGCGCATCGGTTTCCCTCATAGGAGAGCGCGGTAGAACAAAGATACTACCATAGTCTATAGCAGAAAAAGGCCGTTCCGTCGATAGCCTGCGATTACAGGACAATTACAGAAGCACGGTGAATGGGCTGGGCAGCCCCCAGCCATCTCCAAGCGGCCTAGCGAAAGGACTCGGCGAATGGCGGTGCTGCGGATCGTGATCGGGGCGGCCCTCTTCCTCATGGGCGGCGTCACGCTGCTCATCGGCCTGGGGGTGATCCTGTCGCGGGAGTACATGGAAGCCCTGCGCAAATTGACCAGCGAGTCTTCGCACCTGGGGGCCAAGGCGGCCCAGGATGCTTCGTTCCTGCCGATCCTCGACGGCGCTTCGCGGCTGGTGGAGTCGGTTACCAAGATGGTGCAGACCGCCGTAGGGGTAGGAGCCTTCCTCTGCCTCCTGGGAACCGGCCTGTGCGCCTTGGGCTACTGGGTCCTCAGTGGGGCCGTGTAGGGGGAATGCATGGACCGGGCTGCCCAGGATGACATCGCGAGCGCCCTGCGGTCCTACCTGACCGCGCTGCAGGCGTCTCCCGATTGCCAGGCTGCCCGCCAGCGGTACATGCCGCTGTGGCTGGTCCTGCCTGCGCGCCCCGCGCCGGGGACCGAGGAGGAGCCCGGCCGCCGCGCGGCCCTGACCCCGGACCATGCCCTGGAGCGCTACCGGGCGCTGGTCCTGCTGGGCAGCGCCGGCGCCGGAAAGACGCTGCTCCTGCGGCGGATGGCCCTGGAGCAGGCCGAGGCCACGCTGGCGCGGGCCGCTCAGCCGGCCCCCAGCGGGCCGGCCGCCCCCGAGGCCCCGCGGTACCTGCCGTTCTACATCGACCTGGCCTCCTACCACGGCGGCACAGTGCCAGCCCTCCTGGTGGAGACGCTGCAGCGCAACGGCCTGCCCCAGGCCGACCTTGCGACCCTGGAGGCGCTGGCCCGCGAGCACAGCCTGCTTCTGCTGCTCGACGGTCTGGGGGACATCCCGCTGTCCCACCAGGTCGAAGGGCTGGCGGCGATCACGACCTTTCTCGGCAAGCTGGGGGCCGGCCACCGCTACGTCGTCTCCTGCCGCAGCGGCGACTTTGCCCTCTTCCAGCCCTGGTTCGCCCGGGCGACCGTCCTGCACATCCGCGACCTGGACGACATCTTCATCCGCCGGCACCTGGCGCGCCTGCTGCCCGACGACCTGGCCCGCCTGCTCCACGAGGACCCGGACTGGCACGGACTGCTGCGTAACCCGCGCGCCCTCAGCCTGGTGGCCCAGACGGCCCAGGTGGCCGTGGCCGCCGGCCGCTTCCCGGCCAAGGGCGCCCTGCTCCTGGAGCTGGCGCGCCAACTCCTGGCCCTGCCGACGGGGTTCTCCCCGGCCGAGGCCGAGCGCTTCCTGCGCCTGCTGGCCCGCTGGGCCCGGGTGCTGTTCGAGGAAGGGGTGGAGGCCTTTTCGCGCGAGGAGGCCCTGGTCATGCTGGCCCGGGCCATCGCCAGCCTGGGGGCGGACAGCGGCCCGGCCTGGCCCCATCCGACGGCCTTTCTGCGGCACCTGCTGCGCAGCGGGCTGTTGGCCTTGCGGCAGGGAGGCGAGCTGCTGGTCTTTCCCCACCCGGCCTTGCGCGATACCCTGGCTGCCTGGGACCTGGAGGGGATGGCGCAAGCCGGCAGCCCGCTGGCTGTGGTCCAGGAGGAGGTGGGGCAGCGTTGGGCGGACCTGGTGCCGCTGTGGTACGGCATCACCAGCGATCGGGCTGCTCTGGCCGGTCACCTGCTCCAGGGGGGCGAGGCCGGGGTGGGTCTGCTGGTGCGTTGCCTGGTCCAGGCCGAGGCGTCCTCCTCCTGGGCTGCGCTCCTGGCAGAGTACCTGGCCGGCGAGCCCCGCCTGCACTACCAGGCCGGCGTGACATTGGAGGAGCTCGGTCACCTCGATTCGGCTGCCGCCCAGTTGCAGGAGGCCCTCTCCCTGGGCCTGGAGCGGGCCGAGGTGGCTTTCCGCCTGGGCCAGATCTATGAGCGCAAGGACGACCTTCCCCTGGCCCGCCGGGAGTACCAGCGGGCCGCCAACCTGGACCCGGTCTCCCCGCTCTACCGCCGCCACCTGGGGGTGGTCTGCGGCAAGATGGGCGAGTACGACGAGGCCGCCGCACGCCTGAAGGACGTGGTGCGCGAGCACATGGCCGCCTGTGCCCGGGCCTCGTTCGACCTGGGGCAGGTCTATGAGTTGCAGGGGCGGCTGGGGGCGGCGCTGGAGGAGCTCCGCCGCGCCGTCGAGCTCATGCCCGAGGTGGTGGAGTACCGCTGCAGCCTGGGCATGGTCTACGGCCTGGTGGGTGACCACAGCCGCGCCGAGCAGGAGTTACTGGCGGCGCTGCGGCTGGAGCCGGACGACTCCTGGGCCCACAACGAGCTCGGCGTGGCCTACGAGCGCCAGGGCCGGGAAGAGGAGGCCCTGGGGCAGTACATCCGTGCCGCCGACCTGGCCCCCGACGTGGCGCTCTACCACCGCAACGCCGCGGCCACCTACTTCCGCCTGGGCCGGTACCAGGAAGCGCTGCCGGAGCTGCGGGCCGCGGTGGAGTTGGATCCGGACTATGCCGACGCGTACCATGTCCTCGGCCAAGTGCATGCGGCGTTGGGACAGGATGAGGAGGCCCTGCAGCAGTTCCGGCGGTCCGTCGAGCTGGAGCCCGAGCAGGCCGTCTACCAGCGCGACATCGGCGCCGTGTTCCGCCGGCTGGGCCGGCTGGATGAGGCCGTCCGCTCCCTGCGGCGGGCCGTGGAGCTGCAGCCGGAGGAGGCGCGGGGCCACCAGGAGCTGGCCGAGACCCACTGGCAGCAGGGGCAGTACGAGACGGCCCTGGAGGAGTATCGCTGGGCGCTGGAGCTGGCTCCCGGCAAGGGTACCTACCACCGCGACCTGGGGATCGCCCTGCGCCGGCTGGGCCGGCTGGACGAAGCCGAGAAGCATCTGACCTTTGCCCGGGAGTTGGATCCGCACGACGCCCGCAACCACGACGAGCTGGGCCAGCTGTACGCGCAGCGTGGCCGCTTCGACGCGGCCCTGTCCTGTCACCGGCAAGCGGCGCAGTTGGACCCGCGCAACACCCTGTACCTGCTGCACGAGGGACGGGCCTGTCGACAGCTGCTGCAGTACGGCCAGGCGGAGGAAACGCTGCAGCGCGCCCTGGTCCTTTCCCCGGGTATGACCGAGGTCCAGGCCGAGCTGGGGTTGGTGTACGAGGCGCAGGGGCGGGACGCCGAGGCTTTGGAGGCGTACCAGCAGGCAGTCGGCCGCAGCCCAGGGGTGGCCGAGTACCAGGTCTACCTGGGTGGGGTGCTGCGCCGCCTGGGCCGCCGCGATGAGGCAGCGCTGGCCCTGCATGCCGCCACCCGCCTGGAAAAGGGTTATGCCCCGGCCCACTTCGAGCTGGGGCAGCTCCTGCACGACGAGGGGAAGCTGGAGGAGGCCCTGGCCGAGTACCGCCGGGCCGTACGCCTGTCGCCGCAGGTGGCTTCATACCACATGGCGCTGGGCCAGGCGGCGCGCGACCTGGGTCGCTACACCGAGGCCACCGAGCATCTGGACCGGGCCATCGCCCTGGCACCGCGCGACGCGGCAGCCCACTTTGAGCTGGGAGCGCTTTACCAGAAGGAGGGCCGCCTGGACCGCGCCCTGGAGCAGCTCGACCGCACGGTGGCCCTGGATGCCAGCCGCGCCGACTACCACTGCCGGCGCGGCGAGCTGCTGGCCCTGTTGGGCCGGACCGAGGAGGCGGGTGCTGCTCTGGAGCAGGCCACCCGCATTGACCCAGGGTACGGCGAAGCCCATCGACTGCTGGGCGACCTGGCCATGCAGCGGGGGGACACCGCGGCAGCGCAAAAGGCCTACCGGCAGGCGGTGGCTGCTGCGCCCGGCGATGCCGATCAGCGCGCCCGCCTGGGCCGTCTGCTGGTGCATCTGGACCGTTTCGACGAGGCCCGCGCCGAGCTGACCCAGGCGCTGCAGCTGAACCCGCAGTGCGCCGTGGCCCACAACGCGTTGGGCCACCTGCACCAGCGCCGCGGGGAGCAGGCCCAGGCCCTGGAGTGCTTCCAGCAGGCCGTGCGTCTGGCCCCACAAGAGGGCGACTTTGGCTACGACCTGGCGGTGGCCCTGGCCCGGGCCGGCCGCAAGGACGAGGCCATCGGCCATCTGCGCGCCGCGGTCGCCGGCCAGCCCCAGCGGGCCGACTGGCAGCACGCCATGGGCCTGCTCTATGCAGCCACGGGGCGGTGGTCGGCCGCCGTCACGCACCTGGCCCGGGCTGCCGAGCTGCTGCCGAGCCGGGCCCGCTACCATCGCGACCTGGGTATGGCCCGCTATCGCCTGGGCCAGTTGGATGAGGCCTCGGCGGCGCTGGAGGAGGCGCTGCGGCTGGAGCCAAAACAGGCCGTCTGGCGAGAGGAGCTGGGGACGGTCTACCTGCGGCGGGAGTGGCTGCGCGAGGCCCTCACCGAGTTCCAGGCGGTCGTTGCCCAGCATCCCCAGGAACCGCGCTTCCACTACTCCCTGGCCCTGGCCCTGGACCGGCTGGGGCAGAAGGATGCCGCGCTGGAGTCGCTGCGCCAGGCTCTGCGCCTGAACCCGGACTATGCGGCGGCCTTTGACCTGGCCGGCCACGTTCTGGAAGGACAGGGCCGGCTGGGCGAGGCCCGCGAGATGTGCCGACGGGCTACCGAAAAGGCCCCCACTGTCGCTGCCTACGCGGCTCACCTGGCCGCCGTGTTGCGGAAGCTGGGGTTGGAGGAGGAGGCCCGCTCCTACTTGCAGAAGGCACTGCAGGAGCAGCCCCAGGTGGCCTCCTGGCAGGCAGAGATGGCTGGGCTGCTCTGGGACAGTGGTCGGCAGGAAGAGGCCCTGCGGCACATCAGCCAGGCTGCCGCCCTGCAGCCGACCGAAACCACCTACGTCTCCCAGCAGTCCGAGTACCTCACCGCCATGGGCCGGTTGGAGGAGGGCGCGCGCGTGCTGCAGCGGGCTCTGGAACGTACGCCCGAGGACCCGCGGCTGCTGCACCGGCAGGGGCTGCTGCACTGGCGCGCCGGCCGGCACGAGGAGGCCCTGGCCGCGTTGCGCCAGGCCGTGCGCCTGGCGCCGCAGGAGAGCCGCTTCCGCCTGGACCTGGGCATCCTGCTGCGCCAGGGCGGGGAGGAGGAGGCGGCCAGCGCTGCCTTCGAGGAGGTCCGGCGGCTGGACCCGTCGAACCCCTACGCAGCCTTCGAGCTGGGCCGCACCTATGCCCAGCAGCAGCGCGTCTCCGAGGCGGTCGCGGCCTACCGCGAGGCCCTGGCCCTGAACCCCACCGAGGCCCTCTTCCACGGCACGCTGGGCAGCCTGCTGCGGCAAGAGGTGGCCCGCGAGGCCGATCTGCGCGAGGCCCGCGTGCTGGCCCGACGGCAGCCGGCCGGCCTGCAGGAGGCCCTGCAGCACCTGCAGTTGGCCGAGGAGCTGGCCCCGCAGGAGGACCGCTGGGCCTATGAGCGTGGCCTGGCCCTGCAGCTGGCCGATCGGCATGAGGAAGCCTGCCAGGCACTGCTCCGGGCGTTGGAGGTGACCGGAAAGCGGCAGGGGATCCTCAGCCCGGCCTGGGAGCTGGCCCTGGACGGAGGCCCGCCGCCGTCCCCGGAGAACCTGTACCGCAGAGCGTTGGGCACCTCGCTGCATGCCCTGGGGCGGCTGGAAGAGGCCCACGCCGAGCTGTCCCAGGCGGTGCAGCGCGTCCCCCAGGACGCCGAGGGCCACTACGCCCTGGCGCAGGTCCTGGAGGCGCGGGGGCAACTCGAGGAGGCTGCCGGCGAGCTGCAGGCCGCCTGCGAACGGGATCCCCGCCGGCCGGCTTACCGCTACCACCTGGGGCTGGTCTGGCAGCGCCTGGGCCGGCTGGAGGAGGCAGCGCGGGTGCTGCACGAGGCCATCGCCCTGCACGGAGGATTCGCCGCTGCGCACGCCGCCCTGGGCGACACCCTGCTGGCCCTGGGACGGGATGGCGACGCCATGCAGTCGTATCGGCGGGCGCTCCAGCTCGATCCCGGCAGCCCGCAGTACCATGCGCGCATGGCGCGCTGGTCCTACCGCCAGGGGCGCTACACGGAGGCGGAAGGAGACATGGTCCAAGCCCTGGGCATGGCCCCGGACAACCCCGAGTGGCACGACGAGCTGGGCCAGGCCTTTTATGCCCAGGGGAAGTACGCCGATGCTCTGGAGTCCTACCGCGCGGCCCGCGAGCGGGCCCCCAACGAACCGCTCTATGCCCACCACCTGGCGCTGGCGCATGCTGCGCTGGGCCATCTGCCGGAGGCCATCGCCGCCCTGCAGGAGGCCGTGCAGCAGGTCCCCAAACAGGCCGATTGGCGCGATGACCTGGCGGGACTCTATCTGCAGGCCGGCCGGCCCCGCGAGGCCCGCCTGGAGCTCGAGCGCGCCCTGGAGCTGGCTCCGCAGGATGCCAAGCTGCGCTGCCACATGGCTGCGGCGCTGCGCGGCGAAGGCCGCCTGCAAGAGGCCCACGAACTGCTCACCCACCTGCTGAAGGAGCAGCCGGCCATGGCCGTGGCCCACTTCGAGCTGGGGCTGGTCTGCGTCCAGAGCGGCAACTTGCCGGCGGCACTCCCTCCCCTCCAGGAGGCCGTGCGCCTGGCCCCGGACGACTCTCGCTTCCTGGAAGCCTTGGGGAAGGTCCAGGAACAGTCTGGCCAGCTGAACGAGGCCCAGGCGACGATCCAGCGCTGGGTCGATCGCGACCCGGGCAATGCCCGGGCGCACGAGCGCCTGGGCGAGATCCTGGCCAGGCGTGGGCAGCTGCGCCTGGCCCTGAAGGAAGCTCGTACGGCCAGCCGGCTAGAGTCCCGCGAGCCGCGCTATCTGCGCCAGGCGGCGGCGCTGTGCCGGCAGTTGCACTGGTTCGACGAGGCGCGCGACGCGCTGAACCATGCCCTGGAGCTCGACCCGGACGATGCCGGAGTCCACATCGAGTTCGGGCTGCTGGCGCAGGAAGAGGGGGATGGGGACGCGGCGCTCCAGTGCTACGAGCGGGCGATCTCCCTCAACTCGGAGAGCGCCGAGGCCTACTTCCGGGCGGGGATGGTCTATGCCAAACGAAAGGAGTACGACCGGGCCGTGGAGTATCTGCGCCAGGCCACGCGCCTGAAGTCGGGCTACTCTGAGGCCCTGGTCGAGCTGACCAAGCTGACCATGATCGCCTTCATGACCCGGCACTTCCGCCGGGCCAGCAGCTAGAGCATCTCCACGATCGCCGCGGCCATCTGCTCCAGCGGTACCACCCGATCCACCACGCCGGCAGCGATGGCCTCCTTGGGCATACCAAAGACCACGCAGCTGCTCTCATCCTGCGCCAGCACCCTGCCACCGGCCGCCCGCAGGCGGCGCAGCCCTTCCACCCCATCACGGCCCATCCCGGTCATGATGACCCCCAGCGACCGCCTTCCCAGGGACTCGGCCACCGACCCGAAGAGGATGTCTGCAGACGGGCACAGCTCCTTCTCGCTGGCCCGCGGGCGCAGGGCGATACGGCCGTCCGGGCGCACCTGCAGGTGCTGGTCGTCCGGGGCCACCAGGACCTGGCCGCGTTCCAGCGCGGCTCCCTGCCGGGCGGTCTCCACCCGCAGCCGGGTCGCCCCGTTCAGCCAATCCACCATCCCCTGCCCGAATCCGCGGCTGATGTGCTGCACCACCACGATCGGCACCGGGAGATCGGCGGGAAGGTCGCGCAGGACCTGGTAGAGCGCCCCTGGCCCCCCGGTGGAGGCGGCCATGGCCACCAGGGCCGTGCGGACATCCGCCGGCACGGGCCGCTGGGGGGTGGGGTGCCGCAGTGCTCCGGTGGCCCAGCGCCGCACGACCTTTACCTGGGACATCAGCTTCACCGTGGTGACCAGTTGGTCGCGGATGGCCTCGAAGCCGGGGTTGGCCGGCCCGCGGGGCTTTTCCACCACGGTGAGGGCCCCGGCGCGGATGGCGTTGAAGGTGATCTTCAGGTCTTCGGACTCCACGCTGGCGCTGACGACGACGATGGGCGTGGGAACCTGCTGCATGATCCGCTTGGTGGCCTGCAGGCCGTCCATCCGCGGCATGCGGATGTCCATCGTGATCACGTCGGGGTGCAGCTGGTTGGCCAGGGCGACAGCCTCCTGCCCGTCGCGGGCCACGCCGACGACGCGGAGTTGGGGGTCGCTCTCCAGGATGCGCACCAGCAGCTCGCGTACGGTGGCAGAGTCCTCGACAACCAGCACGCGGATCATGAGACAACCGTCCTCACCGCATCTCTACTGGCGGGCGCCGTCCAGCTCGCCCAACTGCCGGCGCACGGTGTACAGGAGCCGGCCGGCGCTCATGCCGTCGGACCAGGGGATAGAGGAGTCGGCCGGCAGAGCCTCCAGCAGCCGGGCGGCGTTCTGCAACGATTTGCGGGCGCGGGCCCGGTCCCCCGACTCCTGGTAGAGAGTGGCCAGGCAATAGTGCCCCAGAGCAGCGTGGCGGTCCAGGTAGACCACGCGCTTCATCGCCGCCAGGGCCTGCTCGGTGTTGCCCTGCTGGACGTGGATCAGCCCCAGCAGGAAGTGGGCCTCGGTCAACAGCGGGTCCTGTTCCAGGGCCTGCTGGCACCAGCGCTGGGCCTCGTCCCAGAGGCCGGCGTTGGCCCGGATCTTGCCCAACAGGTAGTGGGCCTGGGCGTGCCGCGGAGCTTCCTGCAGCACGCGCTGCAGCTGCTCCAGGGCCTCGTCGGGGCGGCCCTGGTCCAGGAGGGCCTGGGCTGCGGCGTAGAGGCTGGCGGGGGTAGCAGCGGGCTCCGTGGGGACGGCCCTGGGCGGGGTCGCGGGCGGGAGCGGAGCGACTGCCGGCGCTGCCTTTTCCGTCGCCACGACACGCCCCGCGGGAAAGGGAACGGCGGCCGGGGTGGGCGGGACGCGGCGGGCGGCCTCTGCCGCTGCCAGCCAGGACAGGTCCAGTTGGGTGGGCTTGGCAACCTTCTGGTACAGGATGGTGCCGGGGAAAGTGCGAACCTCGAACTGGGCGTAGAGGGTCGGCGAGGGCTCGGAGTGCCCCACGACGAGCCAACCTCCATCGACCAGGGCTTCGTGCATCTGATCGACCACGCGGCGGATGATCTCCGGGGTGAAGTAGATGGTCACGTTCCGGCAGAGGATCAGATCAAAGGCCACCGTGTTGTTGGCCAGGGAAGGGTAGGCGTCCTCGACCAGGTTGAGATAGGCCAGGTTGACCATCTCGCGCACTGCCGGGCTCAGCTCCCACTCCTTGCCGTGGCGGGTGAAATAGCGCTCGCGGGCCTGTTCCCAACCCTGTTCGCGGAAGGACCATTCCCCATAGCGGCCGGCCCGCGCCCGCTCCAGTGACTCCCGGCTGAGGTCGGTGGCCAGGATGGTGATGCTCCAGCCGGCCAGGTCGGGGAGGAGTTCGCGCAGCAGAATGGCCAGCGAATAGGGCTCTTCCCCGCTGGCACATCCGGCGCTCCAGATGCGCAACTGCCGCGACTGCGCGCGCCTCCGGGCGATGATCTCGGGCAGGACGTGCTGGCGCAGGGCGTCGAACTGGCCGCGGTCGCGGAAGAAGTACGTTTCGCCCACGGTGACCTGGCCGATCAGCTGCTCCCATGCCTGGCCGCCGGTGGGGCTGCTCTCCAGCAGGCGGTAGTACTCCTCCCAGTCGCGGCATCGCTCCCGGGCAAGGGCCTGCCGCAGGCCCCTCTCCAGATCCATGCGGCGCCGCTCGGGAAAGTGCAGCCCGCTGCGCTCCATGATCAGGGTGCGGAAGCGCTCGTAGGTGGAGCTGTCCAGGTCGGGCAGGGGGGCGGATGCCGGTTTCTCCCTCTGGGGCGAAGGGCTCATCGCAACTCTCCTGGCTCGCTCGACGGGCTGTATGCGCTCAGCGCGGCCGGTCGATCGGGGGCTGTCGCGGTCTCCTCACTTGCCAGTGGCAGCCAGACTGTGAAGGTGCTGCCGTGACCGGGCCGGCTCTCGACCGTGATGCGCCCGCCATGCTCCTGGACAATTCCCGCGCTGACGGCCAGTCCCAGCCCGACGCCCTCCGGCTTCGTGGTGAAAAAGGGCTCGAACAGGCGCTTCTGGGCCTCCGGCGAGATGCCCGGACCCGTGTCGGAGAAGGACACGGCCACCTCATCCCCCACCTGTTCTGTGTGCAGGCAGAGCGTGCCGCCGCCGGACATGGCCTGGGCGGCGTTGCGGATCAGGTTCAGGAATACCTGCTCGATCTGGGCCGCGTCCACGGAGGGTGTGCCCAAGCCGTCGGCATACTCCTCCAGGATCAGGACACCGCTTCGCTCCAGGTGGATGCGCATCAGCGAAAGGGTCTGTCGGAGCAGCCGGTTGATGTCGGCCGGCTGCCGCCACAGGCTGCCCTGGCGGGCAAAGTCGAGCAGGTTGTAGACGATGCCACGCGCCCGCTGGGCGGCGGCGGCGATGGCCTCCAGGTCGCGGCGGGAAGGGGCGTCGGCCGGCAGATCCTCCAGGAGCAGCTGGGCAAAGCCCAGGATGCCGGTCAGGGGGTTGTTCAGCTCGTGGGCCACGCCGGCGGCCAGTTCGCCTACGGCAGCCAGGCGGGCCGACTGCACCAACTGGGCCTGGGTGTTCCTCACCTGCTCCATCTGCTGCTGCAGGTCGCCGTACAGCCGGGCGTTGCCCACCGCCAGGGCCGCGTGGTTGGCGAAGATGGCCAGCAACTGTAGGTCCTCCTCGGAGAAGGCTGCCTGGGAGCTGGCGTTGTCCAGGGACAGCACCCCGATGATCTGGCCGCGGTAGCGCAGGGGCGCGACGATGGCCGACTGAATGGCGCGCATCTCCTCGATCTCGCCCGTGTAGCGAACGGCCTCGTTGCGGGCCGCGCCGATGAGCAGCGGCACGCCTTCCTCCGCGGCCTGGGCGGCGTAGCCCTGCCCGCGTTGGAAGCGGGCACTGCGGACGCGGAGATCCTCGTAGCCGACCACCGCCCGGACGTGCAGGTCGCCCCCTTCGCCCCACAGGAGCACCGACCCCTTCTCGGCGGCGGGAATGGCCTGGATGGCTGCCTTCAGCACGTTCTCCAGCAGCGGTTCCAGTTCCAGGGTGGTGGTGAGCGCCGCGGTGGCCACGGCCAGCGATTCGGCCCGGCGGCGCTGCTGTTCCACGGCCGCCAGTGTCTGCGCGTTGCGGATGGCGATGGCCGCCTGGGTGGCGAACAGGCCCAGCAGCTCGGCGTCGGCCGGGCCAAAGGTCCGTGGAGGCAGGGCGGCGACGTTGAGCACCCCCAGGAACTCTTCTGCCCAGCGCACCGCCACCCCCAGGACCGCCCGGTCCGGTTCGCTCCGAAAGGCCGGCGCCCGGCCCAGCCAGCTCTGGTAGCTGTCCACGCTGAGAGGCTGGCCGGTCTCCCAGACCTGGCCCGAAAGCCCTTCGCCTCGGCGCAGCGTGCTGCCCACGGGAATGGTCTCCCCGACGCTGACCGCCCGCTCCAGGATGTCCCGGTCCGCGCGGTAGAGGTAGAGTCCCCCGTCCACCGCGCCGATCAGTCGAATCGCGTGAGCGACGATCGAGTGTAGGAGGGCCTCCAGGTCCAGCTGGGCGGTCAGCTCCA
The DNA here is from genome assembly GCA_964613665.1 of uncultured Chloroflexia bacterium. Lineage (GTDB taxonomy): Bacteria > Chloroflexota > Chloroflexia > DTKN01 > DTKN01 > CAZQFV01. The sequence goes on from CAZTIG010000029.1 coordinate 29,829, forward strand.
GCCCGACATCTTGCAACACTTCCAGTTGCGCCGTGCGCCGCTGCAACGTCTCCTCGGCCTGCCGGCGCTCGCCGAAAAGGCGGGCATTGGCGATGGCCAGGGCGGCCTGGTCGGCCAGGCCCTGCAGGAGAGGCAGTTCCTCGGCAAAGTGACGCACTCTGCCGAGCGAGACGGCATTCAGCATGCCCACCAGTTGCCCCTCGTGCGTCATGGTAGCCAGGGCCACGGTGCGTGCGTCCGTCGCGGCGACCAGGTCCGCGTTGGGAATGCCGGGGACGGCCTGAACATCCGGGATGACGACCAGGGGGCCTATCCGGCGCACGGCATCCTCGTACAGCGCCCGCGGGATGGGCAGCAAGTGGGGGCGATACTCCGGCACGATGCCGATTCCCCCGGCCAGGACCAAAGCGTCGCTCTGCGCATCGTGGAGGTAGACCGTGGCGATTGGGACGTCCAGGACCTGGCCCACCTCCTCGCACACCGCGCGCACGACGCTGTCGACGTCGAGGTGGGCGTTGAGGCGGGCGGCAGTCCGTACCAGCACCTCGGCGCGCTCGGCCTGGTGCCGGATGCGTTGCTCACCTTCCTGGAGTACTTCATGCATACGCCGCCGGCGGGCCATGTCCAGGGCCACCAGCGTCCCGCACAGGGTCAACAGGAACAGAACGCCCAGGCGCTCGAGCACCTCATCCAGTGGGACCGCGGTGAGCAGTGTCTCGGCCAGTGGTCCTGCGGAGAACAGCGTGCTTGCCAGCAGGGCGTCCAGGATCCAGTGGAACAGACCCAGCATGATGAACAGGGCGATGATGGCGTGCTCTTTCCGGCTCACCGTGCGATTTCCTCGCTCGCCGTGCCGGGCGGCGGCGCCGTTCCGGCCATGGCCAGGCGTGTCCAGCGGGCGTGGCGGCGCTGCAGCAGCTTGCGCCGCCCCAGCGGTCCGTGCGGCGCATAGGTCTGCGCCAGGTCCTGCAGTTGCGAGGCCAGCAGGGCAGGCAGCTCCTCGCCGGAGAAGGTCGCGTCGGGGGAGATGCCTTCTTCCTCCAGGGCGGCGACGAGCGGCTCGGGGGCCACGATGCGGTCGGCCGCCGTCAGCGCCAGGCCGGCCGTCCCCCCACCCCGGCCCAGGCGCAGGGCCACGCTGGGGACGGGCAGGGCCAGCAGCGCCGCCAATGCCTGGCCCACCGCCGCGGCCAGCTCGGCCGGCCGGTCGCGCCGACGGCAGCGCAGCGCGACCTGGTCCACCCGTGTGACCACCGGCAGTCCGAAGCGGCCGGCCAGCCCTAGGAGGCGCGCTGCTTTGCGCCACCCGGCGGCCCCCACGTCCGTCCGCGGACGGCGCAGCGCGGGCTGCCCCTCTCTCAGGGCAGTCGCCAGCAGCAGGATTGGGGCGCCCCCCACGCGCAGGCGCGCCAGCCCGCCCCACAGCGCGCGATCGTCCTCTGTGCCGCGATCCCCGTGAAGCTCGAAGAAGAGGTCCAGGATGTCCGCCAGGGCCCCCGGCGGCGGCAGCAGGCTCTCCGCGGCCGCCCTGCCCGGGAAGCCTGCTCGTCCAGAGGGGCTTCCCGTCAGGAGAGCGAGGAGGGCCGCCAGGACGGGGCGCTGGGCCTGGCGGGAGAGGATAGCGTCGGCCCAGCCGGCCTGCAGGAGGTCGCGCACGGGTCGGGTGACCTCCGCGGGCAGCCGGCCGGCCTGGCGCAGTTCCTCGGAAGGCAGCAGGGTGACGGCCGCCCCGGGCTCGGCCAGGACCAGGTCGCCCTGCAGGGCCACGGCCACCGCCGGCCCGTAGCACGCCCCGGACAGGAGGACCAGGCAGGGCAGGCCGGCCTCCGCCAACCGCCCCAGCGACGCCTGCACGCCGGCCCAGAGGGTGTCGGCCTGCGTGCCCTGGGGCGCGGTCAACAGCCAGAGCAGAGGGGTACGCTGCAGACCGGCCTCCTCGATCAGGGTGGCGAGGGCCTGGACCTCGGCAGAGGTCCAGCAGGTGGCCGGGTCGGCCACGGCCAGGGCGATGGGCCGTCCCTGCAGCGCGGCCCGGCCGAACAGGCTGGGGCCGACCGGCGCGCCCTGGAGCGGGTGAAAGGAGCCCTCGTCCACCAGGAGGGCCAGGTGTCCGTTGGCCTCCAGCGGAAAGTGCATGTCGCACCAGGGGCAGACCATGGCCCGCTCCGCCAGGTCGGTCGACGCCGCTACCTCGCCGCAGAGCGGGCAGCGGATGTGCACATCGCCAGTGACCTGGCCTGGCGACACCGTCGGGAGGGAGATGTATCGTCTGGCCATGATCTCCTCCTGATCTTGCGATCGGCACCGGTCCTATGGTATACGACGGGGCCGGGTCTGTCAAGCCGGCCAGGCAGCGGCATGCTCAGGCCAGATCGTACAGGTCGAACACCGGTCCTTCCTGGCAGACCCGCTGCAGCCCCCGGCGCGTGCTGACGACGCACCCCAAGCAGGCCCCCACGCCGCAGGCCATGCGCTCCTCCAGCGAGACCTGGGCGAACCCCCGGCGCCAGCGCAGCCGGCCGGCGCGGACGAGCGCCGGCAGGCACGCCAGCATGGGCTGGGGGCCGCAGGCCATGAGCTGGTCGGCCCAGGGCAGGAGCGCCAGCTCGGGGTCGGCCAGGAGGTCGGTGACCGGGCCGCGCCGGCCGGCCGAGCCGTCGTCGGTGCAGGTGAGCAGCTCGACCGGGGGTGGGAGCAGGGCGGCCGGGTAGAGCTCGCCGGCCGTGCGCGCTCCCAGCGCCAGGACGACGGCGCCGCCGCGCGCCAGGGCCTCGTCGGCCAGGGCGGCGAGCGGGGCGATGCCCATGCCGCCGGCCAGCAGGAGCACGTTGCGGGTCCGGCGCTGCAGGGAAAAGCCCTGCCCCAGGGGCCCCAGGAGGTCCAGCGCGTCGCCCGGTCGGCGTACGGCCAGCCAGGCGGTGCCCCGGCCGACGATGCGCACCAACAGCTCGACCTGGCCCTGAGCGCGGTCGATCCGGTGCAGCGCCAGCGGCCGGCGCAGGAAGGGGTCGGCCGCGCCCTGCTCGGAGCAGCGGGCCATGACGAACTGCCCGGGCCGGCCGGCGCGGGCCAGGGCCGGCGCCTGCAGGAGCAGCAGGTACACGCCCGGCATGACCTCGCGGTTGTCCAGGACGGCGGCGCTGTGGAGGAGCACGGCTTGCACCTCGCCTGATTGCCCGAAAGGCCCGGCCCCTGCACCCGCGACGCGTGCCGTGGGAAGCGGGACGCGGGCGTGTGGCCGGGCATGTGGGATCGCCTCTTGCCGGCAGGATACCACGAAAGGGCCGGCAGCGCAAGTGGACTCGTTCGGGGGGCACGGCGATATCCAGGTCGCGCCGATGCACAGCGGATGGCAAGCGCCCGGTCGGCGTACAGTGCGGCATAGCCGTACCATTGCCGTGTCCCTGGATGTGCGGCGTCGGGCCGTTGCCTGAGCCGGGCACTTGCCGGTCGAGGCCGGCGACTTTGGTACGGCCGTGTTCGGAGGGCCTGCTGCTGGGCGAGGCGGAGATCGTTCGACTGGGAGCGCACGAATCACCGCGGCGGGCTGTACCCGATCTGGCCATCCATGCTCGGGCCGACAGAACCCGCCCTCCCGGTGCCACAAGAAACTACTTGTTGCAAGTTGGGCCAGCGTGTGCTATAATACCCTCCAGGGAAAGGAGGTGTGCCATGCTGGCTCAAGTCACTTCGTGCGCCGTTGTCGGGTTGGAGGGAGCTCTGGTCCAGGTGGAGGTGGACGTCTCCAACGGCACGCCTTCCTTCTGCGTCGTCGGCCTGCCCGACCTGGCCGTGCAGGAGGCGAGGGAGCGCGTCCGCGCCGCGGTGCGCAACTCGGGGGTGCTCTTTCCCACCAACAAGAAGGTGACGGTGAACCTGGCGCCGGCGGACCTGCGCAAGGAGGGGCCGGCCTACGATCTGCCGATGGCCCTGGGGGTGTGCATCGCCAGCGGCCAGGTGGTGCAGGACCTGGAGGGGGCGCTGGTGGTGGGGGAGCTGTCGTTGGACGGGACGGTGCGGCACACGAACGGCATCCTGCCGATGGTGTCGCTGGCGCGGCAGCGGGGCCTGAAGCGCGTCTACGTGCCGCGGTCGGACGCGGCGGAGGCGGCGCTGGTGGAGGGGCTGGAGGTGTACCCGGTGGGGAGCCTGGCCGCGCTGGTGGATCACCTGAGCGGGGCAGGGCCGCTGCCGCGGTACGAGCCGGGGCCGCTGCCGGCGGGAGAGGAGGCGACCTACCCGGTGGACATGGCCGACATCAAGGGGCAGGAGCACGTCAAGCGGGCGGTGGAGGTAGCCGCGGCCGGCAACCACAATGTCCTCATGGTCGGCCCGCCCGGGGCCGGCAAGACGCTCATCTCGCGCGCCGTGCCCTCCATCCTGCCCCCGATGGCCATCGAGGAGGCGCTGGAGGTGACCAAGATCTACTCGGTGAGCGGCATGCTGCCCTCGGACACGCCGCTCGTCCTGCGCCGGCCGTTCCGCTCTCCCCACCACACCATTTCCCACGCCGGGCTGGTCGGCGGCGGGCACTGGCCGCGCCCGGGCGAGATCTCCCTGGCCCACCGCGGCGTGCTCTTCCTGGACGAGCTGCCCGAGTTCGGCACGCGCGTCCTGGAGGTCCTGCGGCAGCCGCTGGAGGACAAGGTCGTGACCATCTCTCGCGCCTCGGGGACGCTCACCTTTCCGGCCAACTTTGTGCTCGTCGGGGCGATGAACCCCTGCCCGTGCGGCTACTACGGGGACCCCCTGCGCGAGTGCACCTGCTCGGCGGTGATGATCGCCCGCTACCGCCAGCGCATCTCCGGGCCGCTCCTGGACCGCCTGGACATCCACGTCGAGGTGCCGCGCGTGGAGTACGAGAAGCTGTCCGACGCGCGCAAGGGCGAGCCCTCGGCCGTGGTGCGGGCGCGCGTGCAGGAGGCCCGCGAGCGGCAGCGGGAGCGCTTCCGAGGCCTGCGCCTCCTGACGAACGGCGAGATGGGGCCGGCCGAGGTACACCGTTTCTGCGAGGTAGACGAGGCCGGCCACGCCCTGCTGCGGGCGGCGATGCGCCAGCTCAACCTCTCGGCGCGGGGCTATCACCGCGTGCTCAAGGTGGCGCGAACGATCGCGGATCTGGCCGGGAGCGAGCGCATCCAGGTGGCCCACCTGGCGGAGGCGATCCAGTACCGGCCGCGGGCGCTGCAGCTCTAGCCAGTGCCTGCGCCACCAGACCGCTTGACATCTGTCCCAGGATGCGGTATAATCGGAAATGTCAGAAAATACCGAAATGGATGAAAGAGGATGGCTCCACTGACGCCCGTACAAGAGGACTTTATCCTCCATTGGGGAGAGATGGGCAGCACCTGGGGGATCAACCGGGCCGCTGCCCAGATCTATGCCTTGCTCTATCTCTCCCCGCAGCCGCTCACCGCCGACGAGATCGGCGAGACACTCGGAATTGCCCGCTCCACCGTCAGCACGGGGCTGCGGGACTTGCAGGGCTGGGGACTGGTCAAGGCCGTGCACGTGCTGGGAGACCGCCGCGACTTTTTTCAGGCCCTGGAGGACGTCTGGGAGATGTTCCGGGTGATCCTCCGCGAGCGCAAACGGCGGGAGTTCGACCCGACGCTGGCCCTGCTGCGGCAGAGCACGGCCCGGCAGCAGCCCGGCACTGCCGAGGACGCCTATGTGCGCGAGCGCCTGCAGGAGATGCTCGACTTTTTCGAGGCCGCCGCCACGATCTACGATCAGGTGGCGCAGCTGCCCACCGATTCCCTGGTCCGGGTGGCCGGGCTCGGAGACAAGTTGAACAAGATCCTCCGCCATATGCTCAAGGGGTAAGATGAACACCGTCTTTTTTTTGAGGGGCAGTTTCGGTTTCTCCCGAAATAACCGAAGTAATCGCAGCCCTGCCGGGCGGTTGTCGCCATGCGACCCTGCCGGAGGGAAGAGATGAGCGCTCTGCCCATCGGCGAGATCCTTGCCCCCGTCCGGGAGGGGCTCGCGGCCGTGGAGGCCCGGCTGCGCGAGGTGGTCGCCGGCCAGCACGCCGCCCTGACAGTGGCCACCGAACGACTGCTGGCCGCCGGCGGCAAGCGCATCCGCCCGGGGATCGTCCTGCTGGTGGCCGGCATCTTCTCCGCCGACCCCGCCCGGGCGATCGCCCTGGCCGCGGGCGTGGAGATGCTGCACACGGCTACGCTGGTCCACGACGACCTGATCGACGGATCGCCGTTGCGGCGAGGTATCCCTACCCTCAACGCAGACTGGCCGCCTGCTGCGACGGTCCTCACCGGCGACTACCTCTTTGCCCGCGCGGCCGGCCTGGTCGCCCAGACCGAGGATTCCCACATCCAGTACCTCTTTGCCAGGACGCTGATGACCATCGTCAATGGCGAGATCGGGCAGCAGTTCTCCTGCCACAGCCAGGTCGGCCGGGCCGCCTACTACGAGCGCATCTTTGCCAAGACGGGGGCCTTGTTCGTCCTCTCCGCCGAGGCCGCGGCCTGGCTCGGCCAGGCCGACGAGGCGGGCTTGGAGGCCCTGCGCGCCTTTGGCCGCGAGGTGGGCATGGCCTACCAGGTCGTCGACGACATCCTCGACTTTACGCCGGAGCAGACCGGCAAGCCCGGCGGCTACGACCTGCGGCAGGGTCTGGTGACCCTCCCGGCGATCTGCTACGGGGAGGCCCATCCGGACGACCCCCGCCTGGCAGACCTGCTCCGGGGAAACGGCACGCCGGTGGAGGACATCGCCGGCCTGGTCGCCACGGTGCGCGCCTCGGGCGCGCTCGACGCGGCAGCACGGGAAGCGCGCCACTTGGCCGCGCGCGGCCGGCAGGCGCTGGAACGGCTTCCCGGCTCGGCTTACGTGGATGCGCTGGCCGCTCTCTGCGATTACATCGTCGATCGCCGGTACTGAGAGGCTGCGGCAGATCGACCGGCAGGCCAGAGTCGCCAAGATGAGCCGACGGTACCAGGATGTACTCAAGGAGGCAAGCGTGGAGACAGCTCAACCTGCTCGTGTTCTGGTCTGGCTGCGCGGTATGCGCGCGCCCTTTTTCAGCGCCTCGGTGGTGCCGGTACTGGTGGGCGGTGCCGCGGCCTTTTCCGTGCAGCGCTCTTTCGACTGGGGCCTCTTCCTGCTGACGCTGCTGGGGATGGTGGCCCTGCACGCCGCGGCCAATATGCTGAACGACTATTTCGACTACAAGAGCGGCTGCGATCCGCGCAACGGGGCGCGCACGATCTTCAACGGCGGCAGCAACGTGATCGCCGACGGCCTGATGACGGAGCAGGCGCTGCGCACCGGCGCCATCGTCGCCTACGCCATCGGCATCGGCTGCGGGTTGATCCTCGTCGCGGCGCTCGGCCCGCGGGGCTGGGTGGTGCTCCTCCTGGGCGCGCTGGGTGTGGCCATCAGCTACGCCTACACGGCCCCGCGGCTGCTGTTGGCCGGCCGGGGACTGGGCGAGATGGGGATCGCCCTGTGCTTCGGCCTGCTGGCGGTCCAGGGCAGCGCCTTTGTCCAACTGGGCGCCTTTGCCTGGACGGCGCTCTTCGCCTCCCTGCCCGTGGCCGGCCTGATCGTGGCCATCCTCTGGATCAACCAGTTCCCCGACGTGCCGGCCGATCACGCCGTCGGCAAGGACAACCTGGTGGTGCGCCTGGGCCCGGCGCGCGCCCGCTGGGGCTACCACGGGCTCCTGGCCGTGACCTACCTGGCCATCCCGGCCGGCATCGCCGCCGGTGCCCTGCCGTGGTGGTCCCTGCTGGCGCTGGGTGGACTCCCGCTGGGCCTGCGCGCGGCGCGCATCCTGCATGCGCGCTACCGCGACCCGGCGGCGCTCCTGCCGGCCCAGGCGGCCACGATCCAGGCACACCTGCTGACCGGAGTGCTCCTGTCGGCAGCGCTGCTGCTGGCCGGCCTGCTGTAGCCCGCTGATACCCACTCACAGGGCCCGCGCCCACCTCGCGGCGCGAGTTCCCCGTCGATTGCACCGTGGGCCCGCCGCAGGTGGCCTATCGCGAGATGATCCCCATGGAGGTGGAGCGCTACGTGCCGGTGCCCCCGGCCGTCGCCGCGGAGATCGTGCGCGCGCGCGGCGCGCTCCCGGCCAAGCGGCGGGTCGGCCGACCCGCCGCTTGGTGTCCTTGTGCCTTGGTGGCTCCGAGGTAGTCCCTAGACAGGGGCCAGGGTGCCGGCGAATATCATCCAGGCCAGGACGGTCTTGGCCGACAGGCTCAGGATGATGTAGACGCGTTCCCCGACCAGGTAGTCCTTCCAGGGGCCCACTTTCTTGTACTGCAGCACCATGTTGATGGCAAAGATGTTGAAGAAGACAAAGAGGGTGGGGATGATGGCATAGACAAAGGTCGGCGGCTTGCCTTCGCCGGATGACACGGCCCCCAGGAAGTAGAGCATGATGACGATCCAGGGGATGATCCCGGCGATGCAGCCGTAGATGAAGGCAGTCCAGTTCGTCCTCGGCGTGTGCTGGTTGTGAAGCTCCATCATGATGCCGAAGAGGTTCATGGCGGCGTTGATGCCAAAGATCAGGATGATGGCCCCCAGGTCCCAGAGCCCGCACAGCATGCCGATGAGCACGATCATCAGCGACGAGCTCAGGGCGTATTCGTAGAAGCGGACCGGGTTCATGCCCAGCTGCAGATTGCGCACGTAGCGCTTGTAGCCGATGGTGGCCAGGTAAAAGTGCGCCACGGCCGAGATGAGGAGAAAGACCGCCACCGCCGGCCCAAAGCGCAGTTCGTACAGGAGCTGGGGGTTCGGTTTCAGAGAGCGGGTAGCGATGTCGAAATTCAGGTAGTTGGTGAAGATGGGGTAGGTCGTGGCGTTGCTGACCACGATCATGAAGATGCCCTGGATGAGGTGCAGGAAACCCATCACCGCGTTGAAGCGGCGGAGCCCGGTGAGCTTGCGCGCCATGTCACCGGCCGTGCTGACTGCTGCGGCTTTCTCTTCTGCCATCGTGCCATCTCCTCCTTTCTGAGCCATCCCGGCGCTCGTGACCACGCCGGCCGGTAGAGCCGGCCTCGCCGGCCGGCCCCATTATCGCATATCCTGCCGTAGCCTTCCGTATGCTCCCTCACATCAGGCGCAGCGCCGAGCCGGGCAGACCCGTTCGCGTCTCATGGGGAGGCCTGCCGCCACAGCAACGGCAGGTAGATGCCGTAGCGGGGCCCGCCGACGGTGGCCAGGAAGGCGCCCCGGTCCTGTCCCCCGTCGTCGTCGGCCACGACGACCGTCACCGTGTAACGCGCCGGCACGGTGTAGGCGTGGGCCGCGGTGAGCTCCGTCACGCCGGGGGACACGGCCACCGTCCAGGTGTGGCCCGCGCTCCAGCCGATGGCCACCGTGTGGCCGTCGAGCGCGCCCGGATCGCTCCAGGCCACGGTGACCGTGAGCGTGGTGCCGGCGTCCACCTCGCGGTCGGGCAGCGGGCCCAGCGTTGGGGCGACGTTGTCGACCGCGACCGTCGCCGTCGCGCTGGCGCTGGCGCCCGCCAGGTCGGTCACGGTGACCGTGATGGGGTAGGCGGCCGGCCCTTCGGCGTAGGTGTGGCCGGCCGCCAGGGTATAGGTGGGCGGGCTGCCGCTGACCTGGGCCGGGCTGGTTTCGCCGTCGCCCCACGCCACCGTGGCGGTGAACTGGTCGCCCACGTCGGGATCGGAAAAGTGCCCCGTGAGGAGCATGGGCGCGCCCTCGCTCGCCGGGAGGGGCCCGCCAGGCAGCTCGACGTTGGCGGGGGGCGTGTTGGACAGGAGAAAGAGATAGGCCGCGCCGCCCGGCTCGTCGCCGGTGGCCCCGGCGGCCAGGAGGTCACCGGAGAGGGCAACCGAAGCGCCCATGGCGACCTCGGCGTGCGCGTCGGCCGGCTCCAGGCGGGCGACCTGGCCCCAGGCGTCCGGCCCGCCCTGGTGACGGGCAAAGAGGTAGGCGGCACCTCCGGGATCGTAGCCCGGCGCGCCCACGGCCAGGGTATCGCCGCGGATATCCAGGGCGGCGCCAAAGCCGCTCCCCAGGAGCGGGTCACCGCTGCTGACCTGGCCGGCCTGTCCCCAGGCGTCGGGGCCGCCCAGGTCGCGGTAAAAGAGGTAGGCGGCGCCGTCCGGGGCCCGTCCCGGGGCGCTGACCACCGCGGTGTCGCCGGCGATGACCACCGGCAGGCCGAACCAGTCGGTGCCCTGGCCGCCCGCGAGGGTCAGCTTGGTCACCTCCCCCCAGGCGCCCGGCCCGCCCTGGTCGCGGCGGAAGATATAGGCCGCGCCGGTGGAGTTGTCGCCAGCGCCGCAGGCGCCGATGATCGCCGTGTCGCCGCTGACGGCCACGGCGGAGCCGAAATAGTCATAGGGCTGGACGTCGCTGGCGGCGAGGTAGGCCACCTGGCCCCAGGCACCGGTCCCCCCGGCGTCGCGGGAAAAGACATAGGCGCGGCCATCATAATCGCCGCCGGCGTAGGCGCCGACGACGAGCGTGTCGCCGTCCAAACCCAGGGAGTAGCCAAAGTAGTCGTTCCAGGTGGTGTCCAGACCGGTGACCTTGGCCACCTGGCCCCAGGCGCCCGGCCCGCCCTGGTCGCGCTGGAAGACGTAGGCGGCTCCGCCGGGGACCACGACTGGCGCGCCGACGATCGCGGTATCGCCCGCGAGCGCCACAGCCTGGCCAAAAGACTGGGCCGCGCTGGCGTCGCTGGCGGCGAGCTTGGCCACCTGGACCCAGCCGGGGCCGGCGGGGTCGTACTGAAAGATGTAGGCGGCGCCGGACGAGTAGCCCGCGTCGTCGTCGTACGGCGCGCCGACGAGGGCGGTGTCGCCGCTGATGGCGATGGCCAGGCCAAAGCCATCGTCCGGGGCCGCGTCGGCCGCTTTCAGCTTGGCCACCTGGTGGTAGAGGAGTTGCGCCCGCAGGCCGGCGGCCGCAGCGGGCGCGGGGGCCGGGCGGACGGCCGGCGCCGCCAGGGCCAGGAGCACGAGCAGGGCCAGCGCCCTGCTCGGTGTCGGGGTGGGTTTTGTCTTCATGTCGATCCTTCCGGTCGCGGCGGACCCATCTGTCGTGGGACGAGGGCTACGGTTCGATTGTACCAGGGCGGGCCGCCTCCCGGTTCGTGCAGGCGGATACGGTGGTGCCCCGAGCGGGCGACCCCCAAGCGCTGAATCGCTGCTCCTACTGCTACAACCGACCGCTCACCCTGAACGACCCCACGGGCCGTGCTGGGGCCAACCGGGTGCGGCATGACATGGAGCATGCGGAATCCGCCGTGGCGCGGGATGGCCTTCCCCTCACCCGAGCGCGATATCCAGGAACATCATCGCGGCAAAGCCCACCATCGCCCCAATCGTCGACAGGTCGGTGTTGCGCGAGAGCTGGGCCTCGGGGATGAGCTCCTCGACGACGACATAGATCATCGCCCCGGCGGCAAAGGCCAGGGCATAGGGCAGGAGGGGGCGCATGGCGATGACCGCGGCGGCGCCGATGACCCCGGCCACCGGCTCGACCGTGCCGGAGAGCTGCCCATACCAGAAGGCCCGCAGGATGGGTATACCCTCGCGGCGCAGCGGCACGGAAACGGCCGCGCCCTCCGGAAAGTTCTGCAGCCCGATGCCCAGGGCCAGGGCGATGGCCCCGGCCAGCGAGGCCGTGGGCACGCCGGCGCTGGCGCTGCCAAAGGCCACCCCGACGGCCAGCCCCTCGGGGATGTTGTGCATGGTGATCGCCAGCACCAGCAGCAGGCTGCGCTGCCAGCTCGTCTTGATCCCCTCGGCCTGGCTGGCCGGCAGGCCCAGGTGCAGGTGCGGCAGCAGCCTGTCCACCCCCCAGAGGAAAGCCCCGCCGAGCAGAAAGCCCACCAGCGCCGGCAGCCAGGGCGGTTGGCCGGCTTCCTCGGCCATGGCGATGGCCGGGGCCAGCAGCGACCAGAAGCTGGCGGCGATCATCACCCCGGCGGCAAAGCCCAGCATGCCGTCGAGGACTTTGCGGTTCACGCTGCGGAAGAAAAAGACCATGGCCGAGCCCAGGGCGGTGACGAACCAGGTGAAGCCGGTGCCGATCAGCGCCTGGAGGACCGGGTGCACGTTGCCGAGCCATTCCATGGGCAAGACCTCCTTGGGCTGGGGATTCGCCCTTCCGCGCACGTCAGCCGGTGCGAACGGCTACCTGGCGGCGCTGTCATTCTCGCTCACGAGTATAGCGCAGGCCGGACGGCCCGTCAACTCCCTTTGCGCCTCCATCGCCAACTTGACCCTCCCCCGTGCTTCTGGTACAATCGGGGCAGGCGCGCCGCTTTCGACGCGTGCCGGGAGGATGGCGATGGGCATCAAGGAGTACGGGTTGGTCCAGGTGGATGACTACCGCTGGGACATCCCCCAGAGCGGAACCATGCGCGTGCCGGCGCGCATCTATGCCGACCGCAAGCTCATGGAGCAGATTGCCCAGGACAAGAGCCCGGAGCAGGCCCGCAACGTGGCCACGCTGCCGGGGATCGTCGGCCGCTCCCTGGCCATGCCCGACATGCACTGGGGCTACGGCTTCCCCATCGGCGGGGTGGCGGCGTTCGACGTGGAGGAGGAGGGGATTGTCTCGCCTGGCGGAATTGGGTACGACGTCAATTGTATACACCCTATGACACCGGTGTTGTACAATGACGGCTACTTCGCGCCTATTATGGGGTTCAGGCAAGCACAGTGTGCAATCAATTTGCGTTGTCAGGACCTGACTGCCGACCGGGATACAGCCGCGCCGGTGGTGCGCTTCCTGGCCATGTCGCCGCGCCGGCCGGTCCGGCGGCTGACCACCGTCACCGGCCGCACCGTGGAGGCTACGGCCGACCACCCCTTTTACACGCCGCAGGGCATGGTCGAGCTGGAGAGGCTGTGGCCCGGCGACCGGGTGGCGATCTATCCCTTCGAAGGAGTACCATACGAGGATCCAGGCGACAAGACCATTGTGACGGAGGCTGACATCCGCGATCTGTTCGTGGGCCGCGAGAAGGATGAACGTGGCCATGCAGTGAGTCAAATCCTGGCCCACCTGCGCCGGCTGGGCTTGCTGCCGCTGCGCCGCGATTCGCCGCAGCTGCCCCACCTGCTGAAGCTCCTGGGCTATGTCATCGGCGACGGCAACATCCACTTTGTCGGCGGTCGGGGCAAGGGCGTGACCTGGTTCTGGGGCAAGGAAGAGGACCTGGAGGACATCCGCGCCGACGTGGCCGCGCTGGGCTTTACCCCCTCGCGCATCTATACTCGCAGGCGCCGGCATGCAATCGACACGACCTATGGCCACGGCGCGTTCGAGTTCACCGAGCACTCGTTCAAGGTGGTGGGCAGCGGCTTTGCCATCCTGCTGCACGCCCTGGGCGCGCCGGTCGGCGACAAGGCGGTCCAGGACTATGCCCTCCCGCCGTGGCTCTTGGACGCCCCGCTCTGGCAGGCGCGCCTCTTCCTGGCCGCGCTCTTCGGGGCCGAGCTGTCCGCGCCGCAGGCCTGTCGATCGCACAACCACAGCTTCGATAGCCCCGTGCTCTCGATGAACAAGCGCGCCGGGTACGTGGAGAGCGGCCGTCAGTTCCTGCAAGGGATCGGCCGGCTGCTGGCGCGCTTCGGCGTCCAGACCCAGGCCATCAGCCAGCGCCAGGAACAGCGCAATGCCGATGGCAACTACTCTACCCGCCTGCGGTTGGTTCTGGGTTCGGAAGCCCCTTCCCTCCTCAACCTCTGGAGCCGGGTCGGCTTCGAATACAACCGCGGCCGGCGCTACCTGGCCAACGTGGCCGCGCAGTACGTGCGGATGAAACTGTGTGCTCAACTGCTGCCGTGTACGATGCCCATGCTGCTGCCGGCCCCCGTGGTCCTGGTCGAATCGCCGTTGGCGGGTGCGGGGGCCGATCCGCTTTCCCGTCCCCTGGGGCTGCCGCTCGGCCCAGGAGGGCCGGAGTACGGCGGCAGGGAGCTCCGCCTCGACTCCAACCGCAGCCGCGACCTGCCCACCTTTGACGAGTTCCGGGCTACAGTCACAGAAGGCCTCGGCGAATCGGGCATGGTCTGGGAGGAAGTGGCCGCCATCGAGCCCAGCGACTACCAGGGCCTGGTCTATGACTTTACCGTGGCCCACCCCGACCACAACTTTATCGCCAACGGCTTTGTCGTCTCCAACTGCGGCGTGCGTCTCGTCCGCAGCAACCTGACCCTGCAGGATGTCCAGCCCAAGATCCGGGACCTGGTGGCCGCGCTGCACCGCGACGTGCCGGCCGGCGTCGGCTCGCGCGGCGACATCATCTCGGACCTGGCCCGCGCCAGGGGTGCCCTGGTCAAGGGCGCGCAGTGGGCCATCGAGCAGGGCTACGGTTGGCCGGAGGACGCCGAGCACTGCGAGGAGCGCGGGGCCATGCCGGGGGCCGACCCCGAGGTGGCCCGCCGGTACAGCCCCAAGGCCTTTGAGCGCGGCCGCAACCAGCTCGGCACCCTCGGCTCGGGCAACCACTTCCTGGAGATCAGCGTGGTCGAGGAGGTCTTGGAGCCGCACGTCGCCCAGGCCTTTGGCCTCTTCCAGGGCCAGGTCGTGCTGCAGATCCACTCCGGCTCGCGCGGCTTTGGCCACCAGGTGTGCGATGATTTCCTCAAGGTGATGGGCGAGGCCATCCGCAAGTACGGCATCCAGCTTCCCGACCGGCAGCTGGCCTGTGCCCCGGTCCAGTCGCCCGAGGGCCAGGCCTATATCGCCTCCATGGCCTGCGCCGCCAACTACGCCTGGGCGAACCGCCAGTGCCTGACCCACCTGGCCCGCGAGGCCCTGGCCCACGCGCTGCGAACCTCCGCGCAGAAGATGGGGCTGCAGCTCGTCTACGACGTCGCCCACAATATCGGCAAGTACGAGAAGCACACCGTGGAGGGCAAGGCGGTGACCCTCTTTGTCCACCGCAAGGGGGCCACGCGGGCCTTTCCTGCCGGCCGGCCGGAGGTCCCCGCCGCCTACCGCGCCGTCGGCCAGCCGGTGCTGGTCCCCGGCGACATGGGCCGGGCCTCCTACGTCCTGGTGGGCCTGCCCAAGGCGCTGGAGGAGACCTGGGGCAGCTCCTGTCACGGGGCCGGCCGCGTCCTCTCCCGCACCGCGGCCATCAAGCGCGGCCAGGGCCGCAACATCCGCAAGGAGCTGGAGGCCAAGGGTATCATCGTCATGTCCACCGAGCGGGACATCCTCTCCGAGGAGATGCCCGATGCCTACAAGGACGTCTCCAACGTCGTCGACGTGATGGACGGCGCCGGGCTGTGTCGCAAGGTGGTGCGGTTGCGCCCCGTCGGGGTGGTCAAAGGATAGCAGTCAAGGAGGAAGGCATGCGGTCGGGATGGCATGTCCACAAGGGCAAGCGCTACCTGTACGCCGACTACTCGAACCTGGGCCGGGACGTCGAGCGCCTGGAAGCCGAGGTGAATGCCGCTGATGCAATCGTCTGCCAGGAGCCCGCGGATTCGGTGCTGGTGCTGACCGACGTCCGCGGCTCGGTGGCCTCCAATGAGGCCATGGCCGTGCTCAAGAAGAGCGCCGCCCGGACCAGGAAGCACATCCGCAAGATCGCTGTGGTCGGTGTCGAGAGCGGCATCCGCAAGATGCTCATGGAGGCGGTGTCCCGCTTCTCCGGCCAGAACCTGGTGGCGATCGAGGACATTGAGAAGGCAAAGGACTGGCTGGTCGAGCGATGAACCTGGAACGCTTCCGCGATAGCCCCGCCGGCCGGCTGGTGCCGGGCCGTCTGGGCGAAACGGACTACTGGGCCTTTGTGCCCCACCCCCTGCCGCCCGCGCTGCCCCTGGACACCGACCTCTGGCGGGCCCTCTCCGAGGCCGACCGGGCCCTGGGCGAGCTGGCCGGCCTGGGGCGGACCATGCCCAACCCGCAGCTCCTGATCGGCCCCTTTGTCCGCCGCGAGGCCGTGCTCTCCTCGCGCATCGAGGGCACCGAGGCCGACATCGCCGACCTCTACGTCTTCGAGGCCGGCCAGGTCGCCCCGGGCTCCGACGTGCGCGAGGTGCACAACTATGTCACGGCGCTGGAGTACGGCCTGGAGCGGCTGGCCACCCTTCCGATCAGCCTGCGCCTCATCCGCGAGCTGCACGCGCGGCTCATGCAGGGCGTGCGCGGCGAGCGGGCCACGCCGGGCGAGTTCCGCCGCACGCAGAACTGGATCGCCGCCCGCCGCTGCACCGTGGCCGAGGCCGACTTTGTGCCCCCACCCGTCCCGGAGATGGAGGAGGCCCTCGTCGCCCTGGAGCGCTATCTCCACGGCGACGACGTCTACCCTCCGCTCGTGCGGTTGGCCTTTGTCCACTACCAGTTCGAGACGATCCACCCCTTCCTGGACGGCAACGGGCGCATCGGCCGGCTGCTCCTGTCGCTGCTCCTCGTCTCGTGGGGCCTCCTGCCGCTGCCGCTCCTGTACCTGAGCGCCTACTTCGAGCGTTTCCGCGACGCGTACTACGACCTGCTGGAGGCGGTGAGCGCGCGCGGAGCCTGGCGGGAATGGGTCCTCTACTTCCTACGCGGCGTGGAAGGACAGGCCCGCGACGCCGTGGACCGGGCCAGGCGGCTGCAGGACCTGCAGCTCGATTGGCGGCGGCGGCTGACCCAGGCGCGCGCCTCGGCGCTGCTCCTGCGCCTGGTCGACGCTCTCTTCCAGTCGCCGGCCGTCACCCTGCCGCAGGTGCAGCGTATGCTCGGCGTGACCCACCGCACGGCCGGCCAGGCCGTGGCCCGCCTGGTGGCCGCGGGCATCCTGCAGGCGGTGCCGGGACGGGCCCGCAACCGCCAGTTCGTGGCCCCCGAGGTCCTGGCCGTGCTGGCGGCGTAATGGCACGCAAGTATCGTTTCTCCGGTCTTGTGATACTTTCAGGTCGATTGGTATCATAGTGACGGCCCTCGTGGCGAGGGCATACGGGTGAGAGATGGCAGAAGAGCTCGAGCAGGAAGAGAAACGCCCCCGGATCAGCACCAGCCTGCAGGAAAAGGCCTTCCTCGTCGGCGTCGAGCTGCGCGACGGGGCCGGCCCGTGCTGGCGCGCCGAGGACTCCCTGGAGGAGCTGGCCCAACTCGCCCGGACGGCCGAGGTGGAGGTCGTCGGCCAGACCTACCAGCGCCTGGAAAGGCCCTACGCCGGGACGTTCCTGGGCAGGGGCAAGATCAAGGAGGTCGGTCGGAAGAAGGAGGAGCTGCACTATGACCTGGTCATCGTCGACTATGAGCTGACCCCGCGCCAGGCCACCGCCCTGGAGGGGGAGTGGAACGTGCGGGTGCTGGACCGCACCGGCCTGATCCTGGACATCTTTGCCCGCCACGCCCAGACCTCCGAGGGCCGCCTGCAGGTGGAACTGGCCCAGTACGAGTACCTGCTGCCGCGGCTGCGCGGGCGCTGGACGCACCTCTCCCGCCAGGGTGTCGGCGGCGTGGGCCTGCGCGGACCCGGCGAGACGCAGCTGGAGGTGGACCGCCGGCACATCCGCGAGCGCATTGCCACCGTCAAGCGCAAGCTGCACGATGTCCACACCCACCGCGAGCTGTACCGCGGCCGGCGGCGCCGGAGCGGTGTCCCGGTGGTCTCCCTGGTCGGCTACACCAACGCCGGCAAATCGACCCTGCTCAACGCGCTCTCCGGGGCCGATGTCTATGTCGCCGACCAGCTCTTTGCCACGGTGGACCCGACCACCCGCCGCGTGCAGCTGCCCGGCGGGCGGGAGGTCCTCTTCACCGACACCGTGGGCTTCATCCAGCGCCTGCCGACCACCCTGGTGGCCGCCTTTCGGGCCACGCTGGAGGAGATCGGCGACGCCGACGTGCTGGTGCACGTCCTGGACATCAGCCACCCCAACGCCCCCGAGCAGGCCGAGGCGGTGCAGCGCGTGCTGCGGGAGCTGGAGGTGGGCGATATCCCCACCGTCGTCGCCCTGAACAAGGTGGACCGCATGGGGCCGGCCGCCCAGGAGGAGCTGCCGCGGATGGCGCAGGCCCTGGGCCTGCCGCCGGAGTACGTGGCCGTCTCGGCTATGCGCGGCTGGGGCCTGGAGGCGCTCTGCCGCCGTATCGAGGAGCTGCTGGACCGCCGCGACGTGGCCCTGGAGGTGACCGTCCCCTACAGCCGCCACGACCTGCTGGCCCTCTTCCGCGAGCGCGGGCACATCAGCGCGGAGGAGTACGGCCCGGAGGGGGTGCGCATCGCCGGCCGGCTGCCGCGGCGGTACGTGCACAGGTTCGAGCCGCTGCAGCAGGCAGCCCCGGTCGGTCGGCGCTCGGTGGCCGACAAGGGCTGAAAACCCCTCATTCCTTCCACAAAGGCAAGGAGAGGCAAGGAAGGACAGCTGAGCGCGACCTCGCTCAGGGCCCGGTAGCCGTGGGCGGCGGGCAGAGGTCCTCGCTCACCTGGCTGTAGCACCCCTCCAGGGTGACCCGCCGGCTGAGCCGGCCGGCCGTCACGGTAAAGGTCCCCGCCGTCAGGCTCTCGAAGGCAAAGGCCCCCCGCCCGTCCGAGGTCGTGATCGCGGTCCATTCCGGGCAGCAGGTCGTCAGGTAGACGTCAAGGCCGGCCCGGCAGACCTGGCCGCTGACGCGGGCGTGGGAGCAGAGGGTGGAGGGAGGGGAAGGGGTGGGGACCGCCGTGACCGGCGTGGCCGGCGTGCGCAGCACGGCGGCGGTCGGGGTGGGTCGTCGGCGCCCTCTTCCAAGGCCATCACCCGCTC
This sequence comes from uncultured Chloroflexia bacterium, assembly GCA_964613665.1. Lineage (GTDB taxonomy): Bacteria > Chloroflexota > Chloroflexia > DTKN01 > DTKN01 > CAZQFV01. The sequence continues at coordinate 48,551 of CAZTIG010000029.1, forward strand.
GCCGACGCCGGTGACCTGGGTGAGGACGATCACGTGGACCCAGTTGCCGGCCTGGCGCAGGCGGCGCAGGACCTCGCGGCCGTCGACCTTGGGCATCAGGATGTCGCGGATGACCAGGTCGGGCTCGCAGGCGGCCACCTTGCGCAGGGCGTCTTCGCCGTCGACGGCGAGGACGACGGCGAAGCCGGCGCGCTCCAGGACGGGCTTGACGCTGTCCCGGACGGTCGCCGCGTCGTCCACGAGCAGGACCTTGGGGCGGGTTTCCTCCTTCTCCTCTCCGATCGCTGGCGGAGCTTCCCGGCCTGCCGGCGGGGACATGCTACCAGAAAGAGGGCCAGCCTGCGACTCGGGGGGCGTGGCACCGCCGGAGCCCGCCGGGGGGGATTTCTAACGGAATCGTTAGATGATCTAACGAAATCGTTAGAGTTTGGTGAGGACTTGTTAGATGCGAGTCGCTATACTGGCATCGTACGGCCGGACCGCGGAGGTCTGCCGCTTGACAACCGAGAGGGTCCCAGGCCCCGGCAGCGGCCACCCGGCCGGCCCGCGGCCGGCATACAGCGGCTGCAGGAGCGACGCGCGCGTCGCCCGGCCGACCTCCCAGCGGGGAATCGCACCGCGGCCGGCGGGGTGGCAGGCCAGGGGGGCGATGGGACCCCGGCGGGAAGCGCCGCGAGACAGGCGGCCGGCGCCCGTGCTTCCCACGGGGCCGGCCCAGGGCACAGGCAGAGAGGAGGTGTGCAGGGCGTTCGCCGGCTCCCCACCGGCTCGTAGCGGCGTCGTGATGAGAGGAGCAGTAGGGGGGACCCGCCGGGTCGCCCTCGGCTCCAGCACCAGCGTATCGGACCATCGGAATGGCCGCGGGATGCAGGAGGCATCCCGCCCGTGCAACACCAACAAGGAGGAGAACCATGCCGATCCACTATGCACTGCGCAAGCAACGCACCTTTACCAGTGCGGACCTCTACACGGCCCGCGTCACCCGCCTCGACGCGGTCGAGATGCGCGACCTCGTCGACCACATCGTGGCCCGCGGCTCCACCGTCGGGCGCGCCGACATCCTCTCGGTGTTGGAGGACTATCACAGCACCGTGCGGGACCTGCTGCTGATGGGGATGTCCGTCAACACCCCCACGGCCTGCTATCGTCCCGGCATCCACGGCACCTTCAGCGGCCTGGAGGACTCGTTCGACCCGGCCCGCCACCGGCTGGTCGTCCGCGTCCGCCCGGGCGCGGCGCTCAAGGAGGCCATCGCCAAGAGCGCCCGGGCGGCCAAGGAGATCACCGAGCCGCGCAAGCCGATCCCGGTCCAGTACCTGGACCTGGCCAGCGGCAAGGCCAACGAGGTGCTGACCCCGGGCGAGGGAGGGCACCTGACCGGCCGGCTGCTGCGCTTCGATCCGGCCGACCCGGCGCAGGGGGTGTTCTTCGTCGCCGCCGACGGGACGGCCGTGCGGGCGGAGCGGTTGCTGGATGTCCGCTCGCGCAAGGTGGTCCTGCTGGCCCCGGCGCTGCCGGCGGGGGTCTACCAGCTCGAGGTGCGGGCCAGCTTCAACGGCAACGGCGACGTCCGCAGGGGAATGCTCGGGTCCCCGCTGACGGTATTGTGAGGTACGCGGGGGCGGGGCCCGGCCCCGCCCCCATCCGGGCGGCCCGGGAGCCGCCC
>CAZTIG010000030.1:0-49564 GCA_964613665.1 uncultured Chloroflexia bacterium
GCGCTGGGTCTGGAGCTGGGCCTGCGGGTCGTGTTCGTCCAGTTGGACTAAGACGGCCTCTACGATGCCCTGGTGTCCGGGCAGATCGACCTGATCCTCTCCTCCTACCCCTACGGCCCGGAGCTGTGTGGGCGGGAGCGCTGCACCCAGGCCTACTTCCAGGCCGGCCAGGTGCTGGTGGTCTCGGTCGGCAGTCCCGTCGCCGGCCCCGCCGACCTGGCCGGCCGCGCTGTGGCTGCGGAGCTGGGCAGCGCCGGCGATGCCCTGCTGCGGGGGTGGGAGCGTGACGGCCGCCTCGGCGCCCGCGTGACCTTCATGGGTCCGCAGGAGGCCCTGCAGGCGCTGGCCGCCGGCCAGGTGGACGCCGTGGTGGTGGATCGCATCTCCGCGCTCACCTTTGCCGGCGGGGCGGGCGAGCTGGCCGTGCTGGAGCCGGCCGTCGAGGACGAATCGTTCGTCGGCGTGATGGCCCGGCGCAGCATCTGGCTGCACGGCCGGCTGCAGTGGGCGCTGGACCGGTTGGCCCGCCAGGGCACGCTGGATGAGCTGGAGGACCGCTGGTGCCGGAGCGCTCCCTGAGGGCAGCGAGCGCGGGACGGATGGCGCGTGTCGGGGCGCCTGAGATCCGGACACAAATGCCGGTGCACCACGAATGGTGGGCCGAGACTCCGATCGCATCCGTGGAAATGCCCGCCACAGTGGGCCAAGAGGCCCATCTGGCAGGGCTGGGGCCCACCGAAATAGGTCGCGTCGAGATATGTCCGGATGTCAGGGGCGCCGATTGTATCGCTGGGGGAGTCGTGGTACAATACCCTGGCGCGCGAGTCCGCGAGGGCAACCCATTGCGCTGGTGGTGGCCAGGCCCCCGCCTGACGATCCCTTGGAGGAGATCTTTGGAGCAGGTCAAGAGCTGGAGGTGGCGGCCCTATGTGCGCTGGCAGGAGGCCCTGCTGCTCCTGCCGGCCCCGGCGCTGCTGGCCGTAGGCCTGGCCCAGCTGGCGCTGCTGCGCACGGGACAGGTGACCACGGCCGACGTGCTCCCGGCTATCTACGGCGCTGCCGCCCTCCTGGGGACGTGCGTGCTCCTGTCGCTGTGCGGGTTCCGCGGCGACCAGGCCCTGCTGCCCATGGGGGCGCTGCTCACGGTCGTGGGGTTGCTCTTTGTCGGCCGGCTCGAGCCGGCCCTGCAGGGGCGCTACGGCGCGGTGGGGGAGCGCCAGTGGCAGTGGGCGGCCATCGGCCTGGGCGCCTACCTCCTGACGCTGCTGCTGACCCGCCGCTGGGTCGTGCGCGGGCGGGTCTATTCCTGGGACCTCCTGCTCAAGCGTTACCGCTACGTCGTGCTGATCGCCGCGCTCCTGCTGGTCGCGGTGGCCATGGTCTTTGGCGTCGAGGTCAACGGGGCGCGGCTGTGGCTGCGCTTGGGCCCGCTCCAGTTCCAACCCTCGGAGCTGTTCAAGATCGCCCTGGTGTCGTTCCTGGCGGCCTACCTGGACGACAAGCGCGAGCTGGTCTCTGTGAGCACCGCGCGCCTGGGGCGCATCCCGCTGCCGCCCTTGCCCTACCTGCTGCCGCTGGTCCTGACGCTCGGCCTGTCGGTGGCCGTGCTGGTCTTTCAGCGCGACCTGGGGGCCGCTATGCTCACCCTGGGCATCTTCCTGGCCATGCTCTACGTGGCCAGCTCACGGCTGAGCTACCTGGTGGCCGGGGGCGCGGCTTTTGCCGGCGCTGTCTTCGGAGTCTACGAGCTGGCCCGGAGTGTCAGCGCCCTGTCCCACGTCCGCAGCCGCATCGATATCTGGCTGGCCCCTTGGACCAGCGCCCAGGGCTACCAGATCGTGCAGGGACTGTACGCCCTGGCCAGCGGAGGCCTGCTGGGGCAGGGGCTGGGGCAGGGCGCGCCTGCGCTGATTCCGGAGAGCCACACCGATTTCGTCTTCGCCACGGTGGGCGAGGAGTGGGGCCTGCTGGGGACGATGGCCATCCTGCTCCTCTTTGCCCTTCTGGCCGGCCGGGGCCTGGCCGCCTCGCTGCGGGCCCGCGACGGATTCTCGCAGCTGTTCGGGATCGGGCTGGCCATCACCATCGCCCTGCAGGTGGTCATCATCGTCGGGGGCAACCTGGCGCTGATACCGCTCACCGGCATCACGCTGCCCTTTGTCAGCTATGGCGGCTCCTCCCTGCTGGCGAACTGGATCATACTGGCGCTGCTGGGGCGGATCTCGGCTGCTTAGCGATCAGCGATCAGCTATCAGCGATCAGCGATCAGCTTTCAGCTATCAGCGGTCAGCTTTTGGCAAATGCGGCCATTCTCCGCCGACCGCTGACCGCTGAAAGCTGACCGCTGTAGACCGAGGCGGCGATGTCCCCCAGAACGCGGGCCTATGCGGCACTGGCTTTGGGCGTTCTCGTCGTCGCCTGGGCGGCGATCCTGATCCGCTGGGCCGGCGAGGCCTCCGGCCTGGCCATTGCTGCCGGTCGGCTGACCATCGCCGCGCTTCTGCTCACTCCCGTGGCCCTGGCCCGCGGCGCGCCGCGCGAGCTGCGCGCCCTGGGGCGGCGCGGCCTGCTCCTGGCGCTGCTGGCCGGCCTGGCGCTGGCCATCCATTTCGCCACCTGGATATCCTCCCTCTCCATGACCACGGTGACCAGCTCGGTCGTGCTGGTCCAGACCAACCCCCTCTTCGTTGCCCTGGCCTCGCACGTTGTCCTGGGCGAGCGCGTCTCGCGTCTGACGGCAGCAGGGATCGTGCTGGCCATTGCCGGGACGGTGCTGGTGGGCTATGGTGACTTTGGGGTCAGCGGCCCGGCGCTGCTGGGCGATCTGCTGGCCCTGATCGGCGGGCTGATGGCAGCGGTCTACTTTCTGCTCGGCCGGCGACTGCGCCAGAGGCTCTCCATCGTCGCCTATATCTGGCCGGTCTATGGCACTGCGGCGGTGGTCCTGCTGGCGATTTGCCTGTGCACGGGCCAGCGCCTGATCGGCTACCGGGAGCTGACCTACCTGATGTTCTTCCTGCTGGCCATCGGCCCACAGCTGCTGGGGCACTCGGCGCTGAACTATGCCCTCGGCCAACTCTCGGCCACTCTGGTCACGGTGGCCGCGCTGGGCGAGCCGATTGGCTCGGCGCTGCTGGCGCTCGCGCTGCTAGGGGAGGTGCCGCCGCTGCTAACGGTGATCGGCGGTGTGGTGATCCTGGCGGGTATCGGCATGGCCACCCGGGGGGAACGGCGCTGATCAGCCCCGTGCGAGCAGGAGGAGGGCGATCTCATCGAGGTCACCCCCGGCGCCGCGGGAGCGGGCGGCGGCCAGGGCCGCCGGGTCCACGCGGGTGGCGAGGGCTTGCAGCAGGTTGGCGGCCTTGACCTGTGTCTCCTTGTCGCTGGCCGGATGCTCCAGGAGCAGCCCGGCCAACTCCGCTGCCTGCTCCGTGTTGCCCCGGTCGGCCAGGAGCTGGGCCATGCCGCCGAGCGCCTCCAGGGCCAGGGGGACGGCGCGCAGCTCCATGGCAACCTGCAGTGCTTCGCCAAAGTACTGCCAGGCAGTCGGGCCCTGCAGCAGGGCCCGGGCCGCCGCGCCCAGGTTGTTGAGCGCATTGGCGATGCCCCAGCGGTCGCCGATCTGGCGGAAGACGGCCAGGCTCTCCTGGCACAGCTTCTCGGTCTCGGCGTACTCGTGCTGTGCGTCGGCGATCGTCTTGCCCAGGTTGTTGAGGGCAAAGGCAGTGCCGCGCAGGTCGCCGATCTCCTTGAATATGGCCAGGCTTTCCTGATAGAGCCGGCGGGCCTCGACATAGTCGTACAGCGTCCCGGCCACGACACCCAGGTTGTTCAGGGCGTTGGCAATGCCCCGGCGGTAGCCGATGCGTTGGAAGAGGGACAGCCCCTCCCCGTAGAAGCGGCGGGCCGCCTCGTGCTGGCCCAGGATGCTGGAGACCATGCCCAGGTTGTTCAGCGAGTGGGCCATGCGCCAGGTGTCGCCCATCTCCTGGGCGATGCGCAGACTCTCATGCAGCAGCTCCTGGGCGCCTTCGTACTCCCCCAACCGGCAGCGGACATTGCCCAGGTTGGCCAAGGCAAAAGCCGCCTCGGCCCGGTCTCCCAGGCGTCGGGAGATGGCCAGGCTGCGCTGGAAGAGCCGGGCTGCCTCTTCATAGGACGCCAGGCGCTCGCAGCACCAGGCGTAACGGGCCAGCGCCCGGCCGAGAACAGCTCCCGGTTCGCTCGCACCGGCCAGCCCCTCCGCCGCCATACGGAATGTCTCGGCACCCTCTTGGAAACGGCTGCGCATCTCGAAGAACAGGTAGAGGCCCTCCAGGAAACGCGCGATCGAATCCCCGTCCTGCTGCTCGACGGCCCACGACCAGGCGGCGCGGATGTTCTCGATCTCCAGTCCGATCTCCTCCAGGGCGGCCTTCTCCTGTCCGCCCTTCAAGCGGCCCTCGCGCTGCTGGACGAAGTTGGCATAGTAGGTGCCGTGCTGCCGGCGCGTTTCCTCCTGTTCCCGGGGCAGCTCTGCCAGTTTGGCTGCGGCGTACTGCCGCAGGACCTCCAGCAGGTCGTAGCGCCCGGTGGTGTCCCGCCGCAGGAGCGACTTGTCGGCCAGGGCGCTGAGCAGCGGCAGGGTCGCGCCGGCCACGGCCGCCGCGGCGTCCCGGCGGAAGCCGCCGCGAAAGACGGCCAGCCGGCGCAGCGCCTGGCGCTCCTCGTCGCTGAGCAAGGACCAGGAGTAGTCGAAGACGGCGCGCAGGCTGCGATGCCGCTCCGGCAGGTCGCGCACCGCGCTGGCCAGAAAGTCCACGCTCTGCTCGATCTCCTGGACGATCTCGGCGCAGCTCAGCGCCCGCACCCAGGAGGCCGCCAGCTCGATCCCCAGTGGGACGCCGTCGACCAACTGGCAGACGCGCACCACGGCCGGCCAGTCCTCCTCGGTCGGCGCAAAGTGGGGCTGCACCCGGCGGGCGCTCTGCAGGAAGAGCTGCACGGCGCTGTACTGCTCGATCGCCGCAGCCTTCTCCTCCTCCGGTGGGATGGCCATGCCGCCCAGGGGCAGGACCCACTCCCCGCGCAGGTTCAGCCGCTCGCGCGAGGTGGCCAGGACCTTGACCTGGGGGGCACAGCCCAGGATCTCGGCCACCAGGCCGGCCCCCGCAAGCAGGTGCTCCATGTTGTCCAGCAGCAAGAGCATGGTCTTCTCGCGCAGGTAGTTGAACAGCTGCACCTTGGGGTCGCCGCGGCCGTAGAAGGAGAAGCTCAGGGCATCGGCGATGGTGGGGACGAGGAACTCGGGGCTGTTCAGCGGGGCCAGGGGGACGAAGTAGACGCCGTGGACAAACCGCTCGATCTTCTCGGCGGCCGCCTGCAGCGCCAGGCGGGTCTTGCCGATGCCGCCCGGCCCGGTGAGGGTGAGCAGCCGGCAGGCGGGGTCGTCTAGCCGGAGGAAGACCGCGGCCAACTCCTCCTCGCGCCCCAGGAAGGGGGTCGGCTGGGGCGGCAGGTTGTGGGCGTGGGCGGAGAGGGTGCGCAGCGGCGGGAATTGCTGGATGGGCAGGTCGGGGTGGGTCAGCCCGTAGACCTGCTGGGGTGTGCCCAGGTCCTTGAAGAAGTGAAAGCCGAGGTCGTGGATGGTGGCGCCCTCCGGCAGGGGGTAGCTTTGCAGGGCCTCGGGGGTGAGGAGAACCTGCCCGCCCCAACCGCTGGCGAGCAGGCGGGCGGTGCGGTTGATGACCGGGCCGAAGTAGTCATCTCCGCGCCGTTCGGCCTGGCCGGCGTGCACCGCCATGCGCACGCGCAGCTCGCCGATGGCCCCCCAGTCCTGGCCGGCCAGGCGCGCCTGCACGGCCAGGGCGCAGTGCAGCGGCGTGCCCTGCTCGAAAATGGCGAAGAAGCCGTCGCCGGTGTGCTTGATGACGCGGCCGCCGTGGCGCGCGATCTCCTCCTGGAGGATGGCGTCGTGGCGGGCCAGCACCTGGCCCATCGCGGCGCGGTGCTTTTCCCACAGGCGGGTCGAGTTCTCGATGTCGGTGAAGAGAAATGCAGGCATGGGAGATGTCAGCGATCAGCAGATATGGCAAGATCGGCGGCGCGGCCTACCGAGTGCTCGGCGGCCTGTTTCTGGCTGGTTCCTCTGGAGGACGTGCCCGCCGGGAGGGATCTCGGCCCTCCTGGACGAACTGGACGATCTCTTCCGCTGTCAGGCCCAGGTCCACCCCATCCACATCCAGAGGGGAGTCGGTCCGTGGCTGCAGACGGACGACAAAGACAAGGCCGTCCTTGCGCTTGATTCGGACCTCGCCCTCCCGCGCCGCCTGCTCCAGGAGCGCAGCCAGGTTCTGTCTGGCTTGCGAGTAGGTGTAGACGTTCATGCTCGCACCTCGATGACCCTCGCCCCCGCCTGCTCTGCCGCTCTCAGCAGGTCGCCGTCCAGGGAGAGGAGCGGAGCATCGTACTTGAGGGCGCAGCGAACCAGGTAGGCATCATAGCAGTGGATACCCAGCGCCTCCGCGATCTCCAGCGACTCCTTCAGCTCGACATCCACAAAGCGGAGCGCGACAGTCCGATAGGTCTCGATGGCCGCGCGCGCCTGCTGCAGTGTGATCCGGCCGCGCCTGAGGATTGCCGAGAAGGCGTTGCCGATCTCCCAGTGAACCGAGGGCGGGGCGAGCAGGTCTGCTCCTCGCACCGCTTCGATCAGCCGGCCCCTCTGCCGCTCACCAGCAATGACGGCGACCACGACCGAGGTATCCACGACCACATCCATCGCCATGCCTCCGGTCTTGATTGTACAATTGTACATCTATTCTACACGATCCTTGCTCCCTTTGCAAGTCCTGGCTCCTTCGGCTATAATGGCCCGGACGGCGTCTTTCTGCCCTGGTATCTGGTTCCCGCACAAGATCGCTGTGCCTTTGTGTTTGCCATGTGGAGCCGACCCTATGGACACCCCCCTGCGCCACCAGTACCTGCGCATCAAGAAGCGCTTCCCCGACACGATCCTCCTTTTTCGGCTGGGCGATTTCTACGAGACTTTCGACGACGACGCCCGCGTCGTCTCGCAGGTCTGCGACATCGTGCTGACCTCGCGGCCGGTGGCCAAGGACCGGCGCGTGCCCATGGCCGGCGTGCCGCACCATGCCGTGGAGACGTACGTGGCCAAGCTCCTGGCGGCCGGCCACAAGGTAGCGGTGTGCGACCAACTGAGCGAGCCCGGGCGCGGGCTGGTGGAGCGCGACGTCATCCGCGTCATCACCCCGGGCACGGTGGTCGAGCCTACCATCCTCCCGGCCGGGCGCAACAACTACATCGCCGCCGTGCTCCTGGAAAAGGAGCGCGCCGGCCTGGCCTATGCCGACGTCAGCACCGGCGAGTTCGCCACCACCGAGCTGCGCGGAGAGGAGGCCGTGCTGGAGGCCCGCCGTGAGCTCAGCCGCCTGCAGCCGGCCGAACTGCTCCTGCCCGACGACGCCATCGCCGGCGAGGTGGCCCCGCAGACGGCCCTGACCCACTACCCCAACTGGCACTGGCAGGAGGAGACCTCTCGCCAGGCGCTGCTGGACTATTTCGCCGTGGAGCGGCTGGAGGGCTTTGGCTGCGAGGGCAAGCCGCTGGCCGTGCGCGCCGCCGGGGCGCTGCTGCAGTACCTGCAGGACACCCAGCAGGGGCTGCTGCGCCAGATCCGTTCCCTGCGCACCTACTCCACCGGCCAGTACATGACCCTGGACCCGCAGACCCGCCGCAACCTGGAGCTGACCGCCAACACCCTCACCGGGGCGGCCGAGTACTCGCTGATCTGGGTGCTGGACCAGACGCGTACCCCCATGGGCCAGCGCCTGCTGCGCCGCTGGGTCAACCAACCGCTGCTGGAGCTGGCGCCGATCGCGGCCCGGCTCGACGCGGTTGAGCGCTTCGTCGGGGATACGGCCCTGCGCAGTGAGGTGCGCGACATGTTGGCCGGCATGCGCGACCTCGAGCGCATCACCAGCCGCGTGCTCTCGGGCATCGCCGGCCCGCGCGAGCTGCTGGGGCTGCGGGCCTCGCTGGAGAGGCTGCCGGCCCTGCGCAACGTGCTGGAGCGCGCGCTCTCGGCGGCGGGGACAGTGCCCCCATCGCCCCTGCTGACGCTGCCGGACCCCTGCCCGGAGGTGGCCGGCCTGATCGGCCGGGCCATCGTCGAGGAGGCCCCGGTGGTGGTCAGTGCCGGCGGCGTCATCCGGCCGGGCTTTTCCTCCGAGCTGGACCAAATCGTCGCGGCCAGCCGCGAGGCCCGCGACTGGATCGCCGGGCTGGAGGACAAGGAGCGCGCCCGCACCGGCATCCGCACCCTCAAGGTGGGCTACAACAAGGTCTTTGGCTACTACATCGAGATCAGCAAGGCGTTGGAGAAAAGGGCCCCCGCGGAGTACATCCGCAAGCAGACGCTGGTCAACGCCGAGCGCTACATCACCCCCGAACTGAAGGAGTACGAGGCCATCGTCCTGGGGGCGCAGGAGCGCATGGCCGAGGTCGAGGCACGGCTGTACAAGGACGTGCTGGCGCAGATCGCTGCCGCGGCCGACCGCCTGCTGGCGACGGCCGACGCGCTGGCGCGGCTGGACGTGTGTGCGGCACTGGCCGAGGTGGCGGTGCGCAACCGCTACGTGCGGCCGGTGCTGAACGAAGGGGAGGCGATCCAGATCAAGGCCGGCCGGCACCCGGTGGTGGAGGTGACGCTGAAGGAGGAGCCCTTCATTCCGAACGACATGTGCCTTGACTGCAACGACGCTCAGATCATCGTTCTGACCGGCCCGAACATGAGCGGCAAGAGCACTTCACTGCGTCAGGTTGCGCTCATCGTCCTCATGGCCCAGATAGGATCCTTTGTTCCGGCGGACGGAGCCGAGATCGGCCTGGTGGATCGCATCTTTACCCGCGTGGGGGCGCAGGACGACATCGCCACCGGGCGCAGCACCTTCATGGTGGAGATGACCGAGACGGCCAACATCCTGCACCATGCCACACGGCGCAGCCTGATCGTGCTGGACGAGATCGGGCGGGGTACTTCCACCTACGACGGGCTGGCCATCGCCCGGGCAGTGGTCGAGTACCTGCACAACCACCCCCAACTGGGCGCGCGGACGATCTTTGCCACCCACTACCACGAGCTGACCGAACTGGCCAGCGTCCTGCCGCGGGTGCGCAATTTCAACGTCGCGGTTGCCGAAGAGAGGGGGCGGGTCGTCTTCCTGCGCAAGATCGTCCCCGGCGGAGCCGACCGCTCGTACGGCATCCACGTGGCGCAGTTGGCCGGCCTGCCGGGGAGCGTCATCCACCGCGCCGAGGAGGTGCTGGCGACGCTGGAGCAGCGCGGCGACAAGGAGGAGCGGCGCGAGGCCATGCGCCAGACGGTAGTGGTCAGGCAGATGTCGCTCTTTGGCGGTGAAGCGAACCCGGCCGTCGAGGAGCTGAAAAAGCTCCGCGTGGAGGAGCTGACTCCCCTGGAGGCCATCAACAAGCTCTACGAGCTGAAGAAGATGGCGGAGGAAGGGGCGTAGTGGAAGGCGGGGTCCTGGCCGGCGTCGGCGAGCTGCACCCGGACTGCGAGGCCGCACTGCTGGACGATGGCAGCCGGCAGCAGGATGTCTGGAGCGTCGATTGGCACCCGCTTCAGTGCGGAGTAGAGTGAGTCGCTCATCAACCCGCTCATGGATAGGCCCCATGCAGCGACGCACTACTTCACGACCGCCTGCCTCTGAACCCGCGGCTGTACCCCCACGGAATGGTGTCCACTGTCCTGGCGGCAGATATTGTACTACGAGCGACAGCGGTATGCAACCGCGCGTTCTGCCCCATGACTGTCTGCCCCGCAAGGGAGTCAGCCGGCCCCCAGCAGCCGCCAGCTCACGCGGCTTGACCCACGCCTAACGGAAAGAATCCACCAGGCTGCGCAGGCGCAACGAGTCGCGCACGCGCTGGAGCGTCCAGCCATCGAGTGCCGGGAGGGTCACGGTCACGGTGCGACCTGCCGGTAGATCGAAGCAGTTGTCGCTGAAGACCGCGTCGGTGCCAGCCAATTCCAGCCAGACGAAGCGAGCCAGCCGTGTCGCCGTGATCTGGAGTTCGAAACCGGCCTCTGTCTCGCGCACGACCGTGCGCAGTCCAGGGGCGTCCAGTTCGAGGTGCTTGTTCGGGACGAAAGGTAGGACGGCGATGCTGAGCCGCTCCGCGCCTTGCCACAGCTCATAGACCAGCACGAGATCGCGGCGGATGTTGGCGCTGACGGTGATCGAGGGGCCGGCGGCGAGGTGATCGGCAAAGTCGAGCTCGCAGACCTGCGCCGAGCCCAGGGCCGGCAGTGTCACGACCTCCTCGCCCGACTGCAGCACCTCGCCGGCCGGCGTCTCCAGCGACCAACGGACGGCACCCTGCCACTCGCCGGTCAGGTCGCTCGTGACATGGAGCGCCACCCTGGAGCCATCCTCTTCTGCCGAAAGCAGGACCGGCGCGTAGAAGCGGCGCGCGGCATAGTGTAGCGCCTTCCAGCGTCCGAAATAGTCCAGGCTGGACCAGGAGGCGACCGGCCAGCAGTCGTTCAGCTGCCAGTAGAGGGCGCCGCCGACGCGCTGCTTGTTGCGCCGCCAGTGTTCCACTCCAGTGCGCACGCACTCCGCCTGCAGCAGCTGCGAAAGGTATACTAGCGACGCAAAGTCCTTCGGCAAGCGGAAGTGGTCGGTCAGGTAGGTGACGATCTTGCCGTTGCCGGCGGCGTTGCGCTGATGATGCTCCATCAGGTAGGAAGTCATGTTCCAGTCGGCCTCGTCGGCGTAGGTGCGCACGGTCGCCAGCGGCGGCAGCGACTGGAAGCCGAACTCGCTGACGAAGCGTGTGGCGTGCTGGCGGTAGAAGCGGAACGGCTTCATGCCGTGCCAGACGTCCCAGCAGTGCGTGTCGCCGGCCCGCCCACCGTTGGCGTCCACGAAAGGGGTATGGGACGAGGGTGAACTGGGCCAGTAGGCACGGTCCGGGTCCTCACTGGCGCAGATCCCGGGCAGGAAGTGATGGAACATGCGCTCGTAGGCCGCTCGAAGATGCTGGTACTCCGGCCTGTCCCAACCCCACATCTCCCAGCCCCACTCCATCTCGTTGTTGCCGCACCACAGTGCCAGGCTGGCGCGGTGACGCAACCGGCGGACGTTCTCCACCACTTCGCCGCGCACGTTCTCGAAGAACGATTCGGCGTCGGGATAGGTGCTGCACGAGAAGATGAGATCCTGCCAGACCAGGATGCCGTACCGATCGCAGAGATCGTAGAAGCGCTCTTCTTCGTAGAACCCGCCGCCCCATACGCGCAGCATGTTCATATGGGCGTCTGCGGCGCTGCGGATGAGATGTTCCAGGTGCTCGTCGCCGATGCGGGTGGGGAAAGAGTCGGCGGGGATCCAGTTGGCGCCCTTGGCAAAGATCGGCACGCCGTTGACGATCAGGACGAACGACTCGCCCCATTCGTCCGGCTGCCGGCGCAGTTCCAGCGTGCGCAGCCCTACCTGGAAGGTGCGCCGGTCGCGCAGCGTGTTGCCCTGGTGGAGCGTGACCTCCACCTGGTAGAGCGGCTGCGCGCCGCCCGCCTTCACACTCGCAGGGTAGCCGTTGGGCCACCAGAGCTGCGGTCTGTCGACCTGAATGGACAGCGTGCCCGTGACAGCGTTGCCGCTCAGGGCGATCTCGGACTCTTGCCTGCTGCCGTCCGGTGCGACGAGGAGCAGCGTCGCCCTCAGGTCGGCCTCTTTCCAGCGCTCTGCGGTCACGTCGGCCGTGATAGTCACGGCGCCGTCGGCGTGACGTTGGCCCAGGCGAACATCGGCGAGTCGGGCCACCGAATATGCCTCCAGACGGATATCCTTCCAGATGCCCACCGGTGGCAACTGCGGGCCCCAGTCCCAGCCGAACTGGCAGGGCGCCTTGCGCAGGTGGGGTCCTCCGGGGATGGATTGCGCAGGGGCGGACATGGGCTGTTCGGCCTGGCGCTGGCGCATGTAGGCGATCGGGGAGGGGAAGCAGATGCGCAGCTCGTGCTCGCTGCCGGCCAGGAGCGCGGTGACGTCCCACTCGTAGCGGCGGAAGGCGTTCTGGGCGTGGCCGACACGCTGGCCGTCGAGCTCGACGTCGGCCAGCGTGTCCAGCCCGTCGCAGACGAGGAAGACATGCTCCTCGCCACGCAGCTCCGGCGCGACCTGGAAGGTGCGCCGGTATTCCCAGTCGCGCTCGGCCACCCACTGCACATGCAGTTCGTTGTCGGCGACAAAGGGGTCGGGGATGCGGCCCAGCGCCAGCAGGTCGGTGTGGACGGAGCCGGGCACCCGGGCGGGCAGCCAGGCATCGCTGGCGGACTCGCGGAACTGCCACTGGCCGGCCAAAGACCTTTTGACCATCTTCATCTCCTTGCGCATCAGATTGGTTGGATTATACCCGAGGAGGGAGCGATTGACAATCGGGCTCTGCGGAGGGGCAGCGTATCTCGTTCCAGTGGCCGGGCACCTCCGAAGGCTTCAACCGGACATAAATGTTCTGGCTACAAGATGCAAGGCCCTGTGGGCCTGTCCGGGTAGCCTCGAAGGGGCTTTCTCCGTAGCCGGTGGGTTCGCCCGCCGGCGGGCCCGGCCGGTGCTACTTGTTGCGCCGTCCCTCTCGAATTCCCTCTTGACAACGCCTGGAAGATATGGTATACTGTTTATGAGAGCGCTCCCAGGAAAACGTGAGATTGACGCCGCAACCGCCGTTTTCGGGCTTCTTGGGCAGGCTGTCGTGAGAGCGATTCCAGACCCGAGATCGAGGGGATCGATGGCGCTCACACTGGAGGAAATCGCCAAGCTGGCCGGGGTCTCGCGCTCCACCGTCTCGCGTGTCGTCAACGACCATCCCAGTGTGCGGGAGCAGGTGCGCGAGCAGGTCTGGCAGGTGATCCACCAGACTGGCTACCAGCCTCACGCCGCAGCCCGCAGCCTGGTTACCCGCCGTACACGCATCATCGGCGTCATCATCCCCGAGACTGTCACGAAGCTCTTCACCGATCCCTTCTTCCCTCACCTGCTGTGCGGCATCACCAAGACGTGCAATGCCGAGCATTATCACCTGTTGCTCTCCCTGTTCGACGACCGGGCCGGGCCGGAGGAGATGTACCGGCGCGTCATCCGCAGTGGGCACCTGGATGGCGTGGTCGTGGCTTCGGCGTACACGGACGACCCGCTCTTTTCCAGGTTGCTGCAGGATGGCGTTCCTTTTGTGCTGGTGGGCCGGCATCCCGACGAGCGCGTGAACTATGTGGATGTGGACAACGTCGGTGGGGCGCGGATGGCTGTGGAGCACCTGATCCGCCTCGGGCACACGCGGATCGCTACCATCACCGGCCCGCTGGGAATGACTGCTGGCGCGGATCGTCTGGCCGGCTACTGCGAGGCACTCGAGGCGCACCAGCTCGCTGTGGACGAGAACCTGATCGTGCAAGGCGATTACACGGAGGCCGGCGGCTGGATGGGCGCGCAGCGTCTGCTCTCGGCTTCGCCGACGGCCATCTTTGCGGCCAGCGATATCACGGCTATCGGTGCGCTCAAGGCGCTCCGAGCGGCCAACCTCCGCGTTCCAGAGGATGTCGCCCTGGTCGGTTTCGACGACATGCCAATCGCCGCAGCCGTGGAGCCGGCGCTGACCACGGTGCACCAGCCCATCGAGCATCTGGGCTCGATGGCGGCCGATCTGTTGTTGAGCTTGCTGGAGCATCTGCCGGATGCGCAAGCCCCAGCGAATCGGATCATCCTGCCGACGAAACTGGCCGTGCGAGAGTCCTGTGGGGCACTGCATTGAATCGCGGCCGGCCAAGGGCTGATGCAGTCAGGCTGATTGGGGTTTGCCCTTGGGACATCCTGTTTCACCTGAGGAGGTACGCTCTTGCCGGAGGATGATCCGTCCATTGGCCTGGACTCCATGACCACCGCATGGGCGAACCTTGGGTGCAGGCGCGATTGGCGGGCAGTTCTCTGGCTCGCACACAAAAGGAGGTGAGATTGCAGAGACGCAGGCAGTCCCAATTGAGTCGGTCATTTCTCTGAAGATTCGACCATTCAGGAGAACGCGTAGGAGGAAGAAATGGCGCACCACAAGAAGCTAGCGCTGTTGGTCATCGTGGCGATGATCGCCCCCCTGCTGTTGGTGGCCTGTGGCCCCACGGCTACGCCGCAGACGATCGTCCAGACGGTCGCGGTCCCGGTCGCGCAAACCGTCCAGGTCAAGGCGACCGTCGAGGTTCAGGTCACGCCGGTTCCTGAGGAAGGCACACTGCCCCGCAAAGAGACCCTGTATTTCAACGGTCAGCAGTGGGGCCCGGTTGTCTGCTGGAACCCCTACTCCTCCAGCTGCAACAACGCGATGGCTGTGGTCCAGCAGGACAGCGCCCGCGTCACCATGTTCGAGACCCCGTACCTGTACAACATGCTGGACGGCAAGGTGTATCCTTTGCTGGCGGATGGGCCTTACTCCTGGAACGATGCTCTTACGGAGCTCACCTTCAAGATCAAGCCTGCCGCCAAGTGGAGCGATGGCACCCCGGTGACCGCTGAGGATGTTGCCTATACCTGGGCTAGCCACGTCAAGTACAACACCCCCACCGGTGCCGGCAACAAGGACTATATCGACACCATCGAAGCGGTCGATGCCCAGACGGTCGTGATCAAGGCCAAGCTGGGCGCGGATGGCAAGGCGATCAACCCCCTGTTGGTCGCTGCCTACGTGAGCACCAACTACGTCATCCAGAAGGCCTGGACCCAGACACTGGAGGCACGCTCCGGGGGCGATGCCACCAAGTTCCTGGCGGACACCGCGGAGGACGTCGTCTACTCCGGTCCCTACCACAAGTTCTTCGCGGACGATACCAAGGTTGTCCTCATTCGGGACGACAACTACTGGGGCCAGGATCCCTCCATGTGGGGCAAGCTGCCGGCTCCGAAGTACCTGGCCCACACGATCTTCAAGGACAACGCCGCCGGCTCGGTCGCGCTGGCCAAGGGCGAGGTGGATGTCAGCCAGCAGTTCAACTCCAACATTCAGCTCCTGTGGCTGAACTACGGGCTGCCCATCTCCACGTACCTGCCCGAGGCGCCCTATGGCATCGGCGCCAGCCTCCCCACCGCGTTCTACAATCTGAAGGCCCACGGCCTGGATCAGGTCGCGGTGCGCAAGGCCATTGCGATTGCCGTGGACTATCCCACCATCATCGCCAACGCCATGACCAACCAGTCGGCCACCTTCGAGCAGGTTCCGCGCTCCCTCATGAACCCGACCCCTGGTGAGCAGGCCCTGTACGATCACGAAGCCGTCAAGGACCTGCAGTGGGCCGGCAACGACATCGAAGGCGCCAAGAAACTGCTCGACGATGCCGGGATCGTCGATACCGACGGCGATGGCTGGCGCGAATACAACGGGAAGAAGCTCTCCTACGTAGCCACCTGCCCCAACGGCTGGTCCGACTGGCAGGCTGCGATCGAAGTGGTCGCCGCCGCCGGCAAGAAGATCGGTATCGAGATCACGACCAACTACCCTGAGTGGTCCGTGTATCAGACCGTCGTCACCAAGTCGGATGCGCCTCTCCCGGAGGGCTATGACATCTTCATGATGTGGAGCGCCGGCGCTGGACCCACCCAGCCTTGGGGACGTATCCGCAACTTGCTCAGCTCCGAGTGGATCGGCATGTCGAGCAACTGGAACGGCAACTGGGGTCAGTACTCCAACCCGGATGTCGATGCGTTGATCCAGGCGATCCCCACCGAAACCGACCCCGCCAAGCTGAAGCAGATGTACACGGAACTGGTCAGGATCTACCTGACCGACGTTCCCTCCTTCTCACTCATGTACCGTCCGCAGTCGTTCCATGCTGTGAACGAGACGGTCTGGACAAACTTCCCGCACCAGGATGATGGCACCGATCCGCCCGTCCCGCCGCTCGACTGCACCGACGGTTGGAGCATTGCCTGTCTCTACAACATCACGTTGGTGAACCCGTAGGCTGCAATGCAACAGGACAGCCATGTTCCGCTAACCCCGGAACATGGCTGTCCCTCCAAGTGGCTGGAGTTGCGCAGGTGCAACGCACATACGGGTACAGCACGCCCGTCTGTGCGTTGCACCTATCCGCAGACGCATGATGCGGCAGCCGAGGAGGTACTGCGTTGAAAGGATACCGGAGGTATTTCCTCAACAAGCTACTTTGGTTCATCGTCACCTTGGTCTGCGCATTCATGCTGAACTTTTTCCTGCCCCGCTTGATGCCGGGAGACCCTGTGGCAGCCATCGTAGCCAGGCTTGCCCAAGGCATGAGCAATGCGACCGGGGTCCAGGCGATCTATCAGCAATACGCGGACCTCTTCGGCACCAACAGACCTATGCTGGAGCAGTTCTTCATCTACCTGGGAAACGTGGTGCGGGGCGATTTTGGGTTCTCCTTCAGCCAGTATCCCCGTACTGTGGCCGATGTCCTCAGGTCTTCCATTGTCTGGACGGTGGCGCTGCAGTTTCCGGCGATCATCGTCGGCTGGGTGATCGGCAACACACTGGGGGCGTTGTCGGCCTATCTCAAGGGGGGCTTTGACAGAGTCCTCTTGCCCGTCAGTATCTTTGTGAGCAATCTCCCGGCGTTTGGCATGGCCATCATCCTGCTGGTCATCTTCGGGGTCGGATTGGGATGGTTTCCAACCTCGGGCGGATACGCGTACAATATGATTCCCCACCTGAGCTGGGAGTTCATCTGGTCCGTGATCGTGCATTACCAGTTGCCGTTCTGGTCGATCGTATTGATCGCAATCGGCGGTCAGGCGATTGGGATGCGCTCCATGTCCATCTACGAGCTCAATGCGGACTATGTGAAGTACGCTCGTTTCATGGGCATCAGGGACCGGAAGATCGTCGGTTATGTGTTCAGAAACGCCATGCTTCCGCAGATAACCGGCCTGGCGTTGTCGATCGGTACCATGGTCGGCGGCGCGCTGGTGGCGGAGATCGTCTTTAGCTATCCAGGGCTTGGCTACACGCTCTACAACGGTGTGCTGGGCCAGGACTATCCGCTGATCTCGGCCTCCACATTGATCGTCACGGTGATGGTGCTGAGCGCGACCTTCATCATCGAAATCCTTTACGGCTTCATTGACCCGCGTATCAAAGCAGCGCAGGCGGATTGAGGAGATGCCGCCATGAGACACACCATTCGCCAGGTCTTCCACTCGGGCAAGTTCGTGGTTGGGTTCTGCATTTTTGTGGCCATTCTGTTGATCGTGATCTTCTATCCACTGATCCTGCCGTATCCGCCGCTGGAAACCATCAGCCAGGGCACTTTTTTCCCACCCGGGATCTATGTGAACGTCTATGACAGCGTCGGCTCCACCCAGTACACGCTGCTTCTGAATGACGCCGCAGCCAATCGAGTCGCCAGCAGGTTGAGCAACGACGACCGCCTGGCCATGAAGGAGTGGCTCGTGGCCGTCGGGGTTCCTGAAAGCGAGATCGACATCGACGACACCGCCCAGCTCCTGGGTCTGTGGGAGGACCGTTATGACCCCAAGGTGAAGATCGCCGGGATGACCAATGCCAAGCGGAACTACTACGTTCGGCTCGATGCCTCGCTCGACGGGCTGCTATCCACCGAGGGGATGATCATCGCGAAAAGAGACCCCGCCACGGCCGCTCTGCAGGAGGTCGGCACCATCGGACAGTCCGCTTACGTGAATGTCGGCCAGGTTCCGAATGTGCGCGTGTTGCCGCTCGGAACCGACAACTTTGGCCGGGATGTGCTGACGGAGCTGGTCAAGGCCACGGGCGTATCCCTGGAGATCGGCCTTGTTGCCGGTGTCATCGCCACCTCGATTGGGCTGATCTTGGGATTGCTGGCGGGCTATGTCGGCGGACTGGTGGACGACGTCATCATGTTCTTCACCAACATCTTTACCGTAATCCCCCCCCTGGTGTTGTTGATTCTGATTTCATTCAGTATCGGGCAGGAGCAGCGCGGTGCTACTACCGTCGCAGTGGTGATCGGGTTCACCTCCTGGTATTGGACTACCAGGGCTGTGCGGGCGCAAGTAATGTCGCTGCGGAATCGAGACCACGTCAATCTGTCGAAGCTTTCTGGGCACTCCATCGCGCACATTATCCTCACCGATATCCTGCCGTACATCGCTTCGTACGTCGTCATGGCGTTGATCCTGCAGATCTCCTCGGCCATTCTGACAGAGGCCGGCCTGTCGATCCTCGGGTTGGGACCCAAGACGACGCTGGTGCCGACCCTGGGACTGATGATGCAGTGGGCTCTGATCTACCAGGCCGAGATCCTGGGAAAATGGTGGGCGTACTTGCCTGTTCTCATCGTCATCGCTCTGATCACATTCTCGATGAACTTGATGAATACAGGCCTCGACCAGGTGTTCAACCCGGCATTGAGGGACTAGGTGGCCGAAATGTCGACAGTAATGCTCGAGGTCAAGGAACTGACAACAAAGTACGTCACCCGGTTTCAGGAGAGCGTATACGCGGTCGACCACGTCTCTCTGACGGTCGAAGAGGGGAAATCGCTGGGCATCGCCGGGGAATCCGGCTGTGGCAAGTCGACGCTCGCACTGAGCCTGATGGGGTATTACTTCCCTCCGCTGCACTATGTCAGTGGAGAGATCATCATTGCCGGGCGGAATATCTCTGGGATGGATCCGGATGCCATTCGCAAATCGATCTTGGGGACAGAGATCTCCTATATCCCCCAATCCGCGATGAATGCGCTCAACCCCACCCAGAAGATCATCCGCTTCATCGAGGATGTCATCCAGGCGCACGATCCGTACCAGACCAAGAAAGAGATCTATGACCTTGCCAGAGGGTGTTTCGAGCGCTTGGGGCTTCCACCGAAGGTGCTGCAACAATACCCCGTCGAGCTCTCCGGCGGCATGAAACAGCGCACGGTGATCGCGACATCGGTTATCCTTTCGCCGAGGGTGCTGATCGCCGACGAGCCTTCCTCCGCACTCGATGTCACGTCGCAGAAGATGGTCATCAAGATGCTGCGGAACTTGATGGAGGATGGTGTCGTCAAATCGCTGATCTTTATCACGCACGAGCTTCCACTGCTCTACAACGTGGTGGATGATATCATGGTCATGTACGCGGGGCAGATCGTGGAGAAGGGCACCGCCAAAGAAGTCGTGTTCGATCCACTCCACCCATATGCCAGAGGCCTCATGGGCTCGATCATCGTGCCCGAAGAGGGCCTGCGGGCCTGCAAGCTGACCGCCATTCCCGGAGTACCGCCGAACCTGAAGGATCCGCCGTCTGGCTGCCGGTTCGCCGACCGCTGCAGGTACGTTCAACGGGAGTGCAGGCTGACTTCTCTCGAGTTGTGTGAGATATCTCGCGGTCGCGCGTACCGCTGCATCTTGACGGAAAAAGAGTTGCGGGATGCCTATCTGCGGGAGGCCCGAAGAGATGCCCGGTGAAAAGAAGGTATGCCTGAGCGGATCAGGACTCACCAAGGTGTTTGGCCTTGGTCGCAACAGAACCGTAGCTGTCGACCACGTGGATTTCGAGTTCTACGACGGCGAGATCGTCTCGATCGTGGGCGAATCGGGCAGTGGAAAGACGACCCTGGCCAAGATGCTCTTGGGCTTGATCAGCGTCACCGAGGGGCAGATCTACTTCCAGGGGAAGAGGCGCGACATCAGCACACAAGGAAAGAGAAGGGAATACTGGAAGAATATCCAGGCGATCTTTCAGGATCCGTACTCCTCCTACAACATATTCCGAAAGATCGATACGGTGCTCCTGGACTGCATCCACATGCGCAGCGGCCGCCATCTTCCCCATGCCAAGAAGGTGGAAATGATGGCCGAGGCGTGCGGCTTTGTCAACCTGGAGTTCAAGGAGTTGACCGGCAAGTACCCCTTTGAGCTCTCCGGTGGCCAGATGCAGCGCCTGATGATTGCCCGTATCTTCCTGCTGATGCCCAAGATCCTGCTGGCCGACGAGCCAACCTCGATGATCGATGCGTGCTCACGCGCGACCATCCTGGACATGCTGATGCAACTGCGCAACGAGATCGGGATGACGATCATCTTCATCACCCATGACATCGGCCTGGCCTACTATGTTTCTGACAGCGTGTATATCATGGAGCGTGGAAGGTTCGTCGAACACGGATCTGCCGACGAGGTGATTCTGCGTCCCAAGGAGGCATACACCAGGCGCCTGATCGCCGACGTGCCCAAGATCCATGAGGAGTGGGATCTGTCCACTGTGTAGTGCGCTCATCCAGGCATCTGTTCTGCCATGGGAGTACGTGAGAGGCAACGTGGTGGCAAGTGCCGCCTGTAGTCGGTACACTCGAGACAAAGGAGAGAAAGATGGCTGCCGCCGAGCAGGTGAACGAGCGGGTGAACGAGTTGATTCGGCAGATGACGCTCGAGGAAAAGATCGGGCAACTGACACAGATCGGCCAATACGTCCCCGATACGGTCCCGGTGGACGACCGCGTCCGGCAGGGACAGGTCGGCTCGATCCTGTGGCTGTCCGACCCGGCGGAGATCAACCGCCTTCAGCATATTGCCGTGGAAGAGTCGCGCCTGCATATCCCGCTGTTGTTCGGGCTGGATGTGATCCACGGTTTTCGCACGGTCTTTCCGATCCCGCTCGCCCTGGCCGCTTCGTGGGACCTGCAGCTCGTGGAACAGGCACAGGCCGTCGCCGCGCGCGAGGCCAGCGCTAGCGGCATCAACTGGACCTTTGCGCCGATGGTGGACATCGCCCGCGATGCCCGTTGGGGGCGTATCATGGAAGGGGCGGGAGAAGATCCGTTCCTCGGCGCGGCGATCGCCCAGGCGCAGGTGCGCGGCTTTCAGGGTGCAGAGATCGGCAGTCCCGGGCATTTGCTCGCCTGCGCCAAGCACTATGCCGGCTACGGCGCTGCCGAAGGCGGCCGGGACTATGACTCGGCCTATGTGCCCGAGGTGTTGCTGCGCAACGTCTACCTGCCGCCGTTTCGCGCAGCACTCGAGGCCGGCGTAGGCACGTTCATGAGCGCCTACATGGATCTGAACGACGTGCCCGCGACGGGCAATCGGTTCCTGCTCGATCAGGTGCTGCGGCGCGAGTGGGGTTTCAGCGGCTTTGTCGTGAGCGATGCCCTGGCCGTTATGGACCTGGTCACGCATGGCTTTGCCCGCGATCCGCAGGACGCCGCGTTCCGTGCGCTCACCGCCGGCGTCAACATGGACATGGCCAGCCGGACGTATCTGGAGAATCTCGCTGCCCTGGTCCACGACGGCCGCATCCCGGTCGCGGTGGTCGACGAAGCGGTGCGCCCCATCCTCGCGGCCAAGATTCGCCTGGGTCTGTTCGAGCACCCCTACATCGACGAGTCGCAGGTTCAGAGCGTACTGGCCACGCCGGAGCATCGCCAACTCGCGCGCCGTGCGGCGCAGCGCTCCGCCGTCCTGCTCCGCAACGAGGGGCAGCTGCTCCCGCTCCGGCTGCCCGCCGTCAAGTCGCTGGCGGTGATCGGCCCGCTGGCCGACTCGCAGCCGGACCTCCTGAGCTCCTGGGCCATGTCGGGCGATCCCCACGATGTCGTCACGGTCGTCGCGGGCATTCGCGCCAAGGTCGGTGACCGCATTCCGGTCGAGTATGCCCCGGGCGTGGACATGAACCGCACGTATCCCAGGATCTTTGACGTGCTGCAGGGGAAACCGCAGCCGGTGCCCTGGACGGCGGCCCAAAGCCAGGCCGAGTTCGACCGGGCCGTGGAGCTGGCCGGCCGCTCGGACGTCGTCGTGCTCGTGGTCGGAGAGCTGGCCAGCATGAGCGGTGAGCTGGCGTCTCAGGCTACGCTCGAGCTGCCCGGCCGGCAGGTGGAGCTGATCGAAGCGGTGGCGGCCACCGGCCGCCCCGTCGTCCTGGTTCTCATCAACGGCCGGCCGCTCGACATCTCGCGCGTGGCCGAGCGCGTGCCGGCCATTCTCGAAGCGTGGCACCCCGGCGTCGAAGGTGGCAACGCCATCGCCGATCTCCTCTGCGGCGATGCCACGCCGGGAGGCAAGCTGCCAGTGTCCTGGCCGCGCAGCGTCGGGCAATGCCCCGTCTACCACGCCCTCAACCTCACGCATCAGCCGGACACGTCGCCTTGGTTCACGTCGCGGTACTGGGATCTCCCCACCTCTCCGCTGTATCCCTTCGGATTCGGGCTGAGCTATACGACGTTTGCCTACTCGAACCTGCGTCTCGACCGGGCGGAGGCCAAGCGGGGGGAGACGATCCATGTCTCTGTGGATGTCGAGAACGCCGGCGGCCGGCCGGGCGATGAGGTCGTCCAACTGTACATCCATCAGCGCGCCGGGAGCGCCTCGCGTCCCGCGCGCGAGCTGAAAGGCTTTGCCCGTATCGCGCTGGAGCCCGGCGAGAAGAAGACCGTGCACCTGGCGCTCGGCCCCGGCGAGCTGAGCTTCTGGTCGCCCGTGGAGAACGCGTGGGTGCAGGAAGCGGAGACGTTCGATCTCTGGGTGGGTGGAGACTCGACGGCGGCGCTTCACACCACATTCAAGATCGTGGAGTGTGGTTCCCCAAGCGCAGAGTTCGTCAAGAGCGTCTAGCAGCGCCGCCACCGGACAGCGGCGCGGCCGTCGGTCGTCCGCCGGCCCCTAGCGCTGCCGCAGGGCGGCGATCTCGCCGACCGCTGCGACTGCCTTCTGGATGTGCTCCTCCGTGTTGAAAGGCCCGATGCCGAAGCGCACGGCGCCGCGGATCCGAGCGGTCCCGAGCTGCTCATGCACCAGCGGCGCGCAGTGCAGACCCGTCCGGCAGGCGATGTCGTAGTCGACGTCGAGCATCGTCCCCACGTCCCCGGCATCCATCCCCTGCACGTTAAAGGCCAGGACGGCAATGTGCTCGGTCAGGTCGTCCTGGCAATAGAGGGTCACACCCGGGATGGCCGCCAGCCCGTCGCGGAGCAGGCGGGCCAGCTTCATCTCGTGTTCGTGGATGTTCTCCATGCCTCTCTCCAGAATCCACCGGAGCCCGGCAGAGAGGCCGGCGATGCCGACGGTGTTGTGCGTGCCATACTCCAGACGGAAGGGATAGTCCTCGAGATGGCCCCGCTCTGCGGAGCGGACCCCCGTGCCGCCGGCCCGGGTGTGCCGGATCTCGATCCCCTCCCGTACGTAGAGCCCGCCGATCCCGGTGGGCCCCAATAGCGACTTGTGGCCGGTGAAGGCGACGACGTCCAGGTACTGCGCCTCCATGTCCACCGGGACCTTGCCGGCTGACTGCGACGCGTCGATGGCAAAAGGTATGCCGGCCTCGCGGCAGTAGCGCCCGATCTCCCGCACCGGCTGGACGGTCCCGATGACGTTGGACGCGTGGTTGACGATGACCAACCGCGTGTTCGGCCGAAAACGGCGGCGGATCTCGTCGGGCTCGACAAAGCCCGCGGCGTCAAACGGGACGTAGTCGACGTCGACGCCCTGGCGCGACAGGTGGTAGAGCGGCCGCAGCACCGAGTTGTGCTCGATGGTGGTCGAGATGGCGTGGTCGCCGGGCAGGAGCATGCCAAAGATGATCAGGTTCAGGGCGTCGGTCGAGTTGTAGGAGAAGCAGAGGCGGTTCGGGTCGGTGCCGTTGAAGAACCTGGTCAGCGCCTTGCGCGTGTTGTCGACGACGGCGCCGGCCTCCATGCAGAGGTCGTAGCCGGAGCGGCCGGGATTGACCCCGAAGTGGCGGTAGAAATGGTCCATGTAGGTATAGACCTCTTCGGGCTTGGGGAAAGACGTGGCGCCGCTGTCCAGGTAGATCAGGTTGCCCATTGCGTTCTCCTCTCGCCGCGATCTAGAAGGAAGAGTCCCACTCGATATACGGCTGCGGCAGGTCGACCATGGCGTTGACGATCAGGTCGGCCAGCCCACCGTACCCGATGCCAAACTGCTCGCGCAGCCCGTAGCGGGCGATAGCGTCCCGCAGGGTCCCCTTGCAGTTGGAGCAGGCCGCGGCCACATACTTCCTCACCCCGGGGTCCAGGACGTCGTGGAAGGCGTCGAGGACCTGCTTCACCTTCATCCGCACTGCGACTTGGTTGCGCCACTCGGAAAAGTTGAGCGTGTCCATGATGGCAAAGCCGCCGCCCCCTCCGCAGCAATAGTTCCACACCCCCTGCGGCGTCATCTCGCGCAGCGGCTGCGCGCACACCCGGGCGATGATCTCCCGCTGCGGGCGGACGATGCCCATCAGTCGCACTACGTTGCAGGAATCGTGCAGGGTGACGGGAAAGTCGTTGCGCGCGGGGTCCAGGCGGAGCGCGCCGCTCTGCACGATGTCGCGCAGCAGCGGCAGGCAGCTCTCACGCGGCATCTCTCGGAGGCTGCAGTCGTCGGGCAGCACGCGGTCCGCGGTCACGCAGAGGGCCTTGTGGGCATGGCCGCACTCGCCGACGACGATCTTGCGCACTCCCAGCGTCTGAGCGATCCTGACGTGCCGCAGCGCCACGCGGGCCAACTCGACATCGTCGAACCAGACGCCGTAGTTGACGGCATCGTAGCCGAGCAGGTCGCTGCTCAGCGTGTAGTCGATGCCGGCCGCGTCCAGCAGGATGGCAAAGGCTGCCGGGTTCTCCGGCCACGAGAGAAACTCCCCGGCGTTGTGGAGGAGCAGGATGTCCGCCCCCTTCCTGTCCACCGGGACCCGGATCCTGCGGCCGGTCTTTTCCTCGATGAGCTCCTCGATCGACTCGATCGAGTCCCGGAAGCCGGCCGGCGTCATGCCGGTCGAGGAGCCCGCCTCGAGGTGCTTGCGGGAGCCCTTCTTGAGCAGCTCGGCCGGGGCAATGCCCAGCTCCTGGCTGAACAGCTTGCGGATCTCGCGCGCGATCAGGGCGTTGTCGATGCCCACCGGGCAGACCATGGCGCAGCGGCGGCAGAGGTTGCAGCGGTACGACATCTCCAGCAGCCGCCAGACGGTCGGGAAGCTCAGGTCGACGTCCGCCCCAACCAGCGGCCCCAGCCACCTGCCCGCCACCGTACAGCGTTTCTGATAGATGCGCCGCAGGACCTCGGAGCGAAAGGTGGGACGGTAGACCTCCTGCCTTCCGCTGGCCAGGTACACGTGGCAGGCGTCCGAGCAGGTCTGGCACCGCAGGCAGTAGTCCAGCGAGAGCTTGAGCGCCTTCAGAAAGGTCCAGTTGTCCTGGGGGTCGAGCAGCTTCTCCAGCCCGCGGCAGAACGCCTGCACGAACCGCTCCTGCTCCTCCGGCGTCTGGGGCTTGGGCAGGTCCAGGTCGGAGAAGCCGTCCAGGGAAAAGTTGTACGTCTCCAGCCACCTGGCGCGCGGCGTTCCCGGGGGCGGCGCGGAGGCGGGGCCTACATCCATCAGCTCCTGGGCTTCGAGGGACACCAGCGGCTTATCGCCCGGCCTGGCCACGTCGCGGATGCGCAGCGCCTTCTTCCTCATGGGCGCTCCTTTCGACCCGTCGAGGTCCCCTCTACCCCTTCCTGCCACGTCTGTCGCGGCCCGACGTGCGAGCCGCCCCAGTCCAGGGTGTGGGAGAGCTGGCGAGCAACCCGCCGGCCCCGGCGCGATCCCGGCACCCTGAACGAGTCGTCCCACAACGTCTCATGGAAGGTAAAGTGCTTCATGATGTAGTGGAGGAGCTTGGAGCATGGCATGTAGATGGCAAAGGCCTGCAATAGGAGGAACATGGCCAGGGCCAGGAAGGATACCGCGGTCGGGCGGAAGGAGAGCAGGCTGCCGATGTACGCCCGGTGCTGCGAGAAGAGCGGGTCTGCCAGCCAGGAGGCCAGACCCACGCCGAAGATCGCGGCCAGGAATGCCAGGTTGAAATAGTCGATCGGTGCGGTATAGCGTGCCAGCTCGCTGTGGGTAGCCCGCCTGACGATCAAGCCCAGGGCCCCGGCCGTTCCCAGCACGAAGGCCGCGCCGCCGATACCCGCGGCCGGCCAGGTCAAGGTGGGGAGCCAGTTGGCGGCAGCCAGGAGGACCATCCAGAGCAGCAGCAGGTAGATGCCCCAGTGCAGCGCCAGGGACAGCGGCCACAGGCCATAGGGGTTGTGCTCGCGGACGCGCCGCAACAGGAGTATCTCCGCCGCCATCTCCGGCAGCTCGGCCCACCCGGCCGCCGGCCTGGCTCTCGTCGCCCAGTCGACCTGCTCCATGTAGGAGCCGCCATACTGCCGCCGCTCCCCCGTCTCGTGCGGCACGGGGTAGACCTCCCAGCGCAGGTTCAGCGGCATGGTCGCAAACAGGTAGACCTTGCGCGCCGCCAGGACGACAAAGAGGAGCAGCGATGCCCAGCCAAAGACGATGGAGAACCACTGTAGGACCAACGGAACCCTCACACGCAGCCCGTCGGCTTGGGCAGGCCGGCGACCTTGCAGGCGCCGCGGGCCGGCCCGCCCGGGAACAGCTCGTAGATGTACCGCAGTTGGAAGCCGGTCTCCTTGCACAGCTTGCGCACCATCGGGGCGATCCCGAACTCGGCATAGTACCGGTTCAGGTAGTGGATGACCTTCCAGTGATCCGCGGTCAGCTCGGTGATGCCCTCTGCGCGCTCTGCCAGGAAGCGCGCCAGGTCCTCGTCCCACAGCGCGGGATCGGCGATAAAGCCGTCCTCGTCCACCTCGATCTGGCTCCCGTTGTATTCCATGTACGGCATCGTCCTCCTCCTTGTCTGCGTCCGGTCTTACCCGCCCACATGGATCGACCGAACTTCTCCTTGCAGGATCGCTTCCAGGATGCGGTCCCGCGAGGCGTTGATCTGGCGCATCATCGCTTCCCGTGTCTCGGCGACGTCTCCTCGCTCCAGGGCGGCGACCAGCTCCTGGTGCTCCCGCCGCATCTCCTGGCTGCTGTCGCGCAGGCGGAGCCCCAGGTGAAAGAGGCGCTCCATCTCGATCAGCAGTACCTCCAGGATCTCGACCAGGCGGCGGTTCGCCGCCGCCTCGGCCAGGGTCAGGTGAAAGCGACGGTTCGTCCGGAGAAACGAGACGTGGCTCTCCGGGTCGTCCAGGCAGTAGCTGGCGGCCGACATCTCCCGGAGCGCGGCAATCAGCGCGGGCGCAGCTTGCCGAGCGGCCCGCTCGGCTGCAGCCACCTCCAGCACCAGCCGCAGGTCGAAGAGGTCGCGGATGTACTGGATGGTGATCGGCGCGATGATGTACCCGCGGCCGGAGAGGCGCTGCGCCAGCCCCTCGTGGCAGACGCGCGTCAACGCCTCGCGGATAGGGGTCTTGCTCATCGCGTAGCGCTGGGCCAGCGTGCGCTCGGAGACCACATGCCCCGGCGGCAGGACACAGGTCAGGATCTCCTGCCGCAGCCGGAGGTAGGCCCGATCGACCAACGAGCCCTGGTTCTCAGATTCCATCCGGCATCCTCCATAGGATATCTCTGATATACCACAAGTATACCGCAGGGCCGATTGACTGTCAACTCGCGGCCACTTGAGGGATGCCGCAGCAGGATGGACTTGCCCTGTACGCCCGCGCACTCGTCCCAAACCGCGACGTCCTTCTACGCGCTCTCTGCGCTGCCAGCCGGGCGCTCCCCAGGACGAGTTGTTGCACTCCCACTTGCTTTGCCCTGCTCTCCTGTCGTATAATGGCCGCGAGCCGACGGTTTCCCAAGGAGGGCTGGATGGAGATCCTGGCAGAGGGCACAGGCGAGCTCCTGGGCTGGCGGGACCCCGACGAGAACCGGGCCTGGGTGCGCGACAACAAGCCGCGGGGCCTGGTCGACAAGTGCATGGGTGTCGCCGAGGCGGTGGCCCGGTTCGTGCACGACGGCGACTATATCGCCGTCGGGGGCTTTGGCCACATGCGCGTCCCCATGGCCCTGGTCTATGAGATCGTGCGGCAGGGCCGGCGGGACCTGGCCATGGCCGGCAAGACGGCGGTACACGACATAGACATCCTGATCGGGGCGGGCTGCGTCAGCAAGGTGGAGTGCGCCTACTCCTTCGGCCACGAGCTGCGGGGCCTGTCGCCGGCCGGCCGGCGGGCCGTGGAGAGCGGTCGGGTGAAGGTCGTGGCCGAGCTTTCCAACGGCAGCTACCAGTGGCGCTTCCTGGCCGGCATGATGGGCCTGCCTTTCATCCCGGTCCGCAACCTGGTGGGCACCGATACCTTTGCCAGGAGCTCGGCCAAGCAGGTGCGGGACCCCTGGAGCGGCAAGATCGTGGCGCTGCTGCCTGCTGCCTACCCCGACGTGGCCCTCCTGCACGTGCCGCGCTGCGACCGCTACGGCAACGCGCAGATCGACGGGATCCTGGTCGAAGACCTGGAGCTGGCGCGGGCCGCGCGGCGGGTGCTCATCACGACCGAGGAGATCATCGACGAGGAAGAGGTCCGGCGGGACCCGCGCCAGACCGTCATCCCGTTCTACGTGGTGGACGCCGTGTGCGAGGTGCCCTATGGCAGCCACCCCACCCAGATGCCCTACCTGTACTACTCGGACGAGGTGCACATCCGCGAGTGGATGACCCTGGCCAGGACGGACCAGGGGGCGCGGGAGTACTTGGAGCGGTACGTCTTCGGGGTGGCCGATTTCGACGCGTACCTGGAGCGCATCGGCGGCCTGCGCAAACTGCGGCAGCTCCGGCGCATCGAGCAGCTTCGGGCGCCCATGGCGGATGCGGAACCGTAGCAGGGGGCGAGAATGGGCACTTCTGGCACCGTGCAAGGCGAGTACAGGCTGGCGGAGCTGCTGAGCTGCGTGGCCTCCCACCTGCTGGAGGACAACCGGGCGGTCTTTGTCGGCACCGGGCTGCCGATGATCGCCGCCATGTTGGCCCAGCGCACCCACGCCCCGAACCTCCTGATCGTCTTCGAGGCCGGCGGGGTGGGCCCGCGCGTGCCGGTGCTGCCCATCTCGGTGGGCGATTCCCGCACCTTTTACCAGGCGGTGGCGGCGAGCTCGATGCACGACGTGATGTCCGCCGCCCAGGCCGGCTACATCGACTACGGGTTTCTGGGCGCGGCGGCGATCGACGCCTACGGCAATATCAACACCACCGTGATCGGCGACTGGGAACGGCCCAAGGTGCGCCTGCCGGGCTCGGGCGGTGCCAACGACGTGGGCTCGTTCTGCTGGCGCACGCTCTACATCATGCGGAACCAGAGCCCGCAGACCTTTGTGAAGAAGCTGGACTTTTGCACGACGCCGGGCTGGTTGGGGGGACCGGGGCAGCGGGAAAAAGCCGGCTTGCCGGCGGGGTGCGGACCCTACCGCGTGATCACCCAGCTGGGGGTCTATGGCTTTGACGAGCGCACCAGGAGGCTGCAGCTGGTCAGCCTGCACCCGGGCGTCACCGTCGGGGAGGTGCAGGCCAACAGCCAGTTCGAGATCCTGGTCCCGGTACAGGTGCCGGTGACGCAGCCGCCCACCGTAGAGGAGCGGCGCATCTTGCGGGAGATCGATCCGACGGGGATGGTGCTCGACAAGTGACGGCTGCCTGCCGCCCAGGACATCCGTCTCTGCCGGAATCCACAGGCCCACCTGCGACCGCCGCCGCGCCGGTGCCGCTCACCTGCGGCGAAGGGCGCGCGTATCACCTTCTTTGTCAACTGGCCGGAGTTGTAGTACAATGGGCGCGTTGTGTTCCAGGAGGAACGGGACCGAGGGTAGTCGATCGACGGCGATTCGCTACCGAGCTCACAGGAGGGTACCAGTGGCCAAAAAGATGATCCACGAGTTCTACGCGATGAAGAAGCGCGGCGAAAAGATCACCTTTCTGACCGCCTATGACTACCCGACGGCCCAGTTCGCCGAGGCTGCCGGGATGGACATGCTGCTGGTGGGCGACAGCCTGGGCATGTGCGTCTACGGCTACCCCGGGACGATCCCCGTGGTGATGGACCAGATGATCTACCACGCCGAGGCCGTGCGCCGGGGCGCCCCCAACACCTTTGTCATCGGCGACATGCCGTTCATGTCGTACCAGAGCTCGCTGGAGAAGGCAGTCGAGAACGCCGGCCGCTTCCTGAAGGAGGCCGGCTGCGACGCCATCAAGCTGGAGGGCGGCGTGCGCATCGCCCGGCAGATCCGGGCCATCGTCGAGGCCGGCATCGTCGTCATGGGCCACGTCGGCCTGACCCCGCAGAGCTCCGGCCAGCTCGGCGGGCACAAGGCCCAGGGCCGCACCGCCGACTCGGCCAAAATGGTGGTGGAGGATGCCCTGGCGGTGCAAGAGGCCGGCGCGCAGATGATCCTCCTGGAGGCCGTCCCGCCCGAGGTGGCCGGCTACATCACCAAGCGGCTGACGATCCCCGTCCTGTCGATCGGCGCCGGCCCCTACTGCGACGGCCAGTTGCTGATCGTCTCCGACCTGATCGGCCAGTTCCAGGCGTTCACGCCCAAGTTCGTGAAGAAGTATGCCAACGTGGCCGAGGTCATCACCCAGGCCATGCGCGCCTATTGCGAAGAGGTCCGCGCCGGCACCTTCCCCCAGCCCGAGCACTGCTACACCATGCTGGAGGGGGAAGAGGCCAAGTTCTTGGAACTGATGAGGAGCTGAAAGATGAGCGACCTGCGAGAGAAGCTGCGCATCTCCGAGGAAAGCCTGGAGGCGGTCAACCGGTATATCGTTGATCCGGACAATGACCTGGTCAATCGACTGCTGGAGATCATCGAGCGCTACGGCGGCCCGGAAGAGATCAACCGCCAGGCCACCGAGGCGCGGAAGCTGGAGAACCTGTTGGCCCGCCTGCGGGCCACGGGATCGCCCTACATGGCCGACCTGGAGTGGCTGATCGAGCAGCGCGACCGGGGGGCCTTTGTCTCCATGGCCGAGTACCGGCGGCGCGTGCTGGGGCCGGCCGCGGACACCACGCCCATCAATGAGCGCAACGCCGTCACCCTGGAGATCAGCGCCCTGCAGTACTTTCCCTTCCTGATCGCGCAGGCCAAGCGGGCCATCGAGCAGCGCGAGCTGATGCCCGGGCGCTACATCCGCGTGCGCAATATGAAGGAACAGGTCCAGGACCACGGCGACACGCTGGCCGTGGCCGCGGCTATGCAGATCGTCGGCGCCACCTACGTGGAGACGCTGGACACCAAGGGCACCGACGGCTCCAACGTGCACCTGGGCGGGCCATCCACCATCACCGGCTATTTCGGCGGCGTAGGGCAGCCCAACGACTATGTGTTCAAATGGGTGGAGGAGTTCCTGCACTATTACACCACCTACGGCATCCGCCAGGTGCTCAATGTCAACCCCGGCACCGTCCTGATGGGTTACCTGCTGCACCGCCTGGGGGTGGACAACGAGTTCAAGATCTCGGTCTACATGGGCAATGACAACCCCGGCGCGATCTTCTGGACGCTGATGATGGCCCGCCTCTTTGCCCGCCCCGACCGCACTACCTCGCTCATCGGCTTCAACCTTTCCAACTCGGTCAACAACGACACCATCCGCCAGGCGTCCCGTATGCGCAAGGCGCTGGGGCTGGAAGACGCCGTGCGCTTCGAGCATCACATCACCGAGACGTGGAAGTCGATCGTCCGTCAGCCGTACAACCGCCGGCAGGAACTGGTCGAGCTGGCGGCCGAGGTGCCCAACATCGCCGCCAAGCACGAGGGCGGCGAGGTGGAGGTGGAGGAGACGCTGGAGCATCCCTCCGACATCCTGGACTATTTCCTGCCCAAGGCCGACGTCGAGGCCCAGGGGCTGATGCCGGCGCTGGAGAGGAACTATATCGAGAAGCACCGTTCGCTCAACCTGACGGCCGACGCCCTGACCCGGGCGGGGATCGGCGTCGTGGCGGCATGGAACCTGCACGAGTAGCGCGCAGTGCCAAGGGGCACCGGCGGGCAGCGACCTCGCCGGCCGTTTGAGTCTGCGGTGGACGATATCGTAGTCGGGAGGAACCGGTGCTGCCCTGGCTTGGTCACCAGCTTGTCGGTTTCTATGGCCCCTTTCGCCTGCTGACCTCCAACCTCTTCCTGACCGGGCTGGGTCTGGTCCTGGCCGCCGGCAGCACCTGGCTTCTGCTGCCGCGGCTGTGGCGCCATCTGCCCAGCGACAAAGGCCGCGCCTTTGCCGTGGCGGCCCAGCAGAGCGTCGGGAAGCCGGTCGGTGCCGGCGTCATCTTTGTCCCCATCTGCCTGCTGGTCAGCCTGCTGGTCGTGCCCCTGGAAGACCGCCTCATCGAGGTCCTCGGCTGCGCCTTCCTGGCTATGCTGGCCGGGTTCCTGGACGACCGCAGCGTGGGCGGCTGGAGCGAGTACGTGCTGGCCGCGGTCGACCTGGCGATCTCGCTGCTCGGGGCGCTGGCCATCTGCCAGCTCAGTGCCGTGCAGCTCTGGCTACCCTTTGTCCGCGAGCCCATCACCGTCGCCCCGTGGGTCTTTGTGCCGCTGGCCACCGGGCTGATCTGGCTGACGATCAACGCCACCAACTGCACGGACGGCGTCGATGGGCTCTCGGGCAGCCTGGCGATCGTGGCCTTTGTCTTCCTGGGCACCACGCTGTACGGTGTCGTGGGGCACAAGGAGATCTCGCAGTACCTGTTGGTGCCGCACTATCCGGACGGGGCCCTCTGGGGGATGGTGAGCTTCCTGATGGCCGGTGTGCTGGCCGGCTACCTGTGGCACAACGCCCATCCCAGCGCGGTCCTGATGGGGGACGCCGGGTCGCGCCCGATTGGCTTCCTGCTGGGCGCGCTGATCATGGTCAGCGGGAACCCCTTCCTCATCTTTGTGGTGGCCGGCGTCGTCCTGGTCAACGGGGCCACGGGCCTGCTCAAGGTGGCCCTGCTGCGCTTCTTCAAGATCGGCATCTTCCGGCGGGTGCGCTACCCGCTCCACGATCACGTCCGCTACGTGTACGGCTGGTCCAACACCCAGGTGCTGGTGCGCTTCGTACTCCTGCAGGCAGTGCTCACGCCGATCCTGTTCCTGGTGCTGTTGAAGGTGCGCTGAGGAGCTCCATCCGGGTACGCCCATTGGTCTGGGCGTGGACCGGCGCAATGGAGCCCGCCGGCAGGCAGGCCCTACGCTTTGCGGCGGGCCACCAGGCGCACAAGGGTAATGTTGCGGCCGGCATAGTCCTGCCTCTATCCGAGCCGCAGGACGTGGCCCAGCAGCGGCGTCCTCTTCCCGATCGCCCGGCGGGGACACATCTCCTGGCAGCAGTAGCAGCGGATGCAGCGGTCATAGTGGTAGACCGGCGGCCGCTGGCGGCCGTTCTCGAACTGCAGCGCCTTGTCCGGGACCGGACAGGCGCTCACGCAGAGCCCGCAGCGCACGCACCGGGCCGGGTCGATCACCGGCCGGGGCAGGACCAGGCTCTTGATGGTGCCGTAAAAGGCGTACGAGGCGTTGCCGTAGACGGGCTTGCGGATGAGCCGAAAGTCCGGCCGGCGGAGGGTCTCCAGCGGATCTCCCAGGTACGCGATGGCCTCGTCCCGGCAGTTGCCCAGCCCCAGCTCCTGGCCGATGACGGTCGTGGGGACGTACCCTGGGTCCAGGTCGACCAGGCGGCAACAGGTGGCGTCGACGGCGACCGGGTCGCTGGACATGACCAGCACGCCCATGGCCGTGGGGTCGCCGCCGCGCGGGCCGTTGCCCTCCATGGCGACGATGGCGTCCATCACGTGCAGGCGCGGCCGCAGGCGCAGGTTGAGCTCCACCAGCAGCCGGCAGAAGTCAAAGACGTCCTGGAACTGGACGTGGTAGAGGGCCTTGCGCTTCCCCGGCACGCAGCCGAAGAGGTTCTTGACCGCCCCGGTGATCCGGGTGAGCTGGTGCGTCTTGAGCTTGGGCAGGTTGACGATGCCGTCGCACTGGTGCACGGCCCTGGCGACCAGGAAGCTGTTCACCAGCCGGCCGGCGGGGTTGTCCAGCGGCGCGCCCGCGGAAAAGTCGCCGAGCTGGGCGCCGCTCTGCACGCCGGCCTCGTACAGGCCCGCGCCCTTGGCCGCGTGGACGGCGTTCTCCAGCCCGGGGGAGTCACCAAAGGTGACCGTCGCCCCGCCCTCCTGGAAAAGCCGGGCGCACCCCGCCAGCACTGCGGGGTGGGTGGTGACGGCCTTCTCCGGGGCGTCGCCGGCCAGGATATTCGGCTTGAACAGGATGCGTTCGCCCGGCCGCACGAAGCGGCCGAGCCCGCCGAGCAGGTCCACTCCGCGCCGCAGGGCGGCGTAGACGGTGTCGGGGTCGTATCCGCCGCACCGCACCAATGCTACAGTCGAGCGCTCCATGGTACCTCCTCAGCGAACGCTGCTCGGTGACGCTGCCTCCAGGCGGGGGCCGGCCGCTTCGTGCGGCCGGGCGGTTCGGCCCCAGAAGGCGGAAACGACGGCAAAGACGGTCGAGCGGGGCACGAAGCGCGCGGCCGCCACGAGGGCCCGGTTCAGGGCACCCGGGACGATCACCGCCTGGCCCGCCAGCAGCCTGCGCACGGCGCAGGCGGCCACCCTGTCCGCGTCCATGCAGGTGAGCCGGGCGGCCAGGCCGGCCGCGGCGATCTGCTCGCGGCAGGCGCGGTTGGTGCGGATGCCGTTCGGGCAGAGGACGCTGACGCTCACCCCGTGGGCGCGCATCTCCTCCCGCAGGGCCAGGCTAAAGTTCACGATAAAGGCCTTGGACGGGGCATAGACCGGCATGAACGGCATGGGGAAAAAGGCCGCCAGGCTGGCCACGTTCAGCACAAACGCCTGCGGGTGGCGCTTGAGCTCCGGCAGCAACAGCCGGGTGAGCTTCACCAGGGCCAGGTTGTTGAGCAGGATGCAGGCCTCGTTCTCGCGCAGCGTCGAGTCCTCGAAGCGGCTGTTGTAGCCGACGCCGGCATTGTTGATGAGCACGGAGACGGCAAAGCCCTTCTCGGCCAGCCACGCGGCCAGCGCCTCCGGGCTGCCGGGCGCGGTCAGATCGGTGGCGAAGCAGGCCGCCCGCACCCCGTAGCGCCGGCCGATCTCCTGGGCCACCAGGCCCAGCCCGGAGTCGGGCAGCGCCACCAGGATGAGGTCCATGCCCCGGCGGGCGCACTCCTCGGCCAATGCCCGCCCCAGACCCTGGCTGGCGCCGGTGATCAGGGCCCACCCTAACGGCCGCCCAGGGGAGCGCTGCCGGCGTGTCGGTGCCTTCTTGATCGTCTCCATCGCTCATTCCTCCTGGTTGCAGGGTCCGGCGATCGTCACGCCTGCCACTATACACCCACGGTGGATGCAGGCGCATCCACCGCAAGGCCCATCGGGGGGTACATCCGCGGGTGTAGGGGACGACTTTGACAACCCCGCCGAGATGGCATATACTGGTGCTCCCCGGCATCGCCGCCGGGGCTGGGGACATTGCAGTCTGTCTCATGGCTTGCCTTGGAAAGGTCGATGAAGACAATATTCACTGCCAGCGATCTGCATCCGGAGGACAACTTCCGGGCCACCCGCCAGCGCGTAGGCTACCTTCCCCGTAAGGAAACGCCGCCCGAGGTCTACCAGCAGCTTGGCTTCATGTCGGGCCTGGAGATCCACCAGCAGCTCCGGACCGCCAAGAAGCTCTTCTGCCACTGCCCGGCCGGCGTCTACCAGCAGGATGGGCACTACGATGCCGAGCTCATCCGCCACATGCGGCCCACCCTGAGCGAGATGGGCGGGTACGACGGCACGGCGCTCATGGAGCTCCGGACGAGAAAGACGGTCGTCTACCACATCGCCAACGAGACCGCCTGCACCTACGACGTGGACGACACGCCGCCCTTCAAGCTCAACCCCGAGGCGCTGGAGATCGCCCTGGAGATCGCCCTGCTCCTGCAGACCAACATCGTCGGCGAGCTGCACATCACCCGCAAGCAGTACCTGGACGGCAGCATCCCCACCGGCTTCCAGCGCACCGCCATCGTCGGCATCGAGGGCCGGCTGCCGCTCCTGGGCAAGACGGTGCGCGTCATTCAGCTCAGCGTGGAGGAGGATGCCTGTCGCGAGGTCTCCGACGTCGGCCACGTGCGCGTCTACACCACCGACCGCCTGGGTATGCCGCTGGTGGAGACCGTCACCTACCCGGACATGAAGACGCCCGACGAGGTGGCCGAGGCAGCCCACTGCATCCGCTTCCTCACCCGCAGCACCGGGAAGGTGCGCACGGGCATCGGTGCGGCCCGCGAGGACGTCAACGTCAGCATCCGCGGGGGCACGCGCGTGGAGATCAAGGGGGTCTCCCACATCCGCTACATCCCCGAGCTGGTCCACAACGAGGCCTTTCGCCAGAAGAGCCTGCTGGAGATCCGCAGCGACCTCCTGGCGCGGGTCGGCGATCCCCAGGCCTGGCAGATGCGCCACGCCGTGGTCGAGGACGGCTGCATGGCGGCCGTCTCGGCCCCGGTCGGCGAGGCTCGCAGCCGGGGCCAGCGCCTGGTGGCGGTCAACCTGCCCGGCTTTCGCGGCATCCTCTCCTTCTTCACCCAGCCGGGGCGCTCGTTCGCCGACGAGATCAGCGACCGCCTGAAGGTGATCGCCTGCATCGAGAAGCCGAACATGGTCTGCTCCGAGGAATGGCGCCCGGAGCGACGGGGCGACGACTTTGCCGCCCTCCGCCGGCTGCTGGACGCCCGCGAGGGCGACGCCCAGATCCTCTTCTGGGGCCCTGCCGAGGACATCGCCACCGGCCTGGAGACGATCGAGGAGCGCTGCCGGCTGGCCTTTGCCGGCGTGCCCAACGAGACGCGCAAGTCGTTCCCCGACGGCACGACCATGTTCGAGCGCGTGCTGCCCGGCCCCGACCGCATGTACCCGGACACCGACTCGGCGCCCATCGCCATCAGCCAGGAGCTGATCGACCGCGTGCGCAGCCGGCTGCCCGTGGGGGTGGACCGGCGGCTGGCGCAGCTGCAGCGCTGGCATGTCCCCACCGACGCCTTTCCCTTTCTCCTGAAACACAACCTGGTCCCGCTGGTCGAGCGCATCGTGGCCGATTTCGGCGCCGAGCCCCGCTTCGTGGCCACGCTGCTGGCGCACCGGCTCAAGTACCTGCAGGGACGACTGCGGCCGGGCTCGCCGTTCGACTCGGCGCGGGTCTATGACCTGTTCGCCTTTTGCCACGAGCAGGGGCTGCAGCGGGAGATCCTCTATGAGATGCTGCCCGTGGCCTACGAGCATCCCAAGATGGATGCGGAGTCGGTGCTGATCAGTATCCGCTTCTCCCGGCACGACCGCCAGAGCATCCTCGCGCTCATCCCGCTGCTCCGCGAAAAGTTCGCCCGGATCAACACCTCGAAGGACCCCGGCGCCGGCCGGCGCTGGATCATGGGCGAGCTGCGCCGGATGGCCCTCGGCAACGTCCCCCTGGCCGAGCTGGCCGCCGCCGTCGACGGGGGTGCGGAGGCCGCCGGCCCGCCGCGCCCGGCACGCCGCCAGAGGAGGCGCCCATGAGCGAGCTGCTGAAGGGGTACAGGGGCCGGGCGCTGGAAGTGCTGAAGAGCTTTCACGTGCGCGTCTGGAGCGAGGCCAAGGTCACGACCACCCGCGGCGACTTCCAGGGCATCGTGCTGCCGCGCTCGGAGAACGACGACGACCGCCACATCGTCCTCAAGCTGGCCACCGGCTACAACATCGGCATTGCCGTGGACACCATCCAGAACATGGAGGAGTGCGGCTACAAGGAGGCCCACTACAAGATCCCCGAGCGGCAGTTCCCCGTCTCCCCGGACAAGCGCAACGTCAAGCTGCTGGGGACCGGCGGCACCATCGCCTCGCGCCTGGACTACCGCACCGGCGCGGTGATCCCGGCCTTTTCGCCCGGCGAGCTCTACGGCGCCGTGCCCGAGCTGGCCGACATCTGCAACCTGACCACCGAGAAGCTCTTTGCCGTCTTCTCCGAGAACATGGGCCCGACCCAGTACAAGGTGCTGGCCCAGGCCATCGGCGAGGAGATCCGTAAGGGCACCGACGGCATCGTCATCGGTCACGGCACCGACACGATGCACCACACCGCCGCCGCGCTCTGCTTCATGGTGCAGAACCCGCCCATCCCCATCGTCATGGTCGGTTCGCAGCGCTCCTCGGACCGGCCGTCGTCGGACGCCGCCCTCAACCTGATCCACGCCACCAAGACCGCCGCCGAGTCGGACATCGCCGAGGTGATGGTCTGCATGTTCGGCCCCACCTCCGACGAGTACGGCCTGCTGCACCGCGGCACGCGGGTGCGCAAGATGCACTCTTCCTACCGCTCCACCTTCCGCACCATCGGCGACGTCCCCATCGCCATGGTCAGCCGGGAGAAGATCACCCCCCTGCGCCAGGACTATAACCGGCGGCGCAGCGACCGCAACGTGACCATCGTGCCTACCTTCGAGGAGCGCGTCACCTTGCTCTACTACTACCCCAACATGCACCCGGACCTCATCGAGGCCGTGATCGACCTGGGCTACAAGGGCATCGTCATCGCCGGCACCGGCCTGGGGCACGTGAACAAGCCGCTCTATCCGGCGATCCAGCGCGCCACGCGAAAGGGCATCGCCATCTACATGACCGTGCAGACGCTGTGGGGGTACGTGCACATGTTCGTCTATGACACCGGCCGCGACCTGATGAGCCTGGGGATCGTGCCGGCCGAGAACATGCTGCCCGAGGTGGCCTACATCAAGCTGGCCTGGGCCCTGGGCCAGACGCCCGACCTGGAAAAGGTCCGGGAGATCATGCTCACCCCCATCTGCGGCGAGATCACCGAGCGCGAGCCCTACAATGGCTACCTCATCTACCAGGGGGGCATCCCCGAGGTCGAGGAGTTCATCAAGCAATTCCACAAGTGAGCGCTACGGCTGTTTCCCCTCGCCACCCCGCGGCAAAGCCGCCCGGGACATCGCGCGCTGCCGCAGGACGGCCGGCAGGTGGACACGGTACGGCCCGCCGCGCACCTCCACCGCCAGGGTACCCTGGGCCTGGCCGCACGGGCCCGCGGCTGTGGCGGTAACGGCGTGGCTGCCCGGCACCGTCCAGCTGTAGGCCGCCGTGGACCCAAGCGCGCCGTTGTCCCAGCTCCATGCTACCGGGGCAGTGGCGCTCACCGGCGTGTAGCTGGCGGTATAGAGCCCCGTCTCCCCGACTCCCAGGACCAGTGGCCCGCCGATCTGAACGCCGCCTGGCGGCGTGCATACCTGGCGGGCATACTTGAGGTCGCCCCTGGTGCTGTCGTAGTAGCTGATGTGGGCCTGGCCGTACGGGTCCAGGGCCAGCGCGGCATGGTGGCCGACATTCTCGCTCCAGTCCACCGGCTCGACCTGCCAGACCAGGCCGTCGTGGTAGGCATACTGGAGGTCGCCCGAAGAGGCGTTCAGGTAGGCGACGTGCGGTCGGCCGGAGCCGTCGAGCGCCAGCGAGGCGTACCTGCCCACGTCGCCGGTGCTGTCCACCGTCTCGGTGTACCAGGTCCCGCCGTCCAGGTACGCGTGGCGCAGGTCGGCGCCGGCCCCGTCGTAGTAGGCGATGTGCGGCCGGCCGGCCCCGCCCAGGGCCAGCGAGGCGTACTGGCGGATGTTGCCCCGGTCCACCGCCTCCACGGACCAGTGCGCGCCGTCGTGGTAGGCGTAGTGCAGGGTGCCGCTGGTGGTGTCGCAGTAGACGATGTGCAGCCGGCCGGCGGGGTCCAGCGCCAGGGAGCTGCACGACGCCGTCCCGGCGGCGCTGGATACCGTCTCCGTGTGCCAGGTCGAGCCGTCGCGGTAGGCATAGCAAAGTGCCCCGCTCGAGCTGTTGCCGTAGCTGACGTGGGGCCGGCCCGAGCCGTCCAGGTCCAGCGAAGCGCCCCGGCCGACATCGCCGGGCCAGTCCACCGTCTCGGTGTACCAGTCCGAGCCTTCTGCGTGCGCATAGAGCAGATCGCCGGCGGCCCCGTCGTAGTAGGCGATGTGCGGCCGGCCGGCGCCGTCCAGGGCCAGGGAGCTGTACATGCCCACGTCGCCATGCCGGTCCACGACCTGCACCCGCCAGGCTGTGCCGTCGTGGAACGCGTACCTGAGGTCGCCGCCCACCGGGTCCATGTAGCTGATGTGGGGCCGGCCGCTCCCATCCACGGCGATGGAGGTGTACTCGCCCACGCGGCCCCCGCTGTCGATGGTCCCGTGGTGCCAGGCGGTCCCGTCGGAGTGGGCGTACTTGAGCTCCTGGGTGGACCAATCCATGTGGCTGATGTGGGGCCGGCCGGAGCCGTCCAGGGCCAGGGAGGTGTATTGGCCTACCGTCTTGGAGTCGTCGGCGGTCTCCAAGTGCCAGGCAGCCCCGTCGTGCCAGGCGTACTTCAGGCTGCCGTCGCTCTGGTAGCTGACATGCGGCCGGCCGGCCGCATCCAGCAGCAGCGAGGCGTGCAGACCGCTGTCGCCGCTGTCCACGACCTGGACATGCCAGGTGGACCCGTCGTACCAGGTGTACTTCAGGTCGTGGTTGCCCGCATCGTGGTGGGCGATGTGCGGTCGGCCGGCCGCGTCCAGCTCCAGGGAGCAGGAGACGCCGACGTGGCCGTCGTCGTCCACCGTCGTGGTGATCCAGGAGGTGCCGTCGAAGGCGGCGTACTTGAGCGCCAGGGTGTACCAGTCGTGGTAGGCGATGTGCGGCCGGCCGGCCGCGTCCATGGCGAGGGAGTTGTACCCGCCCACGCGGTACCCGCCGTCCACGGTGGCCGTGAACCAGCCGGCACCAGCGAAGCGGGCGTACTTCAGCACGTTGGCGGCGTGATAGCTGATGTGCGGCAGGCCGGTCCCATCCAGGGCCAGCGAAAGGTGGTTACCGTATCAGCACATCGCGTCGTGGGCATCCACCACCTGGAGCTGCCAAGCCGTGCCATCGTGGGCGGCGTACTTGAGCTGGTCCAGCGCCGCGTCGTAGTAGGCGATGTGCGGCCGGCCGCCGGCGTCCAGCTCCAGCGACGCGTGCCGGCCGACGTCGTGGCCCGGGTCCACGATCGCGACGTGCCAACTGTTGCCGTCGTGGTAGGCATAGTACAGGTGGTCGCCGCCGTAGGCGACGTGGGGATGTCCCGCCGCATCCAGGGCCAGGCTGTCGTCCCGCATCTCCAGGAAGGTCTTGGACACGTCGACCCACTCGGTCGTCCACGGCAGGGCGGCCAACTGGGCGGGACAGGTGCCCGGCGGAGCGCTGCCCATACCGACCAGTGGTGGCAGCAGCAGCCCGTCAAGGGGAGTCCCCTGGCCGGGCTGGGCGGGGTGGGCCCATTGCCCCTGGGGATATCCCCTCCCGGGAGCGGTCAGCACCAGGAGCAGCCCAAGGAGCAGCGGTAAGAGTCGACGCGCCATGACGGTTCCCTCCTGCGAAGCGCTCGCTGTATCCTCGGTCCATTGTAGCAGCCTGGCCCGGTGCGGTGATGCCCCGAACGGACTATAGGCGGGACATCGACATCGGAAACTCCTTGACCTCCCCCCTGCCCTATGCTACAATGCGGGCCA
Organism: uncultured Chloroflexia bacterium; assembly: GCA_964613665.1. Lineage (GTDB taxonomy): Bacteria > Chloroflexota > Chloroflexia > DTKN01 > DTKN01 > CAZQFV01. The sequence continues at coordinate 41,432 of CAZTIG010000030.1, forward strand.
GGGGCCGGTGTCGCGGCGCGAGGCCCCCGGCGGAGAGCGATGAAGATCCTGGCGGTCAGCGACCGCGTGGTGGAAGAGATCTACAGCGCCGAGATCCGGCAGCGGTTCGGCGACGTCGACCTGGTGCTGGCCTGCGGCGACCTGCCGGCGCGCTACCTGGAGTTCATCGTCACCAAGCTCGGCGTGCCCCTGCTCTATGTCTTTGGCAACCACGACCAGGGGACCTTTTCCTCGAGCGGCGAGTTCCGCTCGGCTCCGGCCGGCTGCGTCAACGCCGACGGCCGCGTGGAGGAGGTCAAGGGGCTGCTCATCGCCGGCCTGGAGGGGTCGATGCGCTACAACGAGGAAGGCAGCCACCAGTACACCGAGGAGGAGATGCGCTGGCGGGCCTGGCGCATGGCCCCGGCGCTATGGGTCAATCGGCTGCGCTGGGGGCGCTTCCTGGACATCCTCATCACTCACGCCCCGCCCTACGGGATTCACGACAGCACCGACCTGCCGCACGTCGGGTTCCAGACCTTTCGCTGGATGATCGATTCGTACCGCCCGCGCCTCCTGGTCCACGGCCACCAGCACATCTATCACCCCGCCACGACGGTGCGCACCATCTGCCAGGAGACCGAGGTGGTGAACGCCTACGGCTACCAGGTGATCGAGTGGGACGCGCCGCGGCAGCGGGCCCCCGCGGTGGGCGCGGCCCCGGCAGACGACGAAACCGGAGCGAATCGGGCATGACCGAACGGGACTCCCCGCGCTTTCTTTCGGCGGTGCAGGACTTTCGCCGCGCCCGCCGCCGGGCGGCGCTGCAGGACATCCTGGCGCAGCTGATCGGCCGGCCGGCCGACCTGCTGTCCTACGAGGAGGCCACCCAGAAGCTCCGGGCGGAAGGCGCCACCCCGCGGGGCCTGCAGGAGATCCCCCTGGACGCCATCGTCGGCAGCGTGGGGCGCTACGCCGACTTTACCCGCAGCTTCCTGCCACGGCAGGACAGCGACGAGGAGCGCTGGGCCCGCGTCAAGGTCCAGATCACCGACCGCAGTGGGCTCAACCCCATCCGCGTCTACCAGATCGGGCAGGCCTACTTCGTGGCCGACGGCAACCACCGCGTGTCGGTCGCCCGGCAGATCGGCGCCAGGACCATCCTTGCCCACGTCACCGAGGTCTGCACCAAGGTGCCGCTCTCGCCCCAGGACAAGCCGGACGACCTCATCCTGAAGGCCGAGTACGCCGACTTCCTGGAGCGCACCCACCTGGACCGGCTCCGCCCCGGGGCCGACCTCAGCGTCACCGTGCCCGGGCAGTATCGCCTGCTCGAGGAGCAGATCGCCTACCAGCAACGCCTGCTGGGCCTGCTGGAGGGACCGGTGCACCCGCGCGAGATCCCCCACGAGGAAGCGGTTACCCACTGGTACGACGAGGTCTACCGGCCGGCGGTGCAGGTGATCCGCGAGCGGGGCATCCTGCGCGACTTTCCGGGGCGGACGGAGACAGACCTGTACGTGTGGGTCTCCCGGCACCGCGCGGCCCTGGAGGAGGAGCTGGGTTGGGACGTGCGCACCGCCGACGCCGCCGAGCACCTGGTCGAGCGCTCCAGCCCGCGGCCACAGCACGTCCTGACGCGCATCGGCGAGCACCTCCTGGAGGCGGTGACGCCGCGGCGGATGCAGGCCGGCCCGCCGCCGGGACACTGGCGGCAGGAGCACGTCTCCTGGCGGCGCGACAACCGCCTGTTCGGCCGCATCATGGTGGCCATCAGTGGCCAGGAGGCCGGCTGGCGGGCGCTGGACATGGCCCTGGAGGTGGCCCGGCGCGAGGGAGCCCGCCTGCAGGGCCTGCACGTGGTGCCCTCCGAGGCCGAACGCAAGAGCGCTGCCGTCCAGTCCCTGCGCGGCGAGTTCCAGGAGCGCTGCCAGGCCGCCGGTATCCCGGGGAAGATGGCCGTCGAGGTGGGCACGGTGGCGCAGACGATCAGCGACCGGGGCCGCTGGGCCGACCTGGTCGTGGTGAGCCTGTCCTGTCCCCCGCCGCCCCAGCCCATCGCCCGGTTGAGCTCGGGGCTGAGCAACCTGCTGCGGCAGTGCCCCCGCCCGGTCATGACCGTGCCCGAGGTCTGCTGTCGGCTGGACAGCGCCCTGCTCTCCTACGACGGCAGCGCCAAGTCCGAGGAGGGGCTCTTTGTGGCCACCTACCTGGCGGCCCGCTGGCGCATTCCACTGGCCGTGGTGACGGTGCTGGAGCGCGGTCGCACCGGCGCCCGGACGCTGGAGCGCGCCTGTGGCTACCTGGAGGAGCACGGTGTGGAAGCCACCCTGGTGGAGGAGAAGGGGCCCGTGGCCGAGGCCGTGCTCCGCGTGGCCGAGGAGCAGGATAGGGCGTTGATCATCACGGGGGGGTATGGGCTGCGCCCGCTGTGGGAGCTGGTGCTGGGGAGCACGGTGGACGAGCTGCTGCGCACCGGCCGCCGGCCCCTGCTGATCTGTCGCTAGGCCGCCTCACAGCAGGCCCAGGTCGCGGGCCCTGGCGACTGCCCCCGTGCGGCTGTGTACCTCGAGCTTGCCGTAGATGTTCTTCAGGTGGTTCTTGACCGTGCCGATGGAGATGACCAGGAGGTCGGCGATCTCCTTGTTGGCGTAGCCGCCGGCCAGGAGCCGCACCACCTCGATCTCGCGTGCGCTGAGCGGCTCGACCAGCCTCGCGCGCGCCGGGGCGGCGGGCGCGGCGGGATGCGCCGGCCGGGCCACCTTGCTGCCGGCTGCTCCCTCCAGCGCGGCCAGCAGCGCGCCGGCATAGTGCGTGGCGATGCCGCGGCGGGCCGCCTCGCGCAGCAGGATGGCCAGGGGCGCGCCCCTGTCGATAAAGGTGCGCACGTGGCCCTCCGGCTCGGCCAGGGCCAGGGCGCGGCCGAGCGACTGCAGGGCCGCGTCGAGCCGGCCCTGGGCCTGCAGCGCCAGGGCCTGCAGCACCAGGAGCTCGATGACGCGGTTGCCGGCCCCGGCCTCCTCGGCCAGCCTGAGCAGCCGCTGCAGCAGGGAGAGGGCCTCGGTCAACTGCCCCTGGGCCAGGAGCAGCCGGGCCAGCACGACGTAGGTGGAGATCTGCTGGTAGGACAGCGCGTCGTCGAAGCGCAGGCCGTGCTGCCCGGCCCAGCGCGCCGCCGCGGCGGTGTCGCCCTGGTCCAGCAGCAGACCCGCGTGCTCCGTGGCACAGACGCCCTGCAGGTAGGGCGACACCGGTTCGGCCAGGCGGACCATCTCCTGTACCAGGGCGCGCGCTGCGGCAGAGTCACCGCAGGCGTGGAGCACCATGGCCAGGGGCATGTAGGCCCCCGATAGCATGTCCAGCTGTCCCCACCGCCGGGCGATCTCCAGCCCCCGGCGGGTGTGGTACAGGGCCCCCGGCAGGTCGTTCCACTCGTAGAGGAGCGCCCCCAGGCAGGTATGGGCCAGGGACGCGGAGGGCAGGGGCAGCCCGGAGCCGCGGCCGGCGCGTCTCTCGTCCTCCCGCAAGATCTCCCGCAGGGTGGCGGCGGACTGGCGCAGCTGGCCCTGCTTCTCCTGCAGGATGGCCAGGTTGCAGGCCGTGGTCACGGCAATGTGGTGGTCGCCCAGGGCCTGGCTGAGGGCCAGGGCCTCGGCCAGGGACTCGGCTGCCCCGGCCAGGTTGCCCGTCCGCCGGAGCATCGAGGAGCGCAGCCCAACGGAGAAGCTGCGCGCGGCCAGGTCGCTCTCCGGCAGATACTCCATGGCTTCCCCGGCCAGTCTCGCGGCGCCGATGAAATCGCCCTGGTAGGCGAGGGTGTAGGCGCGGATGGTGGCGATGTGGCCCCGGACGTGATTGGCCTGGGCCTCGCCCTGCGGCGTGTCGTCGAACCCCTTGAGGGCCCATTCGGCTTTCTGAAGCTGGGCCTCGAGGTGCTCCAGCTGGCCGGCATAGATCAGCGCCCAGGCCCGCGCCAGGCAGAGCCAGGGATAGTCGCGCACCAGGTCGGCCGGCAGGGCATCCAGCCAACGCACCAGGGTGCCGATCTCGCCGTGGTCGAGCATGGCCAGGGCTCGGCCCTCCGCCAGGCGCGCCACCCGGGCAAAGTCGCCGGCCGCCAGGGCGTGGCGGACCGCCTCGGCGACGTGCCCGTTCCTCTCGTACCAGTCGCTGGCGTTGCGATGCAGGAGCGGCACCAGCTCCGGCTGGGTGTGCGCGAGGTGGCTACGCAGCAGGTCGGCGAAGAGGTGGTGGTAGCGGTACCAGCGCCGCTCGTCGTCCAGCGGGACGATGAACAGGTTGGCCTCTTCCAGCTGCTGGAGCATGTCTTGATCGTTGGCCTGCCCCGTGACCGCATCGCACAGGGGACCACAGAGCCGGTCCAGGATGGCCGTCTGCAGCAGGAAGGTGCGCACCGCCTCGGGCTGCCGCTGCAGGACCTCTGCCATCAGATAGTCCAGGATGTAGCGCTGGCTGCCGCTGAGCGCGGCGATGGCGCCGGCGATGCGCTCGCGTTCCTGCCCCTGCAGCGAGAGGGCGGCCATCTGCAGGCCCACGATCCAGCCCTCGGTGCGGGCATCGAGGGCGGCCAGTTCCTCGGGCGAGAGGCCCAGGCCCATCACCTCGTTGAGAAAGGCCGTGGCCTCGTGCGGCGTGAAGCGCAGGTCGGCCGTGCGCAGCTCAAGCAGCTGGGCCTGGCCCCGCAGCCGGGCCAGGGGCAGGGGCGGGTCGGCCCGGCTGGCAATGACCAGGTGCAGCCGCGGCGGGAGGTGGTCGACGAAGAAGCGGAGCGCTTCGTGGATGGAGCGGGACTCGATCCAGTGGTAGTCGTCGAGGACCAGGACCAGGTCCTGGTCCATCTCGGCGATGTCGTTGATCAGGCCGGCCAGGACCGTCTCGGTCGGCACGGACGGGTAGGGCTGTGCGACGCGCGGCACGTCCCGGCCCTGGCCTCCCCCGGCAGCTTGCAGGGCCGCGGTCACGTACGACCAGAAGCGGGCCGGGTCGTTATCGCCGGAGTCGAGCGAGACCCAGGCCACCGGCCGGCCGCACTGCGCCCCCCACTCGCTCAGGAGGGTGGTCTTGCCAAAGCCGGCCGGTGCCGAGACAAGGGTCAGCTTGCGCTGCAGCCCGTCCTGCAGTCGCCCGGTCAGGCGCGGGCGGGAGACGAACTCGGCCCGGAGCGGTGGGATGTAGAGCTTGGTCCGCAGCAGCAGCGTAGCCATCTGGCCTCTCGGAGAACCCGGCAAGGGTCCGTCTATCCTGTAGCGCGCAGGCGCTATCTTACCATGCTCTTCCTATTCTCTCAAGCCCCGCGTCCGCGGAACCAGAAGGACTCCCCCCGGTTGAACCTGGCGGCATGCTCCTGGGCGATCTCCGGCACCTTGCGGGCCAGGGCTTCCTGGGCCCGTGGATTGGGCACCCAGTGGGAGAAGGTGCCCACCATGATGCCGAGGAACAGGGCCTCGATCAGCCGTTCGTGGCCGGCGGGCAGAGCGCGCTGGCTGCGGTAGCCTGACAGGCACGCCGGATGCAGGCGCGGCTGCATGTCGCCCAGGGCGATGGCCAGGTCGAGCATGTAGTTGCCCAGGGCGCAGAAGGAGAAATCGATCAGCCGGACCTGACCTTGATGGCAGAGCAGGTTGCCCTTGTGCGGGTCGGCATGCATGATCCCGGTGGTCTGCCGACTCTCCCCCGCGGCATGCAGCATGTCGCCGAGCAGGGCGACCGCGTTCGCCAACTCGGCGTAGGCGGCCGGGTCGATCCGGCCATCCGCGACGGCCGCCGGCAGCCCGGCCAGGGCGCGCGCGAAGTAGGAACCGTCCCGCCGCGGCCGGGTGAATCCCGGCGGCAGCGCCCAGGCGCTGGCGTGGAGGTGCAGGCGGGCCAGGATGGTGCCGATCTGCCAGGAGGTCTGCTCCGTCTCCAGGTCACGGTGGTAGGGCTGCCCATCCACCCAGCGCAGCAGGGAACCGTGCACGGCCGGCCCGTCCCCGGCCAGGACCGTCGTCACCAGCGCCCCGGCGCGATTGCGCACCGGCTGTGGCAGGACCAGGTCGGTATCCTGGCCGAGGGCCTCGAGCCACAGGAGCTCGGAGTTCACGGCGCCGGCATCCGCGCCGTGGGTCCCCAGGGCCGCGGTGACAGGCACGTGAAGGCGCAGGAGAAATGCATCGCCTCCGGGCTGCGCCACGTGGAAGGTGGCGTTGTCGCCGTGGCGGAGGAACGACAGGGGCCAATCGCCCAGGCCGTACTCCTCAAGCGCCTGCCTGGCGACCTGGGCGAGTGGTACGCTCATCTTGCCGCCTCCGTGGCCGGGTGGTCGACCCGGAGTGCCTGTCGGACCTGTGCCGGCTACATCCGCCACTGGAAGCGATAGCGGCAGCATGACCCGCCGCGGGCGCGGCACTCTTCCTCCACAACCGCGACATCCCGGGCCCCGCACATCCGCAGGGCCTCCTTGTACCAGCCGATCACCGTGAGGCAGTCCGGTCGGGAGAAGGTCTCGGCGTCGTGGGTGATCATCACGCCGGAGTCGGGTCCTGTCTGGATGTACTCGCGGTAGCCGGTGTCGTAGTAGAAGCGGTAGATGATGCTGGCGCGCTGCATAAAGGTCTGCGGGTCGCCGGGGGACAGGAAGGAGCTGTGCTCGCGGGTCAGGTTCCGCTGCGCCGACTTGGCCCCGATGCGCTCAAAGACACTCTCGTCGCCGTCGGCCAGCGCGTCGACGATGGCCTGGTCCAGGCGTTCGCCCACATCGAAGGGATACCAGGTGATGGGGTAGATCGTGCCGCGCAGCAGCTGTCGATCCTGCTCGGGCAGTGCCGCCAGCACCTGTTCCCAGGCGGCTACGCCGAAATGCTCTTCCACGAACGCCCGCCGCGTCTGCAGCACCAGACCCTTGATGCGCATCTCCACATCCTCCTCCGGCCGGATGGCTGAGCAGTTCCCCCCTATGCAGGGTGAGCCAGGGCTGTGACGTTCAGCGCTCCCTGCGGCTCTGCCAGGTGATGTGGTCAGTACGGCTCACCGGGGCGCCCCGCAGGCGGCCGGGAGTCATCTGGTGAACCAAAGGCACCAAGGTTTCCTGGCCGTTCTTTCCCATGTCTTTCTTGTACCTTTGCGTCTTCGTGGTGATGATGAATCGCTTCTAGTCTCCAAAGAAGCGCTCTCCCTGGTCGAGCAGTTCCTGAACCCGGGCAAAGTAGCGCCCCGCGTGCAGGCCGTCTACCAGACCGTGGTGGGCCTGCACGGCCAGGGGCATTTTCGTCCGCCCTCCTTCGGTCGAGCAACGTCCCCAGGCGATTCGCGGCACGGAATCGACCGCATGGATGCGGATCGGGTGCTGCAGGCCGGTGAAAGCGACCCAGGGGATCGCCGTCATGAAGAGCAGATCGTCGCGGCCGGGCGGATCCTCCAGCCCAGCCTGCTCCTGCGCGCGGGAGATGGCCGCGGCCGCGCTGGCGGCAAAAGCGGAAAAGTCCTCGCTGTAGGGGATGGCGCAGAAGCTGAAGAGCTCGTCGGGCGCGGGGACGATGATGGAGGGATGGACCACGTCGTGCTCCACCACCTGGCCGGCGCGGAGGCGCTGGCGGAACTCGGGGATGGCGTTGGCCGCGCGGGCCAGCACGTAGGTCGTGGCCACGCCGAAGGAGAGGCCACGCCGCTTCACCGCCGGTAGAAAGGCGCTGACGTCGATCGGGGCACGCAGGTTAAAGTGTGGGAAGTCGAACGTGTTGAAAAAGGCCAGGTGCTGGCGGCGTGGCCAGGTGTTCAGGTCGATCGTGCGCATGCGGCCTCCTCCTCGCGCCGTAAGACTCCGCTGGGGTCACTATAGCATGACAGGGGGCAAAGGTCAAGGGGCAGGAGGCAAGAAGCAGGATGCAAGAAGGGGCGGCGAGCGGAGAGGAGAGAGCAGAGAGGAGAGAGCAGGGCCCGAAGGCGAGGGAACCGGGACCCGGTGGCAAGGGGTGCGGGGGGGCAAGGGGCAAGGAGCAGAGGGCAGGGAAGAGGGCTCGGGGCCCAGGGGTAGGGAGCAGAGAGCGGGGAGCGGGGAGAAGAAAGCAGAGAGAAGAGAGCGGAGAGCAGGGCTTGGAGCGCAGGGCTCCGGGAAACCCGGCAGCCTGGCGGAGAGGTGTTTCGGATTGGAGGCTT
>CAZTIG010000031.1:0-49190 GCA_964613665.1 uncultured Chloroflexia bacterium
GGGCCTGGTCGGCCGGGTCCCACACCAGCGTCGGCTTGGGCACGACGTTGAGCGCCCCGTCGGGGGGCGAGACCAGAGTCGGGGCGCCGGGCACGTCGGTGCTGATGGTCAGGTCGATGTCGACGGTGTGGACGCGGGTCACCTCGCCGGTGCCGGTGACGACCAGGGTGTACACGCCGGGAGCGGCCGCGCCGGTCACGTCCAGGGTCAGGATGGCCTGGGCGGGCGGGGTGACGACGGCGGGAGCGAGGTCGGCGTTGACGCCGGCCGGCACGCCGCCGACCTCCAGGGTGACGGGGTGGGAGTAGCCCAGGATCGAGCCGACGTCGATGGTGCTGGTGACGACCTCGGGGGCGCACAGGCTGAAGGCGTCCGGGTCGGCGGCCAGGGTAAAGTCCTCGCCCTCGACGCAGTTGAAGCAGACCAGGGCAAAGTCCTGGTCGGTGGGGTCGCCGTTGTAGGGCACGCCGTCGCCGGCGATGTTGGTCGCCTGCACGGTGATCTGGATGGCACCGTTGACGCCGGCCTGGACAAAGACGTTCTCCAGGTTGTTGAGGGCGTCGGCGCTACCGCCGGGCACCGACCAGCCGTTGGAGAAGACGTTGCCCCGGTAGGTGTCGCCGCCGCCGACGACCGTCAGGTCGAGGTTGTTGACCAGCGCGGGGTTGGCTCCCACCGCGCCGGGGGCGTCGGTCCAGACCAGGCTGATCCTGACCGGCTTGGTCGGGTCGGCCACGGACCAGGTCTGCGCCCAGGTCTCGCCGGTGTTGGCAAAGAGGTCCGTCTGGTCCTTGTAGACGGCCGGCACGCCGGTGCGGATGATGTTGTTCAGATCGACGCGGCCCCAGCCCTGGGTATTGTCGGGCTTGTGGCCGGGGATGCCGGTGCCGCCGAACATGTCCTCACCGCCGTTGATCAGCAGGGCCTTGACCATGGCCGGGCTGGGCACGGCGCTGAACTCCTGGTCCCACCAGTCGGCGATGAGGGCGGCGGAGCCGGCGGCCACGGGGCAGGCCATGCTGGTGCCCTGGCAGTAGTTGTAGTAGGCCGCGCCAGGTCCAGAGACGGTCGAGCCGCAGTTGGCGCTTGTGCCGTTGAGCGAGGACTGCTGCACGCCGGGGGTGGTGATATTGGGCAGCAGGCGGCCATCGTCGGCCGGCCCGCGGCTGCTGAAGGAGGCGATGCCGTTGATGCTGCTGCCGCTGCGCGGGTAGTTGTCGGCCGCGCCGACGGTGATCAGGTTCTTGGCCTCCTTGGGATCGGTGAGGGTGTTGGCGCCGGGGCCGCCGTTGCCGGCGGAAAAGACCATGATGATCGGCTCGGCCACGCTGGTGGTGTCAAAGTTGGCATCGCGCACCATGAAGTCGTGGGTGCGCGCGGCAGTGGAGTAGCCCTGGTGGCCCAGGCCGGTGTTCCAGCTGTTGCTGGAACCGAGCGCCTGGTTGAGCACGGTGTCCTTGCTCAGCTGCTGCCAGCCGCCTGCGGGCGGCCAGCTCGTGCAGCTGCCGGCCAGGGCGTTCTGGACGACCAGGTTCGCTGCCGGAGCCATGCCGGTGCCCCAGTAAAAGCCGCTGGGGTCCTGGATGCCGGTGCCGCCCGAGGCGGCACGCGGGTCGGCGAAGATCGACCCGGCGGTGTGGCTGCCGTGGCCATCGGTGTCCTGGTGGGGATCGCCGCAGCCGGCGTAGCCGACAAAGGCCACGGCGCGGCTCTGCACGTCGGGGTGCGCGTTGTTCAGGCCGGTGTCGACATCGGCCCAGCGGATGCCGCCGCCGTCGATACCCTTGGCGGCCAGCCAGTCGTAGTAGCCGGTGACGGGGACGCCGCCGGGGACGTTGCCGGCGGCGATCTGGGAGCTGACCTCGTCGTCGAACTGCGGCCGCGGCGAGACATAGTCGACGGCCCAGACGGTGGCCAGGCGGGCCACGTCGGCCAGCCGGGCGGCGTCAAGGGTGACGAGGGCGGTGTAAAAGGCGCCGTCCGGCTGGGCCGGGAAGTGCTGGATGTAGCCCGCGCCGAGGCCGGCCAGCGCCTGCAGCGTGCTCTCGACCGCGCCGTCGTTGTAGAAAGTGACGGCGACGTTCTCGATGCGCCCCTGCATGCCGTTCAGGCCGGAGTAGACCTTGTAGGCCGGCTGCAGCAGCCCGCTCCAGCGGTAGGCCGGGTGCGAGGCCAGCAGCGATACCTGCTGGCCGGTGCCCCAGACCAGGTAGGCGTAGTTGCCATAGTACTGCAGCGGCCGCAGGCCGGCCGTCTGCAGGTCGGCCAGCCAGCCGTCCTTCATGGGGCCGACGAACTGGACCAGGTAGAGGTTCGGTTCATAGGCCGTGGGCGTGCGGCGCAGGGCGGGCGCGACGTCCGGTTCGCCCTGCAGCGGGTCGAAGCGGTACCCCAGGACGCCGATCGTCATCTGGGCCACCTGGTAGGGGATGCCCCGGGCATCGAGGGCCGCCAGGGAGTCGGCCGGGACCTCCAGCCAGACGAAGCTGCCGTAGTCGACGACGCGCCGGGCGGCGATGGTCCGGTCGTAGGCCGAGGCCGGCACCTGGATGAAGGCAGTCTGGGAGAGGGGGTTGGCCGCGATGGGGATGGAGGGCAGGGCTGCGCAGAGGACCCCCACGATCAACAGGAGCGCCAGGTACTTTTGCGTTCTCATCTTCTGCTCCTCATTGCACACTGCACGGTGTCGACAGGTTCGGGTGTCGGAGAGGCGTTTGCGGGCGGTGGCACCTCCTTTGGCAGTCATGCGGGCCGTGGCCGGCATAGAAACGATCTCAAGTCGACCACCAACCCACAGAGGCACCAGGATGGACTGACCACCAAGGCAGGAATGCACCAAGAGAATACTGTGAAGGGCCACTATCGACGCGGTGTCTTGGTGCCTTTGTGGTTTTGAGATAGTCTCATAGTGCTCCGGCGGAACGGTGCGTCACAAGGCTGAGGGGTCCAAGCCATCCGGGTTGATGACGGCAGTATTCTACCGTGAGATGGGTGGGAACGCAAGTTCACGGCTGCAGCAACAGCCGCAGCGTGGCGATCGAGCCGGGCATGGTCAAGTGGACGGCCCCGCCGCGCACCGCCAGGGGCTCCAGGTCGCGCTCGCGGGCGTCACAGCGGTAGGCCGCCGCGGTGCCCGGCAGGCGCACCGCCACAGCCTGGCCACGCTGCCCCGGTGCCAGCAGGCGCACGATCAGCCCTTCGCCGCGCGCGGCCGGCTTGAGCGCGACGACGTAGACGCCGGGCCCGTCCACCTCGATCCACGAGGCGGCCAGGGCGGCGAAGCGGGCGCGGTCCGTTCCCTCCAGGGCGAGGCGAGCCCGCCGCGGCAGGTCGTTGGCCTGCCAGTCCCCGCCCGGCGTCAGGAGCAGCCCGCAGCGCGCGGTGTGCACGGCCCGCTCGTGCCCGCGCACCGGCAGCCCGGGAAAGCGCAGGAAGCCGTAGGCCGTCTCCTGGGTGGCGTTGCGCTGGGTGATTACCTCGAGGCGTCCCCCCGGCCGGCAGGCCACTGCCCCGGGCGTCTCCAGGAAGAGGGCCGCGCCGCGCCCCGCGCCCTGCAGGTGGACAAAGGTCTGCCCGGGCCAGAAGGTCGGCCGGTAGCCCTTCTCGGCCGGCCGGACGACCACCCCGCCGGGCTCGTCCATCGCCAGGCGCTCGGTCGCCAGTCCCGTCGCCAGCTGCAGCGTCACCGTGCGCCGGGGCGCGGCGCGGCCCCGCACCTGCAGTTCGATCACCGGCGTGTCGCCGCGGAAGAGGAGCCGCCGCTCCAGGGCCATGCCGGCCAGCTCGACGCGGGTGGTCACCTCCAGGGAGCCCTCCTCCTCGCGCACCTGGAGCTGGGCCGGCCGCCGGCTGGCGCGGTCGATCTCCCGGAAGGTCCCGCCGGGGAACTCGTGCCCCATGCGCCAGAGGCCGCCGGAGTCGGCATAGGCCACCAGGTCGGCGGAGGGACCTTCCAGCAGCTTCTGGCCGCTGGCCGGGTCCCAGGCGCGGACGATGGCTCCGCCGGCCGCGGCGTCTAGCTCCAGGCTGTAGTGGGGGGTGTGGATCTCGACGGTCCCGCCGTGCTGGCGCCACTGCGGCGGCGCGGCGGGGCGCGGGGCCGCCGGGCTGGGGACCGCCCGCTCCAGGCGGGCGATGGCCGCGGCGGCGATCTCTGCCCCGGCCGCCAGACAGGGCCGCTGCTCGCGCTCCACCACGCGGTCCGTCGCCGTGCCGGTGATGAAATCGTGGTGGTTGGCGACCACGGCCCGCTGCCAGGCCGCGGCCAGCTCCTGAGCGATGTGCTCCGCAGCGCCGGCGTTCTCCGGCCGCAGGGCGAGCTGCTCGGCCAGCAGCAGCGCCTCCACCAGCTCGTGGCTCTGGCGCTTCAGGCTGGGGCGGGCGCTGTAGAAGCCGGTCCAGTAGGGGTTGGGGTCGAGCTGGAGCGTGGGCAGCCGCTCGCGGTGCGCGTCGACCAGCGCCAGGTAGTCGTCCAGGCCGGCGTTGACGGCCCATATGCCGCTGCGCCGGTAGTGCCGCTGGTTGTAGCGGTCCAGCAGCGCTACCAGCTCGGGGATGGGGCCGACGAAATCGAACCCAATCGGACAGAAGAGGTAGGGAGTGCGGGCATAGGGCTGCAGCTCGCGCGCGTACTGGTCGATGCGCCCGGCCACGTGCCGGTCGCTGCGGCGGGGCCAGGCGATGGGGAGAATATAGACCCGGCTGAAGCCGCCGTGGGCCAGCAGGTCGCCCTGGCCGTAGGTATAGGCGTTCCAATGGCAGAGGACCTCCCCGCCGTCGGCGTCGCGCCAGACAAAGTCGAGGCTGCGCTCCTTCTTCAACAGGAGCTCGGCGCTCGATCCGGGCCGGGGGAAACGCCGGCCGCCCAGCTCGCAGCCGGCGAAGAACATCCCGTCGACGCGGGTGATGGCGGTCCGGTCGAAGCCGGCGGCGTTGAGCAGCGAGGGCAGGGCGTGGGAGCAGCCGAAGCTGTCGGGGAAATAGGCCAGGCGCGGCTCCGGCTCCATGCCGTGGGCCCGCAGCCACTCCTGTCCCAGGAGCAGGTCGCGCAGGATAGCCTCGGGGTGGGGCAGGAGGGTGTCGGCGGTGGTGATGCCGCTGCTGGTCAGGCGCAGCCGGCCGGCGTTGGCCAGCGTGCGGACGGCGTCGCGCTGCTCAGGCCGGCGTTCCCAGTACATCTGCAGGAAGAAGAGGCACTCGACGGAGTAGACCCGGCGGGGCTCGCGCTGCAGCGCGGCCAGGGCCTGGTCCAGGTTGCGGCGCACGTAGCGGGCAAAGTACTCCTCGGACGTGTGGAGCCAGTTGGGGTCCCAGTGGCTGCTCTCGGCCAGGATGAGCACGTGGCGGGCCTCGTCGGGGACGCCCAGGCGGCGGCGCAGGGCGGCCTCGGTGGGGGTCTGGCCGGGCAGTTCTGGCATCGATTCACCTTTCCGGTTCACTCCTGGTCGTAGCGATCGTCGCAGACGAACTCCAGGTTGGCCTGGCGAAAGCAGGTGGCAAAGGGCCCGTGGGCCATCAGCAGCGTCACGCTGCCGGTACCGCGGATGCCGGGGCGAAAGTCGCGGACCCGGACCGTGCGCGAGGCCCGCCGGAAGGTGTCGCGCGTCTCCCGCGGCACGGTCAGGGGGACGAGCAGGAGGGCGAGCAGCCCGCCGGCCAGGGCGAGGAGGGCCAGGACCAGGAAGATACTGCTGAGGGTGCTGCCGGCGCTGCCGCCCACGACGTCGGCCAGAATCCAGCCGGCCCCCAGCAGCAGGGCCAGGCCCAGGCCGAGGCCGCAGCCGATGTTGCGGCGGCTGTTGATGGCGGTGTAGGCGCGGTCGCAGTCGTCGCAGAGGGGAAAGGCGAACTGCAGCAGCCGGGAGCGGCTCCAGTTGGCCGTCTGCACCTTGAGGTAGCCCGGGCCGGCCGGCGCCCCGCAGGCACAGCAGAGCGGGGGCATGGTGTAGCTCTGCCCCGACTTGAGCCGCAGCTTGACGACGTCCATGTCCATCTCCTGAACGGCCCGGCCAGTGCGCCGCTATTCTACTACACCCGGAGCGGGGGGGCAAGTTGCACGCGGGCCGGGGATGCATGTTTGTGGATGGGCAGGCAAGCGGTCCCTGAGCGGAGCCGCTCGGAGCGAAGCGGAGAGCGGCGAAGTCGAAGGGCCGCTGCCCCTGGAGGCGCGGCCGCCCTTCGACTACGCGGCCTTTGGCCGCTCCGCTCAGGGATCGGCCGCGCTCCTTGCCCATCTAGAGACATGCATCCGCGGGCCGGCAGGTGGCGGCCCGCTGAGGCCTGCTGAGAATCTGCATGGATTTTGTCCGAGTTTCAGCATTAGGTTGTCGGCGTTTCAGCATTGATTTCCAAAAATCAAGCATTAGGTTTTTGCGCTACCTAATGCTCTAACTCTGGCTACTCCATGCTTGTCCCTGGACTACCGATGGTTCAACCCTGGCAACCGGCCGATCACTCCTCCGCGGCCTCGATCCACTCGGCTCCCGTCACCGCCAGCAGGTCGGCCACGCGCAGGAGCAGGTTGGTGCCCCGCCGGCCGGCGCTGACCAGGAGCTCCTCCAGCTCCATGGCCGACCAGTCCAGGTAGATGGGCCAACCCTTTTCCAACAGGGCCAGCGGGGAGATGCCGCCGACCTGCAGGCCGGTGAGCTTCTCGGCCTCCTGCTTGGTGGCCATGCGCAGCTTCTTCAGCCCCAGCGAGCCGGCCAGCCGGTGCAGGCTCAGCTCGTGGTCGCCCGGGACCAGCACCAGCAGCGGCCGGCCCTCCGCCGGCATGACCACCAGGCTCTTGTAGACGATGCGCAGGGGGACGCCCAGTGCCTCGGCTACCCCCTCGGCGGAGTGGATGGTGGGCGAGAAGTCATAGGTCCGGTAGGGGATGCCGCGGGCGTCCAGGAGACGCATGGCGTTGTTCTTCTCGGGCGACATACAGCCTCCTCCTGAGCCCGTGCTCGTACCTGCCCAGCATCGCAACCACAAAGGCACCAGGTTCTGGGACCACAAAGGCAAAGGCACGAAGTTTTCGACGCTATCTCAACAGTCCAACGCCAGCGCAACGGCGGCGGCTCCTTCGGCCGGCACGGCCTGCAGCGCCGGGTCGACGCTTTCGGCGATCTCGATCCGCCGGGCGCGGGTGATGCTCATCAGGTCGGCCTCAGCCGCGCGCAGCGCACTGGCCAGGGCCGCTGTGGGCGGGGCCAGCTGCAGCAGGGCCAGCTCGCTGCCCAGGGGCAGGTTGTGTTCGCTCTTGTAGCGGCGCACGGCGGTGGCGATGGCCACCAGGGCCTCGCCGGTCGCCTCGGCGGCGTCGTCCTCCAGGCGCTCGTCGGCCGTCGGCCAGGCGGCGCGGTGGATCGAGCTGCCGGCCGGGCCGGCAAAGAGCCCCTGGTGGACCTCCTCGGTCACATAGGGCAGGATGGGGGCGAACAACTTCAGTACCGCCAGCAGCACGCGGTGCAGCGCGTAGCGCGCGCCCTCCCGGTCGGGATGGCCCTCGTCGTACAGGCGCAGCTTGGCCATCTCCAGGTAGTTGTCGGCCAGGTCGCGCCAGAAAAAGGCCTCCACCTCGCTCTTGGCCGCGGCATAGTCGTACTCCAGGAAAAGGTCCGTCGCCCGGCGGATCAGCCGCTGCGTCCGCGAGAGGATCCAGCGGTCGGCCGGGGAGAGCGCCGGGGGCTCGGCCGGCGGGGCGTAGCCGGCCACGAAGCGCTCGCTGAAGCGGGCCACGTTCCAGAGCTTGGTCACCAGCCGCGCGCCGGCCTGGATCTTTTCCTCGCTGATCACGGCGTCTTTGCCCAGGCCCGTGCTGGCCGCCCAGTAGCGCACCGCGTCGGCCGAGTAGAGATCGAACGCCTCCAGCGGGGGCATGGGCCCGCCGCCGCGGCTCTTGCTGATCTTGCCGGCCCCCTCGGGGGCCAGCCCCCAGCCGGAGATGGCGGCGTCCTTCCAGGGTAGCGTGTCCCAGTGGTACAGCGACTTGACAATGGTGTAAAAGGCCCAGGTGCGGATGATCTCGTGCGCCTGCGGGCGCAGCGACATGGGAAAGACCCGCCCGTACAGCGCCGGGTCGGCCAGCCACTGGCCGGCGAGCTGCGGGGTGAGCGAGGAGGTAGCCCAGGTGTCCAGCACGTCCTGCTCCGGGGTGAAGGAGGTGCTGCCGCAGGCGCAGGGGCCGGCCGGCCGGTCCACCAACGGGTCCACCGGCAGCCGGTCCTCCGCGGCCGGCACGACCTCGCCGCAGCCGTCGCAGTACCACAGGGGAAAGGGGATGCCAAAGGCGCGCTGGCGGGAGATGCACCAGTCCCAGCTGAGGTTCTCCACCCACTGCCGGTAGCGGGCGGCCATCGCCGCGGGGTGCCAGGTCACCTGCTCCGCGGCGGCGATGAGGCGGGCCTTGTTCTCCAGGATGCGGACGAACCACTGCGGCGTCAGCATGTACTCCACCGGCGTGTCGCAGCGCTCGTGCACGCGCAGCGTGTGCCGCAGGGGCTGGCGGCCCAGGAGCAGGCCCGCGTCGGCCAGGGCCCCGGCGATGCGCTCGCGGGCCGTCTCCGCCGGCAGGCCGGCAAAGGGGCCGGCCACAGCGGTCAGCCGGCCGCCGCGGTCGATGCCCTCCACCAGCGGCAGCCCGTGGGCGTACCACCACTGCACGTCGGTGACGTCGCCGAAGGTGCAGCACATCACCGCCCCGGTGCCCTTTTCCGGGTCGGCCGCCAGATCGGCCAGGATAGGCACCTGCCGGCAAAAGAGGGGCACCGTCGCCTGCCGCCCCACCAGGTGGCGGAAGCGGCCGTCCTCCGGGTGGACGAAGACGGCCACGCAGGCCGGCAGTAGCTCCGGCCGGGTGGTAGCGATGGCCAGCGTTTCCCCGTCCTCCAGGGCAAAAGCCAGCGTCACGAACTCGCCTTCCCGCTCCAGGTCGTTCAGGTCGGCCTGGGCCAGAGCGGTGTGGCACTCGGGGCACCAGATCGTCGGGGCCTTTTGGCGATAGACCAGCCCTTTGCGGTAGAGTTCCAGGAAGGAGAGCTGCGCCGTGCGCCGAGAGAGGGCGTCGATGGTGCGGTAGGTGTAGCGCCAGTCGATCGACAGCCCCAGCCGCTGCCAGACGGCCTGGTAGTCGCGCTCGATCTGGGCGCTGATCTCCAGGCACTTTTCGATAAAGGACTGCCGCCCCACCTGGTCCACGGTGACGCCGTACCTGCGCTCCACCAGGCGCTCGGTGGGCAGGCCGTTGTCGTCATAGCCCATCGGGTAAAAGACGTTGTACCCGTTCATGCGGAAGAAGCGGGCCATGAAGTCGGTGTGGCTGTAGGAGTAGGTGTGCCCCAGGTGGAGGAACCCCGAGACGGTCGGCGGCGGGGTATCGATCGAGTAGACCGGCCCCGGCGCCTGCGGCGAAAAGTGGTAGACGCCCATCTCCTGCCAGCGGGCCTGCCAATGGGGCTCGGCGGCCTGGGGGTCGTAGCGTTTGGGCAGTGCCATCGGATTGCTCCTTGGCGTACCGCCAAAGAAAAGCTCTTCCGCCCTCCATGAGGACGGAAGAGCACCTCTTCCGCGGTACCACCTCATTTCGCCGGCCTGCGCCGGCGCCCTCGGCCCCGACCAGCATCGGGGCTGCGCTGTAACGGGCTCACCCGTGCCGTTCTACTCCCCGCTGCCGCGGGTTTCTTCGGCAACCGCTCCAGGCGACCTTCGGCGATGGTTCGCTGCGGGGGCTCTCAGCCGCCGGCCCACCTTCTCTGTCAGCCCACCGAACGCCTACTCCTCCTGGAGAACACGCGCCATTCGATTGTGCCCCGATTATAGCCGCTTCCGGCGAAATGTCAAGCCGCCACACGGATTTCCCTCGCGCCCGGGCTTTGGCAAGGAAGCCGGCCGGCACGGCGCGGAGAAGTTGCACGGATACACGGATGATCTGGCCGCTCGACGGCGTGAACGGGTCGGTGAGTTCTTGCCAATCGGTGCGCGTGGCGGGGCCGGCACGGAAAACGGTGCGCCACAGAGCAGAGATGCAGGGCCGCAACACGGTACGTCGGCAAGCCGTTTACGAACCGCGAGCAGCGCAGAGGACGCAGAGGGGACATCTCTCTGCGTCCTCTGTGACTTCCTAGCGGGGAAAGGTGAACCTGGTCAGGTAGACGTAGCCGTTGGCCCCGGAGGTGATGTAGAGGTTGCCCGCGGCGTCGATGGCGACTCCCTGCACGTCGAACAGCTCGCCCTCGGCCTGCTCGCCGGCGCCCTCGTAGGGCACCCCCCACCTTTCCAGGAGGCGGCCCGTGTCGGGGTCGAACATGCCGACCCACCCGGCCCACGTGCCGACGTGGAAGAAACCGTCCGTGTCGACAACGACGCCCTGGGGGCCAGCGGGCGCGATGTCCTCGTAGCCGTGCTCGCCCAGGTAGTCGCCGTCGGCGGAAAAGACGGTGACATAGTCCCCCAGGAAGTTGCTGATGTATAGGCTGCCGTCGGGGGCGCAGTCCATCCCCGCGACCATGAAGTACTCGTCGGCCGCGCTGATGCTCCAATGGGCCAGGTAGTCGCCGTCGCGAAAGACCTGCACGCGCTCGTAGCGGTTGCCGCTGGCGTCCTCGTTGCTGTCGGCGACGTAGACGCGGCCGTCGGGGCAGACGGCCAGGAACTGCGGGCGGTTCTCTCCGAACTCGCCGTCGTCCCGCCCCATCTCGCCCCAGCGGGCCAACTGCCTCCCAGACGCGGAGAAGGCGTAGACGGCGTTAGCGCCGGCGTCGGCGACATAGACGGTGCCGTCGGGCGACACCTTGACGTCGCTGGGAAGGTATAGCTCCTGGCCGAAGTGGGCCAGGAGCCTGCCCTGGGGAGAGACGACCAGGATGCCCTGGGCCCTGTCGGCCACGTAGACGTTGCCGTCGGGCCCGACGTCCAGCCCGGCGGGGTCGCTCAAGGTGCCCTCCTCGTAGGTGGCCAGGCCGCCGATGCGCCAGGCAAAGCCCTCCGGTGGGCCCCCGGGCAGGGTGGGAGCCGGCCCGGCAGTCGGCGCCGGGCCGGCGGCCGGCCCCTCTGGTGGAAAGAAGCGGATGCTGGCGATCATGGCGTCGAGGGTGGGGGCAAAGGCCGGCCAGCCGGCCGTCGCCCCGAGGGTGAAGAGGAGCAAGCCGCGCCGGCCCATGTGCACGGTGACGATACGGCCGTGGACGGGCTGTCCCTCGATCGTGCCGGCCACCTCCAGGCTGGCGCCCGGTTCCCCTCCCACCGTGATCTCCTGGAGGTCACCGACCGGCGCGGCCCCCAGCTGCGCGGCCATCGTGCCCAGCCAGGCCGTGGCCATGGCGCGAGCGTCGTCGTCGTCGGCCAGCTCGCCCGTGCCCAGCTCCTCCAGCGGGCCGGCCTCCAGGGCCACGATCGGGACCGCCGGCACCATCGCCTCGGCCGCTCCGCGGTCGGCGTAAAAGAGGACATAGCTGCCGTCGCCCTCGTACTGCCAGCCCTGGGGGTAGCGCAGGGCGTAGCCGCCGGCGGCGCTGCGGTACTCCTCGTCGCTCAGTGCTCCGGAGGGGCCGGCCGTCGCGACGACCGGGGCGGTCGACTGGATCGTCCCGGTCGGCGGCAGGGGCGTCGTCGTCGGGGGTAGCTTGCGGGTCGGCGGTGGTGTCGAGGTGGGGCCGGCCTGCGGTCCGCAGGCGGCCAGGATCACCACCACGACGGCGAGGACGGGAGCGAGTTTACGCAGCATCGATGGTCTTGCCTCATTCCCACTCGATCGTCGCCGGCGGCTTGCTGCTGATGTCGTAGACGATCCGGTTGACCCCGGGCACCTCGTTGACGATGCGCCGGCCGATCTGGGCCAGGACATCGTGCGGCAGGCGGGCCCAGTCGGCGGTCATGAAATCCTCGCTGGTCACGGCGCGCACCGCCACCACCTGCTGGTAGGTCCGGCCGTCGCCCATGACCCCGACGCTGTGCACCGGCAGGAGCACGGCAAAGGCCTGGGCCGTCTCCCGATAGAGGCCGCTCCGCCGCAGCTCCTCGACGACGATGGCGTCGGCCCGCTGCAGGGTGGCCACCCGCTCGGGGGTCACCTCGCCCAGGATGCGCACGGCCAGGCCGGGGCCTGGGAAGGGGTGCCGCCAGACGATTTCATCGGGCAGGCCGAGGGCCGCGCCGGCCTCCCGGACCTCGTCCTTGAAGAGGTGGCGCAGCGGCTCGACCAGCTCCAGCCGCATGTCCTCGGGCAGCCCGCCGACGTTGTGGTGGGTCTTGATGCGCGCGGCCGGCCCGGAGCCCGGCCGGCCGCGGCCGGCGCTCTCGATCACGTCCGGGTAGAGCGTTCCCTGGGCCAGGAAGCGCACCGGCCCCAGTTTCCCGGCCTCGCGCTCAAAGACCCGCACGAAGCGCTCGCCGATGCGCCGGCGCTTCTCCTCCGGGTCGGTCACGCCGGCCAACGCGGCGAAGAACTCGTCGGCGGCGTCGACGGCCACCAGGGGCATGCCCAGGCGGCCGCGGAAGAGGCCCACCACCTGCGCCGCCTCGTCCTGGCGCAGCAGCCCCGTGTCGACGAAGATGCAGGTGAGCTGCGCGCCCAGGGCCCGCCAGAGCAGCACCGCGGTGACGGCCGAGTCCACGCCGCCGCTGAGGCCGCAGACCACGCGCTCGGAGCCGACCTGTTCGCGCAGCGCGGCGATGGTCTGGGGGATCCACGCCTGCGCCGTCCACTGGCCGCTGCAACCGCAGATGCGGTAGAGAAAATGGGCCAGGAGCTCGCTGCCGCAGGGGGTGTGCACCACCTCGGGGTGGAACTGCAGGCCGTAGAGCCGCCGCTGGGGGTCGGCGATGGCGGCGACGGGCGAGTTGGCGCTGGTGCCCAGCACGGCGAACCCGGGCGGCAGGGCGGTGACGCGGTCGCCGTGGCTCATCCAGACGCGCATCGGCGAGGGCAGGTCCTGCACCAGCGGGTCGGGGGGATAGGTCCAGGAGACCTCGGCCGGCCCGTACTCGCGGGCCGGGGCGGGCGTCACCTCGCCGCCGAGGGCCTGGACCAGCAGCTGCATGCCGTAGCAGATGCCCAGGACCGGCCGGCCGCTGGCCAGGATGGCGGCCGGCAGCCGCGGCGCGCCAACGTCATAGACGCTGGCCGGACCGCCGGAGAGGATGTACCCCTGCGCCTGGAACGCTTCGAGCTGCTCCGTGGGGACGTCCCAGGGGAAGAGCTCGCAGTAGACGTGCGCCTCGCGCACCCGCCGGGCGATCAGCAGGCTGTACTGGGAGCCATAGTCCAGGATGGCGATCCTCTCGATCAATGGAGTAGACCCTTCATGGCGGCCGCCCTGCTCGGCTCAGCGCTGGTTCATACGGAACCCCTGCCCGCGGACCGTCTCGATGTACTGGAAGGTCGAGCCGTTCTCGGCCAGGCGCTCGCGCAGCCGCCGCACCAGGGCGTCGATGGCCTGGTCGGTGATGCCCTCGGCAGCCTCGTCCCGCCAGACCACGCCGATGACCTCGTCGCGGTTGACGATGGTGCCGGCGCGGTCGTATAGGTAGGCGAGCAACTGATACTGCGCGGCCGAGAGCGGCGGGTCCACCTCGGTCCCATCCACCCAGACACGGTGGCTGGAGCGGTCCAGGTAGAGCCCGCGCCGCGAGGGGCCGGCACGGTAGAGCGGCGCGGTGGCCTCGCTCCCGACAAAGACGATGCGGTAGCGCGAGGCCACCCCGATCTCGTCCCCGTCCTGGAGGAGGCGGGGAGCGGTCACCAGGGCCTCGTTGAGGAAGGTGCCGTTGCGGCTGTGCTCGTCGCGCAGCAAATAGCGCTCTCCTTCGCGCGAGATGGTGGCGTGGCGGCGCGAGATCTGCCGGTCGGGCAGGGTCAGGTCGCAGTCTTCTTCCCGGCCGATGACCAGGGTATCCTCGGCCAGGAGCCGTTCCCAGCGTTCGCCGGTGGTCTTGTCATAGATGATCAACAGGGGCTGCTCCTCCATAGCGACTGCCTCCTCCTGTAGGGGCGGACCGTCCAGAGCAGTTGCCATCATAGCATAGAGCGGCAGGGGCGTCAACCGGGAACCGGGCCGAAGTTTTGCGCGCGCCCCCGGCCTGTGCTATAATCCGGCCGTGCCACCCCTCCTTCCGAAACCGCGGGAGGTACGCGGCTGGAGTGTCGTATGCCCAGAGGCTACCTGACCTTTGTCCTGCACTCGCACATGCCCTATGTTCGCCAGGCCGGCCGCTGGCCGCACGGCGAGGAGATGCTGCACGAGACGATCGCCGAGACGTACGTTCCCCTCCTGAACATCCTCTACGACCTCCGCGCCGAGGGCCACCCCTTCCGCCTGACGCTGGGGATCACCCCGATCCTGGCCGAGCAGTTGGCCGACGCCGACGTCCTGGACCATTTCGAGACGTTCCTGATGGAGGAGGTGCAGCGCGCCGAGGCGGATGTACGGCGCTTCCAGGAGGGCGAGGGTTCCGACAGTGGCCATCTTCTCTACCTGGCCCGCTTCTACGAGGAGTGGTATCGGCACTTGCTGCACTCGTTCCGCGAGCGCTTCGGGCGCGACCTGGTCGGCGCCTTCCGCCTGCTGCAGGACGAGGGCATAGTCGAGATCGTCACCAGCGCGGCCACGCACGGCTACCTGCCGCTCCTGGCGCGCGACTCGACCATCTATGCCCAGCTCAAGACGGGCGTGACCAGCTACCTGCGCCACTTTGGCCGGCTGCCGCGGGGCGTTTGGCTGCCCGAGTGCGGCTACCGGCCGGCCGCCCGCCGCGAGCCGGGCGGCGAGACCAAGCCCGGAATCGAGGCCTTCCTGGCCGAGTTGAACCTGCGCTATACCTTCGGCGATACCCAGGCGATCATGCGGGGGTACCGGTCCGGCAGGTTCATCGGCGATACGATCGACCCCTACAGCCGTGATCGGGCGGAACGCAGGTCGGTGGACGGGCCGGCCGACGTCGCCAGGACCGCCGAGCGCAGTACCTTGCGCCCCTATACCATCCAGTCCTCCAACGTGGCCCTCTACGGGCGCGACGACCGCACCGGTACGCAGGTCTGGTCGGCCTCCGTGGGCTACCCCGGCGATTTCGCCTACCGCGAGTTCCACCGCCGGGACGACCGCTCCGGCCTGCAATATTGGCGGGTCACCGGGGAGCGGGTCGACCTGGGGCAGAAGGAGCTGTACGACCCCTACAACGCCTTTCACCGCGCCCAACAGCACGCCGCCCACTTTGTCCGGGTTGTGCGCGGGCTCCTGGGCAGCTACTATGAGCAGCGCGCCCAGCCCGGGATCGTCGTGGCGATGTACGACACGGAGCTCTTCGGCCACTGGTGGTTCGAGGGCATCCGTTGGTTGAAGGAGGTGCTGGTCATCCTCGGCCGCGACCCGGAGGTGGCCCTGACCACGGCCGGCGAGTACCTGGAGCAGTGGCCCCCCCGGGAAGAGATCGCCGTCCCGGAGGGCTCCTGGGGCCGCGGCGGCGACCACTCCACTTGGTACAACCCGCGGACGGAGTGGATGTGGCCGCTCATTCACGAGGCCGAGCGGCGCATGGAGGCCCTGGTGGCCCGCTTCCCCGACGCCGAGGGGGTGCGGCTGGAGGTCCTGAAACAGGCTGCCCGCGAGGCGCTCCTGCTGCAGAGCAGTGATTGGTCCTTCCTGATCGGTACCGGGCAGGCGGCGGAGTACGCCACGGAGCGCTTCCAGGGGCACCTGGCCCGCTTCGAACGCCTGGCCTTGCTCGCCGAGAAGGAGGCCCTGGACGAGGACGAACGCGCCTACCTCCAGAAGTGCCAGCACCTGGACAACCCCTTCCTGAACGTGGACTACCGCCTCTTTGCCGCCCGCGAGGGGCAGATGGGGTAGGGTGGCCGATGCAGGCTGGATGGACCTGCCGACGATGATGTGGAAGCGTCTGTCCCAGGGTCTGAATCGTACCGCCGCGTGGTTGCGGCACGTGGCGCCCCCGCTGGGCGCTGTGCTCCTGGTCACCCTCCTGGCCGTGGTGCTGGCCTACCAGTTCGACTCGGCCCACGCCATCGATGTCGGCGGCGACTACGACCGCGTCTACCTGGAAGGCTTTCACGAGCGCGAGCCCAAGCCGGGGACGGCAGGCTCTCCCGGCCAGGAGGACTACCGCTGGAGCAAGGCCGAGTCCACGGTGCTCTTTCCCGGGGTGGGGGCCCGCGATCGCTGGCTCTCCCTGCGCCTGCACGGCGTGCGGCCGGGCGATTCCCCGGCGCCGCTGCGCGTCCTGGTGAACGGCCGGCTCCTGGCCCAGACGACGGCCGGCCGCACCTTCCAGGAGTACCTGCTGTGGGTGCCGGCCGTGGCCGGCAGCGATGGAACGGTGCGCGTCACCATCGAGACGACGGCCTTCCTCCCGCTGGGCGACGCCCGCGACCTGGGCCTGGCCGTGAGCTACGTGGCGCTGCTCCCGCCTCACGGCGGCTTCTCCCCCGGCTGGCCGGCCTGGGACCAGCTCGGCTGGGCGCTCCTCTTTGCCGCGGCGCTCTACCTGAGTCTGGCCGCGGCAGGCCTGCCACGGTGGGCGGCGGCGCTGGCGGCCGGCCTGGCCATCGTCCCCCTGGCCTGGGCCCTGGCCCTGCAGCGCCTCTGGACGACGATCTACAACTCCCGCCTGGCCGTCCTGGCGCTGCTGGGGTTGCTCTTGGTGCTGGTCTTCAAGTGGCTTTTCCGGCGCATCCTGGCATGGGGGAGAGTCTCGGTTGGAGCAAAGGAGCTGCGCCTCCTCCTGCTCATCTTCCTGGTGGGCTTCCTGCTCAAGGCCGGTGGGCTGCTTTACCCGTACAGCGTCGCCTGGGACCTGAAGCTGCAACTGGAGTGGTCCTCCTGGATCTTGGATGGCCGCCTGCCCGAGCTCTACGGGACGAACTCGCCGCTCAACGAAAAGACCATGCCGGTCGAGTGGGGCGAGGAGAAACCGCTCATTCCCTATTCGCCCTTCTACCACATGACCGCGGCGACCTTCTTCTTCCTGCCCTGGCGACCCTACGACACGGCCAATGTGCTGAGCGTCCTCCTGGACGTCACCAAACCCTTCCTGCTCTTTTTCCTGGCCCGCCGGCTGGGGCTGAGCAGCCGGGCCGGCCTGTGGGCGGCGCTGCTCTATGCCGCCTTTCCGGCCACCTTCCTCCTGCACGCCTGGGGCAACACCCCGACCCAGGCCGGGCTGTGGTGGTGTTTCGCCGCCACTTGCTACCTCGTGGGCGCCTGGGAGCGGCTGAAGCACCCGCGCACCTGGGCCGGCCTGGTCTTTTTTCTCCTGGGGGCACTGCTCTACTACACCGTGACGGCCGTGTTTCTTGGGGTGTTCGTGCTGCTGCTGCTCGCCGCCCTGGCCTGGCACCGCCGCCGGCTGGCGGCGCGCTCGGCGGGGCCGCTGGCGCTGGCCTTCCTGGCCGCCCTGGGGCTGGCCCTGGCCATCTACTACGGCCAGTACATCGGCCCCATAGTGCGCGAGACGATCCCGCGGGTGATCGAGACGGCCGGCCAGGGTGGCGCGGGCCTGGGGGTCGTGCCGGTGTCCTGGCCGGAGTACATCCGGGCCAACCTGACGCGGCTGGCCGGGCCGAACTACGGGCTGCTCCTGCCGATCGGGCTGGCCCTGGCCAGCCTCCTCACCGGCTGGCGCCGGGCCGAGTGGGATACGGGGCCGCGGGCGCTGCGTCGTTCCCTGCTCCTGGCCTGGTTCGGGACGGCCCTGCTCATGTTCCTGGCCGGCTTCCGCGTGGACCTGGTGGACAAGGAGATCTGGTTCGCCATGCCGGCCGTGGCCCTGTGCGCCGCGGTGGCACTGGAGGGGTTCTGGCAGCAGGGCCCGGCCGGCCGGGTGCTGGCCGGCGCCACCAGCGTCTACCTGGCCGCCGCCGCCCTGCTGTCCTGGTTCAGCCGCCTGGCCACGGTGCGCCAGGAGTGGCTGGCCAGCGACGCGGTCATCGTCGGGCAGCGGCTGCTGGAGTGGGGCCTGCAGGCCCTGCGCCTGCTGCTGCGGACGTGACGGCCGGCCTTTACCCTTCTGCCTCGTAATAGCGCCGCTCGAACTCGTCGCGCCGGGCATGCAGCTCTTGCCAGGTGGCCTCGGGCACGAGCGCCCGGACGGCGGCAAAGACCGCGGCCAACTCCTCCGCCCCCTGCACCTGGTTGGAGACCTGGAAGCGCTGCCCCTGCGCGGTGACATCCAGCCAGGCCAGGCTCCCACCGATCGCCTGCCGCTCCGCCTCTGGCCAGGGGCTGCGCAGGACCCCCTTGGCCACCAGCAGGGCGTAGAGCTGTTCCCAGCAGCCCTCGTCCACGGCGAACGTCTCGGTCCAGACCGGCGGGCCGTGTTGTGGATAGTCCGGCACGAAGACAACCTCGCCGTGCAGGTCGGGGCCGGCGCGGATGGTGTACTCGTAGTGGCCCGGCGGCGGCACGGTGCCGGCGTGCCATTCGTATCGCAGGCAAAAGTCCGCCGGCCTGGATTGCTGCGCGGTCATTGGCATCTCCTACCGGCTTCTCTCGTCTGGCTTCTCTGCGCTCAGCACCACAAAGGCACCCTCCCCGTACCCGTCGCGGACCTCGGCGGCGCGGGGCGACTCGCTGGGCAGGCCGAGCACCGTCTGACAGCAGCGCTGCGGGGCAAAGCCGGCCTGCCGAACCATGGCGGCCACCTCTTCGGCCGCGTAGAAACGGGCGTGGCGGAAGAACGGATCCTCGGCCTTGTGGGCCTCGTAGATCTGGCCCAGAGGGCTCCGGCGATCGATAAAGGCCAGGACCAGCCGGCCGGCCGGCCGCAGCACGCGGGCCACCTCGCGCAGGAGCCGCGGCACGTCCGCCACGAAGCAGATGACCGTGACGAGCAGGGCGAAATCGAACCGGCCGTCGGGGAAGGGCAGCCGCTCGCCGACAGCCTGGCAGACGGCGAGGCCCCGGTTCCGGGCGATCTGCGCCATCCCCCAGGCCGGCTCCACCCCCAGGCACAGGCCCAACGGGGCGGCGAAGCGCCCCGTGCCCACCCCGATCTCCACCCCCCGGCCGGCCGTCGGCAGAAGCCGGCGCACGGCCGCCACCTCAGCCTGGTAGAGCGGCTCGTTCTCGTCGAACCAGCGGTCGTACGCAGCGGCGTGTTGGTCAAAGGCGGCGATTGCGGACGTCATGGCGCTGGCCTCGCTGCAGTCCTCAACCGGGCGGCGGCGCCGGGCGAGCGGGCACTTCCCGCAGCCCCTCCAGGCCGTGCCGCAGGTGCTCCTCGTCCCCGATCGCCAGCCCGAACTGGATCTCGTACACCGGGCAGATGCGCGCGTAGAACGCCATCCGCTGCCAGAAGGTGGGGTCGACCTGCCCCTGGTAGTCCGCCAGCACCTGCGCGGCCAACTCTGGGCCGGCGTCGCAGAGCAGGCCCACAAAGTCGAGCGCCGGGTCGCCGACGGCGGTGTCCTCCCAGTCGATGATCCCGACGACCGCGCCGCGGTCCGCATCGCACAGGATATGCTCTCCCGCCAGATCGCGGTGGATCAGGACAGGCTGGAAGTGGAAGTTGTCCTCTTCCTCCAGGAAGCCTTCCCAGAGCGCCGCCGCCCGGTCCCGCAGGGCCGGCGGCAGCAGCGGCAAGACCTGTCGCTGTGTCCAGGCGTAGAGGCGCCGGTACTCCTGCCGCCAATCCTGCGGGCCGGCCGGCGGGACCCGCAACTGTACGGCGCGCTCCACCGGGAAGCGGTGCAGCGCGCTGAGTACCTGGGCCAGGTCCCGGGCCAGCCGGCCGGTGTCGGTGCTGGCAAGCAGGGCGCTGCCGAGCGGCCGGCCGTCGATCTTGCGGTAGCCCACAAACGGCCAGTCCGCCTCCACGCCGCCGCGGCCGATGAACTCGAAACGGGGCACGGCCACGGGGAGAGATCGGGCCAGCTCGGGGAGCAGGACCATCTCCTTCTCCAGCGCGGCCACGATCTCCGGCCGCCGGGGAAAGCGGAAGATGAGCTCGCCGTTGACCTCCAGGACGAGCGAGCTCCAGCCGTCCAGGATGGGCCGGCAGGTGCGGATCGCGAGCTGCGGAAAGCACCTGTCGAGCGCTCTCCGGTACAGGCGTAGGTCCGTGGGCGTAGTCCTTGTTCCCATTCGGCCCTGCTACTGGCTGTCCTTGGGGACCGCGGTCGGGAAGGGGATGACCCCTGAGCAGTCTACGAACTTGAACGCCCCGGAGGACTCGCCCTCCTTGAAGACCACCCCGTCGATGAGGATGCGGCACGACACGCTGCCGCTGGTGGTCTTGTTCCTGGCGTTGAGGGCCAGGAACGCCCCGGTCTGCGCCTGGAACTCCATGCTCCAGGCGGACTGGATGTCGCGCTGCTCGAGGGCGCCCGAGGCGTTCCGGTAGGTCACCCCGATCTCGACGGCGGTGCCGCCGACCTCGTAGCGGACCGTGTGGCTCCGGACCTCACAGCCGGCCAGGCCACCCAGAGCAGCCAGGCAGAGCAACAGCGTGGACCAGGCGCGCGCGATCTTGACCATGGCAACCTCCCGTGGACGTCGTTTCTGTCCAAACGGCCTCCAGCCAGATTGAAGCGCCGGATACCAAGGCGTGCCGCAGAGGCGGGCCTTCAGCGCTCCTGTGGTCCGCCTACCGTATCGGACACAAGCTCCTGGTCCCGGTCGCGGTAGCAGCGGACGATACAGGACCCGGGGGGGCAGCCGAACTGGCGAAAGGCCGGCGCGATCCGGGTGTAGATCTCGTCGCTGTCGTCGTCGGTCTCGCGGCCAAAGATGAGGATGTCGATCGCCCCGGGGCCGCGTTCCCAGCCGATGATCTCGGCCCGGCTTGTGCCGGCCAACAGTTGCGGATCACCGTCGCGATTCGTATGGATGGCCCTCGCGGATGTGGACCTGGCCTTGGTGCAGTTCAACCGCAAACCCGTGCAGCCGGGTAACCGCCTGCCCGCTCTGTTCGGGCAGAAAGATGCGATTGGTATCCACGTTGATGAATATGCCCATGGCGTAATCCAGCACCGTGCAGATCCTATCCAGCCTGGCATAGTCCTGCGAGGCCGCCTGCTTGTTGGCGCGGCGCTTCAGCTCGATCGCCACGTAGTTGCCCTGCCGCCGATCCTCGAATATGCCCCTGTCGAAGGGGCAATGAATGAGCAGATCAGGGCGGATGTCCAGTCCGTGAGCGGCTGCGCTCTGCAGGTACTCCTGCTCGACCAGGGGCGATCCGGGCCAGATAGAGCCCTCTTCCATGCGGGCGCGCAGCTGCACGAGCAACTCGGCCTGATATCCTCGCTCTGTCTCGTAGAAGCGGGTCTCCTGTATCGCCTGCAGAGCGCTGCGAAGAAGTTGGAGGAAATGCTCTTGGTTCATCGGCCACCCTCATAGTCCTCGCGATACACCCGCACATCCTGGATCACCCGGAATCCGGCCGACTCGTACGGCGCCAATGCGGCGTCGGTCGGACCGCGACGGCGGCGGGCGGCCGCTCGCCGAGCAGTATAGCGCAAGGGGTCCGGTAAGTCAAACTGCCACGGCCGTACCAAAGTCGCCGGCCTTGACCGGCAAGTGCCCGGCTCCGGCAACGGCCCGACGCCGCACATCCAGGGACACGGCAATGGTACGGCCATGCCGCACTGTACGCCGGCCGGGCGCTTGCCATCCGCTGTGCATCGGCGCGACCTTGGTATCGCCGTGTCAAACCGCGACTTGTCATGTCGCCGGGCCTGTGGTATAATATCGTGCCGTGCGGCGAACTTTCCCCTCGCCTGCGCCTGTGGCGAGGGGTGCTATTTGCGATGATGGAGGTAAAAGGCGATGCCGGGCAAGATGGTCGAGGTGGTCGAGCAGAAGCATCTGAAGGAAGAGCTGCCCGATTTCCGGGTCGGCGATACGGTGCGTGTCAGCGTGCGGGTGGTGGAGGGGGATCGCGAGCGCGTGCAGGACTTTGAGGGCGTGGTCATCCGCCGGCGCGGCCGTGGGATCGCCGAGAACTTTACCGTGCGGCGCGTCGGGGCCCACGGGGTGGGCGTCGAGCGGACCTTCCTGTCGCACTCCCCGCGGGTGGAGCGCATCCGCACGCTGCGCCGGGGCAAGGTGCGGCGGGCCAAGCTGCACTACCTGCGCGGGCGTACCGGCCGGGCGGCGCGGATCAAGGAGCTGCGCGAGTCCTAGCCCCGGTGCTGCCGTCTCCGAAGTGATCGCGGGCTTCGTCCCCATGGGGGCGGAGCCCTTTGTTGTCCCGGGGGGGCAGGCCGGGAACGAGGGACAGGTATCCAGGACCACTAGGAAACTATCTCAAATCGACCACCAAGCCACAGGGGCACCCAGATGAACGGACCAGCAAGGCACGAAGACACCAAGGAGGATATTGGAGAAGAACGCTTGTCGACATGGTGTCTCTGTGCCCTCGTGGTTTTGAGATAGTCTCTAGGTCACTTGCGGTCCTTGTTCCTATCGCCCGTCCCGGCGCGAGAGCTCTCTTTCGCTGCCGGCCGGCGCGCGGCCGGCCTCTTGGCCGGGGCAGGCTTCTTCTGGGCCGGGGCCTTGCCTGTGCCTGGGCTCTTCTTGCCCACCGGCTCGGGTGCCGGCTTCTGGCGCGGGGCCCGGGCCGGTGCCGGCCGGCTCAGGACCGGGGATACCCCGACGTCGGTACGTCGGCGCGGGGCAGATTTCTCTCCCCGGGAAGGTGGAGCCTTTTTCTTGGGCGCGGCGGCCGGCTTCTTCGACGGAGCCGCCGTTGCCTTCTTCGCCGTGGCCGCGCCCTTCTTCCG
The DNA here is from genome assembly GCA_964613665.1 of uncultured Chloroflexia bacterium. Taxonomy (GTDB): domain Bacteria; phylum Chloroflexota; class Chloroflexia; order DTKN01; family DTKN01; genus CAZQFV01. The sequence continues at coordinate 22,715 of CAZTIG010000031.1, forward strand.
CGGGGCCGGCTTCGCGGGCTCGGGCTCGGGCGCTACCTTCGGCGCCGCGGCCGGCCGCACCGGTGTGAGCGGCCCGCTGCCGGGGTCGTGATCCAGACGGCGGATCACCAGCTCGGGGCGGGGCTCCGCCGGGGCCTTGGACCGGGCGGCGGGCTTTTCCTCTGGGGCCGGAGCCTTTCTCGTGCCGGCCGGGGCCGGCGGCTTCTTCCCGGTCTCCTCATCCGGGCCCAGCACCCGCCCCATGCGCCGGATCACCAGCGGCGGGGCTTCGTCTGCCGTAGCCTTCTTGGCGGCCGGCTCGGGCCGCAGGGCTTCCTCCAGACTTAGCTGGCGGGCGCGCGGCGCTGCGGCCGGCTCGGCCCTGGCCGGCGTAGCCTGGCTTGGGGCCCGCCGGCCCGCGGCCGGCTCCGGTTTCGCCGCCGGGGCGGCCTTCTTCCGCGCCGCTGGAACCGCGGCGGTGGGCGGGGCCGCCTTCTTCAGAGGAGCCTTCTGCTCCTGCGTGGTCACCGGCTTGGCTGCGGGGGCCTTCCTGGCCGGCTCCGCGGCCCGGACCGCCACCGGGATGGGTTTCTTCGGGGCCGGCGCGGGGCCGGGTTTCTCTGGGGCCGGCGCGGGGCCGGTCGTCTTGACCGCTGCCCGAGCGGGCTTCTTCTGGGCCGGCCGGCGCGGTGCTGCCTTCTGCTGCGGGGTCGCCGCTTTCGCGGCCGGCGGGCGCTTCCTGGCCGCCGCCTGGGGCGGACCGGCCTCCACCGGCGCGGCCGGCGTCAGCGCCAGGGTGGGCAGTTCCTGCAGCACGGCAACGGCGGTGACCTGATCCCCCGCATCCATCTCCAAGACCCGCCCGCCGCGGGTTGCCCGCCCCATCGCCGGGACCTCCTTCCCCAGCATACGCAGCACGATCCCCTTGGCCGAGAGGATTGTCACCTCGTCCTCGGGGCGGGCCAGTGCCGCCCCGGCCAGCTTCTGGCCGGCCTTGGCCGTGATCACCCCCTTGCCCCCGCGGCCCTGCACGGGGTACTCGGTAAGCGCGGAGCGCTTGCCGTAGCCATCGAAGGAGATGGTCACCACAGCCGCTTCCGGCCAGCGGCACAGGTCCAGCCCGACCACGGCATCGCCGCTGCCCAGGGCCAGCGCCTTGACCCCGCCAGCGTTGCGGCCCATGGGTCGCAGCTCGCCCTGGGGGAAGCGCAGGGCCTGTCCCTTGGCTGTGACCACCAGGACATCCTCGCTGCCCTGGGCCAGCTGCGCTCCCACCAGCGCGTCACCCCGATCCAGCAGCACGGCGCTGGCCCCGCTGGAGCGCACCGCGCGGAACTCGCCCAGGGCCGTGCGCTTGATCCGTCCGCCGCGGGTGGCCAGGACCACGCATGCTTCCGCCTCAAAGTCGGGCACCGGGACCAGGCCGACGATACGCTCCTGGGCCTCCACCGAGACCAGGTTGGACAGGGGCAGGCCGCGGGCGTCGCGCTCGGCGTCGGGGAGCTGGTGGCCCTTGAGCTGGTAGCACTTGCCGCGGTCGCTGAAGAGGAGCAGGTCGTCCTTGGTGTTGGCGACGACGGCGTGGCGCACGGCATCCTGCTCGCGGGTGCGCCCACGGCGCTGGCGGCGGTAGGCCGCCAGCGGCAGGCGCTTGATGTAGCCGCGCTCGGTCAGCGCCACCAGCACCTCGATGTCCGGGATGAGGTCCTGGGAGGTGACCTCCCCGACCTCCTCGCCGGTGATGCGGGTGTGGCGGGCATCGCCGTAGCCGGCGCGGAGCGCCTGCATGTCGGCCTGGACCAGCTCCAGCACCTTGTGTGGGTGGGCCAGGATGTCCTCCAGTTCGGCGATGCGCCGCCGGACCTGCTCGTACTCCTCCTCGATCTTTTTCCGTTCCAGGGCGGCCAGCCGGCGCAGCTGCAGGTCGAGGATGGCCTGCGCCTGGACCTCGCTCAGCTTGAAGCGGCGGATCAGGTTGACCTTGGCCGTCTCGGCGTCCCGGGAGCGGCGGATGGTGGCGATGACCTCGTCCAGGTAGTCCAGGGCGATCTTCAGCCCTTCCAGGATGTGGGCGCGGTGGCGGGCCTTGACCAGGTCGTAGCGCGTCCGCCGGATGATGACCTCCTGGCGGTAGGTGATATAGTGCTGCAGCATGCGCTTGAGCGTCAGCACGCGCGGCTGGGTACCGTCCACCAGGGCCAGCAGGTTGACGCCAAAGGTCACCTGCATCTGGGTGTATTTGAAGAGCTGGCTGAGGACCGTCTCCGGCTGGGCCTCGCGCTTGAGGGTGATGACGACGCGCATGCCGCTGCGGTCCGACTCGTCGCGCAGGTCGGAGATATCGCTCAGGCGGTCCTGCTTGACCAGGTCGGCGATGCGCTCGAGCAGGCGGGCCTTGTTGACCTGGTAGGGCAGTTCGCTGACGATGATGTTGTAGCGGCCGCGGGTGGCCTCCTCGATGTGGGCCTTGGCCCGGACGACAAAGTGGCCCTTGCCGGTGCTATAGGCAGTGCGGATGCCCTCCTGCCCGAGGATGATGCCGCCGGTGGGAAAGTCGGGGCCGGGCAGGACGCGCATAAGCTCCTCGACGCCGACGTCGGGGTCCTCGATCAGCATGGAGATGGCGGCGCAGAGCTCGCCCAGGTTGTGCGGGGGTATGTTGGTGGCCATGCCGACGGCGATGCCGGCGGCGCCGTTCAGGAGCAGGTTGGGGATGGCGGCCGGCAGGACCTTGGGCTCCTCCAGGGTGCCATCGAAGTTGGGGCTGAAGTCGACCGTCTCCTTCTCGATGTCCAGGAGCAGCTCCTCGGCGATGGCCGAGAGGCGGGCCTCGGTATAGCGTTGGGCGGCCGGGGAGTCACCGTCGACACTTCCAAAGTTCCCTTGGCCATCGACCAGCGGATAGCGCATCGTAAAGTCCTGCGCCATCCGCACCATCGCCTCGTAGACGGCGGCGTCGCCGTGGGGGTGGTAGCGGCCCAGCGTATCGCCGACGATGCGCGCGCTCTTCTTGTAGGGCGCGGTGTGCTGCAGACCGAGCTGGTGCATCACGTAGATGATGCGCCGCTGGACCGGCTTGAGGCCATCGCGCACGTCGGGCAGGGCCCGGGCCACGATGACGCTCATGGCATAGTCCAGGTAGGCGCTGCGCATCTCCTGGGTGATCTCGATCGGTTTGATCGTGCCGTATTCCATCCCGCTACCCACCGTCCGTGTCCTTGTCGATGGCCCTATTGTAGCACATATGTTTGGTCATGACAAGCGACGCCTCGTCGGGGGAGATGATACCACGAAGTTGGCCGGCCCGCAACTATTGCCAATTCGCCAACCGTATTGTACAATATCGTCGCGCGGCCGGAGCTCTCCGAGGCTTTCCGGGCCGGGAGGAGGAACCATGTTTCGCACGTTCGGTTGGCCCGAGTTGCTCATCGTCCTGGCCGTGGTCCTGCTGATCTTTGGGGCCACCCGGCTGCCGCAGTTGGGCCGGGCCATCGGCAAGACCATCCGCGGCTTCCGCGAGAGCCTGTCGGGGGAGGAAGGGGAGGAGGAGACTGACGAACCCGGGCCAAAGGACAAGTAGCGGCCCCGGCCTGACCCTCCCGACAGCGGCCCCAAGGACGACCGCGATGGACTCTGCCACGCTGGACAAGCTCGAGGAAGCGTTGCGCCAGCAGGCCCACGACCTGCGCGCGCGGGATAGGGAGCTGGACTGCCTCGTCCGCTTCTCCGCCCTGGTGGAGAACGAGGGTCTTTCCCTGGCCGAGATCCTGCAGGGCACCGTCGAGTTGCTTCCGCCGGCCTGGTACGAACCTGAGATCGCCTGCGCCCGCATCGTGCTGCGCGGTCAGGAGTTCCGCACGGCCGGCTTCCAGGAGACGGCCTGGCGGCAGGCCGCCGCCATCGTCGTGCACGGCCAGCCGGCCGGCATGGTGGAGGTCTCGTACCACGAAGAGCGGCCGGCCCGCGACGAGGGCCCCTTCCTGCGCCAGGAGCGCAGCCTGCTCGATGCCATTGCCCTGCGGCTGGGCCGCATCGTCGAGCAGGTCCAGAACAGGCAGGCGCAGCAGCAGGTGCGGGAAAAGCTGCAGGCCCTCTTTGACATCCTGCCCATCGGCATCTCCGTCCTCGACGGCGAACGGAACATCTTGCTGGAGAACGCCGCCCTGAAGAAGGTGCTGGCCATGTCGGCCGAGCAGTTGGCGGGCAAGCAGTACCTGAAGCTGACCTACCTCCGGTCCGATGGCACGCCCATGCCCCCCGAGGAGTTCCCCAGCGTGCGGGCCCACCGGGAGCAGCGGGCCATCGAGGATGTCGAGATCGGGATCGTCAAGGAGGACGGCCGGACGATCTGGACCGGCGTGAGCGCCGCCCCGCTCCCGTTCGCGGATTGGGGAGTGGTCGTCACCACGGTTGACCTCACCGAGCGCAAACGGGCCGAGGAAGCGCTGCGCCGGAGCGAGCGCAGGTTTCGCGGCGTCGTCGAGCGCTCGCAGGACGGCATCGTCCTCACCGACGAGCAGGGGCTGGTCACCGAGTGGAACAAGGCCATGGAGCAGATCACCGGCCGGGCAGCAGCGGAGATGCTCGGCCGGCCGATCTGGGAGGTGCAGCTGGAGCTGGGGCTGCCGGAGCAGAGAGCCTTGCAGCAGCCCGAAGAGCTGCGAACCATGATGCGCGACCTGCTGCGCACCGGGCAAGCGCCCTGGCTGGGCCGGCTCATGGAGCGAGAGTACCTGCGCCCCGATGGCACCCGTCGCTTCGTCGAGGGGGTGGTCTTTCCTATTCCCACGGAGCGCGGCTTTCTGCTCGGCAGCGTCAGCCGCGATGTCACGGCCCGCCGGCAGGCCGAGCGAGAACGGGAGCGTCTGGTCGCGGATGTCGAGCAGCAGCGCCGCCAGGCCGAGGAGCTGAGCCGCATCCTGGCTGCGGAGCGCGATATCCTGCAGGTCGTCATCGAGAACACGCGCGCCCACCTGGCCTACCTGGACCCGCAGTTCAACTTTGTCTGGGTGAACTCGACCTACGCCCAGGGCTCGGGCCATCGGCCGGAGGAGCTCGTCGGGCGGAATCACTTTGACCTGTTCCCTCACGCCGAGAACCAGGCCATCTTCGAGCGGGCCCGCGACAGCGGCCAGGCCGTCGAGTTCCTGGCCAAGCCTTTCGAGTTCGCCGACCAGCCCGAGCGCGGGGTCACCTACTGGGACTGGACGCTGACGCCGGTCAAGGACCGGCAGGGGCGGGTCCAGGGGCTGGTCCTGTCGCTGGTGGACGTGACCGAGCGCATGCGCACCCAGGCCCAGCTGCGCGACCTGGCCGGCCGCCTGCAGGTCCAGCACGAAATCGACCAGGCTATCCTGGCGGCGCGCTCGTTGCAGGAGATCGCCGACGCCACCCTGCACTACGTCCAGCGGCTGGTGCCCTGCCGGCGAGCCAGCCTGGCACTGCTCGAGCCGGGGGCGCAAAAGGCCTTGCTCATCGCCGTCCAGGCAGATGGCCAGACCACCATGCCCCTGGGAACGTACATCCCCCTCGACCAGGTGTGGTTCCTGGAGGATCTCTACCAGGGCCGCACGCACCTGGTTGCTGACTTGCAGTCCCTCGACCTGCCCTCGCCTGCCCTTCGGTCGCTGCGCGACGAGGGTGTGCGCACTTACGCCAGCGTACCCCTCCTGGCCGGCGGCGAGCTGGTCGGCTCTCTCAACCTGGGGCTGGGCAGCCCGGTCGACCTGACCCCGGAGCGGTTCGCCGCGGTCGAGGGGCTGGCCCCGGCCCTGGCGGTGGCGATCCAGCAGGCCCGCCTGCGGCAGCAGCTGGAGACGGCCCTGCGCCAGGTCCGCCAGGATTATGCCGCGCTGGTGGACTCGGTCGACGGCATCGTCTGGGAGGCCGACGCCTACACCTTCCAGTTCAGCTTCGTCAGCCGGCAGGCCGAGCGGCTGTTGGGCTACCCGTTGGAGCGGTGGACGGCCGAGCCCACTTTCTGGCGAGACCACCTCCATCCGGACGACCGGGAATGGGCCCCCCGCTTCTGCATGGAAGCCACCCGCCAGCAGCGCGACCACGAGTTCGAGTACCGCATGCTCGCGGCCAACGGGCGCATCGTCTGGCTGCACGACCTGGTCACGGTGGTGGTCGAGGCTGGCCGGCCGACCCGGCTGCGCGGCATCATGATCGACATCAGCGAGCAAAAGGCCGTGCAGGAGGCCCTGCTGCAATCGGAAAAGCTGGCCGCCATAGGCACGCTAGCCGCCTCCCTGGCCCACGAGATCAACAACCCCCTGCAGTCCATCATGGGCTGCCTGGGACTGGCCGAGGAGGCCCGCAGCGAGGGGCGGGACGTGCAGCGCTACCTGCAGGTGGCCCGCGAGGAGGTCCAGCGCCTGAGCCGCATCACCGCCCGGATGCGCGATCTGCACCGCCCGGCCAGCGGCGAGAGGGAGGCGGTGGATCTGAACGCCCTGATCGGGGAGGTCCTGGCCCTGTTTGGGAAGCGGTGCGAGGAAAGGCGGATCGGGGTCGAATGGATCCCGCCGGCCGATTTGCCGCACCCTCTCCTGGCGCGCGACCAGGTGCGGCAGGTCTTGATCAACCTGATCCTGAACGCCATCGAGGCTATGCCCGGCGGGGGGCAGTTGGAGGTGCGCGCGGCCGCCACTGCCGAGCCGGCCGGCGTGAGCGTCGAGTTCCGCGACAGCGGCGTGGGCATCACTCCCGAGGAGATGGAGCATCTCTTCGAACCCTTTCACAGCACCAAGGCCGAGGGCTCGGGGTTGGGCCTGTTCACTTCCTACAACATCGTCAGGCAACATGGCGGTACCATCACCGTGCAGAGCCGGCCGAACGCGGGCAGCTCCTTTCGCGTATGGCTGCCCCTCTCCCCACCCCAGACCGAAGCTGCCTTGCCAGGAGGGGAACGATGACGGAGACCTTGCAGGCCCTGGTGGTCGACGACGAGGCCGGCATCCGTTTCTTCCTGGAAGAGGTCCTCCAGCGGATCGGCTACACGGTAGTGACCGCCGCCAACGGAGAGGAGGCCCTGGAGCGGCTGCGCGATAGCGCCTTTGACCTGGTCATGCTCGACCTCCGCCTGGGCGGCCGGGTGGATGGTCTGCGCGTGATGGAGGCGGTCAAATGGCGCTGGCCCGACACGGCCGTGGTCATCCTGACCGCCCACGCCAGCCTGGAATCGGCCCTGGCGGCGATCCGCGAGGGTGTGGACGGCTATCTGCTCAAGCCGGCCGAGGCTGCCCAGGTGCGCCAGGCTGTCCAGGAGGCGTTGGCCCGGCGCAACCGCTGCCTGCCCTCGGAGCGGCCGGCGGCGGCGCGCGTCGTTGCCAGCGGCGACCTGACCATCGACCTGGAGAGACACCAGGCCACCCTGGCCGGGCGGGCGCTCGACCTGACCGCCCGCGAGTTCGAGCTGCTGGCCCACCTGGCGCAAAAGAGCCATCGCGTCGTCTCGCCCAAGGAGCTGGTCCGCGTGGTCCAGGGCTACGAGGCCGAGAGCGAGTGGGAAGCGCGCGAGGTCATCAAGTGGTACATCCACCGCCTGCGGCGCAAGCTGGGCGATGACCCCGTCCATCCCCGGTACATCGTCAACGTGCGCGGGGTAGGCTACCGCTTCGGGGAGTAGCGGCTCCAACCGAATTCCAACCCGGGCCAACCCGGCCCGAAGGTGGCTGCAACCGGTCCCGCCGGTTGCGGCCACCTTTTTGTCCTATGATAGCGCCAGGTGCATGCAGCAGCCGGCACCACGGCTTTGGGGCCAGGTGCACCACTCGTTGAATTGGAGCGCAAGGCGTGAGCAAACCGAAGCGCGTTCTCGTCGTCGACGATGAGAGGCACATCCTCTTTGTGCTGCAGGATACGCTCCGGAGACTGGGGCCGGGGGTGGAGGTCGGGGTGGCCCAGGGTGGCGCGGAGGCACTGGCCCTGGTCGCCCAATCCCCCTTTGACCTGATCATCACCGATCTCGTGATGCCCGGGATGGACGGGGTCGAGCTGACCGCGGCCGTCGCCGAGGCCTGCCCCGGCACGGTGGTCATCTGGATGACGGCCCACGGCAGCCACAGGTGGCAGGCCGATGCCGCGCGCCTGGCCGTGTACCGCTGCCTGGACAAGCCGCTGGACATTGCCACGATTCGCCAGATCATCAGCGCGGCTCTGGAAGACCCGGACGAGCCTGGCAGAGACGATCTCTGCCAGGATGGAGGCACCATATGACCGCTGCAAATGCGCTCAGAACGCCGCCCAGGGCTGCGGCCCGCCGACGGTAACCACACAGAAAGGAGAAATGCCCATGCGAAACCGAAGGCTATTCACCATCCTGATCGGAGTCGTCTTGGCCCTACAGGGACTGCTGCCCGCAGTGCCCGTGGGGCTGGCTGCTCCTGCCGTGGGCCCGGCCGCCGGGGGGCAACCCCTGGCCGCTCTGCAAAGCGCCCCGGCCGGCGCGGTGGTCGAGGCGACTGTCGCCCAGACGACTACCCTCTACCTGCGGGTCGTCGCTGCCCGGACCGAGCCGCTCAGCGGGGTGGTCAAGGGCGACCCCGTGACCACGTACCAGTTCATCATCAACGAGGACAATGTCGGCGATCCCACCCAGCCGCGCTACCCCGACTGCCACCCCTACCTCGACCCGCCGGCCAACACGGTGGTCAACCCCAACTACCCGGCGGCCTGCGACTGGCCGTCGGTCCGCGCCCAGCAGGGTTACGCCCCCATCGTCACCCAGGGGGACCAGGCGATCCTGAACGACACCACCGGCCTCGTGCTTGCGCCCGGCAACTACCTGATCTCGGTGCTGGCCGAGGGGTACAAGATCGACGGCGCGCACTTCTCCGTGCCGCTGGAGGATCCCGGCCTGGTCACCGTCGCGGCCCAGCCGCTGCCACTGCCGGCTGCGACGATCCGCATCAAGGTCTTTGAGGATCGCGCCGCCAACGGCCAGTTCGACGCCATCCTCGACGCCGGCCTGTCCGGTTTCCGCGCCGAGGTGGCCGACCTGCTGGGGCCGGTGACCACCGACGTCTTCGGCAACCCACTCTGCACCGAGTACGAGCGCGACGCCAACGGCGATATCATCTTCGACCCTGAGGGCAACCCCATCCCCATCGAGGGTACCGGCGGGGTCTGCCTGAGCGACGCCAACGGCGACCTGATCGTGCCCAACGTCAGCCCGAACCGCTTCGACGTGACGGTCGTGCCGCCCACCGGGACCAACTGGATCCAGACCACCACGCTGGAAGGCGGCCGCGGCTGGGATACCTGGCTGATGGAGGGCGGCACGGGCCTGGACAACGAGTTCGTCGTCGCCGGCGAACCCTTTCCCTGGACCATCGCCGGCTTCGTCCAGCCGACCAACACCTTGACCGACCCCACGGTCACCGGAGGGATCGAGGGGACCATCGTTGCCGCCTCGGTCTACGTGCCGCTGAACGGCGGCCTGCCCTACTACGGCGGCCTGTGGAACGGCCTCTCCGGGGCCAAGATCACCCATCCCATCGCCAACCCCTGGATCGCCCTCAACGACCTGCAGGGCGGCGACACCGCCGTCTGGGTTGGCCAGGGCGACGCCTCCGGACACTTTTTCATCCCCAACGTCCCGGACGGCGACTACATGCTGGCCTATTGGGACGAGCCCCAGCGCTACATCCTCGACCTGATCAACGTCAGCGTGCGCGACGGCCAGATCTCCGATCTCGGCACGCCCATGCTCACCGGCTGGTTCGCTCGGATCGAGGGCCACGTCTTTCTCGATGAGAACGAGAACGGCAGGATGGATCCCGGCGAGCCCGGCGTGCCCGACTACCTGGTCGTGGTCAAGCGGCGCGAGAACTCGTCCATCGACCGCGGCGGCATCGAGATGATGACCGACTCCCACGGGCACTACATGATCGACAACCTCTACCCACTGACGCAGTGGGTTGTCCTGGAGGCGTACAGCGACCGCTACCGCACCACCGGCGTCACCTTCCAGGCGGAGAACCAGCCCAACCCCACCACCATCCTGGGCAACGGCGTGGACGTCAACGTGCTGCCGATCATCGGCCAGGCCGGCCGGCTGGACTGGGGCGTGCTGCCCTATGAGGCGGGCAGCAACGGCGGCATCGTCGGCTCGGTGACCTACGACTCGACGCGCAACGAGCTGGACGCCCGCCACGCCGGCGTGGAGCCCTGGCAGCCGGGCATCCCCGGCCTGCGCATCAACCTCTACGCTACGGTCAAGGACGCCAACGGCAACTACCTCAAGGACCCCGACGGCTCCTATACCAAGGGGCCGCTGCTGAACTGGACGATGAACGAGCAGTGGGAACGGCCGCAGGACTGCCAGGTGCGCGATGTCGAGGGCAACCCGATCGACCAGTTCGCCATGCCCCCGGCCAGCGGCGGCTACGACTGCCTGGAAGCCCCCATGACCGGGATGCAGTTCGGCTCCGACTTTGCCGCCGTGGACGGCAACTGGGGCTTTGCCGAGATCCTGACCGACACGAACGGCAACCCGCTGCCCGAGCCCATGCCGATCCCGCCGGGCGATTACCTGGTGGAAGTGGTCATCCCCGAGGATGCTTACGGCCGGCCGCTCTACCAGGTCACCCGCGAGGAGGACATCAACGTCTTTGCCGGTGACTCCTACTACCCGCTGGTGCCGCCGCCGGAGTGCGCTGGCCCGCTGCACACCGTCGACGTGGCCGGGGTCCTGCCGGACGGGCCGGACGCCGTCTACAACCCCACCTTTGCCGAGGTCGGCGGCAGCCCCTACGAGGGCATGGAGATGCCGCTGTGCAACGTCAAGCTGGTCAACCTGTCCGACCGGCGCTCGGTGGCTCCCATGTTCAACCTCTTCACTGCGGTGCCAGTGCCGGGCCGCTGGTACGGCTATATCATCGACGACCTGACGCTGTCGATCAACCGCGAGGAGCTCTTCTTCGGCGAAAAGGCCGGCGTGCCCAACTCCCCCGTCGGCATCTACGACTTCATGAACCGGCTCATCCTCACCGCCCAGTCCGACCCCAACGGCGTCTACGAGGTGCTACTGCCCTCCACGGCGACCTTCAACGTCCCCTCGCCCTCGGGCGCAGCGCCCAGCGTCTACTACCATGTCGGCAACGACCCCGGGCAGATCGGCCACATCAACGCCAACTACAACCCGCAGTACCGCACCATCGCCGCCTCCTTCGAGCTCTACCCTGGGACCATCATCCCAGCCGACCTGGCCCCGACGCAGATCGGTGTCTCTATTGTCGACCCTACCTCCAACGTCACCCGGCCGGCCGCCTGCGCGGTGGATGAGGCCACGCCGCAGCTCTTTGCCGTGGACCGGCCCTACGCCTATGCGGCCGGCGGCGGCACGGTGGTGATCCAGGGGTTGGGCTTTGGGGACGTGCAGGGCGCGGGCCGCGTGACCCTCGACGCCATTCGCTTGCCGATCGTCTCCTGGAGCGACCGCCAGATCGTGGCCACGATCCCGGCCGGCCTGCGCGCGGGCGCCTACCAGCTGATGGTGACCCGCGGCAACGGCCAACCGCTGACCAACGGCTTGACCTACCACATCCTGGGGCCGAGCTACAACCCGGCGCTCTACGAGGTCGGGGCGACCCAGCCCTACACCACCGTCCAGAGCGCCATCGATGCCGCCCTGGCCGCGCCCGGGCGCGACCTGGTCGTGGTCTACCCCGGCGTGCAGGCCCAGTGGAACCCCCACGGCGTCTACTACGAGAACCCGGTCATCTACGCCCCCCTGCGGCTGCAGGGCATCGGCCCCGGCGGCGTCTACACCGACGGCACGGGTATCCTCGGCTCGGTCATCGACGGGCGCATGATGACCGGCGACACGGCCTACTCCGAGAACTGGCGCACCTTTGTCCAGGGCCTGGCGTGGGACGGCAACCAGCAGGTCTCCGAGGGCCAGGTCTTTTACGTCCTGGCCGAGGAGGGTGAGTTCAACCTGGCCAACCGCGCCGTGGTGGACGGGTTCACCATCCAGGGCGGCGACCAGCAGGGCATGCCGACCATCCCTGGAGGCGGCGGCGGAGGGGGCCTGCCGCTGGAGATCCAGGGTGGAGCCTTCTACATCAACGGCTACGCCCGCTACTTCCAGATCAGCAACAACATCATCCGCAGCAACGGCGGCTCCTACGGGGCCATCCGCATCGGCACGCCGGACTGGGGCGACAGCCACAACGAGTCGATCCGCATCGTCAACAACCAGATCCTGGCCAACGGCGGCGTGAACCTGGCCGGGGCGGTGGGCATCTTCCAGGGCGCGGACAACTACGAGGTGGCCTGGAACCACTTTTGCGGCAACTTTTCCGCCGAGTACGGCGGCGCCATCGCTCACTACGGCTACAGCCCCGGCGGCGCCATCCATCACAACCGCATCTACTTCAACCGCTCCTACGACGAGGGTGGGGCCATCATGATCGCCGGCGAGCTCCCGCTTGTGCCGGGGACGCTCTCGCCGGGGGCCGGCCCGGTCAAGATCTTTAACAACATCATCCAGTCCAACCTGGGCAACGACGACGGCGGCGGCATCCGCTTCCTGATGGCCGGCAACTTTGCCTACAACGTCTACAACAACATCATCGCCAACAACATCTCCACCCACGAGGGCGGCGGCATCTCCCTCAACGACGCGCCCAACGTGCGCGTCTTTAACAACACCATCATGCGGAACATCACCACCGCCACGGCGCTGACCAGCAACGGCGACCCAGCCCCGGCGGGGCTCTCCACCTCCCTCAACAGCGCTGCGCTGCAGGCGACGCTGCCGCCGGACGCGCCGCCCTACAGCGACCCGCTGCTCTTTAACAACATCTTCTGGGACAACCGCGCCGGCTGGTGGACCGGGGGTGCCGTCAACGGCATCGGCCTGGAAGGCGACCCCAACCCGATCAACCACTGGGACCTGGGCGTGGCCGGGACGACCTACCTGCTCAAGCCCACCTACTCGATCCTGCAGGTCACCGCTGGGACACTGCCCGACCCGACCAACAAGGTTGGGGAGGACCCGCTGGTCGTGCAGGAGTACACCACCACCGTGTCGGTGCTGCCGTGGCGCGGCAACCCCAACTTTGTCGGGGTGCTCATCGTTGCCCTGGACCTGCCGCCGACCCTGATGGGCGACTATCACCTGCAGGCCGGCTCCCCGGCGTTCAACGCGGGCGTGTCCAGCAAGAACGGGATCGGCGCTCCCAACGACGACATCGACGGCGAGCGCCGCCCCCTGGCCGGGGTCTATGACATCGGCGCCGACGAGCACAACGGCACCATCAGCCCCGTCCCGGTGGTCCTGCCGGGGTCGGCGTTGATCGAGGTCCGCTTCCTGGAGTACCAGATGATCTACCTGCCGCTCGTTGTCAGGGGCGGCTTTTCGCAATAGTGGTGGAGGATGAGGGGCGGTCGCGCCGACCCCCCTCTTCCTCCAGCCCAGAAAGGAGAACGATGATGGACCAGAAGGCTGTTTCTGCACGAAAGCTGAGCCGTCGGGACTTTATCAAGCTAGGCGGTGGGCTGGTCGTCGCCGCCGCCGGGGCCGGGCTGCTGGCCGGCCGGGCCCGCAACCTCCTCTGGCCCAGCTCCGTGGCCGAGGCGGCGACGGTGCCCCTGGGCACGCCCGACCAGGTCCCGGCCAACGTACATCTGCTGGGCACGGACGGTTGGGCGCACCTGCCGCCCAGCCCGGCCATCCCACCATGGCACCCCGACCCGTGGGCCCCGGCTCCCTTCACCACCTACGTCTTTGGCCTGCGCGACATCACCAACCTGCAGCCACAGCAGATCGCCGGCCAGAAGGGCAAGGTGTCGATCCCGGCCGGCCTCATCTGGGCCGACGAGGGCCAGGACTTTCGCATCAAGCTGACCAACCCGGGCTTTGTGGTGCGCCCGGACCTGATCGACGCCCACACCGTGCACTGGCACGGCTTCCGTAACCAGATCCCCTACTTTGACGGATCGCCGATGGATTCGATCGGGGTGCCGGCCGGCCGCTCCTTCACCTATTTCTACCGCCTGCGCGAGCCCGGCACCTACATGTACCACTGCCACTTTGAGGACACCGAGCACGTCCACATGGGCATGACCGGGGTGGTCTTTGTCCGGCCGGCGCAGAACGCCGGCAACCCCGGCTTGGGTATCCCCGCCGGCAAGTACGCCTACAACGACGGCGTGCTGCCGGGCGAACCGCGCTCCACGGCCTACGACCGCGAGTTCGTCATCCTCCTGACCGAGATATGGGCCCACCAGCACTGGAACGGCGCCCACATCCAGGAGACCGATTGGAGCGACTACAAGCCCGACTTCTGGCTGCTCAACGGCCGGGCCTACCCGCACACCCTGGCCCCCAACGGCGGGGGGGATGATCCCGTCACCGGGGATCTCGTCCCGCCGCCGGGCTACCCCGAGCTGCAGTACCAGCCGCTCTCTGCGCTGATCCAGGCCAACGCCGGCGAGCGTGTCCTGCTGCGCCTGGTCAACCTGGGCTTTCAGCTCCAGACGATGGCCCTGCCCGGCCTTGACCTGCACGTGGTCGGCAAGGACGCCACCTTCCTGCGCGGGCGCGACGGCACCGACCTGGGCTACCACACCAACACCATCTCCCTGGCCCCGGGCGAGAGCGTCGACGCCATCTTCGTCGCGCCGAGCGTGGCCGGCCAGACCAACTACCTGCTCTACAACCGCAACTACAACCACCTGGCCAACGCCGGTGGGGTCGGTTACGGCGGGCAGATGACCGAAGTGCGCGTCTTTCCCGCCGGGACGCTGCCGCCGCAGCTCCTGCCGAACACCTGAGGCGATGAAAGGAGGCATTCCGATGCGTTCGCTGATCCGAAAGCTCCTGCAGCGCGGTTCGATCCTGGTGCTGGCGGCGGCACTGCTGGCGACCGGCTGGAGCGGCACCGTTCCCGCCGTGGTCCAGGCCATGCCCCCCATGCACGGATCCGACGGCCTGGTCTGCACCACCAACCCCAGCGCCACCTTCACCCTGACGGCCAAGGCCGGCTCGGTCGGCCTGACCGACGGTAACATCGTGCCGATGTGGAGCTATGCCCCGGGTGGGGAACACGGCTTTCAGTATCCCGGGCCAGTCCTCTGCGTCAACCAGGGCGACACCGTCACGGTGGTGCTGCACAACCAGCTGCCCGCCGATGTCTCCATCGTCTTTCCCGGGCAGCAGGGCGTGCTCGCCGATGGGATGCCTGCCCAGCCCATCTTTGACGGCCTGGGCAACCTGACCTCCCTGGTAAAGCCGGCCGCGGCCAACGGCGGCAGCGTCACCTACAGTTTCGTCGCCGGCGAGCCGGGGACCTACCTCTACTACAGCGGCACCGACCCGGTCCGCCAGGTCAAGATGGGCCTGGCCGGGGCGCTGGTCGTGCGCCCGGCGATGGGAGCCGACCACGTCTACAACGCGGCCGACACCCAGTTCAACCCCGAGACGGAGTACATGCTCTTCCTGTCCGAGATCGACCCCTTCCTGAACCAGGCCGTCGCCAGCGGGCAGCCCTTTGACATGGGCAATTACCATCCCCGCTACTGGCTGATCAACGGCCGCGGCCTTCCCGACACGCTGGCCCCCAACTACGCCTACTGGCTGCCGAACCAGCCCTACGGGGCGCTGATCCGCATCCATCCATACGATCCGGACACCAACCCCTTGCCCGTCCTGGTGCGCTACCTGAGCGTGGGTACCACCGACTTTCCCTTCCACCCCCACGGCAACCACTTCCGCATCATCGCCCGGGACGGCCGCCTGCTCAAGGGCCCGGCCAACGAGGACCTCTCCTATGAAAAGTTCACCGACGTCGTCGGCCCCGGTCAGACCATCGATACCCTCTTTACCTGGTACGACGCCAACCACTGGGATGCCATGACCAACCCCATTCCCGATCCCATCCCGCCGGTGCAGGACCAGGTCTTTGGCATGTGGTACAGCGGCAGCCCCTACCTGGGGATGATGGGGGCGATGCCGCCGGGCATGATGACCCTCAACCAGTGTGGCGAGTACTACATCATCGCTCACAACCACGCCCTCAACCAGATCGTGGCCTGGGACATCCCGATGGCCGGCATGGCCACCTTCATCCGGGTCGACCCCCCGGAGCCCAACATGTGCCCGTAAGGCGCTCCTAGGCTGAGGAAAGGATGGAAAAACCATGAACACTACGATCGGCAAGTGGATTCGCTGGATGATCTTTGCTGTCCTACTGCTGGGACTCCTGGGTCTCGCCCCACTGCTGGGCCAGGGCACGGCCGCCGCGGCGCCGGCAGGCGCCGTCCTGCCGCCCACCACCTGCATCCTGACCGGGCCGGCCGAGCGCACCTGCGAGCTGTGGGCGCGGGCGGGAAGCGTGACCATGCCCGACGGGGTCGTCGTGCCCATCTGGGGCTACAGCGACAGCCCCGCCGGCGCGGCACAGCTGCCCGGGCCGGCCCTTATCGCCGAGCAGGGCGAGACGCTGGTGGTGGTCCTGCACAACGACCTGGCCGAGCCCACGGCGCTGGCCTTTCCCGGCCAGGGCCTGGTCCCAGACCTGGTGGGCGTGGGCCCCGGCGGCACGACCACCTACACCTTCTTCCTGGCCGGCCCGGGTACCTTCCTCTACGAGGCCGGGCTCACCGCAAGCGGCGCCCGCCAGGTGGCCATGGGCCTCTTTGGCGCGCTGATCGTGCGGCCGGCCGGCAATCCCACCTGGGCCTACAACGATCCCAACACCGCCTTTGATGACGAGGCCCTGCTCGTCCTGAGCGAGATCGACCCGGCTCTTAACGCCGACCCGGCGGGCTTCGACATGGTCGATTTCGCCCCCCAGTACTGGCTGCTCAACGGCCAGGCCTATCCCGACACGGCGCCCATTCCCACCGACGTTGGCCGGCGCGTCCTCCTGCGCCAGCTCAACGCCGGCCTGGAGCACCGCTCGCTGGGACTCCTGGGCCTGCACCAGGCAGTCCTGGGGCGCGACGGCCGGCTGCTGCCTTTCTACAGCGTGGTGGCCGAGACCATCGCCGCCGGGCAATCGCTGGACACGCTGGTCACCGTCCCGCCCGCAGCGGCGCCGGGGATGCGCTACCCGCTCTACGAGACCAGTGGGCGCGTGCACAACAGCGGCCAGCTCGGGCCGGGCAACGCCGTCGCCTTCGGCGGGCTGCTCACCTTCCTGGAGACGCCCGCAGCGCCTCCCGGCCCCGACCTGCTGGGGCCCCTGGTCAGCGATGCCATGGTCATGCCGCACGTGACGGCCGGCACCGCCGGCGTCACCCTGACGGCCATGCTGAGCGAGATGGACACCGGTGGGGCCGACATCGTCGCCGCCGAGTACTTTACCGACACGGTGGGCGCGCCGGGCACGGGGGTGGCCCTGGCCGTCAGCCCCGCGATGATGGTGACGGTCACGACCCACATCCAGCCGGCCGCGCTGACCGGCCTGGAACACGGCGAGTACACCTACTACCTGCGCGGCCAGGATGCTCTGGGCAACTGGGGCCCCGTCGGATCGGCCTCCTTCCACCTGGTCACCGCCGGGCCGATGATCACCGGGCAGTATCTGACGCCCAACCCGACCAACGGAACGGCCGCGGTGGGGATCCAGGCCACCGCCGACGCCCGGCCAAGCGGACCGGCCAGCGTGGTGGCAGCCGAGTACTCCATCGACATGATGGCCATGCCGGGGATGGGCACGCCGATGTCCCTCAACCAAATCGCCCCGGTGGCCAGCCTGACGGCAACCATCCCGCTGAGCGACATCGCCGCCCTGCCCGAGGGTCCTCACGCGATCTACGTCGGCGCCCTCGACTCGCTGGGCAACTGGGGCATGCCCAGCACCGTGACCCTGATCCTGGACAGGAGCGGCCCGCTGGCTGGCAGCGTCGTCGTCTGGCCCGCGCCCAACAACGGTTACCGTCCCCTCCTGCCCAGCCTCCTGGTGGTGCGCCTGGAGGCACTGCTGAGCGATCCGCTCGTGGCCGGGGTCAACTCCACCCTCGAGCGGGCGGAGGGCTTTATCGACACCGTGGGACCCGACGACAGCGGCTTCCCGCTCATGGCCAAGGACGGGCTGTGGGACGAGATGAGCGAGCTGGGCTATGCCCACATCCCGCTGCCGACGATCCGCCAGCTCGCCCCCGGGGCTCACACCCTGTACGTGCACGGCAAGGACCGCGCCGGGAACTGGGGTCCGGTCGGTTCGGTCGTTCTCGTCGTCGACAAGGACGGGCCGGCCATCAGCGGGCTCATGGCCCAGCCCAACCCGACCAACGGCGCTACCGGCGTCAAGCTCAGCGCCACGGCCACCGACCCGGCCAACCCCGGCGGCGCGGACGCCAGCAACATCGTCGCCGCGGAGTGGTTCGTCGGCGCGGACCCCGGATTGGGCATGGGCACAGCCATGTCCGCCATCGATGGGGCCTTTGACAGCCCCAGCGAGGCCCTGGTCACGGTGATCAACATCGCTGGCTGGCCGCCCGGAGAGTACCTGATCTCGGTGCGGGCCCGCGACGAGGCCGGCAACTGGGGTGCCGTGAGCACGGTGATCCTGAACGCGCGACAGATCCGCCCGCGGCCTCTCTTTGCCGACAACTTCCAGTCGGGCAACCTGGAGGCCTGGACGGCGGTCGTCGGGCCGGTCAGCGTCGTCCCCGAGGCCGGCATGGGCAACACCACCCTGGGCCTGGCGGCGGCGGTGAGCGGGGACAATCCAGCCTACGTGGTCGACGGTAGCCCCGACTTTGACGCCCTCTACAGCGCCCGCTTCTACTTCCACCCCAACGGCACCGACACGGCCGGCGGCAGCCAGGACATCTTTGTCGCCCTGGACGGTGGCACGCCGGCCTTCGGCCTGCAGTACGAGCACAGCGCCGGTGGCGGCTACGAGGTCCGCGGCTGGGTCCGCCACAGCGGCGTCCAGGTCTATACAGGCTGGACCGAGATCAGCAATGCCCCGCACCTCCTGGAAGTCAACTGGGTGTCCGGGTCCGCCACGCTCTTTGTCGTGGGCGTGGACGGCCAGCCCCAGCAGTGGCTGGAGAACGTGGACACGAGCGCCCACGCGGTGGACGAGGTCTGGCTGGGGCCGTCGGGCGGGCTGCTCGACGGAGCGTCCGGCACGGAGTACTTGGACGAGTTCGTG
This sequence comes from uncultured Chloroflexia bacterium, assembly GCA_964613665.1. Taxonomy (GTDB): domain Bacteria; phylum Chloroflexota; class Chloroflexia; order DTKN01; family DTKN01; genus CAZQFV01. The sequence goes on from CAZTIG010000031.1 coordinate 41,818, forward strand.
TCGATGCGGGCCGCGCAGGTCCTCTTCGACGTCTACCTGCCGCTGATCTCGCGGTAGGCCTGGCCCGGGGCCGGCGGCGTTCCGTGCCGCCGGCCCCGGGAATGAGGGCTGCAGACGATGGCTGAGCACGCGGTTCGACGACAGTGGAGCCGACGCTGGCTCCTCCTGGGAGGGGTGCTCCTGGCCGTGGGACTCCTGGCGGCGCTTCTCCTTGCCCTGGTCCCCCCGGGAGCCGAGGGCGGCGCGGCTCCGACCCTGCGAGGCGCCGGGATCCGTGCCGCCAGCGCGGCCGACTTTGAGGATCGCTTCGGCATCCGCATCGTCCTGATCGGCGTGACGGCCGGCGGGGGGATGATCGACCTGCGCTACCAGGTGCGGGACGCGGCCAAGGCCGCGCTGCTGCTCGACGCCGAGACGCGGCCCTTGCTGATCGCCGAGGATGGCGGGGTGGTGCTGCGTCAGCACGTGCGCCCCGAGGCCCGCCATCTGGAGGCCGGCCGCAGCTACAGCCTGCTCTATTCGAACGTGCAGAACGCGCTCCGGCCCGGGTCGCTGGTCAGCGTGGTCCTGGGCGACCTGCTGCTGGAGCATCTGGTCGTGCGATAGGAGGAAAACAATGTTCCGACAGTTTGGCGTCACCGAGCTGCTGATCATTCTGACCGTGGTGATGCTCATCTTTGGGCCGAGCAAGCTGCCCCAGTTGGGCCAGGCCATCGGCAGGACGATCCGCGGGTTCCGCCGCAGCGTGTCGGGGGCGGACCCCGAGGAGGTCGACGAGTCGAACCCGGCCGGCAGGAGCTAGAGCAGCGCCGGGTCTCTGTTGCATATTCGGCCCGTTTGGCATACAATAGGCTTGTTCATCCCGTGTGTTCCCTGTCCTTCGGCGAAAGGAGGAGGAAGGATGGGCAAGTCGAGGCTCCTGGCGCTGCTCCTGCTCCTGGCCCTGCCGGCCGGCCTGGCCGGCGCCGTCGCCCCCGGCGCGGCCGCCGATCCCGCCCCGGCGCGGGTGGTCCTGGCCCCCGCCGGCCCGATCATCGTCGACCACACCTGCACCGACCTGAGCCAGATCCCGCCCTACTGGATCGAGCAGGCCAAGAAGCAGGCCATCCACTACGCCCACACCAGCCACGGCTCGCAGATCATGTCCGGCATCGAGAAGCTGGAGGATCTCGACCCCACCTACGCCATCACCGTCACCTATGCCGACTCCAGCCCGCCAGCCCCGCTGCCCGGCCAGCCCGTGGCCATCCGCATCTACGATGGCAACCCGCCCGATACCTACATCACCCCCGAGCTCTACTGGGCCGCGCCCGACGGCATCGCCCGCACCCAGGGCGTCGCCGGCACGGGCGTGTACGGCTTTTCCATGTGGTCGTGGTGCGGCCAGCAGTCCGACAACTCCACCGAGACGGTGCAGCTCTACCTGGACACGCTGGACTCGTTCGAGCAGCAGTTCCCCACCATGCGCTTCATCTACATGACCGGCCACACCGACGGCGGCGGCGCGACGCTGGCCCGCAACAACCAGATGGTCCGCGACTATGTCCTGGCCAACGACAAGGTCCTCTTTGACTTTGCCGACATCGAGACCTATGACCCGGCCGGCGGCGGCCCCTACGACAACGACAGCGAGGGCACCTGTCAGTGGTGCGACGAGTGGTGCCTTTCCCATCCGGCGGACTGCACCGACCTGCCGGACTACTGCGCCCACTCCGACTCTCCTGCGGAGGCGGCCCTCTTCTGCAAGCTCAAGGGGAACGCCTTCTGGTGGCTCATGGCCCGCCTGGCCGGCTGGCCCGGGCCGGCCGGCCCCGACCCCGACCTCTCCCCCTCGGCCAAGTCGGCCGGCGTGATGGGCGCCGGCACGGGGGAGACCGTCGACTACACGATCCTCCTGGTCAACAGCGGCGGCGCCCTCACGGCCACGGTGCGGCTGACCGACACCGTCCCGTCCGGCCTGGCCTACGTCCCCGGCTCCCTCGCCGCCACGGCCGGCTCCTGGGACGACGGCGCCGCGCCGGTCCTGCTCTGGTCCGGCCCGCTCGAGAGCGGGGCCATCGTCACCGTCACCTACGCCGTCACTGTGAGCACGGCCGACGCGCGCATCATCACCAACACCGCCACCATCGCCGTGCCGGGCTACGAGCCGCTCGCGCGCAGCGCCAGTCTCTGGGTCAACTGGGAGCTGTTCACCCTCTACATGCCACTTGTCTGGCGGTAGGGGTGCAGCGCCGCCGGCCCCTGCCGGCCAGGGGAGCGCGATCATGAGAAGAGCTCTGCCCGCCTTCCTGGTGCTGGCGGTGCTCCTGACGCCGGCTGTGGCCTCCGCCGCCGCGCCCCCGGCCGTCCAGCCGCCGGTGCTCAAGTGGCAGCACGGAGGCTGTTACTCCTCCTGGTGCGAGACCGGCTGGTACTCCTCGCCGGCCGTGGCCGACCTGGACGGCGACGGCGCCGCCGAGGTCATCGGCGGGGCCTACTCGCTCTTTCTCCTCAACGGGACCGACGGCTCTCTCCGCAGGCAGATCGACACCCCCGGCACCCGCATCTGGCCCGGCGTCGTCGTCGCCGACATCGACGCCGACGGCAGCCCGGAGATCGCCATCGCCCAGGGCGGCGGCTACGTCTCGGTCTACAACACCGTCGGCGACCTGGAGCCCGGCTGGCCCCAGCAGCCCGTCGGCAACGAGCTGCGCGGCCTGTCCGTCTTTGACCTGGACGGCGACGGCACGCTGGAGGTCATCGTCACCGGCGCGGTCTACGGCAAGGTCAACACCTGGGTGTTCGAGCACGACGGCGCGCTGCGCCCCGGCTGGCCCCAGGTGAGCGACGACAGCGGCTACGCCTACGGCGTCTTTAACGCCAACGCCACCGTCGGCGACGTCGACGGCGACGGGGCCGGCGAGGTCGTCGTGCCCTCCGACGTGCACTATATCTGCGCCTACGAGGCCGACGGCGAGCACATCCCCGCCCACGCCATGTACGGGGGCAAGAACTGGGGCCAGGTCGGCGTGTGGGAGAGCCCCGAGACGGAGCTGCGTGGCTGGGGCACCTGCAGCGCCGGGGATGGGCGGGAGGAGCGCTACCGGGCCAACTTCGCCCACGGGCCGGCGGCCATCGCCGACGTCGATGGCGACGGCAGGGCCGAGGTCGTCGCCACCGGCAACGTCTACGACTGCATCCCCGGGTACCCCTCGCGCTACATCGGCCTCTACCTCTTCAACGCCGACCGCAGCCGCTTCCACCAGGGCGGCTACGACTGGCGCTACCCGCCGATCGACACCGGCACGCCCCTGAGCGAGGATTACGGCCTCATCGAGAACGCCCAGCCCAACCCGGCCGTGGCCGACCTGGACGGCGACGGCCACCGGGAAGTCATCTTTGCCTCCTACGACGGCCGCGTGCACGCCTTCTGGCTGGACCGGACCGAGCACGGCGACTGGCCCTACGCGGTCTATAACCCCGGCGAGGGCTTTTTCCGCTTCGCCTCCGAGCCCGCGGTGGCCGACCTGGACGGCGACGGCAGTGCCGAGGTTCTCTTCGCCTCCTGGGTACAAAAGGGGACCAACCAGACGGGCAGGCTGCACATCCTCGACTCCCTGGGCCACCCCCTGCAGGAGGTGAGCCTGCCGGCCGCCTTTGGCGACAACTGGAACGGCGCTCTGGCCGCTCCCACTCTGGCCGACATCGACGGCGACCCCGACCTGGAGGTGGTGCTGAACACGGCCCACTCCGGCCTGGTGGCCTATGACCTACCGGGGACGGGGAGTGCCCGCATCCTCTGGGGCACCGGCCGGGGCAACTACTGGCGCAGCGGCAGCCCGCTCTACGGCTCGCTGGAGGCCTCGGGCAAGAGCGTGGCGCCGCTCCTGGCCGGCCCCGGCGAAGCGTTGACCTACACCATCGTCCTGCGCAGCCCCGGCCCGCTGCTTTCCAACGTGTGGGTCAGCGACACCCTGCCGGCCGAAGTGCACTATGCCGGCGGCCTGTGGGCTTCCGCTGGCAGCTACGGCCAGGCCGGCGGCACGATCACCTGGACCGGGGCCGTCCAGCCGCTCCAGCCGGTGACGATCACGTTCGATGCTAGCGTCGACGCCGGCGTCGTCCCGCCGCGGGCCCTCGTCAACAGCGCCTGGATCGACGACGGCTGGGGGCACCGGCTGGAGCGCCGTGCCGTGGTGGTGGTCGGCGGCTGCGCGGTGTATCTGCCCCTCGTGGGGCGCTGAGGTGGGGGGCCAAGCGGACCTGGCGGCGCGGGCGACCGTTCCATCATGCCGTGCGCTGGCGAATGGTGGAGTGGTACGCGCACGCGAACCGGTGAGCGTGGCGCCGTTCCTCAGTCCAGCGGGCTGCGCACGGCCAGGCCGCCGCGGTTGAGGACGTGGGCCATTCGCGGTCGGCGCGGGGGTACTTGCGGTCGAGGGCGAAGGGGAGGTCGACGCGGCCGTAGCCGCGGCACAGGTCCTGTTCGGGGAGCTGTTCGACGTGGCGCAGGCGTTCTTGCAGGAAGGGGACGACACTGGCGGGCAACATGGTGACCCGGTCCTTGTCCCGTTTGCCGGCGCGGACGACGATCTGGTGTCTTTCGAAGTCGATGTCCTTGACGCGGAGTTGCAGGCATTCCCGCAGGCGCAGGCCGCAGCCGTAGAGGAGTTTGGCCATGAGTTGGTAGGTGCCGGGGAGAAAGCCGATGACGCGCAGGGTTTCCTCGCGGGTCAGGACGGTAGGCAGTCGCCGGGATTCTCTTTTGGCAAGTGGTATATAGTTCACCCAAGAACATTAAGAAGAGATGGCGGCCTAATACTGCCACCGGGGAGGTTTAGGAGGAAATCTGGCGGGCTAATGTACCGGTGATCCCGTGAAGAGGAAAAACGTCCGGCTAATGCCCCCGTGTGGGGGGATTAGACAGACAGGTGGCGGTCCATTTACGAGTTAGGCCGCCCAGAGAGGACTACCTTAACAACAGAAAAAGGGCCGGGACAAAGCCCGGCCCTCCCGCCAGCGTGTGCTCTATGGGTTTGACTCGATGGGGCCTTCCCCTGCCTCCGCCGGTACCATTGACTCGGCGATCTTCAGCATCTCCTCCTCCGGAAGGTTGGAGAGCATCTCGATCCGGATGTCGCCGGCATACCAGACAAGTTGGTTACCATCTGTGTAGGATACGGTCTCGGCGGGTACAGTGATCGGCTCCAGAGGTACAACCTGATCCGAGTCGGCCGGCGTGGTGATGGGTACAGAGGGGGTTGGAGAGAGGAGAGCAAAGGTTACGTTTCCCTCCAGGCCGGTGATCAGCACTGCCGGTTGGCCGTTGACGGTTACGTTTGTGCCAAGAGGCAGGGATCTATTGTCATCAGGGGACGACCGTTCCTGATCGATGATGAGGATCTGGTTGGTGGTGCTGTTCCAATAGTTCACGCTTGCCGCTTCAGGATTCAATCCCACAGCCATGGTCTGAAAACCGGCAGGCAAGTAGGCTGGGCGCAGCGGTGTGAATTCCACCGAACCTATAATGGACACTTCTCCCCCTCCCGCAGGACTCTCAAAGCGGAACCATCGGAGGAGTTCTCCTACCTGCGCCCGTACCGACGGAACAAAGGCCATCACGCTCAAGGCAATCACCAGAGCCGCAATGGTAGTTAAAGCAAGTCCTTTCTTCATCGTGACACCTCCAAAGATTCGGTTGATGCGGCCAACGCCCGGCGCCAGACGTTGAAGCCATGTGGGGAGCCACGATGGCGAGGGTCGCGCTTCCCCCGCCAGCCTCGCCCGCAGGCGGCTCCCGGCCTGAGGCGAGGGGGCTACCTGGGCAGCCCTGACTTGCAGGAACTGGCTAACACGGCTCTGCAGCGCCGATAGAGTAGCCAATTCCTCTTGACAGATATCACACCCGGCCAGGTGTGCCCGGATCAATGTCCGTTCAGAAGGAGACACTTCATTATCCAGATAGGCAATAAGTAACTTGTTCACTTCCTGACATTTCATTTTGCCACCTCCTTTAGGGGAAAAGTGCATGGGACTGTTCCCAGCTCCTTGCGTAGAGTTTTGAGCACCAGGTCAAGCCGTGATCTGACTGTACCTACGGGGATGTTCAGGATTTGAGCAATCTCGGCGTATGATAGTTCCAAATAATAGCGCAAGACCACAACCGTTCGCAGTTTTTCACTCAACCGGCTTAGTGCCTGCCGGACTGCTTCCTCATCTTCTAACCGGTCCTGGAATGACGGGGGTTCGGTCAGTGCTAAAGGAGGAACCTTTTCTAAACTGATGATGAGAAGACGACGCTTGCGCTGCCGACTCAGACAATGGTTCACCGTAACGCGATACAGCCAAGTTGTGAAAGCCCCTTTCGAAGGTTCAAAAGTAGACAGCGATCTATGTACTTGGAGAAAGACTTCCTGGAGTACATCTTCGGCTTCGTCAGCGCTGTCCAGCATCAGGTAAGCAGTCTTGTAAACCAGGTTTTTGTACCGATGAAAGAGAGCGGCGAAAGCCTCTTCATCCCCTGTCTGGCAACGGCGTACCAGGTCCACTGCGTCTCTCCTTGAGGTTGCGGTTCTGATAAACTATACGTTGTTTTTCAGTCGAAAGTTCGGTAGCATACGCAAGCCATAAAACCAGTGCTATGATAGCGGCGAGAGAGCGGGCAAACATTGCCTTGGTTAATACATCTGGGGAACATCCTAAGTACAGCCTTCCGTTAATTCGCGCCTAGTTCTTGCACGATTTTGCGCCTAAAAGCATCCGTTATACCAGGAGCGAATTTGCGTATCGCTGTACTAAGTGCAGAAATTAGGCGGCCTAACCACTCGCTCCAGCCGACTGCGCTCCGCTCGGTCGCTTCGCTCCCTCGCTCCACGCAGCGGCTGAGCTCGGGTCCGTTGAACTACGCGCTTCGCGCAGTTTCCTCTCCCTGTAGGCGATTCTCACATCCGCTTCGCTTGTTTCTCCCTCATGGCCATACTACCTGTATCGGGTTCCCTAGATGCCTACAGGAGGTATCGCCATGACCCCGTTACGCCAAAGGATGATCGAGGACATGCAACTGCACGGTCTGTCGGCAAAGACCTAGGACTCGTACGTGCGGGCAGTGCGGCAGCTGGCCGAGCACTATGCCAAGCCGCCGGATCGAATCAGTCAGGAAGAACTGCGTCAGTACTTGCTCCAGCTCCACAATGTGCGGCGCCTTTCCGCCAGTTCCTTCACGGTCGCCCTGTGCGGCCTCAAGTTCTGCTTCGAGCACACCCTGGGCCGGGAATGGGCCATCCTGGAGCTGGCGCGCCCACCGCGGGAAAAGAAACTGCCGGTGGTGCTGAGCACCACCGAGGTGCGCAGCAAGTTCAACGGTACCGACGAGCTGCGCAGCGGCGCGCTGGGGG
>CAZTIG010000032.1:0-48883 GCA_964613665.1 uncultured Chloroflexia bacterium
GACGGGCCCGCTTGTGGAGGCCTTCGCGCCGCCGGTGGCGCGGAGCGTGCCGTAGTGGCAGGGGCTGGCGCTGGCGGAGCGGGTGGGGGAGCAGCTGCCGGAGGGGGTGCTTTCGGCCGGGCTGGAGCTGCGGGTGGAGGGGGCGCCGTGGTACGCCTACGCCGGGGAGGCGGTGACGGCCCTCTGTGCCAATGTGAGTGAGACAACTCAGCTGGGGAAATTGGTGTATATGTAGACAGCTGAGGAGGAACGCACAATGAGCACAGACGAGAGGGCGCCCGGCCATGAAAGGGCCGGGCGAATAGAGCCAAGCGCCTTTTGGGAATCGGCCTACGAAGGACCTGTGGCCGGGCGCCGGCCCTTCGGCTGTGCTCAGGGCGACGCCTGCGGCGGCGTCCCCCTTCCATGAAACGCGTGGAATTGGACGCATGGGTGTTGATGCCCCATCATATCCACGGCATCGTCTGGATCGTCGCCGATGAGCCGGGGGAACGGCGGCGTGTGGGCGATGCATGGGCGGACATCGTGCCCCATGCGGGGCCGGCGCCGCGTAGGGGCAAGGCATTTCCCACTGCCCGGCAGGGGGCCGCACCGGGTTCGTCGGCCGCTGCCCCACTCGACGGCGTGACGGGGGCGGAAAATGCCTCGCCTCTACCGGGTCCGCCCCCACCCCCACCTGGCGGATGGGGCGCGGTGGACGCCGTGCCGCCACCGGGCCGGCCCCACCCGGCGGATGGAGCGCGGTGGACGCCATGCCCCTCCCGATTCGAATCGAAATCAACATGATCGGGGACCGGAATCAACATGATTTCAGTCCGAAATCATGTTGCCCTTGCTCCGGAATCAATAGGCATTCGGACCCAGTGTCACCTGCATTCGCTCCAAGTTCAATTGATTCCGGAGCGTTTGCCTGTTGATTTCGGAGCGTTTGCCTGTTGACTTCGGACTGTTTGCCTATTGATCTCGGACCGTTTGCCTATGCGGAGCAGGATCCTGTTGATTTCGGAGCGGAATCCAAGGACCATGGAGTCCAGCGCCAGTCCTCTTAGGTGAGAACCGCCGGCCTTGCCCGAAAGCGCGCAATAAGAGGGCCCAGGGTCTGCCCCTGGGCCCTCCGTGCGCCGCGCTGGCCCCACACCCCGGCCCCCCCGCCGGGAGGGCGGAGGGCAGAGCCCTCCGCAGGACGCGTAAGCTTCTTCCCCCACCTCCGTCTAGACATACTGAACGCCCCGCCGTTTCTATGTCGCGCTATCGGCCGGGGCGATCGGCAAGATCGAGAGCTTCCCAGGTACCCACAACAAGGGGGAACCCATGGCCGTCCAGTCTCCACCCGCCCCAGCGCCCAGCCGGGCCTACCACACGCGCCGCTGGCTGCACCTGGCCGGCTACCTGCTCATCGTCCTCGCCGTGGTGGCCGCCTACCTCGTCTTCAACTGGTTCGCTATGCTGCCGGAGCACGTCGACGAGCAGCAGACGATCGTGCTCGGCCCCACCCGGCTCGTGCCCGACAGCGAGGCCTCCCTGCGCGTGGTGGTGCAGGACCTGGCCGCCGGCCGGCCCGTGGCCGGGGCCACCGTCCAGGTCAGCCTGCAGCCCGCCGACGGCCCGGCCGTGGAGCTCTTCCGACGAGACCGGCAGCCTGCCCGTCTCCTTCCACGTGCCCGCCGATGCCCCGGCCGAGGCCGCGCTCGTCGTCAGGACGAGCTCGCCCGCCGGTCAGGACCTGGTGGAGCAGCCGGTCACCATCCAGCGCGACTACCGCCTGCTCCTCTCCAGCGACAAGCCCCTCTACCAGCCCGGCCAGACCATCCACATGCGCGCCCTGGCCCTGAGCACGCTGGACCTGCGGCCGGCCCAGGGCCTGGCCGTCGACTTCCTGGTCGAGGACCCCAAGGGCAACAAGGTCTACCGCCGCGGCGTGCCCGTCTCCGAATACGGCATCGCCGCCGCCGACTTCACCCTGGCCGACCTGGTCAACCAGGGCAGCTACAGGCTCAGCGTCACCGTCGGCAACAGCAGCGCGGAGAAGACGGTGGAGGTGCGCCCCTACGTCCTGCCCAAGTTCGGCGTCACGGTCAGCACCGACCGCACCTTCTACCTCCCCGGCGGGAAGGTGGAGGGGACAGTGCAGGCCGACTACTTCTTCGGCAAGCCCGTGGCCGGGGGCGAGGTCCAGATCCAGGGCACGGTCTGGGACGTGCAGCGAACGGTGGTGCTCGACCTGCGTGGGCAGACCGACGACGCCGGCGCCTTCGCCTTCTCCTTCGACCTGCCCAGCTACTTTGCCGGCGGGGCGCTGGAGTCGGGACAGGCCCAGTTTGCCCTGGAGGTGACCGTTATCGACCAGGCCCAGCACGCCGAGCAGACGAGCCGGGTCCTGCCCATCGCCGGCCAGCCGCTGGTGATCGAGGCCGTGGCCGAGAGCGGCGCGCTAAAGCCCGGAGTGGAAAACGTCGTCTACATCCTCACCTCCTACCCCGACGGCCGGCCGGCCCCGGCCGAGGTGCAGGTCACCGTGCGCGGAGAGACGACGACCCTGGCCAGCAACGACTACGGCCTGGCCCAGTATGCCTTCGAGCCCTCCCAGGACGAGCAGTCGAACCTGCTCTATATCCAGGCCCGTGACCACAGCGGGCTTTCGGCCGGCCGGCAGGTCCAGTTCGCCACCGAGTACGGCGGCGACAGCGTCCTGCTGCGCGCCGACCGCGCCGCCTATGTGGTCGGCGAGACGATGCAGCTCGTCGCCTTGACCCCGGTCCAGGCCGGGTCGGTCTACCTGGACATCGTCAAGGCCGGACAGACCATGTCCACGCGCTCCGCGCCCGTCCAGCAGGGGCGGGCCGAGTTCGCCATCGACGTGAGCCCGGACCTCTACGGAACGCTGGAGCTGCATGCCTACAAGGTGCTGCTGGACGGCACCATCGTCCGCGATACTCGCCTGGTGGTGGTCGATGCGCCGAACGAGGTGAGCATTGCCGTCTCGGCCGACCGGGACACCTACCTGCCCGGTGGCACTGCCGGCCTGACCTTGCACACCAGCGGCGCCGACGGGGCCGGGCTGCCGGCTGCCCTGGGCATCGCCATCGTGGACGAGTCGGTCTTTGCCCTGGAGCAGCAGGACCCCGGCTTTGCCAAGCTGTACTTTCTGCTGCAGAAGGAGCTGCTGGAGCCGTTCTATCAGGTCAAGGTCTTTGACCTGCCCAGCCAGATTCCTCCCGACGAGCAAGAGCTACGCCAGGCCCAAGACGTGACCGCCCAGGCCACCTGGGCCGGCCTGGCCGCCAGCGCGCCTCGGCCGACCAACTCCCGCCCGCTCAAGCTGGAGGCGCTGCGCAGCAGCCAGGCGACCGGCGTGGCCCGCGTCGGCCAGGTCAGCACCGCCGTCCTGGTGCTGATCCCGCTGGCGCTCTGGGCCGTGGTCCTGGTGGCCCTGCGCCGCAGTGGTCTGCTGGGGCGCGCCTTTGTCCGCTTCGCCGTGGCCGCGGGCATCGTCCTGCTGGGGGTACCGTTGGCCTGCGTGGCCCTGCTCCTGCTGCTCCGCGCCGACCTGGCCGGCCCCTGGTTGCTCGCCTGGCCGATCGCCATAGCGGTGGGAGTCGTGGCCCTGGGCGTCTACGCCGCGGTGCGCCGCGACCGCCCGGCCATGTGGATGGCGCTGCTCTCGCTGGCTTGGGGGGCACTGCTCTACCTGCTGCTGCGCTCCACGGGGCTGGTCGGCAAGGCCTCCTGGAGCGTGGAGCCGCCGGCCACGCTGCTGCTGGTCGCCGCGGTGGCCTTCTTGCTGCTGCCGGGTGTCTACCTCCTCTTTGGCCAGGGGCTGTGGTTGCAGCGGCGGCGCTTTGCCGGGGCCGTGGCCACCGGCATGGGCGGCCTGGCGGCGCTGCCGGCACTGGTGATCCCGCTGCTTCTGCTGCTGTCGTCCGTGGGCGCGCCCATGATGCAGGGCGCGCGCCAGCTCCAGCCCATCTTCGGTGCCAGGCCCGTTGGCGGGCTCGCCGTCGTGGACCAGGCCATCATGGAGGAGGGCGGGGCCTGGCCGGCACCCCAGGCCACTCCGGCGGCATTGCCTCCCGGCAACGGGGCCCAGGCTGCTGGCCAGCCGCCGCGCCTGCGGCAGTACTTCCCGGAGACGCTCTACTGGGCACCGGAGGTGCTGACGGACGGGGGCGGTTCGGTCACCCTGCAGATTCCCCTGGCCGACAGCATCACCACCTGGCGGCTCACGGCGCTGGCCTCCACCCAGGACGGCCGGCTGGGCTATGCTACCCACGGCGTGCGCGTCTTTCAGGATTTCTTCGTCGACATCGACCTGCCCGTGGCCCTGACGGTGGACGACCAGATCAGCATTCCCATCGGCGTCTACAACTACCTGCCCCAGGCGCAGCAAGTGCGCCTCGTGGTGCAGGCGGAGCCGTGGTTCGAGCTGCAGGGCAGCGACGTGCAGACGCTGACGATCGCCGCCAACGACGTGGAGGTTGTCTATTTCCCCATCCGCGTGATCGAGTTCGGCCGGCAGGGTTTCCAGGTGACTGCCTGGGGCGAGCAGATGAGCGACGCCATCCGCCGCGAGGTGGCGGTGGTGCCGAATGGCAAGGAGGTGCGGCTGACGGAGAGCGACTGGCTGCGCGGCCCCAAGGAGGTGCCGATCGACATCCCCGCGGACGCCGTGGCCGGCACCGGCTACGCCGAGGTCAAGATCTACCCCGGGGTGCTGGCCCAGGTGATCGAGGGGTTGGAGAAGATCCTGCGCCTGCCACACGGCTGATTCGAGCAGAGTACGTCGGCGACGTACCCCAACGTGCTGATTCTGGATTACATGCGCACGACCGGACAGGGCAGCCCGGAGGCCGAGCTGACGGCAGAGAGCTACATCGGCACGGGATACCAGCGGCTGCTGACCTTTGAGGTGGATGGGGGCGGGTTCTCGCTCTTTGGCCAGTCCCCGGCCGACGTCTTCCTGACCGCCTACGGCCTGATGGAGTTCAGCGACATGGCCCAGGTCTACCCCGTGGACGACGCGCTGATCGAGCGCACGGCCCAGTGGCTGCTGGCGCAGCAGGGGCCGGATGGCACCTGGGGCGATACGGGCTACTCCGAGCACTGGCAGATCGGTGCCCAGGTGCCGACCACGGCCTACATCGCCTGGTCGCTCATTGAGGCCGGCTACAGGGACGACGCGCGGGTGGGGCGGGCCATCGCCTACATCCGCGAGTTCGCCGCCCAGGAGACCGACCCCTACAGCCTAGCCCTGGCGGCCAATACCCTGGCGGCGTACGATGCCGCCGACGGCAGCACACGCGCCCTGCTGGCCCGGCTCCATGAGCTGCGTGTCGTGTCGGGTGAGCAGGTCTACTGGCAGACGGAGGGCACCTCGTACATGGGCGCCACCGGCCAGAGTGGCAGCGTCGAGACGACGGCGCTGGCGGCCATCGCTATGCTACGGGCCGACGTCCACCCCGACGCCACCAGCGGAGCCCTCTCGTTCCTGGTGCAGAGCAAGGATTCCTGGGGCACCTGGAGCACCACCCAGGCCACGATCCTGTCGCTCAAGGCGCTGCTGCTGGCGGCGGAGGGGGGCGGCCGGGCTACGGAGCCGGCCACCGTGCGGGTGAGCCTGAACGGAGAGCAGGCCCAGGAGATCGCTATCGACGCCGGCAACGCCGACGTGGTGCACCTGGTCGTCTTCGACCACGACTTTGCCCCCAGCGGCAACCGCGTGCAGATCGAGCTCGTCGGCGGGGGCAACCTGATGTACCAGGTCATGACGCGCTACTACCTTCCCTGGGACAAGGTCCCGCCAACACCAGAGCAGAACGAACTGATCGGGATCGAGCTCTCCTATGACCGGACCGCACTCGCGGTCAACGACACGGTCACGGCCTGGGTGCGGGTGAAGCTGAACCGCGCGGGCGTGGTGCGGATGGCCCTGGTGGACCTGGGCGTCCCGCCCGGGTTCAGCGTGCTGAGCGAGGACCTGGACCAGCTGGTGCTGGCCGGGAAGATCGCCCGCTACGAGCTGACCGCGCGGCAGGTCATCGTCTACCTGGAGGACCTGTCCTCGGAGACGCCGCTGGAGTTCTCCTACCGGCTGCGGGCGCGTCTGCCGCTGCGGGCGCAGGTTCCGCCGACGGTGGCCTATGACTACTACAACCCGACGGCGTTGACGCTCCGCGCGCCGCTGGAGATGCAGGTGGCGCCGTAGCCGGGGCGATGTGGTATAATGGGGCTGGAGGCTGGAGATTCGAAGTTGGAAATCCGAAGTTCGAAAGAGGAGGCCCCATGCTCCTGCTGCGCTTTGTCTACCAGGATGAGGTCCGCACGGGTACCCTCCAGGAGGGCGTCGTCCACCTCCTGGAGGGCGACCTCTTGGCCGGCCCGCGCCCCGGCCGGCCGCTGGCCCGGCTGGAGGAGGTGCGCCTGCTCGCCCCGGTCCTACCGACCAAGGTGCTGGCCGTGGGGCGCAACTATGCCGCCCACGCCGCCGAGTTCGGGAATGCCCCGCCGCCGGAGCCGCTCCTTTTCCTGAAACCGCCCAGCGCGGTGATCGGCCCGGACGAGGCGATCATCCTGCCCCCTCTCTCCCAGCAGGTCGACCACGAGGCGGAGCTGGCCGTGGTCATCGGCCGGCGCTGCCGGAACGTGCGTCGAGAGGAGGCCCTCTCCTTCGTCCTGGGCTACACCTGTGCCAACGACGTCACCGCGCGCGACCTGCAGCGCCGCGACGGGCAGTGGTCGCGAGCCAAAGGCTTTGACACCTTCTGCCCCCTGGGACCGTGGATCGTCACGGAGCTGGATCTGGCCGGCCAGGAGGTCCTCTGCCGCGTCAACGGCACCGTCCGCCAGCGCGGCCACACGCGCGACCTGATCTTCTCCATCCCTCTCCTGATCGAGTACGCCGCCGCGGTGATGACGCTGGAGCCGGGAGACGTCCTGCTCACCGGTACGCCGGCCGGCGTGGGCCCGCTGCAGGCCGGCGACACGGTCCAGGTGGAGATCTCCGGGATCGGGGTCCTGCGCAACCCGGTTCGGGCGTAGGTTCTCGGCCTCCAACTTCCAGCATCTCCTACGCATCCCCCGCCGGCCTCTCCGCGGCGGAGGGCAGACGGTCTTTCGGCGGAGGTTCCTTGACGGCTGGCTCGGGGAAAGGCGGCCGATCCAGGATCTTGTTGTAGGTGTAGATGGCTAGGACGCGCAGCGTGGCCAGGATCGGCGTGGCCAGGAAGGCGCCGAGCAGGCCGGCCGTGCTGGCGCCGATGACGACGCCGACCAGCATGACCAGCGGCGGCAGGTCGACGCTTCCGCCGATGATGAGCGGGCCCAGGACGTTGTTCATCACCAGCTGGATCACCAGGTAGACGCCGCTGACGATCAGCACGATCCAGCCGTTCTCGAGGGGGATGGTCGACGAGCCCTGGATGAGCGCCACCACCAGGATGGGGGCCAGGGCGATCAAGGGGCCGATGTTGGGGATGATCTGCAGCACGCCGACGACCAGCGCCAGGGGGATACTGCCGGGGATGCCTATGGCGGCCAGCGCCGCGCCGGTGACTACGGCCACGATCAGGCAGAGCAGCAGCTGTCCGCGGAAGAACGAGCCCCAGATGCGGTTCATCTGTCCCCGCAGCTTGTCGATCTCCGGCCGGTAGGCGGCGGGAACGAGCTCCTCCAGCCGCTTCTGCCAGTGTCGCGCGTCGCTGACCATGTAGAAGGAGTAGAGCAGCGTCAGGAAAAAGGCCAGGGTGGCCGAGGTGATGGTGGAGGCCACGCCGCTGAGGGTGCCGAACAGGTTCGGCAGCCAAGTCTGTGCCGGCGGAATGACCGGCATGGTCCCGCGGGCACCGAGGGCCTCGAGGGCGGGGTCGACGAGCGAGGAGAGGTCCAGTGTGGCCTGCCCGACCTGGATGGCGCGCAGCGAGGTCAGGGTGGCCCGCAGCCACTCTCGGCCCTCGTCGAAGAGTGCGGTCAGGTTCAGGTTGAGCGTCTGCACCTGTCCCACGACCATGGGTACCACCAGGATGGGGATGAGGGCCAGGAGGCCGAGGAGGAGCAGGTAGACCGTCACGGTGGCCAGCATGTGGGGGAAGCGCAGGCGCCGGTGCAGGAACTTGACGATCGGGTGCAGGATATAGGCCACCACCGCCGCCAGGAGCAGGCTGGTGAGGGTGAAGCGGCCCAGGTACAGCAGCAGCAGCCCCAGCGCCACGCCGATCACCACCATCATGCGCTTGGTCGTCTCGGTCCAACGTGGGTACATGGCTTTCCCTCGCTTTCTGACAGGGTCACGCGCTTTTCCTAGGACCATTGTACAACAGGCCGGGAGGCCGCACAAGCTGACCGCTGACCGCTCTGCCTCCCTTTGGCACGGTCCAGAATGTGTGGTAGAATACGCCTGTGTCGGGCGCGCCCGCTCGCGGAGTATGCCATGAGCAGTAGCTATGTGGTGGACATCGCCGTGTTTCAGGGTCCGCTGGACCTCCTTCTCCACCTCATCGAGAAGGAGGAGCTGGACATCACCCGCGTGGCGCTGGCCCAGGTGACGGACCAGTACCTGGCCCATGTCGAGCGCATGGCGGTGCGCGACCCGGCGGAGATGTCGGCCTTTTTGCTGGTGGCGGCCAAGCTGCTGTGGATCAAGTCGCTGGCCCTGCTGCCGCGGCCGGCCGTGACAGCGGCGGAAGAGGAAGAGGAGGCGGCGGACCTGGTGCGCCAGCTGCAGGAGTATCGCCGCTACAAGCAGGCGGCCGGCCAGATGAAGCGCTGGCTGGAGGAGGGCCGGCGCGCGTTTGGCCGGCTGGCCCCGGCGCCGCTGCCTGTCGCCCGGCCGGCCGAGCTGGAGGGTGCCACGGTAGAGGCGCTGCTGGAAGCGCTGCAGCGGCGGCTGCAGGAGATGGCTCGCCAGGAGCAGGTGCAGCCGCTGGAGGTGCCGCGCCGCGTGACGCTGGCGGCCAAGGCGCGCCGCATCCGCGACCTGCTGCTGGCCCGCGAGCAGGTGCCCTTCCGCCATCTCCTGGACGAAGCGCCGACCCGTGAGGAGGTGGTGGTGACCCTGTGGACGGTGCTCGAGCTGTTCAAGCGCCGCTGGATCACCTTTGAACAGGAGGAGCTCTTTGGACATATCGTCATCCGCCGGCGCGGAGATACCGCCGCCGAGTGGGACAGCGGAACCGAGTGGTGGGCCGAGCTTGAGGACATTGCTTGAGGCGCTGCTCTTTGTGGCCGCGGAGCCTGTCTCGGTGGCCGAGCTGGCGCAGGCGCTGGAGCAAGAGGAAGGCGCGGTCGCCGAGGCCCTGGAAGAGTGGGCGCGCGAGCATGCCGACGCGGGCATCCGCCTGCAGCGCCTGGGGGGCCGCGTGCAGATGGTCTCGGCGCCGGAGGCGGCGCCCTGCATCGAGCGCCTGCTGGGGCGACGCTACTCGGGCCGGCTTTCCGCCGCCGCGCTGGAGACGCTGGCGATCGTTGCCTACCGCGAGCCGGTCACGCGGCCGGCCATCGAGGCGCTGCGGGGGGTGGACTGCTCGGGCATCCTGCACACGCTGCTGAGCCTGGGGCTGATCGAGGAGCGGGGGCGGGCCACGACCCCGGGTCGGCCGATCCTGTATGGCACCACCTTCGACTTCCTGCGGCACTTTGGCCTGCAGAGCCTGGAGGAGCTGCCCCCGCTGGACCCGGCCGTGGCGCCATCGGAGGAGCCATGAGCGAGCCCATCCCTTCCTCAGAGCACACTACCCGGCTCTACTGCGGCAACTGCGGGGCCCCGATCCCACCAGGGAAGCACTTTTGCGACGTCTGCCTGGCCCCGGCCTCCATAGCTGTGACCACGCCACCGGAACCCGCGCCGGCCCCGCCGGAGCCCGCACCGGCCTCGCCCGGGCCCGTGCCGGCGGCACCGGCACAGACCCCGCCAAGGCACGTGCCAGAGCGGGTCTCTGCGCCACCCCCTCCTGCGGCGAGCGCGCCGGTCGCACGGCCGGCCGCATCCGCGGTGCCGGGGCCGCTGCCTGCGCCCGCGGTGCCCGCGGTCGATGGTCCCCTGCGCTGGCCCTGGTTGGTCGTCCTGATCGTGGCCACCGTGCTGTCCCTGCCCATGCTCATGTGCGGGTTCCTCATCCTCATCGCGGCCGGCGACATGGCCACCACGGGCGAGCTGTCGGTCGAGGAGTACCGCCTGTTCGGCCTCCTCTTCTGCCTGCTCCCCGGCCTGGTCCTGGGCGGGCTGGCCGTCCTGGCCGGATCCCGCGGCCTGCGCCGGCGCAGGTAGGCGGCTGCGTCGGGATAAGGACGGGCCGGCCCGGCGTGCTGCCCAGGCCGGCCTGTGCTGAGGGAAGGGGTCAGGGGACGCGCACGAGCTCCTGCGTCTCGCCCGAGTCGTCGGTCAGGGTCAGCTTGTCGCCGGAGATGCTGTAGTTGAGCGTGATCGACTCGCCCATGTCGGCCACGGTGATCTTCACGTGGCTGCTGTCGGGGAGCTCGTATTGACCTTCCAGGGTGATGCCGCTCATGCTCAGGATCAGCTTGTTGTCGGCCGTGAACTCGTACACCATGCCGAGGGTCTTGTCCTCCCACTTGCCGATGAGCGGATTGCCGCCGCCACCGCAGGCCGCGACCAGGACCAACAGCACGCTCAGTAGTGCGACTGCCACAAGCCAGGGTCGAACCTTCCGTGCCACGATGTTCTCCTTTCTCGGTTTATGAAGCGTCAAGTCAGCGGTACGTGACGGTTGCCGCAAAAGCGCTCTGGGTGCACCTCCTTCTCCAGGAGCAGGCGGGCTGAGGAACGTGACTCCCTACTGCCGTGAAGGGATGGCTCGAACGATTCATGACAATGATACACGCTTAGCCGGCAGTTGTCAAGTCGGGAAAAGAATGCTATACTTCTCTGCAGCACGTCGGCCGGTAGCGTCGTCGGGGACACATGCCTGTCCAAGGAGGCCCTCTTGATTGCCGGTGTCCAGGTGAAGGAGCTGCACAGGCACGCGGACGACCGCGGCTACCTCATGGAAATCCTGCGCAGCGACGACCCCATCTTCGAGCGTTTCGGGCAGGTGTACGTCTCGTTGAACTACCCGGGCGTCGTCCGCGCCTGGCACTGGCACGAGCGCCAGGACGACCTGTTCTGCTGCCTCCAGGGCATGATCCAGGTGCCCCTGTACGACATGCGCGCCGATTCCCCGACGCGCGGCGAGCTGAACGAGTTCTTCCTGGGCGAACAGAACCCCATCTTGCTGCGCATACCGGCCGGGGTGGCCCATGGATACAGGACCCTGGGCGTGGTGCCATCCCTGCTGTTGAACCTGCCCAGCCGGGCCTACGACCGGGACAACCCGGACGAGCAGCGGCTGCCGTGGAACACGGAACGCATCCCCTATCGCTGGGAGACGCGCTTCCGCTAGGTCGAGGTGCTTGTGCATGGCCAACCGTGACAACCGCTGGGAGAGGCGCCAACAGCTCTACCCCGACGCGCCCGCACCCCGCCGGCAGCCGATCTGGCCGGAGCTGGAGCCGGCGATGCAGCAGGTACCTCCCCCGGCTGCTGCCCAGCGCCGGGCCCGCGCCCGCCGTCGGCGTGCCGGCCGCCGTTGGTGGCTCATCCCCGTGATCCTGGCCGGCCTGGCCCTGATCGGCTTTCTCGTGCTCTCCTGGATCGAGAGCCGCTACCAGGGCCAGATACTGCCCAACATCTACATCGCCGGCGTCGACGTGGGCGGCCTGGCTCCCGAGGATGCCGAGGCCCGCCTGCGCCTGCGCTACGAGGGCTTCCAGGCCCAGCCGCTGACCCTGGTGCATGAGGACTGGGTATGGCGGCCCAGCGGGGATGACATCGGCGTGCGCGTGGACTGGTCTGCGGCCATCAGCGAGGCCATGGCCATCGGGCATGAGGAGTCCCTCATCGCGCGCTGGCAGCAGCGCTGGCAGAGCTGGAACGCGCGCCACGACCTGCTGCTGCCGCTGCGCTTCGACGAGGGCCAGTTGCAGCGCTACCTGCAAGGCCTGGCCCGCAAGGTCGACGTGCTCCCCCAGGACGCCGCCCTGCTCGTGTCGGGGCAGGAGGTGTCGATCCGCCCCAGCCGGGCCGGCCGCACACTGGAGCTCGTCCCGACCATGCGCGCGATCGAAGGGGCCCTGCTGCGCCTGTCCACCGCGCCGGTGACCCTGACCGTGTACGTGACCCCGCCGGCCGTCGACGACTATGCCGCCGCCGGGGCGCTGGATACCGCCCGCCGGATGCTGGCCGGCCCGGTGACGCTGCGCCACGGCGATCGTACCTGGACCCTGTCCACGGATCAGATCGGCGCGATGCTCAAGATCGAGCGCCGCCAGGAAGGGGGCACCAGTCGCCTGGAGGTGGTGCTGAACCAGGCGCGCCTGCGCCAGTTCGTGGAGCAGATCGCCGCCGAGGTTCGCGTGCTGCCCCGCAACGCCCACTTCCGCTTTGTCGGCGGCCAGCTGGAGCTGGTGGACGAGGGCGCCCCTGGCCTGGAGCTGAAGGTGGACGTGGCCATGAGCCAGGTCAACCAGGCCGTGGCCGCTCCCGAGCGCGATGTCGTCCTGCACGTCCAGGAGGTGCAGCCGGCGATCAACCGGGACACGGTGCAGCAGCTGGGCATCCGCGAGGTGGTCGGGGTGGGCGAGACCTCCTTCGTCGGCTCGGCGGCCTACCGCATTCACAACATCGTCACCGCCGCGCGCATCCTCGACGGCACCCTGATCGGCCCCGGCGAGACCTTCTCCTTCATCCAGGCGGTCGGGGCGATCGACGAGAGCGACGGATTCGTCCCCGGCTACTCGATCGTCGGCGGGCGGACCGTGCTCAACGTGGGCGGCGGGGTCTGCCAGGTGTCCACCACGGTCTTTCGTGCTGCCTTCTTCGCCGGAGTGCCCATTACCGAGCGCCACGCCCACGACTTTCGCATCGGCTGGTACGAGCACGACGCGCTCGGCGTCGTGGGCATGGACGCGACGATCTACACCGAGACGGGCACCGACCTGCGCTTTGTCAACAACACCGCGGGCTGGCTGCTGATGCAGTTCGAGGTCTTTACCGAGACCGGCGAGCTGTATGTCTATCTCTACGGAACCAGGCCGAACCATGAGGTGGTGCTGGACGGCCCGTACCTGTCCAACTGGGTCCCGGCACCCACTGCGCCCGTGTGCGTGGAGAACCCCGACCTGCCGGTGGGCTACAGCCATCAGACCGACTGGGCGCGCGACGGGGTGGACGTGCTGGTCTATCGCAAGATCATGGTTGGCGGCCAGCAGGTGTCGTCCGAGGCGTTCTACAGCCATTTCAAGGCCTGGCCCAACGTCTTCGAGGCGCACAGCTGTGAGCCGTAGCAGAGCCAAGCTATCTGAGCGCTGCGTCCGGGCGATTCGGGACGCCGGCGATCGCCCCCGCTTCTTGCGGAGAGCGTTTCAGGCCGGGGGATACGCTGACACGGACAAAGATGCCCCGGAGGCCGGATTGGCCTCGGCGAAAGCGCGAAAGGGGGCCTCTTGGGCCGTACACAACGGCCGATCCGATTGTGCCAGGCGTGGTCCCCAACCCGTAACCACGGCCGTATCAAAGTCGCCGGCCTTGACCGGCAAGTGCCCGGCTCAGGCAACGGCACGACGCCGCACATCCAGGGACACAGCAATGGCGCGGCCATGCCGCGCTGTACGCCGGCCGGGCACTTGCCATCCGCTGTGTATCGGCGCGACCTTGATATCGCCGTGACCCGTAACGCTCACTCTTCTTGCGCTCCTTGCGTCTGGCTCTTTCTGTGGTACAATGGCGGCGTGTCCCGCGTAGTCACCGAGCAGTTCGAGGAAACGATGACCGCAACGACGATCGACTGGAACGAGGCCTTTGAGGAGACTGTTGCCCACCTGCGGGCACTGGTCCAGATCGACACGAGCAACCCCCCGGGCCGCGAGCGGCCGGCCGCCGAGTACCTGGCCGGTGTCCTGCAGCAGGCCGGGCTGGAGCCGCTCGTTCTGGAAGCGGCGCCCATGCGGGCCAACCTGGTGGCCCGGCTGCGCGGTACGGGCGAGGAGGCGCCACTTATCCTGATGTCCCACCTGGACGTCGTCCCGGCCGAGTCCGACATGTGGGCCCACCCGCCTTTTTCCGCCGCCGTGGCCGACGGCTACATCTGGGGCCGCGGCACCGTGGACACCAAGAACCTGACCGCCATCGAGCTGGTAGTCCTGCTCCTGTTGCAGCGCCACGGGGTCCCGCTGAAGCGCGACGTCATCCTGTTGGCCTCTGCGGACGAGGAGGAGCACGGCGCCTGTGGCGTGGCCTGGCTTGCCGTGAATCACCCCGACCTGATCCGCGCTGAGTACGCCATCAACGAGGGTGGTGGCAACAGCCTGGAGCTGCGCGGCCAGAGCTACTTTACCTGCCAGACCGCCGAGAAGGGGGTCTGCAACCTGCGCCTGCGGGCCACCGGCGAGGCCGGCCACGGGGCGCTGCCCCACGAGGAGAACGCTGTCGTCACCCTGGCCGAGGCTATCCTGAAGCTCGGACGAACGGCCCTGCCCCTACACCTCACCTCAACCACCCGGCGCTTCATCGAGGGACTGGCCCGCGGCCAGGGCCGCGAGACGTCCAACCTGGTGCGCGGGCTGCTCGACCCGGCCGCCAGCTCTTTCCTGTTGCGCCAGCTGCCGATCTCGCACTCCTGGGCGCGCATGCTGCACGGCATGCTGCACAATACCGCCACCCCGACGATCCTGCAGGCCGGCCAGCGGATCAACGTCATCCCCTCGGTCGCCGAGGCCCGTGTCGACGGCCGCATCCTGCCCGACCAGCACCCGGAGCAGTTCCTGCGCGAGGTGTCCGAGGTCGTCGGGCCGGCCGTCGATGTCCATGTGGAGGAATACGCCCCGCCCCTGGAGGCCGGTCCCGACACGCCGCTCTACCGCGTCATCGAGAGCGTGCTGCGGGAGGCCGAGCCCGCCTCGATCCTCCTGCCGATGATGTCTTGCGGGGCCACCGATGCCAAGCAC
The DNA here is from genome assembly GCA_964613665.1 of uncultured Chloroflexia bacterium. GTDB lineage: Bacteria > Chloroflexota > Chloroflexia > DTKN01 > DTKN01 > CAZQFV01. The sequence continues at coordinate 14,992 of CAZTIG010000032.1, forward strand.
CTGGCCGCCCTGGGCGTCACGACGTACGGCTTTTGCCCGATGCGCGACGAGGGCACCGTCTCGCCCATGCTGCTGGCACACGCCCACAACGAGCGCGTTTCCTTGCAGAACGTGCGCTTCGGTCTGCAGACCCTCTACGAGGTGGTGCGGCGCTTCTGCGCCGGGTGAGGTGCAGCATGATCCGCTTCGGGACCAGCGGCTACAGTTACAAGGACTGGATCGGCCCCTTTTACCCGGAGGGCATCCCCGAGCGGGACATGCTCTCCTACTACGCCCGCGAGTTCGACACGGTCGAGGTCAACTTTACCTACTACCGCCTGCCGAACGCCCACACGCTGGGTGCCATGGCCCGCAAGGTGCCGCCGGGATTCCTCTTCACCGTCAAGGCCAGCCAGGAGCTGACCCACGGGCGCGAGGACAACCAGGAGGCCTTTGCCCGGTTCCGCGAGGCGCTGCGGCCGCTGCAGGACGAGGGCAAGTTCGGATGCGTCCTGGCCCAGTTCCCCTGGTCCTTCCGCTGCAGCGATGAGAACCGCGCCTACCTGGAGTTCCTGCGAGGCCAGCTGCCCGACCTCCCGGTGGTGGTCGAGTTCCGCAACGCCGCCTGGATCCGGGAAGAGAGCTTTGCCCTACTGCAGGGGATGAACCTCGGCTTCTGCTGCGTGGACGAGCCGCGCCTGAAGGGGCTGATTCCGCCCATCGCCCGGGCCACCGGGCCGGCCGCCTACGTCCGGTTCCATGGGCGCAACGCCGCCAAGTGGTGGCAGCACGAGCAGGCCTATGAACGCTACGACTACGCCTACAGCGAGGCCGAGCTGCGCGAGTGGGTGCCCAAGATCCGCGAGCTGGCCCGCGCTGCCGAGACGGTCTACGTCCTGGCCAACAACCACTTCCAGGGCAAGGCCGTCACCACGGCGAAGCAGCTGCGCCTGCTGTTGGGGGAGCAGGAGTGAAGAGGACCGTCGCCTCGCTCAAGGCGCGGGCCCGTTGGCTCAAAGCGGAGTGCTACGCCCTCTACCTGGCCTACCGCGACCCCCGCGTCCCCTGGTATGCGCGCCTCTTCGCCGCCGTAGTGGTGGCTTACGCCTCTAGTCCGGTCGACCTGATCCCCGACTTTGTCCCGGTTCTGGGCTACCTGGACGATCTCATCCTGGTTCCCCTGGGCATCGCGCTGGCCCTGCGGATGGTCCCGCCGGACGTCATGGCCGAGTGCCGGGAGAAGGCACGGGTGGACATGGCCGCGGGCCGGCCGGTGAGCTGGGCCGCGGCCGCGGTCATCATCGCCATCTGGCTGCTGCTGGCAGCGCTGGTGGTCGTGCTCATCGTGCGCGCCCTGCGCTAGCGACGAGGCGTGGGCGAGGTTGTGCCGCCCGGCGAGACCGGGGTAGACGAGCCGGGCTGAACCATCTGGAGGGAGCAGGTCGGGCAGGCCGTCACCTGGAGGCCGTGTCGTCTGCCCCACCGAGGCCTTGCCGCACCCCCGCCGCCAGCACTCCCGCCGCCCAGCGCACCTGGGCCTCGTCCTCGCCTTCCACCATGACCCGCAGCAGCGGCTGCGTCCCGGAGTAGCGCAGCAGGGTGCGCACCTTGCCCCCCAGTCGCTCGCGCACCAGGGCGCCGGCCTGCCGGACCTCGACGATGTCTTCCAGCGGCACGCGATCTGCCACCGGCACGTTGACGATGACCTGTGGGTACCGGCGCAGCCCCACCGTCAGGTGGGAGAGCTTCCGCCTGGCGCGCACGGCGATGTTCAGCACACGGATGGCCGTGTAGAGCCCGTCCCCGGTGGTGCTGCCCTCGCCCAAGAGCACAATGTGGCCGGAAGGCTCCCCGCCCAGGACATAGTCGCCCGCCAGCATGCGCCGGATGATGTGGCGGTCGCCCACGGCGACACGCTCGAGGCGCGCCCCCATGGACTCCAGGGTCCGTTCCAGCCCCAGGTTCGACATCACCGTGCCGACCACGGTGCTGTTGCGGAGCTGCTCGCGGCTGAACAGGTCGCGCGCCAGGATCCCCAGGATATAGTCGCCGTCCAGGCAGGAGCCGCGCTCGTCGACGATGAGCAGGCGGTCGCCGTCGCCGTCAAAGGCCAGGCCGGCGTCGGCGCGCTCCTGCAGGACCGCCTCGCGCAGGGCCTGCGGGTGCTCGCTGCCGCAGTCGCGGTTGATGTTGTCGCCATCCGGCTGGGCGCCGAGGGCGGTCACGCGGGCTCCCAGGCGGCGGAAGAGCTCGGGGGCCAGCCTGTAAGTGGCCCCGTGGGCGCAGTCCAGGACGATCTTCCAGTTCTGCAGCAGGTTGGGCCGGCCGGCCCGGCCCAGCAGCTCCTCGAGGTAGGTGGCCTCGGGCGAGACCTGAGCGGCCACCGGCCGGCCCACCGCGGCCGGGCTGCCGGCCGAGGGGGCACGGGCCTGCTGCACGCGCAGTTCGATCTCGCGTTCCATCTCGTCGGGCAGCTTGAAGCCGGTGCCGGCGAAGAACTTGACCCCGTTGTCGGCGGCGGGGTTGTGCGAGGCGGAGATGACCACTCCCAGGCCGGCGCCGAAGCGGCGCGTGAGAAAGGCGACTGCCGGCGTAGGCATGACGCCCAGCAGCACCACGTCCAGGCCGCGCTCCATGAGGCCGGCCGTCAGCGCGGCCTCGATGCAGGGCCCGGAGCGGCGCGTGTCCCGTCCCACCAGGGCCAGCGGCGCGTGGCCGGCCTCGCGCACGACCTCGGCCACGGTCTGGCCCAGGTGGACCAGGAAATCGGCGCACAACGGCCAGGCGGACACCTGGCCACGGATCCCGTCGGTGCCAAAGAGGGGTTGCGGTGCTGCCATGGCCGGCCTCCGGGTGTTAGCGAGGGGGTAGCGCGGCAGAGTCGCCCAGGCCGGCCATCTCCCGGCCCGCCTGCAGCAGCTCCTGCACCCGATCCGGGGTGCCGGCCTCGGCGTACATGCGCAGCAGGGGCTCGGTCCCCGAGGAGCGGATGAGCAGCCAGCTGCCGTCGGCCAGGACGTACTTGTAGCCGCGCTCGTCCAGCGTGGCCGCGACCTTCTGCCCCAGCAGGGTCGCCGGGACGTTGGCCTGCAGGTGCTCCAGGTTGCCCTGGTAGCAGCCCTCCGGGCAGGGCACGTCGACGCGGGCATAGTGGTGCTCGCCAACCTGCTCGAAAAGGTAGCTCACCAGCTGCGAAGGGGTACGCTCCAGTCGCACCATCATGTCGAGCAGGAAGAGGGCCGCCAGGATGCCGTCGCGCTCGGGAATGTGGCGGTAGAAGCCAAAGCCCCCGCTCTCTTCCCCCCCGATGACGGCGTCTTCCTGGACCATCTTGGCTCCGATGTACTTGAACCCGACCGGCGTCTCAAAGACCGGCAGGCGGTGACGGGCCGCGAGCTTGTCCACCATCGCCGTCGTCGAGATCGACTTGACAATCGGCCCGCGCCAGCCGCGCACCTCCAGCAGGTAGAGGGTGAGCAGGGCAAAGACGCGCAGTGTGTCGACGTAGTTGCCCCGCTCGTCCACCAGGCCCACGCGGTCGGCGTCGCCGTCGAGGGCCAGGCCGACGCCCGAACCGCTGTCGCGCACGGCGGTGCACAGCTTGTTCAGGTTGTGGGCCAGGGGCTCGGGGTTCTTCATGCCCGGAAAGGCCGGGTTGCGCTCGGCGTGGATCTCCAGGACGCGGGTGGACCCTCCGTTCAACAGGGCCGGCAGGTAGCCGCTGCCGGCGCCGTACATGGGGTCGGCGATCACCGTCAGGCCGGCCTGGCGGATCTTGTCCAGGTTAACCATCGTCGCCAGCTGCTCCTGGTAGGCGGGGAAGGGGTCAAAGGGGACGATCTTGCCGGCCCTTTGCGCCTGGTCGAACGGTTCTCGCCGCACGGCCGTGCGGTCCAGGGCCGCCTCCACCCCGGCGATCATCTCCGGCGGTGCCGAGGCGGCGTACTCGGACTTGATCTTGAAGCCGTTGTAGCGGGGCGGGTTGTGGCTGGCGGTGATCACCACGGCGCCGGCGGCCTTGCGGACCAGTACGGCATAGGCCACCGTCGGCGAAGGACAGGCCTTCTGGCAGAAAAAAACGGGCACGTCGTTGCCGGCCATGACCTCGGCCACGGCGGAGGCAAAGTCCTCCGAGGCGAAGCGCTGGTCGTAGCCGATGATCAGCCCGCGGCGGCCCTGGTTGCGAGCGTTCAGGTAGTCGGCCAGGGCCTGGCTGACCCGCCGCACATTGGCAAAGGTGAACTCGTCGGCGATGACGGCGCGCCAGCCATCGGTGCCAAAGCGGATCGGCTCGGGCATGGCAGACCTCTTCCCGGCGCGTGGCGCGCACCAGGGTGGATGCGGGCCGAACCGGCCTAGATCGTTCCGCCCTCCGGCAGCGCGCGCGCCGTCGTGCTGGCGGACTGCGGTCGGACCCCGGCCTGGTTCAGCAGCTCCTGCAGCTCGTCACCCTCCAGCGTCTCGACCTCTGTCAGGCGCGTGGCGATCCTGTCCAGCGTCTCGCGGTGGGACTCTAGGAGGCCCCGCGCCCGCTGGTAGGCCTCTTCGACAATGCGGCGGACCTCCTCGTCGATCAGGCGCGCCGTCTGGTCGCTGTAGTCGCGCTGCTCGCCGATCTCGCGCCCCAGGAAGACCAGCTCGTCCTTCTGGCCGTAGGCGATGGGGCCGAGGCTGTCGCTCATCCCGAACTCGGTGACCATGCGCCGGGCCAGCTTGGTGGCGCGCTCGATGTCGTTCTCCGAGCCGGTGGTGGTGTCGCCAAAGACGAGCTGCTCGACGGCATAGCCGCCCATGGCATAGGCTAGGTCGGCCTCGATCTTGCTCCGCGGCATCAGGTAGCGGTCCTCTTCCGGCAGGGCCATGGTGTAGCCGAGGGCAAAGCCGCGCGAGACGACCGAGATCTTGTGCACCGGGTCGCACTCGGGGATGAGATGGGCGACGAGGGCGTGGCCGGCCTCGTGGTAGGCGATGATCCGTTTCTCCTCGTCGCTGATGCGGCGGTTCTTGCGCTCGGGCCCGGCCACGACCTTCTCGGCGGCCTCTTCCAGGTCGATCATGCCGATCTGCTTCTTGTTGCGGCGGGCGGCCAGGATGGCGGCCTCGTTGACCATGTTGGCCAGGTCGGCCCCGGAGAAGCCGGGCGTCTGGCGCGCCAGGATCTCCAGGTCGATGTCGGGCGCCAGCGGCTTGCCGCGGACGTGGACCTTCAGGATCTCCATGCGGCCGCGCATGTCGGGCCGGTCCAGCACCACCCGGCGGTCGAAGCGGCCGGGCCGCAGCAGCGCCGGGTCCAGGATGTCGGGCCGGTTGCTGGCGGCGATGATGATGATGTTGGTGTTGGTGTCGAACCCATCCATCTCCACCAGGATCTGGTTGAGGGTCTGCTCGCGCTCGTCGTGGCTGCCGCCCAGCCCGGTGCCGCGCTGCCGGCCGACGGCGTCGATCTCGTCGATGAAGACGATGTCCGGGGCGTTGCGTTTGGCCTGGTCGAAGAGATCCCGGACCCGGGAGGCACCGACCCCGACGAACATCTCCACGAACTCCGACCCCGAGATGGAGAAAAACGGCACCCCGGCCTCGCCGGCCACGGCGCGGGCCAGCAGCGTCTTGCCCGTGCCCGGGGGCCCCATCAGCAGCACGCCGCGGGGGATGCGCGCGCCCAGGGCGGCGAACTTTTCCGGGTACTTCAGGAACTCGACCACCTCGGTCAGCTCCTGCTTGGCCTCTTCCACCGCAGCCACGTCGGCAAAGGTGATCTTGGGCTTGTCGCCGGTGAAGAGGCGGGCGCGGCTCTTGCCGAAGGAGATGGCCTGGTTGTTGGTGCCCTGGGCCTGCCGCAGGAAGAAGAAGAGGACAAAGATAAAGACCAGCGGCAAGATCAGGTAGCCCAGCGAGCCCAGGATGGTGCTCCAGAAAGAGGGGCCGGTGACCTCGACCTCGATGGCCATGATGTTGGCCGTCGGCACGTCGGCGTCCTTCATCAGAGCATAGATGCTGTCCTGCGGCTCCTTGCGCGAGGCCACCCTGGTGGCCCCGGAGCTGTCCGGCTTCAGGTAGGTGACCTCCAGCCGCTGCTGGTCGTCGCCGACGGAGATCTTCTCGACGTTGCCGTCCTTGGCCTGCGCCAGGACCTGGTTGAGCGGCACCTCGGTCGGGCCGGCCGGGCTGATCTGGTTGAATATCAAGGCAATGGCCGCGATGATGATGATCAGGTAGACCAAACCGCTGATCCAACGATTTCCCATGAACCACCGACCTCCCACGCCGCGCCGCAGCGCGGACGCGTCTTGTGCTGCCAGGGGCAGGCTGCCGACACTATTGTACTACAACCTGCCGCGATCCGCAACCGCGCCGGTCACAATGTCACAATTGACACGCCCCCGGCGCTGTGCTAGAATGGCCGTGGACCCACTTCCTCCCCCAAGTGTGAAGGAGCGGCCATGCGCGCACGACAGGTCGTCCGAACGGAACAGGCCCCCGCGGCCGTCGGGCCGTACTCGCAGGGGATCGTCGCCCAGGGGTTTCTCTTCACGGCGATGCAGATTCCCCTGGACCCGGCCAGTGGAGCTCTGGTGGCCCCCAACGACGTCGCCGCGCAGGCCCGCCAGGTGCTGGAGAACCTGAAGGCGATCGCCGCGGCGGCCGGCACATCCCTGGCCCGGGCGGTCAAGGTGACGGTGTACCTACAGGACATTGCCGATTTCGCCGCCGTCAACGCCGTGTACGGCGAGTACTTTGCCCAGGACGCCCCGGCCCGTGCCGCCGTGGCGGTGGCGGCCCTGCCGCGGGGAGCCCGCGTGGCGATGGAGGCGGTGGCCCTCGTCCCCTAGGCCGTCGGGAGACACGGCTGGCGCCAGCCCGCTCCCACAGTTCCTCACCAGGAGGCAACCATGGCCCTGCTGCTCACCCGCAACGATGTCGAAGCGCTGCTGCCGATGTCCGAGGCGATGGCCGCCGTGGAGGAGGCCTTCTTGCAGCACGCCCTGGGCAACGCCATCATGCCGCTGCGCACGACCATCCGCGTGCACGGCGGGGTCAACCTGGGCATGCCGGCCTACATCGGCGGCGAGGTCGACGCCCTCGGGCTGAAGGCCGTCTCGGTGTACAACGACAACCCGGCCCGCCACAACCTGCCGGCTGTCCTGGCCACGGTGCTGCTGAACGATCCGCACACCGGGGCGCTCCTGGCCATCATGGACGGCTCGTGGCTCACCGCCATGCGCACCGGCGCGGCCAGCGGCGTCGCTACCAGGTACCTGGCGCGGGCCGATGCCCGGGTGGCCGCGGTCATCGGCGCCGGGGTGCAGGGGCGCACCCAGCTCATGGCGGTGTGCGAGGCCCGTCCGCTGCGCCAGGCCTACGTCTACGACCTGGACTCGGAGCGCAGCCGGGCCTATGCCGTGGAGATGTCGGCCCGGCTGGGTATCGAGGTCATACCGACGCCCTCGCTGCGCACGGCCATCGACGCCGCCGACATCCTCTGCGCGGCATCCAGCGCGCATGAGCCGCTATTTCCAGGGGAGTGGCTGCGGCCGGGAATACACCTCAACGGCGTCGGCTCGCACGCGCCCAAGGCCCGCGAGCTGGACACCGAGACGGTGCGGCGCTCTCTCCTGGTCGTGGACAACCGCCAGGCGGCCCTGGCCGAGGCCGGCGACATCATCATCCCTATCCAGGAAGGGGCCATTGCCGAAGGGCACATCCACGGCGAGCTGGGCCAGGTCATCGCCGGCCAGGTGGCCGGCCGCGCCAGCGACGAGCAGATCACCCTCTTCAAATCGGTCGGCCTGGCCATCCAGGATGTGGCCGCGGCGTCGCGGGTGTACGCCCTGGCCGTGCAGCGTGGGGCCGGCCAGGCACTGGCCCTGTAGCAGGACGATGTTCGCATGGTCGTTCCTTGCCAAGGTCTTCTGGATCTACTTTGGCCTGCTCTTCCGTGCCCTGGGCAATCGCTTCGGCTGGGGCGATTCCTACGGGAGCGCCGTGCGGTGCTTCTCGCGCGCCATGGCGCACGACCCCGGTGATGCCCATCTTTACTTCTGGCGGGGCACGCTGCGCTGGCGCGAGTTCGGCGACGTGGCCGGGGCCGAGGCCGACCTGACGCGGGCCATCGAGCTGGATCCGCACCTGACGCGGGCTTACCTGAACCGGGGACTGGCCCGCTGGTACACACTGCCCCCGGACCGGGCCGGCGCCACCGCGGACTTCCGGGCCTTCCTGGAGTGCAGCGGGGAGCCGTACTGGCGGGGCGTGGTGGAGGAACTGCTGGGGCGCGCTGCGGGGCCCTCGGACCACGAAGCCATGGGGAACCACCAGGACACGGAGACAGCAATGGGGGAGGCAGCTACCGAGCACCAAGGCGCAGAGGCATGGAGAGGGGAGCTGGGTGCCGACCGCCAGTACACAGGGGCGCGAACGGGGGAAGCGGCTACCGATGACGGGGCCACAGAGACACGAGGCTGAGTGCAGTACCGAGGCTATGGGGCGCCCCGGAGGTCCAGGGACATGATATCCCAATGCCCCTGCATCTCGCTGGTCCGGACGTCGTGTATCCTGGCGGCCGGACGCCCGGTGCCCCGGCGACGCTAACGCGTCGCCTCCTGGCGGTAGCGCTGGCGCAGCTTGAGCAGGACGGCGGCCAGGTCTGCCGGAAGGGGTGACTCGAACTCGCGGAACTCGCCGCTCGTGGGGAGCTGGAAGCCGAGGCGGTAGGCGTGCAGGAACTGGCGGGTCAGCCCCAGGGCGCCGGGCCGCCGGCCGTAGGTGGGATCCCCCAGCACGGGGTGGCCGCTGTGGGAGAAGTGGACGCGGATCTGGTGGGTGCGGCCGGTCTCCAGGCGGGCCTCGACCAGGGTGTAGGGGCCCAACTCCTCGACCACGCGGTAGAGGGTGCGCGCCGGTCGGCCGCTGGCGACCACGGCCATCTGCTTGCGCTGGCGGGGGTGCCGCCCGATGGGCGCCTCGATCGTCCCCTCACGCGCCGGCATGTGCCCATCCACCAGTGCCAGGTAGCTCTTGCGCATCGTCCGCTGTTTCTGCTGCGCCACCAGCGACTGGTGGGCGGCGTCGTGGCGGGCCACGACGATCAGCCCCGAGGTGAAGCGGTCCAGGCGGTGCACGATGCCCGGCCGCAATGTCCCGCCCACTGCCAGGTCGGGGTAGCGGGCCAGCAGGGCGTTGACGAGCGTTCCGCTGGGATGGCCGGCCGCCGGGTGTACCACCAGGCCGGCCGGCTTGTCGATCACCACGACGTCGGCGTCCTCGTAGATCACCTGCAGGGGAATGTCCTCCGGCTGCAGCTCGCTCGACGCTGGGGGTGGGACGGTCACCTCGAGAAAGTCGCCCGGCCGCACCGCCTGGCTGGGGCGGACGGGCCGGCCGTTCAGGGTGACCATGCCGGCGGCGATGAGCTGCTGGACGCGCGAGCGGGAGAGGTCGGCCAGGAGCCCGGCGGCGACGCGGTCCACCCGCCGGCCGGCCGCGGCCTCGTCGAGGAGGAAGCTCAGCCGGCGGGCGGTGGCTCCGGCGGCGTCGGCCATGGCTTGTCCTCCGCGGGCTTCTGGGCCCTGCGCTCCTGGTGAAAGAGCAGGTAGGCGGCGTAGAGGATCCCGCCCACGGTGAGGGCGCTGTCGGCCACGTTAAAGACCGCAAAGTACTGCACGTCGACAAAGTCCACGACGAACGACCGGCCCAGGTCGCCCAGGCTGATCCCGTAGATAAGCCGGTCGATCAGGTTCCCGATGGCCCCGCCCAGGATCAATCCCAGGGCGACGTTGCCCCAGCGGCTGGGAGTGAGCAGGAAGCGGTAGCCGGCCAGCAGTCCTGCCACCACGACGATGGTCAGGATGGTGATCCACAAGGCATAGCCCTGCAGTCGACCGAAGGAGACGCCGCTGTTCTCCAGATAGGAGAGGCGCAGGAACGATCCGATCAGGGGCACCGTGTGGACAGGGGCGGCCGGCCCCAGGAGCCGGACCACAAAATACTTGCTCACCTGGTCCGCGAGGACGGTGAGCAGGGTGACAAGCAGTGGCCAGGCCACCAAGCGGCGTCGGGGCTGTTCCGCCAAGGGCTACCGTCCCTCCAGGTGGCTCTGGCACTTGACGCACTGGGCGGCATACGGCAGGGTCTTCAAGCGGGCGCGATCGATCGGCTGGCCGCACGTCTCGCAACGGCCGTAAGTGCCCTGCTCCAGCCGCTTCAGGGCTGCTTCGACAGACTCCAGTGTCTGGCGCAGGTTGCCGACCAGCGCCAGGTTGCGTTCCTGGTCGAAGGTGCTGCTGGCGCCCTCGGCCATGTGGTTGCCGACGCCACCGTTCCCGCCGGCACGGTCGCTGCGGATCTCCTCGGTGAGCTCCTCGAGTCGCCGGATGTCGCGCAGCAGCCCGGTTCGCTCGCCTTCCAGGCGCTCTTTGATGGCTTGATAGTCCAACTGGCTGGGCATCGCTGCCCCCTTTCTGTCCCGCCCGCGCCCCGGTCGCGGCCCCATATCGGTCTAATACGGACGGTCGCGGTGCCGCGGGCGGATCAACAATCAGCCGCCTGCTATGACGTCCCATTCTACTACATTCCGCCCAACCGCGCAACTGCGCTGCACGACCGTGTGTAGCAGAGAGCTGGGAGAAGGGAGCTGAGAACTGCGCCTACCTTCCTGCCCGGCCGGCGGGCGTGCCGCCGCGCTGCCGCTCCAGCCAGGCGGCCAGCTCGGCCACGTGGGGGTCCTGCGGGGAGATGCGCCGGGCCTCGGCCAGGCAGCGCGCGGCCAACTCGCCGCGCCTGAGGTTGCCGTAGACCAGGCCCAGCTGCAGGTTTGCCGTGAGGTCGTCGGGCATCTGGTCCACCGCCCGCTTCAGGTGCAGGGCAGCCATGGCCCATTGGCGCTGGTGGAGGTAGCGCTGTCCGTGGACCAGGAAGTCGGGCCCTGTGACTGTCCCGCGGTCCAGACGCAGCAGCAGGCGCTGCCGGTCGAAGAAGAAGTCGTCGCGGATCTCCAGCGCCAGGCCGAAGACGACCAGGACCGCGGCCACGTCCAGTACGACCATGGCGATGCGCGTGACGGCCAGGCCGACGTCGCCGCCCCAGCTGCCCGCTTCCCACAGCAGCCGGGTGGCCAGCACCCCGGCGATGCCCAGCCAGGCGCCGTTGACGAGAAAGAGGAAAAAGGCCGCCTTCCAGCGCAGGAAGGTGCCCACCAGCACCAGCGCGGAGAGTGCGGCAAAGAAGAGCAGGCCAAAGACGGCCAGGCGCGGGACGGTGGCGAACGCCGCGTCGGCCAACTCGGCCGGCGCACCGGGCAGCCCCAGGTAGAGCCGCAGGTAGGCGAGCCAGTCGCCGCTGCCCAGCTTCGTGGAGACATAGTACAGGGCTACCCCCAGACCGCCGATGTTCAGCACGATGCAGAGCGCCTGCAGCGTGACCGCCAGGGCGATGCGCGAAGCCCGCTGCTCGGCCTGCTGGCGGGACGTCGTCCAGAGAGGCTGGCCGCAGGCGGCGCACTTGCGGTTCGCCGGTCGGGTCTGGGCGGCGCATGCCGGGCAGAGGTACTCGTTCTCCAGGGCCAGCGCCGTGGAAGCGGCCGGCGCGGGCTCCGGTTCCTCCGGGGCAGCAGGTGCCGCTGCGCGTAGCTCCTTCTGCACGCGCACCTCGGCCATTCCCTGGAGCGCAGCCCTGTTCTGTGGGTCCAGGGTGAGCACGTTTTCCAGGCAGATCTCGCGCTCCTCCGTGCTGTCCACGACACCGCTCAGCCAGAGCCAGGCCTGCGCGCAGTGCTCGTCGTGCTCGACGACCTGCGCGAGCAGCCGCCGGGCCACGTCGCGTTGGCCGGCGCGGGCCGCGGCGATGCCGTCGCGCAGGGCCTGGGCCGTCGGGCTGGAGGTGTCGCTCGTGTCGGGCGAGATCGCCATAGGCTACTCCAGAGGGGCCGTCGGCAGGCATTGTACGCGGATTGGCGCGGCAAGTCAAGCTGCACCTAGCCCAGCTCCTTCCTCATCCGCACCCATTCCGCCTGCCCCAGCAGCCAGCGGGTGAGCAGTGAGCGGCGCACGCGCTCCGCGGCAAAACCCAGCCCGTCGTACAGCCGGCGCGCCGCCGCGTTCCCGGCGCTCACGTCCAGCACGAGGGCGCGCTTGCCCCAGAACCGGGCCACCTTCTCGGCGTGCTGCAGCAGCGCCCTGGCCACACCGTGCCGCCGCAGGGCCGGCGCGACGCCCACGTCGGAGACGTATGCTTCGTTCCAGCCCACCGGCTGGTCCAGCAGCGAGAGGATGAACATGGCCCGCACTCCCCCCCAGGGTCCCAGCTCCTGGAGGAAGATGCCCGTGGCCGGCCAGGGCGGCGCATCGGGGTCCTCGCGGCGGCGCAGCGCCATCGTTCCCACAACCTGCTCCTCCAGCACCGCCACGTACAGGCCGGGCAGCCCGCGCGGCAGTTCCAGGGCCATCGTGCGGGCCAGCACCCTCTCGGCCCGCCCGATCCTATGCCCGAAGGCGGCGGCAAACTGGCCGTGGAAGCATTCGACGAGGATGGCCGCGACCGCCGGCAGGTCCTCGGCGCAGGCCGGCCGGACCGGGGGAGCATCAGTCATAGTGCAGGACCTCCACTGTCCGCAGCCGCGCGGCGGCCATGGCCGGCAGCACCCCGCCGGCCACGCTCAGCAGGACGGCCAGCAGCAGCCCCAGGGCCAGGTCGGCCGGCAGTACGGTGAAGCGCAGCGTGATCAGGGCCGAGCTGATAATGCCCACCAGCAGTTGGGCCACGGCCCAGCCGCCGACGACGCCTAGCAGGTAGCCCAGTCCGCCCAGGGCTAGGCCCTCGACGACGAAGAAGCGCACCAGGTGCCCGCGCACTGCCCCCAGGGCCCGCAGCACGCCGATCTCGCGCCGCCGCTCCAGGACGTTCAGCGTCTGCGTGTTCAGAATCCCGGCGACACCCACCAGGGCGACGACCGCCGCCATGGCGTACAGCAGCCCGGCGACGACGCGCGTGCCCTCCTGCGCCTGGTCGTAGCCTACGTAGAGCGGCTCCACGACCGGGCGCAGGGAGCGGTACTTGCGCTCCACCTCGGCCATGATCGTGTCGACCCCGGCGCGGTCGTGGCAATCCAGGCGCAGGGCGAAAAAGGCCACATAGTCGCGCCAGCCCTCCAGCTGCTGTACCACCGCCAGCGGGACAAAGACCTTGCCCAGGGGCGCGTCGCCCAGGCCGAAGATGGCCTCGTCGCGGACGATGCCGACGATGGCGAAGCGGCGCAGCCGCCCGCCGATCTCGATCTCGGCGCTGTCACCCACGCGCCATCCCTGGCGCTGGGCCAGGTCGAGGGAGAGGACCGCCGCGTCGTGCTCACCTGGTCCCAGCCAGCGGCCGGCCACCAGGTCGTGGCGGTAGAGGGCCGTCTCGGCCGGCAGGCCCCACAGGCGGGCGACCTCGCCGTCCAGGACACAACTGGAGATGATCCAGCCCTCAGCGGTCTCGACGCCCGGCACGGTGCGCAGTTGCGCCGTGAAGCCCTCGCCCACGGCCGTCTCGAACCACATCCAGGCGTCGCTGGCGTAGACGTCGAACAAGGTCGATACCGAGGAATCCAGGGAGGCCCGCGTCATGCGCGCCGAGAGAAAGGCCGTCACGACCACGGCCGTCACCAGCAGTGTGGTCAGGCTGCGGCCGGGGCGGCGGACCAGGTTGCGCAGCGGCAGGGTCCAGATGGGCGGCAGCGCCAGCCGCCGCAGCAGGCCCCGGTCGAAATCGGGTCGCAGGCCATAGCCCTGCAGCGCCTGGTGCACGGTGATGCCGCCGGCCCGCCAGGCCGGGAAGAGGCTGGCCGGCACCGTTACCCCCAGACCGATGAGCACCCCCAGTGCCGTGGCCAGCGCGTCGGGGGCAAAGGGGCCCACGTCCACGTTCAGCAGATAGCCCAGGTAGCGCAGCAGCTGCCACCCGCCGAGGTGGCCGGCGGCCAGCCCCACGGGAGTCCCCACCAGCGCATAGACCAGGCCTGTCCACAGGTAGACCCGCACGATCTGCCGGCGCCGGCTGCCCAGTGCCTTCAGGATGCCGATCTCGCGCACCTCCTCGGCCACGATGGCCGCCAGGGTGCTCGTCACCAGGAAGACGCTGATGACCACGGCCAGGACGGAGAGCACCGTCAGCAACTGCAGCAGCGTCTGCAGCTCGCGGTGGCCGGTGTAGGTGTCGGGGTCGCGCACGTCGGCCGCGCCGTGGGGGACCTGCCGGCGATCCAGCAGGGAGACGATCTGCGGCACGACCTCGTCGCGCCGGCCGATGTCTTCGAGGCGGATGAGCAGGCGGTTGTCGCCGCGCGCCGACAGGTAGGGGCGGACCGTGCCGGCCGGGACGTAGCCCACGGTGATGCGCATGAGGCCGGCCGCGGGGTAGTAGGGCGTGCGGGTAAAGCCGCTGACGACCAATCGCCGGGCCTCCCCCTCCGGGCCGCGCACCTCCACCTCCTGGCCGATAGCGACCGGCGCCACGTCGCGGGCCGAGGCTTCCAGGGCGATCTCCCCGCGCCCGGGAAAGTGTCCGGCCACGAGCTCCATCTGGTTGACGCGGACGTCGTCGAAGCGCTCGACCCCCTCGAGCTGCAGGTCCAGCCAGCCGCCGCCTGCCCGCCACTTGGTGAAGGTGACAGCGCGGCGCTCGGCTGCGGCTACGCCGGGGAGCGCCTGCACGGCCCGCGCGATGTCTTCCCCGGCGTTCCATACCCAGATGGTGACGTCGGCCTGGGACTGGTGTTGGTAGGCCCGGCGCTGGGCCGCCGTGAGGGTCCGGCCGGCCATGACCAGCGCCACCACCCCGGCCACGCCGATGACGATCCCGGCCAGGGTGAGAAGGGAGCGGGTCGGCCGCACGCGCAGGTCGCGCCAGGCCTTGCGGAGAAGTAGGGGCATGCCAGGGGCCTCCGCGGAGAGGCGTCCAAGGGACGGATGACACGGCCGTTCGCGCACGAGAGCGGGCCGGGGGCGAGGCGCAGGGACCGATCGTCGTGCCCTCGGGCCCTGCTACGGCACGACCAGCGTCCCCGTCTCCCCACGCAGCGCCCGCTCGATGTTCTCGGGGTTGGTGATGAGCGCCTGCTTGCCGCCGCCCTCCAGGTACTCGATGATTGCCTGGATCTTGGGGCCCATGCTACCGGCCGGGAAGTGGCCCTCCTGCAGGTAGCGACGCGCCTCGGCCAGGGTCAGGCGGTCCAGCCAGCGCTGGTCCGGCTGGCCGTAGCACAGGGCCACGCGCTCCACCGCCGTGGAGATCAGGAAGAGGTCGGCCCCGATGCTGCGGGCCAGCAGGGAGGAGGCATAGTCCTTGTCGATGACGGCCTCGGCGCCGACCAGGTCGCCGTGCTCGTCCTCGACCACCGGGATGCCGCCGCCGCCCACGGCGATGACGGTGAAGCCGGCCCGGACGAGGTCCTGGATAGCGGGCAGCTCGACGATGCGCTTGGGCAAGGGCGAGGCGACGACGCGCCGCCAGCCGCGGCCGGCGTCTTCCTTGATCGACCAGCCCTCGCTCTCGGCGCGGGCGCGCGCCGTGGCCTCGTCCATGAATGAGCCGATGGGCTTGGTCGGGTTCTGGAAGGCCGGGTCGTGGCGGTCGACGAGCACCTGGGTGACGACCGTCGTGGCCACCTTGTCGATGCCGCGGGCGTGGAACTCGTTGTAAAGGGCGCGCTGCAGCATGTAGCCGATGGCGCCCTGCGTGTCGGCCCCGCACGAGTCCAGCGGCACCTCGTGCAGCTCGTGGCGCGAGAGCTCCGATCGCCGTACGATGAATCCGACCTGTGGTCCGTTGCCGTGCGTGATGATCACTTCCCAGCCCTGCTCGATCATGCCGGCGATGTGCTGGCACGTCTCGGCCGCCGCCAGGTACTGGTCGGGCACGGACTGGTGCTTCTTGTCCTTGATCAGGGAGTTGCCGCCGATGGCGATCACTGCGACGCCTTTGCTCACGAGTCCTCCTACTGCATCCTGTGAACCGCGAACTGCGAACTGCGGACTGTTACACGTTCCCCATAGTCAGCGCCATGATGGCCTTTTGCACGTGCAGGCGGTTCTCGGCGATGTCGTAGATGGCGCTGCGTGGTCCGCTGGCGACCTCTTCTTCTACCTCGAAGCCGCGGTCGATCGGCATGGGGTGGGTGAAGATGGCGTTGGCGGTGCGGGCCATGCGCGCGGCGGTGGTGATCCAGCCGGAGATGGCCCTGGCCTTGTCCACCTCCGCCGCCTTCTGGAACGCGCCGTCCTGGTAGGCCTGTGGTGTCACCCAGTTGCGGCTGTAGACGATGTGGGCGCCGTCGTAGCAGCCGTCGGGGTCGTCGGTGATGCGAAAGGTGGTGCCGTTGGCGGCGCAGTTCTGGCGCGTCCATTCATAGACCTGCGCATCCAGGTCGTAGCCCTCGGGGCGGGCGATGGTCACGTTCATGCCGAAGCGCGAGGCGATGAGCAGCGCTTCCTGCACGCTGCACCAGGACCGGGCCAGGGCGCCGGAGGCCCAGGTGAGCAGGAAGCTCTTGCCGCGCAGGTTGGCATAGGCCGGCCGTCCGGGCCCCTCGCCGTACCACTCGGCCCACCCCAGCACGTCGGCCAGGCCCTGGCAGGGATGGAACTTGTCGTCGGCCATGTTGATGATCGGGACGGTGGCCCAGTGGGCGTACTCGCGCAGCAACTCGTTGCCGGCGCCATAGTACGGCACTTTGTCCTCCAGGATGCGGATGCCGATGCCGCAGGCGTAGCGGGCCATGACCTTGGCGGCGTCCTCGATGGTCTCGCCGGCCGTCTTGGCGGTCTTCAGGCGCATGCCGCCTGGCTCCAGGAACTGGGCATGCCCGCCCAGCTCGGTGGCGGCGCACTCGAAGCTCTGGCGGGTGCGCACCGAGGGGTTGAAGAAGAACATGAAGAACGTGCGATGCGCCAGGATGCTCGTCCAGCGCGGGGAGAAGCGGTCGCGCTTCATCTGGGCCGCCAGTTCGAGCGTGGCCATCAGTTCCTCGAAAGACCATTCCTGGGAACAGATCAGGTCGCGTCCGTACAGGTCCATGGGATTTCCTCCTTCTCCGAGGTAGGGATGGGCAGGCCGGAGGCCGGCCTAGTCACGCAGGGTGAACCCGCTCCTGCCGAGCACGGCCCCCAGGCCCCGGTAGATGCCGGCCACGTAGGCGAGCAGTTCCGGGCGCAGGAAGTCGATCCGCCCGCTGGCGTCGAGAAGCTCCTCTTCGGCCTGCACGGCGACGATCTCGCCCAGGAAGAGGTCGTGGCTGCCCAGGGGCACGGTATGGCGGACGACACACTCCAGGTGCACCGGGCACTCGGCGACGAGCGGCACCTGGATGCGGCTGGCCGGGGCGGGCGTCAGCCCGCAGCGCGCGAACTTGTCGAGGTTGCGGCCGGAGAGCGTGCCGCAGATGTCCACGGCCTCGACCTGGTCGGCGCGGGGCAGGTTGACGGCGAACTGGCCGGCCGCGGCGATCAGCCCGTGCGAGTAGCGGCTGCCGCGCACGGCGATGCCGACCATCGGCGGCTCGGAGCAGGCGGTGCCCGCCCAGGCCAGAGTGATGATGTTGGGGCGCTCGACGCCGCAGGAGACCAGGACGGCCGGCACGGGCCAGAGGGCCGTCGTGGGGGCGAGGATCGCTTTGGGCATCGTTACCTCCGGTGGACTTCAGACCGCTTCAAGCCTGTCAGGTACGGCATATTCGGGCCGGTCAGGACAAGGTCCGGCGCGAACGACTGGAGAGCGGCCATGGCCTCTCCGGGGTAGGAGACCGCAGTGTGCTGGAATCCCGCACTATGCAGAGAGCACGCCAGAAGCTGCTTCACCGCCGGGCTGTCGTCAACGATCGAGATCCTGTGCGGCACCTTCCTCCTCTTTCCGGCCGCCGATGCGGCGGACGCGGGGGCGCAGGGCGTGCTCCAGCGAGGCCATCAGCTGGGCGATCTCGAACGGCTTGCTCAAGTAGGCGTCGGCTCCGGCGCGCAGGCCGCGCCGCACGGCCTCGAACTCGGCCTGCACCGTCAGCATGATCACCGGTGTGGCCGTGGCCTCCTTGATCCGCTGGCACAGCTCCAGCCCGCTGATGCCGGGGAGGTTGACGTCCAGGAGCACCAGGTCGGGCCGGACGTCCCGGAATGTGGTCCAGCCGTCCAGCCCGTTGTCCACCACGAGCACGCGATACCCGGCCTGGCCGAGGATGTGCTCGAGCAGCCTGCTGATGTCCGGGCTGTCCTCCACCACGAGAATCGTCTTGACCATGGTTGCTCCTGCTGCACGCCTGACCCTTTCCGTCCTTTCAGTCGATGATAGCACAGAAGAAGGCCTTTGTCAAAGAGCTGAGCGGCATCTCCGATTTGACCATCGGGCCAGGTCGTGGTATACTGTCGCCGTTTGGAACCGTTCAGGAGGCAGACGATGGCCAGGCACCGACCGAGGAAGATCACCAAGGCGAACCACGGCAAGCGGCCGGCTTGCCGCAAGAAGATCCGCCGCTGGCGGCACTAGGGCGCGCCCGCCCGGCCACTGCGGCCGGCGTGCGTGCTCGTCCCTGGCGACAGCGGGACGGCGGTGCAGACCGGGCACCGCCGTCCCTTCTTGTCAGACAATTCTTGACTTTTCCCCGGTGCTGTGCTACACTGGTGCCAATTATCTCCTGCTTGCTTCCCCGGGCAGCCTCGCCCCGGCGGTTGTCCCCAGCGGGGCAGGGCGCTGCCACATTCTGGCGTGTCGGTCCTTTGGATGAACGGTCGGAGGTGCGCTTCTCAGCAGAGGTCGCTTAGGCAGGGGCCTATCCCTCGAAAGGAGGTGGACCGGGAGAAAGTCGCCGCGAATCGGCCAGTGGTGATCGAGGCAAAGGAGGAGAAGCAGTGAGCCGCAGACTGTCCGCTTTTCTCTTTACCCTTGTTGTCCTGGGCCTGGTCCTGTCCGCGTGCGGGCCGGCCGAGACACCCACCCCCCAGCAGCTCGAGTGCCCCCCGTGCCCCGAATGCACCGAGTGCCCCGAGTGTACCCCATGTCCCCAGGTACCGGCCGTGACCGGCCAGCGGCTGCAGACGATCAAGGAGCGCGGCAAGTTGGTCTGTGGCGTGCACAGCTCGCTGCTGGGCTTTGGCTACACCGACGCCAGCGGCAAGAACATCGGCTTTGACATCGACATCTGCCGGGCCGTTGCTGCCGCCATCTTCAATGACCCCAACGCCGTCGAGTTCGTCGTCCTGACCGCCGCCGAGCGCGGCCCGGCCCTGCAGACGGGCGAGGTGGACATGATCTCCCGCAACATGACCTGGACCTCGACCCGCGAGGCGCAGTGGGGCAGCTTTACCTGGGTCATGTTCTACGACGGGCAGGGCATGATGGTGCGCAAGAGCAGCGGCGCCACTACGCTGGAAGACCTCGACGGCGCCACCGTCTGTGTGACCACGGGCACGACCACCGAGCTGAACCTGGCCGACGCCTTCCGCTCGCGGGGACTGCAGTTCACCGCCGTCACCTTCGAGGAGACCTCGGCCGTCTACAGCGCCTATGAGGAGGGGCGCTGCGATGCCGCCACGAGCGACAAGTCGCAACTGGCGGCGGTGCGCGCCGGTTTCGCCAACCCGGACGACCACGTGATCCTCGACGTGACCCTGTCCAAGGAACCGCTGACGCCGGCCGTTCCGTCCGGTGACGACCAGTGGGCCGACGTCGTCAAGACGGTCCTGTGGGTCCTGATCAACGCCGAGGAGCTGGGCGTCAACTCGGGCAACGTGGGGCAGATGCTGTCCAGCGACAGCCCAGAGGTCAGGCGCCTCCTGGGCGTGGAGGGCAGCTTCGGCCAGGCCGACCTGGGCCTGGCGGCCGACTTTGCCGCCAACGTCATCCGCGCTGTGGGCAACTATGGCGAGATCTATGACCGCTACATGGGCCCGAACGGCGCCGCTTTCACCCTCGACCGGGGGATGAACAAGCTGTGGAAGGACGGCGGGCTGATGTACGCCCCGCCCCTGCGCTGATTCTGTGGTTGGCCTGGCGAAGGCTTCCCCGCAAAGGGGAGCCTTCGCCAGGCGCGCGTGAGCAGGGCTGCGACGTCGAGAGGGCCGGGCCTTGGATAGGGAAAGCCGCATCCAGGTCATCAGCCGTAGCTCGATCCCGCTCTGGCGCGACGAGCGCGTGATCAAGGCCGTGGCCCAGGTCGTCTCCGCCGTCGTCGTCATCGGCGCGCTGGTGTTCTTCTTCCGCAACGTGCTGGCGGCGGCCGAGGCCCGCGGCCTGGGCCTGGGCTACGGCTTCCTGGGCGACGCCGCGGGCACGCCGTTGGCGGAGTCGATGATCCCATACGACCCGTCGCGGTCGTTCGGCTACGCCTTCCTGGTGGGCGTCCTGAACACCCTCAAAGTGGCGGTGGTCGGCATCGTCCTGGCAACGCTCCTGGGGGTGATCACAGCACTGGCGCGCATCTCGGGCAACTGGCTGGTCGACAAGATCGCCACGGTGTACGTGGAGATCGTCCGCAACGTGCCGCTGCTGGCCCAGCTCTTTGTCTGGTACTTTGCTGTCTTCCAGAAGCTGCCCAAGGTGCAGGAGTCGATCGGCCTGCCCGGGTCGGTCTATCTCAGCCAGCGCGGCCTGTACATGCCTGCCCCCGTACCGACGGCGACCTTTGGCACCTGGGCCATCATGGCCGGGGTGGGCGTCGTGCTGGCCATCGTCCTGTACAACGTCCTGCTCCGCTACCAGGTCAATACCGGGCGGGCGACCTACCCCATGCTGGTGGCTCTGGCTGTGCTGCTGGTCCTGGCCGTGGGCGGGTGGTTCGTGGTCGGCCAGCGTCCCCTGGAGTGGGACACGCCCGTGCTGGGCCGCTTCAACTTCACCGGCGGCATGCAGCTGACGACCGAGTACGTCGCCCTGTTGGCAGGGCTGGTCTTTTACACCGGCGCCTACATCGCCGAGGTCGTGCGCGCCGGCCTGCTGGCGGTGCAGCGGGGCCAGTTCGAGGCGGCGCGGGCCCTGGGGCTGAGCCAGATGCAGCTGCTGCGCCTGGTGGTCATGCCGCAGGCGCTGCGGGTGATCATCCCGCCGCTGATCAGCCAGTACCTCAACCTGACCAAGAACTCCAGCCTGGCCGTGGCGGTGGGCTATCCCGACCTGTTCTACGTGGGCCGCACGACCATCAACCAGGCCGGCCGCGCCGTGCCGGTCTTTGTCATGATCATGGCCACGTACCTGGCCATGAGCCTGTTGACGTCGCTCGTGATGAACATCTACAACCGGCGCGTGCAGTTGGTGGAGCGTTAGCCGGTTGCCTGCCGGGAGCGCGGGCCATACGCCGCTCCCAGGCATAACAGGGTCGTCGCGATGACCACAGCGCCGAACGTCGTCCGCCCCCCGACCTCGCCCGGGCTGCTGCGCTGGCTGAAGAGGAACCTCTTCAGTACCTGGTACAATGCCCTGCTCACCGTGCTGGGGGTGGCCATTCTCTACTTCCTGCTGCGCGGCATCCTCGGCTGGGTTCTCTTCCAGGCCAACTGGGAGCCGGTCGTGGGCAGCCTGAAGCTCTTTGCCGTGGGCCACTACCCGGTGGAGGAGGTCTGGCGGGTCGGCGTCATCCTCCTGGCGATCTCCTTCCTCTTTGGGGTGAGCTGGCGGATGTGGCGCGGGACCGTCGGCACTTTTGCCCTGGCGCAGGCCGTCGGGCTGGCCCTCGTGGCGCTGCTGCCCATCGGGTTCGACCTGCTCTCGCTGCCAGCGCGGCTGTGGCTGCTAGCCAACCCGATACTGACCTTTGTCGGGTTCTTCGTCGGGCGCTTCGTCCGCCGGGCGCTGTGGGTCCTGCTGGGGTGGGTCGCGGCCTTTGCCCTCATGCTCCTCCTCTTGAGCGGGATCGACGGGGTGTCGTGGTTGCCGCCCGTGGCCAGCGGCCTTTGGGGCGGCCTGCTGCTGACCTTCCTGCTGGCGGTGGTCGGCATCGTCGCCTCCTTTCCCATTGGTGTGCTGCTGGCCCTGGGCCGGCGCAGCTCGCTGCCGGTGGTCAAGGTCTTTTGCACCCTCTTCATCGAGCTGGTGCGCGGCGTGCCGTTGGTGACGATCCTCTTCATGTTCTCGCTGGTCTTGCCTCTGTTCCTGCCGGAGCAGGTGCGCATCGACCGGGTGCTGCGGGCGATGATGGCCATGACCTTCTTCGCCTCGGCCTACATGGCCGAGAACGTCCGCGGCGGCCTCCAGGCCATCCCCCGCGGGCAGGTGGAGGCGGCCAAGGCCCTGGGGCTGAACGGGTTCCAGGTGATGCTGCTGATCGTGCTGCCGCAGGCCCTGCGCCTGGTCATCCCGGCCATCGTCGGCCAGTTCATCGCCCTCTTCATGGACACTACCCTGGCCAACATCATCGGCCTGGGCGAACTGCTGACGATCGGCCGGGAGGTGATCCAGAGCCGCAAAGAATGGTTGCTGCTGGACATGGAGGTCTTTATCTTCATCGCCGTCCTGTTCTGGGTCTTTACCTATGCGATGTCCTACGCCAGCCGCCGCGTGGAGGCTGCCTTGGGAGTCGGCCGGCGCTGACGTGCGGCCGTGTCAGTGATCCGCGCGTGCATGGCTGTGTGAGATGAGGCTCGTCCCGTGGAGAAGGCCGTGACCATACCAACACCGGAAGCGAGCGAGAGTGACGATATCATTGTCTGCCGCGACGTGCACAAGTGGTTCGCCGACTTTCACGTGCTGCGCGGCGTCAGCATGCGCGTCAGACGCCAGGAGGTGGTGGTCATCTGCGGTCCCTCGGGGTCG
The DNA here is from genome assembly GCA_964613665.1 of uncultured Chloroflexia bacterium. Classification (GTDB taxonomy): domain Bacteria; phylum Chloroflexota; class Chloroflexia; order DTKN01; family DTKN01; genus CAZQFV01. The sequence goes on from CAZTIG010000032.1 coordinate 37,732, forward strand.
GGCAAGTCGACCCTCATCCGCACGATCAACCGCCTGGAGGAGCACCAGCGCGGGCAGATCATCGTCGACGGGATCGAGCTGACCCACGACATCCGCAACATCGAGGCCATCCGCCGCGAGGTGGGGATGGTCTTTCAGCAGTTCAACCTCTTCCCCCACCTGACGGCGCTGCAGAACGTCAGCCTGGCGCCGATCTGGGCGCGCAAGTGGCCCAAGGCGCGGGCCGAGGAGGTGGCCCTGCAGCTGCTCGAGCGCGTGGGCATCCCCGAGCAGGCCCACAAGTACCCCGGCCAGCTCTCCGGCGGGCAGCAGCAGCGGGTGGCCATTGCCCGGGCCCTGGCCATGCAACCCAAGATCATGCTCTTTGACGAGCCCACCTCGGCCCTCGACCCGGAAATGATCAAGGAAGTGCTGGACGTGATGCGCGAGCTGGCCCGCTCGGGGATGACCATGATCGTGGTCACCCACGAGATGGGCTTTGCCAAGGAGGCGGCCGACCGCATCGTCTTCTTTGCCGAGGGCAACATCGTCGAGGAGAACACCCCGGAGGAGTTCTTCCTCAATCCGCGGGAGGAGCGCACCAAGCTGTTCTTGAGCCAGATTCTCACGCACTGAGTACTTGCCTTCCCCCGCGCTCTGCGCTATAATCCCCCTAGCTATCGGATCGTGACGGTTGAGCAGGCCTGTGGGGGCGTGCCGGTGGAGCTGCTCGCTGAGCTGGAGGTCCACCGGGGCGAGCGCATCGCCCTGGTGGGCGGGGGAGGCAAGACCGGGCTGGCCTCCCGGCTCGTGGCCGAGGCCCGGGCGCAGGGGTGGACCAGCCTCTTCACCACGACGACCAAGGTCCTGGCTCCCTGCGCTGAGGACGCCGCCCCCTTCGTCACCGGCGAGGGCCGGCCGGACCCGGTGGCGCTGCGGCGGCACCTGCTGGAGCGCGGCCACCTCTTCCTGGCACGGCGCTGGCTGGAGGAGTGGGAAGAGACCCCGGCCGGCCGCCTGCAGAAGGTCGGCGGCTTTGCGCCGGCCGAGGTCGACCGGCTGGCCGCGGCCCTGGCACCCGACCTGCTGATCGTCGAGGCCGATGGGTCGCGCCACCGGCCCTTCAAGGCCCCGGCACCTTACGAACCGCAGGTACCGTCCACGACCACCCTGCTGCTCGTTCTGGCCGGCCTCACTGTGCTGGGTAGTCCGCTGGACGGCGGGCGCGTGCACCGGCCCGAGCGGGTCGCCGCGCTGGCTGGGGCGCCGTCGGACGCGCCGGTGAACGGCGCCCTGGTGGCGGCGGTGCTGCTGCATCCGCAGGGCGGGCTGAAGGGCCGGCCCGCGGGAGCGCGGGCGGCGGCCGTGCTGACGCAGGCCGCGGCCGCGCGGCGTGCGGCCGGCCGGGAGCTGTCCCGCCGGCTTCTCCAGGTCGGCGGCTTCGAGCGGGTGCTGCTGGCAGACCTGGACGACCCGGCCGGGTGCCCGGAGCCGTGGCGGCGGAGCGAGGACGGCTCTCTCGCCGTGGGCCCGCCCGGTCTTGCCCAGGTGCATATCGTCGTCCTGGCCGCCGGGGCCTCGCGACGCATGGGCTGCGACAAGCTGCTCCTGCCGCTGCACGGCCGGCCGCTGCTGGCCCACGCCGTGGACGCTGCCCTGGGCGCGCCGGCCGCGGCCGTTTGGGTCGTCGTGGGAGCCGGGGCGGCCGCACTGCGCCATGCCCTGGGGACGCGGCCGCTGCGCTTTGTGGCGAATCGGCGCTGGCGCGAAGGCCAGGCAGCCTCGATCCGCGCCGCGGTGGCGGCTCTGCCGCCCTCGGCCGGGGCGGTCCTCTTCCTGGCCGGGGACATGCCCTTTGTCCCGGCGGCGCACCTGGAGCGGCTGGTCGAGCGCTGGCGGGCCGGACACATCGTCGTCTGGAGCAAGGTCGACGACGCGAGGCGCATCCCGGCCATCTTCGGGCGGGAGGCCTTTCCTGCCCTGCTGGGGCTCACGGGCGACGTCGGCGGGCGGGCCCTGGCTGGCCGCTTTGCCGAGGAGAGCGTGCCGGCGGCGGCCGATGACCTTCTTGACATAGACACGCCGGAGGCGTACGAGCAGGCCCGGTGCCGGCCGGGCGAGCGCTGAGGGGCCGATGGAACAGACCGTGGTGATCAAGGGCGGCGGGGACATGGGCAGCGGGGTGGCCTGGCGGCTGCGGCGCTGTGGCTTCCCGGTGGTCGTCCTGGAGAAGGCCCGGCCCACGGTGATCCGCCGGGCGGTGGCCTTTGCCGCGGCCGTCTACGAGGGCACGGTCACCGTCGAGGGGGTTACCGCCCGCCGGGCAGTGGCCGCCGAGGCGGCAGAGCTGCTGGCGGCCGGCATCATCCCGGTGCTGGTCGATCCCCAGTGGCACAGCCTGGAGGCGCTGCGGCCGGCCGTGCTGGTCGACGCCATCCTGGCCAAGCGCAACACCGGGACAAGCCTTTCGGACGCCCCGCTGGTGGTCGCCCTGGGGCCGGGCTTCTGCGCCGGCCGCGATTGCCACGCGGTAGTGGAGACGGCCCGCGGCCACACGCTCGGGCGGGTCTATTGGCAAGGCGAGGCCCTGCCGCACACCGGCGTCCCCGGCGAGGTGGGCGGGGCCGCTGCAGAGCGGGTCCTGCGGGCCCCGGCGGCGGGCACCTTCCGCGCACTGCAGCAGATCGGCGACGTCGTGCAGGCCGGCCAGGCAGTGGCGATGGTGGCCGGGCATCCGGTGATGGCGCGCCTTGCCGGGGTGGTGCGCGGGCTCCTGCACGACGACCTGCCGGTGCACGCGGGGATGAAGGTCGGCGACGTCGACCCGCGCGGCGAGCGAGCCCACTGCTTCACCGTCTCCGACAAGGCCCTGGCCGTGGCCGGCGGCGTGCTGGAGGCGATCCTGGCGTGGCAGGCAGGGGCGCGCCCGGGGTGACGGCGTTGTCTGAGGTGTGTCCGAGTCCTGCTGCGGGGGCGTCCACCGGGTGGACGCCGCGGGGCCGCGGCCCCGCTCCTGGCAGCGGGCAGGAGTGTGCTACGGAGGTTACCATGTCGTTCCTGGATCGTCTTTCCAAGGGGGTCACCGATCTCGTGGACAAGGGCAAGCGCGAGGTCGACCAGATGCAGCGCATCAGCAAGGTCCGCGGCGAGATCCGCGATCTGGAGAAGCAGATCGCCGACTTCCAGGCCCAGATCCAGGCCACCAAGGTGACGCTGGGCGAAAAGGCCATGGAGATGCTCAAGGCGGGCACGCTGACCAGCCCCGACCTGCAGCCGCTGCTCGACACGGTCACGCAGTGCGAGCAGGGCATCGTGGGCCTGCAGGCGCAGATCGCCGAGAAGGAGCGGGCCATCGAGGCCATCAAGGCCGAGGATCAGCAGCCCAAGCCGGCGCCCGAGGCGACTCAGGCCGCGGCCCCGGTGCCTGCCCCCCAGGCCCCCGCGCCCGCGGGGCGCTTCTGCTCGCAGTGTGGCGCGGCGGTGGCCCCGGGCGCGGCCTTCTGCTCCACGTGCGGGGCGAAGCAAGGCTAGAAACTGGCCTCTTCGCGACCCTTGCTCCAACCCTCTGGCCCGCCGCGCCTCGCCAGGCACGGCGGGCCAGGAGGACGGCATGACTCTGTCCCCGAACCAGGCCCGCGAGATCGTCCGCCGCCGCTTGGCGGGCGAGGAAGGCACGATCCGCAAGGACTGGGGCGGCCGGCTGCCGGTGGCCCTGGTCTACCCGAACCGCTACCGCGTGGCGATGTCCAACCTGGGTTTCCAGACGCTCTACGGCCTGCTGAACGCCGAGGGGGACATTGTCTGTGAGCGGGCCACATGGGAGGGCCCGGACTGGCCACCCTTGGCCATGGAGTCGCTGCGCCCGCTGGGCGAGTTCCCGCTCTGGGCGGTGTCGGTCTCCTTTGAGCTGGACTACTTTGCCGTGGTGGCGCTCCTGCGCCGGGCCGGCCTGCCGCTGTGGGCGGCGGAGCGCGGGGAGGGAGATTCCCTCGTGATCGGCGGCGGGGTGGCCCTCTCGGCCAACCCCGAGCCGCTGGCGCCTTTCCTCGACGCCATCGTCGTCGGGGAGGCCGAGCCGGTGCTGCCCGGGCTGCTGGAGGTGCTGCGGGCCGGCCAGGGCGTGCCCCGCGCCCGGACGCTGGCGGCCCTGGCGGACATCGCCGGCGTCTACGTGCCGGCGCTGCACGATGGCCGGCCGGTGCCGCGGCAGTGGGCCGGCGACATCTCCGCCTTTGCCACCACGTCGGTCGTGCTGACGCGCGAGACCGAGTTCGGCGATGCCTACCTGATCGAGATCTCGCGTGGCTGCCGCTGGGGCTGCCGCTTCTGCCTGGCCGGCCACCTGACGCGGCCGGCGCGTTTCCGCTCGCTGGAGCAGCTCCGGCCGCAGATCGCGGAGGGCTTGCGCCACCGCCGCCGCGTCGGCCTGGTCGGGGCGGCGGTCTCGGACCATCCAGAGCTGGAGGCCATCGTCCGGGCCATCGCCGAGCTGGGCGGCAGCTTCACTGTAGCCTCGCTGCGCGCCGACCAGCTCAGCCCGGCGGTGCTGGCCGGGCTGCAGGCCGGCGGCACGCAGACGCTGACGCTGGCGCCGGAGGTTGGGACGGCCGGCCTGGGGCGGGCCGTCGGCAAGGGCTTTGGGGCGGAGGAGCTGTTGCGCGGGGTGGCGCTGGCCCGGGCGGCCGGCCTGAGCCGGCTTAAGCTGTACTTCATGGTGGGGCTGCCGGGCGAGGACGACGCGGACGTCGTGTCCATCGCGGAGCTGGTGCGGCAGGTCAAGGCGTGCCTGGGGCGGGGGTCGGTGGCGCTGAGCGTGGCGCCCTTCGTTCCCAAGGCGCACACCCCCTTCCAATGGGCGGCCATGGCTGCGACCCGGGAACTCCAGGCCCGCCTGCGCCGGCTGTGGCAGGAGCTGCGCCCGCTGGCGGTGGCGATGGAGGCGGAGAGCGTGCCCTGGTCGCGGGTGCAGGGCGTGCTGGCGCGGGGCGACCGCCGGCTGGCGGCTGTGCTGGCGGGGATGGACGGGCCGGCGCTGGCCGGCTGGCGGCAGGGGCTGGCGGCCCAGGGGTTGAGCGAGGACGAGTACCTGCACGGGCGGGGGGAGGACGAGGCTTTCCCCTGGGAGGTCATCGCGCCGGGGGTGAGCCGGGTGGTGCTGTGGCGGGAGTGGGTGCGGGGCGCAGGGCTTGGGGCTCAGGGCTGAGGACGTAGGGCCCAGGGGGTAGGGCTCAGGGCCCAGGGGCAGGGCGCAGGGAGCCGGGACGGATAGGAGGACAAGGAGCGGTGAGCAGGGAGCAGGGCTGGGGGACCAGGGGACACGCGGGCAGGGAGACGTCGGGGCGGAGAGTGGGACAAGGAGCAGGGAGCGGAGCGCAGGGAGCGGAGAGAGGAGAGAAGGGCCCGGGGCTCAGGGCTTGGGCCCGGGACCCGGTGTGCAGGGCAGCCTGGCAGCTTGTCGGAGAGATCTCTCGGAATGGTGGCTTCAGCCGGCTTGACGGAATGGTGTCATTCGTGGATTCGTGTTCCCCATTCGTGGATGGATAATGTCTCATGGAGTGGCGCAAAAAGGTTGGTGATTACCCAAAACCGAGAGGCGGTTGAGACTCGCCCGAGGAAGAGCGAATCGCGCCGCAGCGCGTCCTCGGGAGCCGATTCGTGGCCGGCGCTGACCGGTGTGGACAAGCCGACCGCAAGCTTCCGGCAAGGTGATTGCCGCCGTGGTGGGTCCTGTTGGGAGCAGGCGGAAACGCGCCGCCTCGCTGGGCACAGCTTGCGGGCAGCATGGGAGGGGCGATGAAGCTTCCGGCAGTGATCTCAGCGCTGGGCCGGCAGGTACTTGGCCGGCGGGGGGCGGATGCGCACCTCTTCCAGCAAGGAGTCGGCACTCAGGAGGCGTTGGACACCGCGCAGGAGGAGATAGTGGCCTTGCCGGTCCATGGTGGTGCCCACCACAGCGCTGGCCAGGCTGCGGATCCACTGGATCAGCACGGGCGACCATGCCCCGGCCAGTTGGAAGATGAAAAAGGCGCCCAGCAGAACGATCAGGAGCATGCGCCGGAAAGACTCCAAGCGCCGCAGCAGGATGGTCTCCACATCGAGACCATCTTCCTGGATAAAGCGGTAGAAGGGCTCGATTCGTCCCCGCTGCGACCAATCGCGATAGACGCCCCAGGCGTGGCGCAGGTTGCGCACCGGGCGTTGGGTGATCAGGACCAAGTGCAGTGGGGGCAGCCAGAAGTCTTGGGGCCGGTCCTGCTGCGGGTACGTCTGGGCCACCACGGCCCAACCTGTCCAAGAATGGTCGGGCAAACGGAAGGGGGCCCACACCTCGATGATGCGCTCCTTGGTGGAGCGGGCAATCAACTGCAGGCGATTCTCCGCCGCCGCTTGCCGCAACTTCTGGTCGTCGGCCTCGGCATCGGCCACCAGGCATACGGGACGCCGCGCAGCCAAGGCGCGAAAGTTGCGCATCCCTGCCATCCACTCCCAAGGCTGGCTGATGAAGTCGTCGGCCTGGTACGAGAAGAGGCGGTGGTAGAGCAGAGCCGGCCGGGCGGTGTTCAACGCCAGGGCGAAGATCGCCGGGTAGCCCAGGTGATCCGCGCCCCGGGCCGCAAGCGGCCCTTGCCTTTGCGGCGGGGCTTCCGCGGAGGTAGCGAACCCGGCGGCGTGTCCTTGTGGACCTTGCAGATGCCCTCGATCTTGCGGGCGTAGGGGCGATTTGACAAACACCCACTCATCTGCTATAATTCCCGCTTGGCATCAAAAAAGCCGGGCAATCTGCCCCCTGCGGGGGGGCGGTACCTTTGAGGAGAATGCCGTGCCGACGATCAACCAGCTCGTGCGCAAAGGACGCAAGCCGATCCGGAAAAAGGGCAAGTCCCCGGCCCTGCGCTACCACTTCAACGCCCTCAGCAACCGCACCAAGCGCGCTCAGGGCTCGCCGCAGAAGCGCGGCGTCTGCGTGCAAGTGCGCACCATGACGCCCAAGAAACCGAACTCGGCCCTGCGCAAGATCGCCCGCGTCCGCCTCTCCAACGGCATCGAGGTCACCGCTTACATCCCCGGCGAGGGGCACAGCCTGCAGGAGCACTCCGTGGTCCTGGTCCGCGGCGGCCGCGTGCGGGATCTGCCGGGGGTGCGCTACCATATCGTCCGCGGCACCATGGACGCCCAGGGTGTCGAGGGACGGAAAAAGGGCCGTTCCAAGTACGGCGCCAAGGCGCCGAAGCGCAAGGGTGCCTAGCCGTTTCGCCAATGGCGGATGGCAGCGCCGCGGCGATCGGCCGGGGGCGCTGCGTTCTGTGAGGACAAGAGATGCCCAGAAGACCGCGATATGACCGGCCAGAGCCCGCGCCCGACGCCAGGCACAACAACGTCCTGATCGGGGCTTTTATCAACAAGATGCTGCAGCGCGGCAAGAAGAGCACGGCCGAGCGCATCATGTACGGGGCGCTCGACGTCGTCGCCAACAAGAGCAAGCGGGACCCGGTGGAGGTCTTTGAGCAGGCCATCCGCAACGCCTCGCCCATGGTCGAGGTGCGGCCTCGCCGCGTCGGCGGTGCCACGTACCAGGTTCCAGTGGAGGTGCCGACGCAGCGGCGCGTATCGCTGGCGATGCGCTGGATTCTGGGCGCGGCGCGGGCTCGCTCCGGCCGGCCCATGGCCGAGCGCCTGGCGGCCGAGCTCCTCGATGCCGCCAACGGCACCGGCGTGGCGGTCAAGCGCCGCGAGGATACCCATCGTATGGCCGAAGCCAATAAGGCTTTTGCCCATTATCGCTGGTAGGAGCTGCCCCGACGCTCACTGCGGCGCGTGCCCGGAGTCCCTCGCAGGACGGCGGGCCAGGACGGGGCGCACGGCCAGGTGAGCGGCGGGCAATGTCCAGAGCGATTCCTTTACATCTCGTTCGCAACATTGGCATCATCGCCCACATCGATGCCGGCAAGACCACGACCACGGAGCGCATCCTCTACTATACCGGACGGACGCACCGGATGGGCTGCGTGGACGACGGCACGACGGTCACCGACTGGATGGACCAGGAGCGCGAGCGCGGCGTGACCATCACCGCCGCCGCCATCACCACCTCCTGGCGCGACCATCAGGTCAACATCATCGACACGCCGGGGCACGTGGACTTTACCGCCGAAGTGGAACGTAGCTTGCGGGTGCTCGATGGGGGCGTGGTGGTTTTCGATGCCATGGCTGGCGTCGAACCGCAGTCCGAGACGGTTTGGCGCCAGGCGGACCGCTATCGCGTTCCGCGCATCTGCTTCATTAACAAGATGGATCGCGTCGGGGCGGACTTCTGGCAGGCGGTGGATTCGATCCGCCGGCGCCTGCGAGCCCGGCCCCTGGCAGTGCAGATCCCTATCGGCGCCGAGGACACCTTCCAGGGGGTCGTCGATCTCATCACCGGAACGGCTCTCTACTACACCGACGAGCTGGGGGCCAGCCCGACGGCCGGGCCGGTCCCACCGGAGCTGCAGGACGAGTTCCTGTCGCGGCGGGAGCAGCTGGTCGAGCAGATCGCCGAGACAGACGACGCCCTGACCGAGAGGTACCTGGATGGGGCGGAGATCGCCCCGGCAGAGCTGCAGGCAGCGCTGCGCCGGGCCACCCTGAAGGCGCGGCTGGTTCCGGTCCTCTGTGGAGCGGCCCTGCGCAACAAGGGGGTGCAGCCCCTCCTCGACGCTATCGTGGACTATCTGCCCTCGCCTCTGGACGTGCCGCCGGTCGTAGGTACGGACCCGCGCAACGGGGAGGCCGAAACCAGGCCAGCAGAGGACCAAGCACCTCTCGCCGCCCTGGTTTTCAAGATCGTCACGGACCCGTATGCAGGAAGGCTGGCCTACTTTCGCGTCTACTCGGGCCATCTGCATGTCGGTGACCGTGTCCTGAATGCCACCCGAGATCGGACGGAGCGCGTCGCCCGCTTGTTGCGCATGTACGCCAACCGGCGGGAAGAGGTCGAGGAGGCCCTTGCCGGGGACATCGCCGCCATGATCGGGCCCAAGCAGAGCTTCACCGGAGACACGCTCTGCCACCCGTCGTTCCCGGTGGTCCTGGAGGCCATGCGCTTCCCCGAGCCGGTCATCGCCGTGGCCGTGGAGGCGCGGACGGTGGCCGACCAGGAGCGCCTGATGGCGGCGTTGCAGGCGCTGAGCGAGGAGGACCCCACCTTCCAGGTGCGCACCGACGAGGAGACCGGCCAGGTGCTGATCTCCGGGATGGGCGAGTTCCACCTGGAGATCCTGGTGGAGCGCATGCGGCGTGAGTTCCACGTCGAGGTGAACGTGGGCCGGCCGCAAGTGGCCTATCGCGAGTCGATCAGCCAGGCGGTGGAAGTCGAGGGCGTCTTCTCGCGGCAGGCGGCCGGCAAGGTGCTCTTTGGGCAGGTGCGCCTGCGCCTGGAGCCCCTGCCGCGCGGCGAGGGCTTTCGCTTCGAGAGCCGCGCTCCGGCGGAACAGGTACCGGCCGAGTTCGTGCCGGCGGTGCGCCTGGGGGTGCGCGAGGCGATGGACACCGGCGTGCTGGCCGGGTATCCGGTGGTGGACGTGCGGGCGATTCTGCTCGGCGGGGTCTACCGCGAGGACGAGCCCTCCGAGCTGGGCTTCAAGCTTGCCGCCACCCAGGCCCTGCGCGACGGCGTCCGGCAGGCCGGGCCGGTCCTGCTGGAACCGGTGATGCGGATCGAGACCACCATGCCGGAGGAGTGCCTGGGCGACGTCCTGACCGACCTGAGCACGCGGCGGGCCGAGATACAGGGTTTCGAGGGCCGCGACGGCACCCAGATCGTGCGCGCCCAGGTGCCGATGGCGACGATGTTCGGCTATGCGACCGACCTGCGCTCACTGACGCAGGGACGGGCGAGCTACGCGATGGAGTTCAGCCACTATCGTGAGCTGCCTCCGGATGTGGCCCGGGAGATCATTGCCCGGGTGCGGGGATACATACTGGAGCCGTAGGAGCAAGCGTCCTGTCCGGCCAAGCCGGGCGGGGCAAGGAGCGAGGAGATGGCCAAGGCAAAGTTCGAGCGGACCAAGCCGCACGTGAACGTGGGCACGATTGGGCACGTGGACCACGGGAAGACGACACTGACGGCGGCGATCACGAAGGTGCTGGCGCTGCGCAACCTGGCCAAGTACCGGGCGTTCGACACGATCGACAACGCGCCGGAGGAGCGGGAGCGCGGGGTGACGATCAACATTGCGCACGTGGAGTACGAGACAGAGAAGCGGCACTATGCGCACATCGACTGTCCGGGGCACCGGGACTATATCAAGAACATGATCACGGGTGCGGCGCAGATGGACGGGGCGATCCTGGTGGTGGCGGCGGACGACGGGCCGATGCCGCAGACGCGGGAGCACATATTGCTGGCGAAGCAGGTGGAGGTACCGGCGATCGTGGTGTTTCTGAACAAGGTGGACCTGATGCCGGACCCGGAGCTGATCGAGCTGGTGGAGCTGGAGCTGCGGGAGATTCTGACGGGGTACGGGTTTCCCGGGGACGAGACGCCGATCGTGCGTGGGAGCGCGCTGGAGGCGTTGTCGAGCGGGAGCAACGATCCAGGGGCGGCGGAGTACCAGCCGATTCTGGAGCTGATGCGGGTGGTGGACGAGTACATACCGATGCCGCAGCGGGACACGGAGAAGCCGTTTCTGATGGCGATCGAGGACGTATTCGGGATCAAGGGGCGCGGGACGGTGGTGACGGGGCGGGTGGAGCGTGGGCGGATCAAGCCGATGGACACGGTGGAGATATTGGGGAAGTCGGAGGAGGTGCGGCGGACGGTGGCGACAGACCTGGAGATGTTCTTGAAGAAGCTGGACGAGGCGGTGGCTGGGGACAACATTGGGGTGCTGCTGCGGGGGATCGAGCGGGAGGAGGTGCAGCGGGGGCAGGTGGTGGCGGCGCCTGGGACGGTGAAGCCGCACCGGAAGTTCCGGGCGCAGGTGTACGTGCTGAAGCGGGAGGAGGGGGGTCGGCACACGCCGTTCTTCCCGGGGTACGCGCCGCAGTTCTTCATCCGGACGACGGATGTGACGGGGGCGATCCAGCTGCCGGAGGGGGTGGAGATGGTGATGCCCGGGGACGACACGAACATGGAAGTGCAGTTGATCGAGCCGGTGGCGGTGGAGGAAGGATTGCGCTTCGCGGTGCGCGA
>CAZTIG010000033.1:0-48754 GCA_964613665.1 uncultured Chloroflexia bacterium
TTTGAGGAGTCGGCCATGTTCGAGAACATGATCGACCTGATGTTCGAGGACAAGTACGAGGCCTATGTGTTCGACACCGCCCCCACGGCCAATGCCCGCCGGCTGCTGGGCATGTCCAGTGTCTACGGCATGTGGGTGAACAAGATGGTCCAGAGCCGCGAAGAGGCCAAGTCGCTGCGCGAGCTGCTGTCCTACAGCAAGAAGAAGGAGCGGGACCCGCTGATGGAGTACCTGCTCAGCTTGCGCACGCGGATGGGCCGGGCCAAGGAGCTGCTCACCGACGTCGGCCGCACGGCATTCTTCTTCGTCACCCTGCCGGAGGCGCTGCCCATCGCCGTCATCAAGCGCTTCATCAACTGGTTCCACGACTTTGGCATCCCGGTGGGTGGCGTCGTCGTCAACCTGGTCATCGACAAGGCGGCCGTCGCCGCCGATGCCCCCGATTTCGTGCGCAACCGCGTCGCCATGCAGGACGCCTACATGGACGAGATATGGCAGAGCTTTTCCGACGTGCGGGCCATCGTGCCGCTCTTTGAAAGAGAGGTGCGCGGCGTGGAGATGCTGGAGCGCACGGCGGGTTACCTGTTCGCCTAGGCGGCCATGAGCAATATCCTGCTGATCCCGCTCATCGGGTTCATCTACATCGTCGCCTTTGGCGGCCTTTCGTACCTGCGCCGGCAGGGGCTGCCGCTGCGCTTCGCCCTGGAGGGGCTGGCCGTCACAGCCGTCGCCGAAGGACTGCTCCTGCTCTCCGTGCCGGTCCACCCGCTTGCCTTTTTCGTCGTCCTCTACCTGGTGACCATGCGCATCCGGCTGCTGATCGACCTGGGCAACCTGCTTCTCTCCCAGGGCCGGCACAGCCAGGCGCTGGCCACCTACCGGGTCGCCCTGCGCCTGGCCCCGGATGCCGTCGACCGCCGGATCGTGCTGATCAACCGCGGTGCGACCCAGCTGCGCATGCAGGAGCCGGAGGCGGCGCGCCAGACGCTGGAAGAGGCCCTGGCCGGGGAGCAGGTGCGGCTGGGGGCGAAGTACCTGGCGGCCGGCTACTACAACCTGGGGGTGGCCTGCCAACGCACCAGCCGCGAGGCCGAGGCCACCCGCCTCTTCAACCTGGTGCTCGACATCCTGCCCAACTCCCTCTACGCCAAGGCCGCCCACGAGGCGCTGAAACGGCGCCAGGCCGGCAAGTCCGAATGATCCCCCTAGCGAAAGGAGCAAGCCCATGAATAGACTCGAAGGCCCGTTCATCCTGGTCAACCCGGAGCGGTGCCTGGGTTGCCACACCTGCGAGATGGCCTGCGCGGTGGCTCACACCAGGGCCGGCAGCGTCATCGGTTCCGTCCTGGCCGGTGAGCGGCTCCACCCGCGCAACCGGGTGGTGCAGGTGGCCAGCGTCAAGCTACCCACCCAGTGCCGCCAGTGCGAGGACGCGCCGTGTGTGCGCGTCTGCCCCACGGGAGCCACCTACCGCACCGAGACGTACACCGCCGTGGACCAGCGGCGCTGTATCGGCTGCCGCCTCTGCATGATCGTCTGCCCCTTTGGGGCGATCCGCGTGAGCCAAGCCGAGGTGGCCGGACGCACCAAGGCGGCCGCCTTCAAGTGCGACCTGTGCGTGGACCGACCCGGCGGGCCGGCCTGCGTGGAGGCCTGCCCCACCAAGGCGCTCAGCCTGCGCTATCCGGACCAGGTCATCCGCCAGACCAGCCAGTCCGCAGCGCAGCAGTTCCTGGATGCGCTGGAAAGCCAGAAGCAGCTGGCCAGCAGCCAACAGTGAGATCATGAGGAGGTGATTTCCCATGGCATACAGCGAAAAGATCCTGAGCCGGAGCATCGATCCCGCCACCCAGGAAATGCTGGCCCGGGCCGAGGAGCTGGGGCTGGAAACCGCCTGGGACCGCTACGAGGCCATGCTGCCCCAGTGCGGCTTTGGCGAGCTGGGCGTCTGCTGCCGCAACTGCAACATGGGGCCGTGCCGCATCAGCCCCTTTGAGGAAGAGGGCCCCAAGCTGGGCGTCTGCGGGGCCACGGCCGACATCATCGTGGCCCGCAACCTGGTACGCATGGTTGCGGCCGGCGCCGCCGCCCACTCCGACCACGGGCGCGACATCGCCCACACCCTGCTGCTGACCGCCGAGGGCAAAGGCGGCGGCTATCAGATCAAGGACCAGGCCAAGCTCCAGGCCCTGGCGGCCGAGTACGGCATCGTCACGGAGGGCCGCAGCAAGGAGGAGATCGCTCTGGACCTGGCCCACGCCGTCTACGCCGAGTTCGGGAAACAGGAAGGGCCCATCCAGTTCACCCGCCGCGCGCCGGCCAAGCGCGTGGCCCTGTGGCAGAGCCTGGGCATCGATCCGCGCGGTATCGACCGCGAGATCGTGGAGATCATGCACCGCACCCACATCGGTGTGGACAACGACGCGGTCAACCTGATCTTGCAGGGGCTCAAAGCCTCCATCGCCGATGGCTGGGGCGGCTCGATGGTCGCCACCGAGCTCTCCGACGTGCTGTTCGGCACGCCAACCCCCACCCGCTCCCAGGCCAACCTGGGCGTCCTGAAGGCCGACGAGGTGAACATCGTCGCCCACGGCCACGAGCCGACCCTTTCGGAGATGATCGTCGCCGCGGCGCAGGATCCCGAGCTGCTGGCCCTGGCCCAGAAGTACGGGGCCAAGGGCATCAACGTAGTTGGCATGTGCTGCACCGGCAACGAGATCCTCATGCGCCACGGCATCCCCGTCGCCGGCAACTTCCTGCAGCAGGAGCTGGCCATCGTCACCGGGGCGGTCGAAGCGATGGTCGTGGACGTGCAGTGCATCTTCCCCGCGCTGGGGGCGCTGGCCGGCTGCTTCCACACCAAGTTCATCTCCACATCTCCCAAGGCCAAGTTCCCCGGTGCCACCCACATCGAGTTCCACGAGGAGCACGCTTACGAGATCGCCAAGACGATCGTCCGCGCTGCCGTGGAGAACTACCGCTTCCGCAAGCCGGCCCAGGTGCACATCCCCGACGAGAAGATGGAGTGCATGGTCGGCTTTAGCGTGGAGGCCATCGTCGGCGCGCTCGGCGGCACGCTGGACCCGCTGCTCGGCGCGGTCAAGAGCGGCGCCATCCAGGGCATCGTCGCCGTGGTCGGCTGCAACAACCCCAAGGTGCAGCACGACTATGGCCACGTCAACCTGGTCAAGGAGCTCATCCGCCAGGACATCCTGGTCGTGAACACCGGCTGCAACGCCCAGGCCTGTGCCAAGGCCGGCCTGCTGCGCCCCGAGGCCGCCGAGCTGGCCGGCCCCGGGCTCAAACCCGTCTGCCAGGCCTTGGGCATCCCCCCAGTGCTGCACATGGGCTCCTGCGTGGACATCAGCCGTATCCTGGTTGCCTGCGCCGCCATCGCCAACGCGCTGGGCGTGGACATCAGCGACCTGCCCGTGGCCGGCGCGGCCCCGGAGTGGATGAGCGAAAAGGCCGTCAGCATCGGCGCCTACGTGGTCGCCTCGGGCGTCTTTACCGTCCTGGGGACGGTGCCGCAGGTGCTGGGCAGCCCGGCCGTGACCGAGCTGCTCACCAAGGGGGCCAACGGGGTCGTCGGCGCGGCCTTTGCCGTGGAGCCCGATCCCTTCAAGGCGGCCCAGCTGATCGTGGGCCACGTCAAGGAGAAGCGCGCGGCGCTGGGGATCTAGCACCGCACGAGATCTCTGCCCAGACCCGCCGGGCCGCCCGTGCCCGGGGACCTGGCGGGTCTGGCAGCCTATCCGTGACCTGGGAACCCACATCGGGAGGAACCCATGGCGCTCATTGTTGCTCCATCGCCCCCGCAGGGGGGCGCGGTGCTGGGCCGGCTGCACGCCATCCAAACAGAGCACGGCTATTTGCCCCGCGAGGAACTGGCCCGTGCCGCCGCGGAACTGCAGGTGCCGCTGAGCCAGGTCTATGGCGCGGCCACCTTCTACGCGGCTTTCTCCTTCCAACCCTGCGGGCGGCATACGCTGCAGGTCTGTCAGGGAACCGCCTGCTACATCCGCGGCGGCGAAAAGCTGCTGCGGAAGCTCCAGGCGCTCCTGGGGGTCGAACCCGGAGAGACGACGCCGGACCAGCTCTTCACCCTGGAGGTCGTGCACTGCCTGGGTTCATGCAGCATGGCGCCGGTAGTCCGGGCGGACAGCACCACGTACGGCCGGCTGAAAGTGGAGCTGCTCCCCCGCATCCTCAAGAAGTATTACACGGCGGTCGAGGCGCGCAAGGAGGAGCCATGAAGGTACGCACCCGCTCCGACCTGGAAGCACTGCGCGCTCAAGGGCTGGCCACCCTCTACCCGGCCGGGCTCAAGATCGCCGTCGGCATGGCTACCTGCGGGCTGGCGGCCGGTGCCGACGCCGTCGAGGAAGCACTGCGCGCCGCAGCCGCAGACCGGGGGCTGGACCTTCAGCTGGTCGCCACAGGCTGCCTGGGCTACTGCCAACAGGAGCCCCTGGTGGACGTGCGCGTGCCCGGACGCGGCCGCTTCCTCTACGCCAGCGTGACGCCCGAGAGCGCCCACGACCTCATCGCCGACCTGGCCGCCGGCCAGGTCCCGCGCGGGGCGCTCGCGGCCATCCCCGAGGGCAACGCGGGGACGGCCGCCGAGGCCCGGTCGGACCCGGCGCTGCCGCTCCTGGAGGAGCTCCCCTTTTACCGCCGCCAGCGCAAGATCGTCCTGCGCAACTGCGGGCTGATCGACCCCTGCCGCGTCGAGGAGTACATCGCCCGCGGGGGCTACCAGGCGCTGGCCCGCGCCCTGCTGGACATGACGCCGCCGGCGGTGGCGGACGAGGTCCTGCGCTCGGGCCTGCGCGGGCGGGGCGGCGGCGGCTTCCCCACCGGGCGCAAGTGGCAGCTCTGCCGCGCCGCCCCCGGGGAACCCAAGTACGTCATCTGTAACGCCGACGAGGGCGACCCGGGTGCCTACATGGACCGCACCATCCTGGAGAGCGACCCCCACAGTGTCATCGAGGGCCTGCTGATCGCCGGGTACGCCGTCGGGGCCGGCCGGGGCTATGTCTACGTGCGCAACGAGTACCCCCTGGCCGTCGAGCGCGTGGCCCGGGCCGTGGCCCAGGCCACGGAACTGGGCCTCCTGGGGGAAGACGTCCTCGGCTCCGGCTTCGGCTTCACCATCGAGATCGTCCGCGGGGCCGGCGCCTTTGTCTGCGGCGAGGAGACGGCCCTGATCAGCTCGATCGAGGGCGGGCACGGCGAGCCCCGCCCCAAACCACCCTACCCGGCCACCTGCGGGTTGTGGGGCCGGCCCACGGCCATCAACAATGTGAAGACGCTGGCCACCGTGCCGGCGATCGTGGCCCAGGGCGGCGACTGGTACAGCGGGATCGGCCAGGGCAACGCCGGCACCGTGGTCTTTTCGTTGGTCGGCAAGGTGGCCAACACCGGGCTGGTGGAGGTTCCCCTGGGCATGCCGCTGGGCGAGCTGATCGAGGAGGTCGGCGGCGGAGGGCTGGACGGCCGGCGGGTGAAGGCGGTGCAGACCGGCGGCCCCTCCGGCGGTTGCCTGCCACGGGCCTGCTACGACCTGCCGATCACCTACGAGAACATGGCCCAGGCCGGCTCGATCATGGGCTCCGGCGGCATGGTCGTGCTGGACGAGACCACCTGCATGGTGGACGTGGCCCGCTACTTCATCCGCTTCACCATGGCCGAGTCGTGCGGCAAGTGCACCTTCTGCCGCGAGGGCACCGGCCATATGTACGAGCTGCTCAGCCGCATCGCCGCCGGGGAAGGGACACTGCAGGACCTGGCGCTGCTCGAGGAGGTCGGGCAGGGCGTGAAGGCGGCCTCGCTCTGCGGGCTGGGCCAGACGGCTCCCAACCCGGTCCTCTCCGCCCTGCGCTACTTTCGCCCCGAGTTCGTCGCTCACATCGTGGAGAAGCGCTGCCCGGCCGGCGTCTGCCGGCCGCTGGTACGGGCCCGCTGCAGCAATGCCTGCCCGGCCGAGGTGGACGTGCCTAGCTGGCTGTCCCTGGTCGCCCAGGGCCGCTACGGCGAGGCCATCGAGGTCCACCGCCGGACCAACCCCTTTGTGCTGGTCTGCGCCCGGGTCTGCCCCGCCTTCTGCGAGGAGCAGTGCCACCGCGGCGAGCTGGATGAGGCCGTGGCCATCCGCCAGGCCAAGCGCCTGATGGCCGACCGGGAAATGGACCATCCCTGGACGCCGGCCGTGGAGGAGCTCAAGGCCGAGCGCGTAGCCATCGTCGGCGGCGGGCCGGCCGGCCTCACCGCCGCCCTGCGCCTGCGGCAGCGGGGCTACCCGGTGACCTTGTTCGAGAAGCTGCCCGTCCTGGGCGGCATGATGGTTGCCGGCATCCCCGCCTACCGCCTCCCGCGGGACATCCTCGACTTTGAGATCGCCGGGTTCCTGCGCGCCGGGATCGAGGTGCGCACCGGCGTGGCCCTGGGCACCGATTTCACCCTGGACTCGCTCTTTGCCGACGGCTACCGGGCCGTCGTGCTGGCCCTGGGGGCGCACCGGAGCCGGCCGCTGGGCATCCCGGGCCAGGACAAGGCCGGGGTCTACGCCGGGGTGGACTTCCTGCGGCAGGTCAACCTGGGCAGCCCCCCCGACCTCAACGGCAAGGTCGTCGGCGTGGTCGGCGGCGGCGACGTGGCCGTCGACGCGGCCCGTTCCGCCTGGCGCCTGGGGGCGCGGGAGGTGCACCTGCTCTACCGGCGCGACCGGGCGCAGATGCCGGCCTACAAGGAGCAGGTAGCTGCCGCCGAGGAGGAAGGAGTCCGCCTGCACCTACTCGCCGTCCCGCTGCAGGTGATCGGCGACGGGCAGGTGCGCGGGCTGGCATGCCAGCGGCAGGAGCTGGGCATCTTTGGCCCGGACGGCCGGCGGCAGCCCGTCCCGATCCCCCGTGGCGAGTTCACCGTGCCCCTGGACGTGCTGATCGCCGCGATCGGCCAGGAGACCGCGCTGCCCGACGTCGGCCTGGCTGCCGATGCCGATGGCACCATCGCTGTGGATGAGGCCCTGGGCACCAGTCGGGAGGGCGTCTTTGCCGCCGGCGATGCCGTGAGCGGGCCGGCGACGGTGATCCACGCCGTGGCCCAGGGCAACGCCGTGGCCCGGGCGGTGGACCACTACCTGCGCACCGGCCGGCGGGAGAGGATCGTCACCCGGCCCGGCTACGAGGTGGTGGAGCAGCGCTTCGACCTGCAGGCCTATGCCGAGGCCGGCCGGGCAGCCCTGCCGCTCGTGCCGGTGACCGAGCGCGCCGGCAACTTCCGCGAGGTGGAACTGGCCCTTTCCGAGCAGACCGTACAGGAGGAGTGCCGCCGCTGCCTGCGCTGTGACCTGGAGTGGCTGGAGGAAATGGGCCTGCCCCAGGAGGCACAGCCCGAGCGCCGGGTGGACGCCCCGGCAGAGGGGAGGTAATCGCCATGGTCCAACTGACGGTGAACGGGGAACCCCTCAGCGTTGCCGAAGGGACGATGCTCCTGGAGGCCGTGCGCGGCGCCGGCGTGGATCTGCCCACCCTCTGCCATCACGAGGGGTTGGCGCCGTACGGCGC
Organism: uncultured Chloroflexia bacterium; assembly: GCA_964613665.1. GTDB lineage: Bacteria > Chloroflexota > Chloroflexia > DTKN01 > DTKN01 > CAZQFV01. The sequence continues at coordinate 7,569 of CAZTIG010000033.1, forward strand.
CTGCCGGCTGTGCATGGTGGCCATTCGCCAGCCCCGCCGGGCCCTCGTGGCGGCCTGTGCCTACCCCGTGGAGGAGGGCCTGATGGTGGAGACGGCGGCCGCCGAGGCGGTGGCCGCCCGGCGGCTGGCGCTCGAGTTCCTGCTGAGCCGGTGCCCTCAGTCGGAGGCCATCCGCGAGCTGGCCGCCCGGGAAGGTGTGACGGCGACGCGCTTCGGTGCCCCGCCTCCCGAGCAGGCCGACGAGCTGTGCATACTCTGCGGCCTGTGCGTGCGGGTCTGCCGCGAGGCTATCGGGGCGGCGGCCATCAGCTTCGTCGGCCGCGGGCGGGCGCGCCAGGTGGGGACACCCTTCGACGGGCCTTCGGACACGTGCATCGGCTGCGGGGCCTGTGCCGAGGTCTGCCCCACCGGGGCGATCCGCTTGGAGGACCGTGGCAACCTGCGCCTCCTCCATACTTGGCACACGACGGTCGAACTGCAGGCCTGCCCGCAGTGCGGTCGCTTCTTCGCCCCCCAGCGCACCGCTTTCTTGCAGGAGATGCTGCCGGAGATCCAGGAGCTGTGGGCACTGTGCCCCACCTGCCGCAGCCAGCGCGCGGCGCAGCAGTGGGTCGAGCAGGCAAAGCTCCAGAGGCCAGCGGTCTGACGGCTGGGCCGCGGCATGATTCGCTGGCCGACCGTGGTGCCCTCGTGTCTGGAGACGCGCAGGCACCTATCGGCCTGCTCACAGCGGTACCCGTTCAGCGCCATCCTGGCCGGCAGCAGAGGCACGCACTGTTTGCCTCTGCCCCCTTGTGCAACTCCATAGGCCAAGCTCCATGGGCAATCAGCAACCTGGCTACCGCCCGATCGACAGCTCGTTTGCCGAGCGATAGACAACTTGTCCATCGCCGACAGGTAACTTGTACATCGCCGACAGATAACTTGTACATCGCCGACAGACAACTTGTGCATCGATCGGTAGACAACTTGCCCCCAAGCGATCGACAGCTTCCCAGCGCCGCGCCCGCGGCTGGCACGATGGCTGTTTGGATAGGCGAGGAATCACGAGGACGTGTCCCGGCGTGCCTCATCCCGTACAAGGGGTGAATAGGTGATGAAGCGGGTCAGTGGTGCGGGGATCCTGCGCGGCCAGCAGCTTGCTCTACCGGCCCTGCTGCTGCTCGGCCTGATCTTGGCCGGCTGCGGTTCTCTTGCCCTGCGCTGGCTGGCCTTCGAGCCGGCCGGCGAGGGCTACCGCAAGGTGGCCCTGGATACGCCGCCGACCCTGCCCCTGGCTCGCCCGCTGCAGGCCGACTGCGACGCCGACGGCCGGCCCGAGGCCGTCATCTGGGAAGGCGGCCGCGTGCGCATCGAGCGCGACGGCGCGACGGTCTGGCAGAGCGAGCCGGGGTGGCGCATCGTCGACGTCGCCGCGGGCGACGCCTGGAACGACCTGCGCCAGGAAGTGCTCATGGCGCTGTGGAAGGACGACGCCCAGGGCGTGCCCCGCTCGCACCCCTTTATCGCCGGCCACCGCCGCGGCTACTACGACCTCCTGTGGGGCGGCTCGGCCGTGGTCGACCCCATCCACGAACTGGAGCTGGGCGACGTCGACGCCGACGGCCTGAATGAGCTGGTGGTGCTGGAGGGGCGCTACGACGACCCGGCCGGCAGCTCGGCCCGCTTCGTCACCGTGTGGCGCTGGAACGGCTGGGGCTTTGTGCTGCTCTGGCGCAGCGAGGAAGGGCACTACCGCCACCTGTACCTGCTGGACGTGGATGGGGATGGGGTCCACGAGATCGTCGTTGCGCAGGAGTAGCAGTCAGCTGTCGGCCATCAGCGTTCAGCGGCCAGGCGTCAGCCGCCATCCTTCGCCGGCGCGCTGCCCTGCGCGGGCAGGCGGAACCTGAACCAGATGGGGAGCAGGGTCAGCAGGGCCATGCCGGCCGTGAGGTAAAAGGGGAACTCGGGCGAGACGCCCTGCCACAGCCGGGCCCCGATGGCCGGGGCCGGCATGGCGATCAGGCTCAGGCTGGTCTCGAAGAGGCCGTAGGTGATGCCCAGCTGGCCGGCCGGCACGGCCTTGGAGAGAAGCGAGTTGAAGGCCGGGCTCAGGAAAGACCACCCGGCATGCAGCAGCACCATGGCGGCCAGGAACCCGCCGAACGAGCGGACGTTCACAAAGAGAACCAGGCCCGCGACCTCCAGCAGCCCGCCGATGACCATCACCCGGCGTTCGCCCAGCCGGTCGGAGAGACGGCCGGTCCAGGTCATCAGCAGGGCCATGGTGATGGCCCCGGCCGAGGCCAGCCAGCCGATCTCGCTGTCATCCAGGTGGCCGACGTCCTTCTGGAAGAGGGAGAGAAAGTTGATGGAGAGGCTAAAGGCAAAGTCGCGCACTGCGTCCACGGCCAGGATCCAGGTCAGCAGGCCGCCGGCCAGCAGCAGGGCGGCGATGCCCTTCAGGCCGGACTTGAGCTTCTCCAGGCGCAGCTGCCGCCAGCGGAAGGGGACATCGCGGGCATTCCAGATGCGCCAGACCGTCGCCACGAGCATGCAGCCCGCGGCCACGGCAAAGAGGGAGCGATAGGCAAAGGCCAGGGCGATGTATCCGCCCACCGGCGGCCCGATGATCCCGCAGATGGTAAAGACGCTGTCGGTAAAGCCCATCACCTGGGCACGCATGGTTACGTCGGCGCTCTCCGCCGTGTAGGCTCGGAAGGAGGTCCCCACCAGCGCCCGGCCCACGTGCATCAGCAGCCCGCCGGGGATCAGCCAGCCCCAGTTCGGAGCCAGCCAGAAGACGACGAACCCGAGCAGGCCGGCGAAGCTGCCGATGGCCACCGTCTGCACGCGGCCCAGGTTGTCGGAGATCCAGCCGCCCAGGATGCGAAAGGCTGCCGGGGCGATCGCCATGAGGGCAAAGTAGAGGCCGACCTGGTCGACGTCGGCGCCCAGGTCTTTGACATAGAGGGCCATGAACGGCTCGAAGACGGCCGAGCCGATGTTGGCGATGACCATCGTCGCCAACAGGACCCGGAACTTGACCGGCAGGGCGCTCCACATCCGCCTCAAGTCACACGCCCTCGACGACGACCATGTTCGCCGTGGCGGTCCGCTGGCGTACGGCGCGGGCGGCGCTGTACTCCGGCGAGGCCCACCATGCCTGGGCCTGCTCCATGCTGGGGAACTCCAGGATGACCACCCGCCGGGGAGTCCAGTCGCCTTCCAGCCTGGCGACCCGGCCGCCGCGGGCAATGTAGCGGCCGCCATAGGCAGCGACCGTGGGGGCGGCCAGCACCTTGTACTCCTCGTACCCCACCGGGTCGGTCACCCCGATGTCCACCACAACGTAGGCAGCCATGGCACTCTCCTTTCTAGTGTCCGGCGACCGGGAGGGTAAAATGGACCGTCGTGCCGCGGCCCGGCGTGCTCTCGGCCCAGATGCGCCCGCCCATGGCCTCGACCAGGCCGCGGGCGATGGTCAGGCCGAGGCCCGTGCCGCCGCTGGCGCGGGCGCGGGAGGCGTCGGCCCGGTAGAAGCGCTCAAAGATGTGCGCCAGGTCCTCGCGGGCGATGCCCTCGCCGGTGTCGGCCACCTGTACGTGCACCGCGGAGCCTTCGGCCTGGGCCCCAAGGCGCACCGTGCCGCCGGCCGGCGTGTGCCGCAGGGCGTTCTGCAGCAGGTTCAGCAGCACCTGCTGCAGCCGGTCGGGGTCGGCCCGGGCGGCGGGCAGGCCTTCGACGGATACCTGCAGGGCCACGCCCTTGTTCTCCGCTTCCCTTGCAGCCTGCTGCGCCGCCTTCTGCATGCTCTCGGCCAGCGCCACGGGCTGCGCCTGCAGTGGGAGCTGGCCGGCGTCCATCAGCGAGAGCAGCCGCAGGTCTTCCACCAGGCGGGAGAGCAGCCCGACCTCCTCGCGCAGGGAGGCCAATGCCGCGGGAGAGGGCTCGGTCAGGCCGTCCTGGATAGAGTCCAGCTCGATCTGCATGACCGACAGGGGCGTGCGCAGCTCGTGGGCCACGTCGGCGACGAGGTGCCGGCGCAGTTCCTCCTGCCTGGCCAGCGCGGCGGCCATCTCGTTGAAGGCCACGCCGACCTGGCCCAGCTCGTCGCCCGAGCGGACGCTGACCTGTTGGCTGCGGTCGCCGGCGGCGATGCGCCGGGCGGCGCGGGTCAGGTCGCGCGCCGGGGCGGTGATCTGCAAGGAGAGGAGGGCGGCGGCGATGGCTGCGGCGGCGAACCCCAGCAGGCCGGCCAGGGCCAGCACCCAGCCCAGAGAACCGGTAAAGGCCCGTTCGACGGCCGAGCGGTTGCGCTCCCCGGCCAGGGCGGCCCCGCTGGTCAGGCGGCCGACCTCCCTGCCCCTCACCACGATCGGTGCGCCGGCCTCCCAGACGTCGGCGGGAGCGCTCTGCCCCACGGCGAGCAGTCCCTGGGTGTCCAGCACGACGCGCCGGTCGGCGTCCAGCACGATGAGGCGCATACCGCCTCCCATCCCCGTCATGCCATGCCCCATCGCCTGGCCGCGCCGCCCGGTCAGGACCTCGTCCAGGCCGGCCCAGCTCCCACTGCTGGCGTAATAGTCGGCCAGCGCGGGCACCAGGCGCTGGACATAGTTCTGCTCCTGGGCGACGACGTAACGATCAAAGCCGCGGCGGATGAGGACGCCGGCCAGGACGCCGGCCACGACCAGGGAAAGGAGGATGACGGCAGCGGTGGAGAGAAGCATCTTGAGCCAGAGGCGCATGGTTGACCTCGCGGCCAGGGATGGCCTGGTGAAACGCAAGGACGTGCGGCGTGAAAGCATGAAACCTGAGAACCGCTTCGTCAGGTGGCCAGCTTGTAGCCCAGGCCGACGACGGTGACGATGCGCCGCGGGTGGGCCGGATCGGGCTCGACCTTGCGGCGCAGGTTCTTGACGTGGGCATCGACGGTGCGCTCGCCGGCGGCCGAGTCGAAGCCCAGCGCCGCCTCGATGAGGCGCTCGCGGGAGAGGACCTGGCCGGGATGGCGGGCAAGCGTCAGCAGCAGCTCGAACTCGGTGGGGGTCAGGTCCACCGGCCGGCCGGCCACCTGCACGGTGTGGGCCTCGACATCGATGCGGAAGGGGCCGGCGGAGACGATCTCGTGGGCCGGCCGGGGCCCCTCCACCCGGCGTAGGACGGCGCGCACCCGGGCCACCAACTCGCGCGGCGAGAAGGGCTTGGTGATATAGTCGTCGGCACCCAGCTCCAGGCCCACCAGCTTGTCGGCCTCCTCCACCCGGGCGGTGAGCATGACGATCGGCGTCAGGTTGCCCTCCCGGCGCAGGGTGCGGCATACCTCCAGTCCGTCCATCCCCGGCAGCATCAGGTCGAGCACGATCAGGTCGGGCCGGTCGCGGCGGGCCACGCGCAGGGCCTCCGGGCCGTCGTAGGCGGTGAGGACATCGAACCCGGCCTGGCGGAAGTAGGGCTTGACTCCCTGCACGATCTTGACTTCGTCGTCGACGAGCAGGATGCGGTTCACGGCGCGCCGCCTGGAGCTCGAGCTGGATCAAGCCAATGCTACAAGGAGAGAGACAGAAGACCAAGGACCAAAGACGAACGACCAAAGACGAACGACCACAGACGAACGACCACAGACGATTGACCACAGAACCCATCGGCCTCTGGGGGGATTATAGCACGGGGGTATGAAGGAGGCAAGAAGAGGAGCGAGGATGCCACGGCGATATCAAGGTCGCGCCGATGGACAGCGGATGGCAAGTGCCCGGCCGGCGTACAGCGCGGCATGGCCGTACCATTGCCGTGTCCCGGGATGTGCGGCGTCGTGCCGTTGCCTGAGCCGGGCACTTGCCGGTCAAGGCCGGCGACTTTGGTACGGCCGTGGCGAGGATGGGCACCCGCCGACGACGCACCAGAACTGCACGCCCAGCCTATCTGCCGAGAAGCCGCTGGCGCATCAGCCGGGGCGGCAGCGAACCGCAGCCCAGGACGGCGTCGTGCACCTGGCGCAGCGATGCCTCGGGATGGGCACGGCGATAGTCCGCCACGAGCTCCACGATCTGGAGCTTGCCCATCAGGTAGGACTGGGGCTGGGTTGGCGACTGGGTATAGCGGCGCACTTCCGCCAGGGCATTCGTGGGCTCCAGCTGGCACTCCTGGACCAGGAAGGCCACAGCCTCATCGACCGACATCCCCCTGGTGTGCAGCGACACGTCCAGAATGATGCGCCCCGCCCGCCATAGCTGGTCGGAGAGCCGGCCCAGGCGTTGGACCGGCGTGGCGATGTAGCCGAGCTGCTCCATCAGCTCTTCGCAGTAAAAGGCCCAGCCCTCGACGAACAGGGGGGAGAGGAAGGAGGCCATCCGGCGCGGGATCGTCTCCCGTCGGTTGGCCCACACCAGCTGCAGATGATGGCCGGGGTAGGCCTCGTGCAAGGCCGTGACCGGGAGCTTGGCGTGGTAGTGTCCCTTCAGTCTTTGCTCCTGCTCCTCGGGCGGGGCGGACGGGTCCACCGGCGTGATGACAAAGATGCCCTCCTGCTGCTCCTCCAGGATGCCGGCCGACATGTAGGCGGCATAGGGTATGAGCGGGCGCATGTAGGCCGGCGTCTCGATGATGCGCAGGCTCTCGCCCGCCGGGATGGTAGCGATCTCGTGGTCGATCACGTACTGGCGGGCTTCTGCCATCGCCGCTTCGTAGGCCGCCAGAAGCCCCTCGGCGGTGGGGTGATCGGCCTTGGCCTCTTCCAGAATCTCCGACACTGTCTTGTGGGGATCGATCTCCCGCGCCACCGCCTCCATCTGCGCCCGTGTCCGGCGGAACTGCTCCCAGCCGGTGGCCAGCAGCGTCTCGGCGTCATAGTCCACCAGGTGCTCCTCGCGCAGGATCTCGTCGAACAGCTCGCGCCCGGTGGCGAAATCCCCGGTGGCCTGCGGGACAACCACGTCCTGGAGATAGCTGGCGTACCCCTGGATCGCCTGTACGGCGGCCTGGCCGGCCTCGGCCAGGTCGGACTGGAGGTCCGGGGCGGCTGCCGCAGCCATCGCCGGGAGGAACCCGGCGTAGAGGCCGGCCGCCTGCTGGAGCTGCTCGATGGCCACGTCGACCCATGCCTTCGGCACCTCCGCGGGGATGAGGTTGCCCTGCGCTTCCCGCAGGACCCGGGGAGTCTCGCGCACGCGGCCCAGCGCGGAGCCAAGCCGTTCCGGCAGCGGCGCAAACTCCTTCATGATGAGCACCAGCACCCCACCCAGCACCTCGTTCAGGTAGACACCGGGATCGCGCCGCTCGAGCTGCCTTCTCTCGTGCTGCCGGATGAACGCTTGGAGGATGTGGTCGATCAGCGTGTGGTCGATCCGTGCCTCCGGCCCGAAGCCGGCGACGTCCATCGCCTGGACCTCGGCCAGCGCGGCCAGGATTCCCCGGTACTGGCTGTCGAGCGCGGCGGGCGAGTACTCTGCCAGCCGGTGGTCCCAGCGGTGGTCGCCCAGCTGGGTGGCGGCTACCGGGTTGATCTCCATCAGCCAGTACAGCCATTCCTCGGCCCGACGGTAGAAGGTCGCTTCGCTTGTCATGTCCAGCCCTCCTGTAGGCTCTGTGTCGCAGCTCTGCCCCGCACTGCCGGGCCTATTGTAGCCGCTTGCCGGGACATTGCCATCCCCCAAAGTGGCTATTCCGGTGGGTGATGAGGACAGCCACAGCCGGCCGGGCAATTCGAACGGCGCTACGCCATCCCCAGCGGCACGTCCCGCCGCAGCAGGTCGGCGGCGGACTCGCGCCGCTGGATGAGCTGCACGGCGCCATCCTTGAGCCAGAGCACGGCCGGCCGGCGGGCACCGTTGTAGTTGCTGGCCATGCTCAGGTGGTAGGCCCCGCTGCCCGGTACGGCGATCAGCTCACCCACGGTCAACTCGGGCAGGGACAGGCCGGCGACGAGCACGTCGCCGGTCTCGCAGTAGGGCCCGCCGAGCCAGGTCGGGCCCGCGGCCGGCCGCTCGGGCTGCTCCACCGGCAGGGCGGTGTAGCGCGCGCCGTAGAGTGCCGGCCGGGGGTTGTCGGCCAGGCCGCCGTCCAGCAGCAGCCAGCGCTGGCCCGCTGCCTCCTTGACCGCCCCGACCCGGTACAGCGCTACGCCGGCTCGCGCCACCAGGCTGCGGCCCGGCTCCACCTGCAGGCGGGGCAGTGGCAGCCCGCGGCGCTCGCAGCCAGCCTGCAGGCGACCGGCGACGAAGGCCACGTAGGCCGTGATGTCCGGATGGGGCAGCTCGCCCTCGTGGTAGGCCACACCCCAGCCCCCGCCGGGGCAGAGCACCTGCGGCAGCCAGCCGCACTCGGCCCGCAGGGTCTGGACCAGGTCCAGCATCGTCTCCAGGGCCGGCCCCAGCGGCGCCGGGTCGCGAAAGTGGGAGCCCTGGTGAAAGTGCAGGCCGGCCGGCGTGAGGCCGTTCTGCAGGCAGAGGCGCACCGCGGCGCCGGCCTCTTCCGGGCTCAGCCCGAACTTGCTGCCGGCCTGGCCGGTCTGGGTGTAGGCGTGGGTGTCCACCGCCAGACCGGGCCGCAGGCGCAGCCACAGGGCCGGCCTGGATGGGCTGCCCCGCGCCCAGTCGACCCACCGGGCCAGCTCGATCAGGTTGTCCACGACCACGGTCCCGGCATGGGTCGCCGCCGCGGCCATGTCGGCCGGGCTCTTGTTCACACCGTGGACCACAATCTGCTCCGGACCCAGGCCGGCGACGGTGGCCACGTGCAGCTCCCCGGAGCCGGTACAGTCCAGCCAGAGGTGTTGGCGCTGGACCCACTGGGCCATGGCGGTACAGAGAAAGGCCTTGCCGGCGTAGGTGAGCCCGCTTTCGGCGGGATAGAAGCGCGCCAGTGCCTGGCGGTAGGTAGCCACGGCGTCGTCCATGGTGGCCTGGTCGTAGAGGTACAGCGGGGTGTCGTAGCACGCGGCCAGCTCCACCAGGTCGCAGCCGGCCACCGTCAGGCGGGAACGGCCGGCTATCGTGACCAGGCGTGTGGAAAGGGGGAAGAGCTCCAGCCGGCGTTTGCCCTGCCAGGGATCACGTTTCACGTTTTCACGCTTCATGTGGTGAGGCCCCTCATCTCCTGCATCAGCGCCACGCCGGCGCTGGCGCCGATGCGGTTGGCCCCCGCGACCATCATCCGCAGCGCATCGGCGAGCGTGCGGATGCCGCCGGCGGCCTTGACGCCCACCTTCTCCCCTACCGTGTGGCGCATCAGCAGGACGTCGTAGGCGATGGCACCGCTCTTGGCAAAGCCGGTCGAGGTCTTGACAAAGTCGGCCCCGGCGGCGGCTGCCAGGCGGCAGGCCTGCACCTTCTCGGCATCGTCCAGCAGGGCGGTCTCGATGATCACCTTGAGATGGGCCTCGTTGGCGTGGCAGAGCTGGGCCAGCAGGGCGATCTCCTGCTGCACCGCCGGGTAGTCGCGGGCCTTCAGGTCGCCGATGGAGAGGACCATGTCCACCTCGCGGGCGCCGTCGCGCAACGCCTGGCGGGACTCCTCGACCTTGGCCGTGGGCGAAGTGGCCCCCAGGGGGAAGCCCGCCACGGTGCAGACCAGGACGCCACTGCCCTGGAGCATCTCCACGGCAAGGGGCGCGTGGCGGGGATTGATGCACACCGCGGCAAAGCGCTGTTCGCGGGCCTCGCGGCAGAGGGAGCGCACCTGGGCCGGCGTGGCCTCGGGCTTGAGTAAGGTGTGGTCGATCAGGCCGGCCAGAAGCGCTGCGGGGTCGCCTTCCTGGAAGCGCGCGGCCCAGTACGACGCCCGTGGAGACAGCAGCGCCCGCGCGCGGGCCTCGCAGCGGCCGTCGCAGCGGTCGCACAGCGGGCAGCCGCCGGCCGCGGCCCTTTCCGCCAGTACGGGCAGGACGTCGGCAAGGGTCAGCTCCAGCAGGGAGTCGGGATCCAGGGCTGCCATCACAACCTCCGCACTGGCATCGGGCTCTACCAGGGAATCCGCTCGCGCAGATAGGCCAGGAGCTCATCGGCATGCACCCGGTCCTGCTGCATCGTGTCGCGGTCGCGCACGGTGACGGTGCGGTCCTCCAGGCTCTGGAAGTCGACGGTGATGCAGCAGGGCGTGCCGATCTCGTCCATGCGCCGATAGAGCCGGCCGATGGCCCCGGTGTCGTCGTAGATGGCGCGCATGGTCCGCTGCAAGCGGCCGGCAATGTCCTTGGCCAGCGCCACCAGCTCGGGCTGGTTGCGTTTCAGCGGAAAGACGGCGGCCTTGAGCGGGGCCAGCAGCGGGTGCAGCCGCAGAACGACGCGCTTCTCCCCCCGGACCTCCTCCTCGTCGTAGGCGTCCAGCAAAAAGACCAGGATGGCCCGGTCCACCCCACCGGAGGGCTCGATGACATGCGGAGTGAGGTGCTGGCCCGTGGCCTCGTCAAAGTACTCCAGGGGATGGCCGCTGCCCTCGCTGTGCTTGCGCAGGTCGTAGTCGGTGCGGTTGGCGATGCCCTCCAGCTCCTTCCAGCCCAGCGGGTCGGGAAAGCGGTACTCGATGTCGGCGCAGGCGGCAGCGTAGTGGGCCAGCTCCTTCGGCTCGTGCGGGCGCACGCGCAGGCGCTGCGGGTCGATGCCCAGGGAGGTGTACCAGTGCAGGCGCTGCTCGATCCACTCCTGGTGGGCCCGCGGGGCGTCCTCCGGCCGGACGAAATACTCCAACTCGAACTGCTCGAACTCCCGCGTGCGGAAGGTAAAGTTGCCGGTGACGATCTCGTTGCGAAAGGCTTTGCCGATCTGGGCGATGCCAAAGGGCAGCTTGGGCGCCGGCCGGGCCGTGTTCAGGACGTTCTCGAAGTTGACAAAGATCGTCTGGCAGGTCTCCGGCCGCAGGTAGGCCACGGAAGCCTCGTCCTCCACCGGGCCGATAAAGGTCTTGAACATCATGTTGAACTGGCGGGCCTCGGTGAAATCGGTGCCGCCGCAGTTCGGGCAGACCATGCTCTCCAGCATGTCCGGGCGAAAGCGCTGGTGGCACGACTTGCACTCCACCAGCGGGTCGGTGAAGCTGGCCACGTGTCCGGAGACCTCCCAGATGCGCGGGGCCATCAGAATGGCGCCGTCGATGCCCTCGACATCGGGGCGCTCCCAGACGATGCTGCGCCACCAGGCCTCCTTGACGTTGCGCTTGAGCTCCGCCCCCAGGGGGCCATAATCCCAGGTGCTGGCGAACCCGCCGTAGACCTCGCTAGAAGGGAAGATGAACCCGCGCCGCTTGCACAGGCTGACGATGGTATCCATGTTGGGTGCTGTCATTGCCGCCAGTTCCTCCGATGGTGCCGTCAGGCCGATGAGAAATACAGGACACAAGATGCAGGACGCAGGATGCAAGATTCTTGCCTCTTGCTTCTTGCCTCTTGCCTCCTGCTTCTTGACTCTTGGTGCCTACTTCACTCCTCAGCCCGGGGATGGGCCTGCTCGTACGCCTCGTGCAGCTGGTCGGTGGCCAGGTGGGTGTAGATCTGGGTGGTGGCGATGGAGGCATGTCCGAGCATCTCCTGCACCGAGCGCAGGTCGGCCTTGCGCCGGAGGGTGTGGGTGGCAAAGGTATGCCGCAGGGTATGGGGGGTGATGTCGTACAAGCCCATCTCTTCGGCATACCTCTTCAGCATGAGCCAGAAGCCCTGGCGGGTCATCTCCCGCCCGCGGCGGTTGAGGAAGAGATAGTCCTGGGCAGCGCTGCGGGCCAGGTGCGGCCGGCCAAGGTCCAGGTAGTCCTGCAGCGCCTGCACCGCCGTGGCGCTCAGGGGCACGATGCGCTCCTTCTTGTGCTTGCCCAGGCAGCGGACCGACCCGGCCGCCAGGTTGACATCGCCCAGCTTCAGCGCCACCAGCTCGCTCACGCGCATGCCGCTGGCGTAGGCGGTTTCCAGCATGGCCCGGTCGCGCAGGGCGATGGGCGTGCTCGCACGCGAAGGCAGCTCCAGCAGCTCATCCACTTCCTCGGTGGAGAGGACGCGGGGCAGCTGGCGGGGAACCCGGGGCAGCTCCAGTTCCTCGCTGGGGTCGTGTTTGAGCCTGCCGATCTGCATGAGGTAGGAAAGGAAAGAGCGGATGGCCGAGATGCGCCGGGTGATGGTCGAGGAGGCGTACTTGCGCTCTTTCATGAAGGTCAGAAAGGCCAGGATGTCCTGCCGCTTCACCTGGGCCCAGGAGCGGAAGGCGTGCCTCTCGCGCAGGAAGGTGTGAAATTGAACCAGGTCGGTGTGGTAGGCCGACAGGGTGTGCGGGGAAAATCCCCGCTCGACCTCCAGGTACTCCAGGAACTCCTCGATCGTCTTCATCGCTTCTCCTTGTCTCTGCCAGGGCTGCTGAGGCCAGTCTACCGCTATTATATACGAAATGGCCGGTTATGTCAAAGGTGGTGCCGCGGTGCCGGACCCGGCGTTTCCATGGGAGGGCGGTGCCCGCACCTCTGCGCGGACCGGCCGGCCCCGCGAAAGCGCCACCCTCGACGACGCTGCGGCCGCGTTGCGTGCCCAGGGCCCCTACTGCACCACCGGCAGCGTCAACAGGGCGTGTGGGACGATGAGCACGTCCAGCTCGCGCCCCTGCCGCTCCTGCACCCAGGCCAGGGCCTCCTCCATAGTCGGCGCCGCAGCCATCTTGACATCGCGCGCGACCTCCGGCGTCTCTGCGCCGACCACCACGATGTTGGCCTCGCAGAGCACCTTGGCCAGGACAAAAGCGCGCTGCTCACCCGGGGGATAGCCCTCCCGGCGAAGCTGCTCCACCAGCGCTGGCATGCTGGCCGCTTCCTTCAGGGCGCGGTAGAAGCGCTGCTCGCCCGCTCCCTCTCCCGCTCCCTCCTGGCAGACCGCCGGGACGATGTAGGTGCCTCCCGGCCTGACCACCGCCGTCGGGGCAAAGTGCAGGTAGGTGGGTCCGCGCGAGGCCTGGTAGAGGTTGGCGTCTTTGGGGAAACCGATCCCGGCCACGGCCACGTCGTACTGCTGGGGGATGGGCACCTCATAGAGCCGGCGGGCAGTCTCGACCAGCTCGCGGAACGCGGCGGTGGGGTCACCGGCGCGCACCGCGACGGCGCGCCGGGCGTCGTCCTGGACAACGTTGACGATGAAGCGCAGGCCGGCCCGCCGGCCCGCCTCCTGCAGCGCCTCCCGGAAGGGGTTGCCGGCGATACGTCCCAGGCGCGTCCCGGGGTGCTCGAGCATCTGCGGCCCGTGTGTGTAGGCGATCATGGCCTCGCCGGCCGCGCCCACGGCCAGCGTCTTGGCCCCGCCGGAGTAGCCGGCGTACTGGTGCGGCTCGACGATGCCGGTGGCGATCAGCAGGTCGCTCTCGTAGGCCAGCCGATTTACCGAGAGAGGGATGCCGGTTTCGGTCGTGCCCAGGTCCACCAGCCCCTGGGGATCGCGCGCGTCGTGGTCCACGACGCGGTAGCGCCGCACCACCTCCGCCCCCAGCTTGGCGATCTTCTCGGCGTCGGTGCTGGCGCGGTGCATGCCCACGCCACAGAGGAAGGTGATGCGCTCCTCGGCCACCCCGGCGGCGTGCAGTTCCTCCAGGATCGGGCCGACCAGCAGCGCGTCGGGGCATGCCCGGGTGATGTCGGTGAAGACGATGCAGACAGTGTCGCCGGGGCGAGCCATCTGCCGCAGCGGCGGGGTGCCCACGGGGCTGGCCAGCGCCTGGCGCACGGCTGCCGGCAGGTCCGGGAGGTACGGCACGGCGTTCGACTCCACGACGGTGCCGCGCATGCCGGGCGGCAGCGCAAAGCTCATCTCGCCCTTGCCGTAGGGGACATGGTACATGGGCGCCTCCTTCTGAGCAGGAAATGAGTGGCAGGCAGGGTACCTGCTGCCGGTTGCCTGCCGCTTGCTGCTTGTCACTCGATATCGAAGCGGACCCCCACCTCACCGGCGATGGCCTTGAGATCCTCGTACACCTTGCCCACCAGGGGGATACCCTGCATGCGGCGGCGCTCGCTCTCCTCGTACTCTTTCTCTCCGTGGATGTAGATGCGGCTTTGTCCCTCGGCCTTGGGCAGGTCCTTGAGGCGGTGGATGATGTCGTCCATGGAGGCCTTGAACTCCTCCACCGGGCGGAAGCCGTCGATGCGCCATGCCCCGAAAAAGTGGCCGATGTCGGCCGGCAGCGGCTTCCCGGAGGCGTCCTTGGGATAGACCAGGTTGGCGTAGGCTGCGCCCGGCAGGACCCCGCAGAGGATGTCCACCAGCAGGGCCATGCCATAGCCCTTGTGCCCGCTGAGGAGCTCACCGGCCCCGCCGAGCGGCAGCAGGCCGCCGCCGGCACGGGATTTAAAGTTGCGCAGCACCCGGCCGGCGTCGGTCGTGTCCAGGCCGCGCTCGTCGGTGGCCCAGCCGACCGGCATCTCCTTGCCCAGCCGGTCATAGACCTCCAGCTTGCCTCGCGGCACGGTGCTGGTGGCCATGTCCAGGACAAAGGGCCGCTCCCGGCCGGCCGGCGCGGCCACGCTGATCGGGTTGGTCCCCAGGATGGCGTCCCGCCCAAAGGTGGGCACCACCAGCACGTCGGCGTTGGTCATCGACATGCCGATCAGGTTGCCCGCCTCCAGCGCCATCATGGCATAGTAACCGGCGATGCCATAGTGGTTCGAGTTGCGCACGGCGACAAAGCCGGCCCCCACGGCCTGGGCCTTGGCGATGGCCAGGCGCATGGCCCGCTGCCCCACCGGCTGGCCCAGGCCGGCCCCGCCGTCGATCAGCGCCGTGGCCGGCGTCTCGTGGACGACCTGGATGGCCGGCCGGGGGATCATGACGCCATCCCGGATTCCCTGCACGTAGCGACGCAGGCGGGCCACGCCGTGGGAATCAACACCGCGCAGGTCGGCCACGACCAGGACATCGGCAGTGACACGAGCGTCTTCCTCCGGCACACCGAGGGCCACAAAGACACGCGTGGCGAAATCGGTCAACTTCTCGTGGTCGACGCGCACCGTATCCTGTGCAGCCATCTGTACCTCCTTCTTATCGTGAGTTCCCATCGCCGCAGAAGCGCTGAACCTGGGCGCTCAGTATAGCACGGAGGGCACCTTTTGGCAATTCGGATCCCGGGCCAGCTTGCTCACCGCCTTGTCGCCGGCCGCATTCTGTGGTATGATGTGCATGAGGGCTGGCACGCGCGCAGGGTTTGCGGGGCTCGGAAACGATCTCAAAACCACAAAGGCACCAAGACACCATGTCGATAGGGGCCCTTTGTGCTTTTGCCGTATTCGTGCCTTGGTGGTCAGTCCATCAGGGTGCCTCT
The DNA here is from genome assembly GCA_964613665.1 of uncultured Chloroflexia bacterium. Classification (GTDB taxonomy): domain Bacteria; phylum Chloroflexota; class Chloroflexia; order DTKN01; family DTKN01; genus CAZQFV01. Next base: position 22,823 of record CAZTIG010000033.1, read on the forward strand.
GCGGCTTGGCGGTCGATTCGAGATGGTTCCTTCGCACCTGCTGGCGCGACACGGCGGGAATGTGCAGAAGGAATGCGCCCCGCGGGATTCCTCTCGTCGCACGAAGCGCACAAGGAGGTCCGGTGATAGATCCGACGGTGCGGCCGGTCATCGTCGTCAGTAAGTGCCTGGGGTTCGCCGCCTGCCGCTATAACGCGCAGACGATCCGCGACGATTTCGTCCAGAAGCTCGCTGCGTGGGTCGAGTTCCGGCCCGTCTGCGCCGAGGTGGAGATCGGGCTGGGCGTCCCCCGCGACCCGGTGCGCGTCGTCGCCGTGGGCGGCGAGCTGCGCTTGCTCCAGCCGGCCAGCGGGAACGACGTCACCGCGCGCATGCAGGCATTTGCCCGGTCCTTCCTAAAGTCGCTGCCGGAGGTCCACGGCTTTGTCCTCAAGAGCCGCTCGCCCTCCTGCGGCATCAAGGACGTCAAGGTCTATGGCCCAGGCGGCAACGTCCTGCAGCGGGGCAGCGGATTCTTTGGCGCGGCCGTGCTGGAGCACTTTCCCCACCTGGCAGTGGAGGACGAGGGCCGGCTGACGAACTACCGTCTCCGCGAGCACTTCCTGACCAAGCTCTACACCCTGGCTCGCTTCAGCCGGCTGCTGGCAGCCCCGACCATGCACGGCCTGGTGCAGTTCCACGCCGAGAACAAGTTGCTGCTGATGGCCTACAGCCAGAAAGAGCTGCGCATGCTGGGGCGCATCGTGGCCAACCCGGAGAAGCAGCCCCTGGACCAGGTCGTGGCCGATTACCGCCAGCACCTGCAGGCAGCCCTGGCCCAGTGGCCGCGCTACCGCTCCCACATCAATGTCCTGATGCACAGCCTCGGCTACTTCTCGCGCTATCTGACCGGGAACGAACGGGCCTATTTCCTCGAGCAGCTGGAAAAGTACCGCGCCGGCCGGGTGCCCCTGAGCGTGCCCCTGACCCTGCTGAACGCCTGGATCGTCCGCTTCGGCCAGGAGTACCTGCGGCAGCAGACCTTCTTCCAACCTTACCCGGATGCGCTGGTGGAGATCACCGACTCGGGGAAGGGGCGGAGCTCGTGAGCTCGTAGTGGGGCTTTGCAGACACCCCCCTTTGTGTTATAATGGGCGGCAACACGGACGGAGACTCAGCATGAGCGAATGGCTGCCGGAGGTTGTCGTCATCGGCGCCGCCTGCCTGGACATCAAGGGCCGGGTCGCCGGGCAAATCCATCCTGGCACCTCCAACCCCGGACAGGTGCGCATCACCGTCGGCGGGGTCGCCCGCAACATCGCCGAGAACCTGGCCCGCCTGGGCCGGCACACGGCGCTGCTGGCGGCCGTCGCCCGCGACCCCTTCGGCCACCAGATCGTCAAGCACACCGGTTCGGCCGGCGTGGACGTGAGCCAGGTGCTCTTTTGCCGGGAGGGGCGCACCGGCTCCTACCTGGCCCTGTCCGACGGCCAGGGCAACCTGGCGGCCGGCGTGGACGACACCGCCATCATCGCCGAGCTCACCCCGCGCTACGTCTACGAGCGACGGCGCCTCTTCCGCGAGGCTCGCATGGTAGTCGTGGACGCCAACACGCCCCAGATCACGGTGGAGACGGTGGTCCGTACCGCCGGCAGGTATAGCGTGCCGGTCTGCCTGGACCCGGTCTCGTACGAGCTGGCCCAGCGCTATCGCGACCAGCTGGCGAGTTTCTACCTGCTGGCCGCCGGCTCGGTGGAGGCCGAGGCGCTGCTGGGCCGGCCGGTCACCTCACGCCGCGAGGCCGCCCACGCCGCCCGGCAACTGGTCGCGGCCGGCGTGCAGGTGGCGATCATCAGCCTGAGGAACGAAGGCGTGGTCTATGCCAGCAGGGAGATGAACGGCTTTGTCCCGGAGGTCCGCTGCGAGGTAGTGGACCCCACCGGCGCGGCCGACGCCCTGACAGCGGCGGTGATCTACGGCCTGGTGAACCAGATGCCCCTCGACGAGGCGGTCTGGCTGGGGGTCTCGGCTGCTGCTCTGACCCTGCAGTCGATGGAGACGGTGCGCAGCGACCTCAGTCTGGACCTGCTCTATGCGCGGCTGGTGAGTTGATGAGCGAGCAAGCAGCCACCATCTTGGTCGCCGATGACGACCCCGGCATTCGCCAACTTCTCCGGGTCTTCCTGGAGCGGGTCGGGTTCCAGGTCGTGCTGGCCCAGAACGGCGACGAGGCCGTCCGCCTGTCGCAGGGGAGTGTCCCCGACCTCATCATGGTGGACGTGATGATGCCGCAGATGGATGGATACGAGGTCTGTCGGCAACTGCGCAACGACACCCGTACCAGCCACGTGCCGATCCTGATGCTAACCTCTCTCTCCACGGTGGGCGACAAGCTCACCGGCTTCGAGAGCGGCGCCGACGACTATGTCACCAAGCCGTTCGATCTGGACGAGGTACTGGCCCGTGTCCGCTCGTTGCTGCGGCGGGCGCGGGAGATCCCCGTGCGCAGCCCGCTCACCGGCCTACCGGGCAACCGGCTGCTGCAGGAGGAGCTGCGGCACCGCCTACAGAGCGGCGAACTCCTGGCTCTGCTGCACGTGGACCTGGACAGTTTCAAGGCCTTTAACGATGCCTATGGCTTTGTGCGCGGGGACGAGGCCATCCAGCTGCTGGCGCGGCTGATCACGGAGGTGGTGTCCGCCCACGGAAGCGCCGGCGATTTCATCGGCCATATCGGCGGCGATGACTTTGCCATTATCACGCGGCCGGAGTGTGTGGAGGCCATCTGCACCAACCTGATCGCGCGTTTCGACGCCGCCATACCGGGCATGTACGACCCGGGGGACCTGGATCGGGGGTACTTGCGCGGCTACGACCGTGCTGGTGTTCCTCGTCGGTTTCCCACGATGACGATCTCGATCGGGGTAGTGACCAACTGCTGCCACCGCTTCGAGAGCCTGGACGAGATCGGGCGCATCGCGGCCGAGATGAAGAGCTACGCCAAGCGCATGCCAGGCAGCAGCTACGCCGTGGACCAGCGCAGTGGGGGGCCTCCGCCGACCAGCCTGCCGGAGAGGCGCGGCAGCCGGCGCTCTTTCCTGGTGGCGATTGCCGGGGCCGAGCCAGACCTGCTGCAACTGCTGCGGATGCACCTGGAGCGGGCCGGCCACCGTGTCCTGCAATACCGCGGCGGGAAGGAACTGCTGGCAACGGCCCGCACGAATCCTCCGGCGATCATCGTTCTGGATGCCCTGCAGGCGGACGGCTCGGCCTGGGACCTCTGCCGTGAGCTGCGCCAGACCGCCGGCCTGGAGCACCGCCCGATCCTGCTCGTTTCGACCGACCCGGAGGACGAGGAGCGCGCGTTCCGTCTGCAGATCGACGCCTTTTTGCTGAAACCCTTCTCGTTGAAGCAGTTCGCCGCCTGCGTGAACAACCTCTTGGAGCGTTCTCTGACGCGGCCACCCGAGACAGCAGGAGGGCAAGATGAAGGTGCTGGTGGTGGAGGATGAGCAGCCTGTGCGCAAGCTCATCGACATCAACCTCAAGCTCGAAAGCTACGATGTGATCACCGCCGCCGATGGCTTCGAGGCTATGCAGCAGCTGGACCAGGGGATGCCGGACCTGGTCATCCTGGACATTATGCTGCCTGGGCTGGACGGCTGGGAAGTGCTGAAGCGGCTGCGCCAGGACACCAGGTTCCGGGATACCCCGGTGGTCGTGTTGACCGCTCTGGTGCAGGATGCCGACATCATCCAGGGGTGGCAACTGGGCGCGGACGAGTACATCACCAAGCCCTTCAGCCCGGTGGCCCTGGTGAAGACGGTGCAAATGGTGTTGGACCGCACGCCGGAGGAACGCCGGTCGCGCCGGGAGCGCGAGATCGTGCGTGCCCAGCTGCTGCGCAACCTGCGCGAGCGGCGAGAGGGGGGACAACATGCCCGCGTTCCGTGATTTTGCCCGCGAGCACCTGGCCGAGGTCGTCCATGATCTGAGCGAGTTCTGCGCCCTGCCCAGCACGGCCGGCCGGCCGGAGGTGCTGCGCGCAGCGGCCGAGTGGGTTGCCCAGGAGTTGGAGAGCTGCGGGCTCAAGGTCCACCTGCTCTCCGCAGGAGGGCCGCCTGTCGTCGTCGCCGAGCGTCTGGTCCGGGGCAAGCCCACGGTCCTGTTCTACGACCACTACGACGTGCAGTCCCCCGGCAACGAGGGCGACTGGCGTTTCCCGCCCTTTTCTCCCCGCGTGTACCGCCGCCGCCTCTACGCCCGTGGCGCAGTGGACAACAAGGGCGACTTCCTGGCCCGGCTGTGGGCCCTGCGGGCCTGGAAAGAGCTCCACGGCCGCCTGCCAGTGGGTGTGCGCTTCCTGGTGGAGGGCGAGGAGGAGAGCGGCAGCCCGCACCTGGCCGCCTTCGTCCAGGAGCACGGCGATATGCTGCGAGCGGACGGCTGTCTGTGGGAGTATGGCGAGACCGACCAGAAGGGCCGCCCGTACCTCTACCTGGGCATGAAGGGCATCCTCAGCGTGGCGCTGGAGACCTGCGGCGCGGCCACCGAGCTGCACTCTTCCTGGGCGACGATTGCCCCCAACCCGGCCTGGCGGCTGCTGTGGGCGCTGGCCCGGCTGAAGAGCGCCGACGAGGAGATACTCATCGAGGGTTTCTACGACCGCGTCGACAGCCCTTCGCATGAGGAGATCCAGGAGTCGCGCCGGCTGCCCTTCCCGGAGTACGAATCGCGCAGCGCCTGGCAGATCCCGGCCTTCCTGGGGAACCTCTCCAACGGCCCCCTGTTGCTCAGCCAGTTCTACACACCCACCTGCAACATCTCCGGAATCCAGGCGGGCCATGTTGGGGAGGGTATCCGCACGATCATCCCCGCTAGCGCCCGGGCCCACCTGGACTTTCGGCTGGTGCCGCGGCAGAAGCCGGACGAGATCCTGGCCCTCCTGCGCCGCCAACTGGAACGCGATGGCTTTGGCGACGTCAGCGTGCGCCCGCTGGGGCCGGCGCTGCCGCCCTACCGGACGCCGCCGGAGCACCCCTTTGTCCAGGCCGTCGTGCAGGCCACGCGCATGGCCTACCAGCGCCGGCCGGCCGTCTTCCCCATCATGGGCGGCTCCGGTCCGATGTACCTCTTGGGCGAGGGGCTGGGCCTGCCCATCGTCGCTATCGGGGTGGGCTACCCCGGTTGCAACGTCCACGGCACCAACGAGAACGTGCGCCTCGTCGACCTGGAGCGCGGCATCGCCCACGTGGCGACGATCCTGGGGCGGATGGCGGAGGGACTGCCGAAGTAGCGGCGAGGCTCCTCTTCCCGGACAGCCCGCCCGGCGGTGATGGAACATGGGCACAGGCCAACCGGCTGGCGGCGCCGCGGCGGGGGAACCCCCTGCCCCCACCTGTTCGGTCATCGTGGTCAACTGGAACGGCCGGCACCTGCTGGGCCCCTGTCTGGACGCGCTCCGCGCCCAGTCCTTCCGCGACTTTGAGACCATCGTGGTAGACAACGCTTCGACGGACGGCTCCCCGCAGTGGGTAGCCCAGCGCTACCCCGAGGTGCGTCTGCTGGTCCAGCCAGCGAACCTGGGCTTTGCCGGCGGAAACAACGTCGGCCTGGCCGCGGCGCGCGGCCACTTCCTGGTCCTGTTGAACAACGATACCCAGGCCGATGCGGGCTTCCTGCAGGCCCTGGTCGACGTGGCGCGGCAGGACGAGCGCGTCGGCATGGTGGCCGGCGTGCTGGTCTTTACCCAGCGGCCGGAGGTGATCGCCTCGGCGGGGATGCGCGTGCAGTGGGACGGAGTCGTCCTGGATCACGCCGTCGGCCGGCCGCTCTCCTCCCTGGCCCCGGCCGCGGCGGAGGTGTTTGGCCCCTGCGGGGGAGCGGCGCTCTACCGCAGGGCCATGCTGGACGAGGTGGGCCTCTTTCGGCCCGAGTTCTTCGCCTACCTGGAGGACGCCGACCTGGCCTGGCGCGGCCGGCTGGCCGGCTGGCGTTGCCTGCTCGCCCCCCAGGCGGTCGTCGGACACGTCTACTCGGCCAGCGCCGGGCGCGACTCGGCATGGAAATCGTTCTACCTGGCGCGGAACCGCTGGCTGGTGCTGTACCTGGACCTGCCGGCCGGCCTGTGGCTGCGCTGTGCTCCGCTGATCGTGGCCTACGACATTGGTGCCTGTGCCTACGGCCTGGTCACCGGGAACCTGGCCGTCTTGCGCGGCCGGCTGGCGGCGCTCAAGATGCTCCCCCGGCTCCGTCCGCTGCGGCAGCAGGTGCAGCGCCAGCGGCGTGTCCCGCTGGGCGATATCACCCGCTTGCTCAGTCCCCCACTGGCCCCCTGGACGACGCTGCGCATGCGGCGGGAGATCGGCCGGCTGGCCGGGTCCGCGGCCGGGATACCGTGATCCATCCCCGGGACCGCGGGATTCCCAGCACACGGATTTCCCCCGCGCCCCGGGCCCTGACAGAAAGCCGACTGTCGCGGTACGGACAAGCCGCACGGATACACGGATGATCTGGCCGCTCGACCGCGCGAACGGGTCGGCGAGTTTTCGCCCATGGGGGTGTGTAGCGGGACCGGTCTGGAAGACGGTGTGACTGCTCGATGCCCCGTGCTTGGGGCGGGCTCCGCCAGGAGCACGGCGGTCGGGCGGCTGCCTGGCGGTCGAGAGCGGCTCTACATCTGGTGCTGGTTCGCCCGGCGGAGAACCTCCAGGATTTGCGGGCCATAGGCCTGCTGCCTCCACGGGCCCAGGGCCTCGGTGCCAGCCATCTCCGCCAGTGTGGTCGGGTTGCGCCGGGCGAGCGCCCACAGGGTGGCGTTGGCCAGGATCACGTCGGGCTCGACGCCGCGCCCGGCGGCCTGCTCCTTGCGCCAGGACTGCAGGGCCTGGTAGCGCTCCGCGACCGCGTGGGGCAGGCGCGGGTGGCGGGAAGGACGCGGGGCGGTCGCCCGCTCGCCGCGCTGCACGGCGGCCAGCAGGGCCCGCCCGTAACGGCGCAGCAGGTAGGGGGTCAGCCCGGGGATCCCCTCCATGGCCCGCCACTCCCGCGGGCGGAAGCGGGCCAACGCGACCAGCGCCTGGTCGCCGACCACCTTGAAGGGCGGCCGGTCCCGGGCCTGGGCCACGCGGTCCCGCCAGAGGTACAGTTCCCAGAGCACGGCCCGCTCGCGCTCGCGCAGGCTGTAGACATCCCGCACCCGCCAGAAGGCCTCCGGGCCGTAAGGCGAGGTGGCGGCGGCCGTCTGGGCCAGTTGGGCAAAGATCTCGGCGGCCTCCTCGCTCCTGCCGGCGCGGGCCAGCTCGCCCACCTGCCGGTCGCGCAGCGGCAGCAGGTAGCGGCTGTCGATACTGGCATAGCGGAGCGCCTCGGGCCGCAACGGGCGCTCGCCCCAGTTGTAGCGCTGGAAGCGCTTGTCGGTGCGCACCCCGAACTCCTGCTCCAGGATCGCCGCCAGCCCCAGGTGCGGCCAACCCAGGATGCGGCCGGCCCACATCGTGTCGAAGATGTTGGCCACGTGAAAGCCGAAATCCCTCTTCAGGCCGGCGATGTCCTGGTCGGCAGCGTGCAGGACCTTCTGGACGGCCGGGTTGGCAAAGATCTCGCCCAGGGGCCGCAGGTCCAGACCGGCCAGCGCATCCAGCAGGAAATCGCTCCCCGGGATGGAGAACTGGATCAGGCAGATGCGCTCCTGGTAAGCATAGAGGGAGTTGGACTCGGTATCCACGGCCACGGCATCCTGGCCGGCGAGCACTCGCAGGAGCAGACGGAGAGCCTCTTCCCGGTCGATCACCTGCGGCAGGGTGGGGGTGTGCTGCTCAGCCATGGCGGTTCCCATCAGTTGCCACTCAGGAGGGAGGGAAACAGGCTGGTGATCACCAGGACCACCGTCAGGGCGATCATGGCGGCGACAAAGGCCCACGACAGGACGTTGAATACGCGCCCGTTGACGAAGCGGCCCATGAGCAGCCTGTCGTTGATCAGGCGCAGCATGACGATCAGGATGACCGGCAGGAGGATGCCGTTGAGCGTCTGGCTGGCCATCATCGCCTGCACCAGCGACTGGATCGGCAGGAGGACGATGGCCGCGCCGAGGGCAATCAGGGCGGTGATAATGCCGAAAAAGATCGGCGCTTCACGGATGTAGCGATCAAGGCCCGATTCCCAGCCAAAGGCCTCGCAGACCACGTAGGCGGTGGAGAGGGGCAGCACCGCGGCCGAGAAGACCGAGGCGTTCAGGAGTCCCAGGGCGAAGAGAGTGCCGGCGTAGTTGCCCGCCAAGGGGTAGAGCGCCCGGGCCGCCTGCGATGCCTCCTCGATGTCCCGGGGCAGCCCGACGGTGTTGTAGTGGATCGCCGCCGCGCAGGCGATGGCAATGAAAGCGGCGACGAGGATGGCAAAGAGCGAGCCGACGACGACGTCCAGGCGCTCCAGGCGGTAGTCGGCCGGCTTGAGCCCCTTGTCGGCGATGGCCGACTGCTGGTAGAACTGCATCCAAGGGGCAATCGTCGTGCCGACGATGGTGACCGCCAACAGCACATAGTCGCCCTGGAGCTGGAACTGCGGGGTGATCAGCGCCTGGCCGACCGCCGGCCAATCGGGCCGGGCCAGGAAGCCGGAAACCACGTAGCAGAGGTAGAGCGCGCTGGCGGCCAAAAAGACCCGCTCCACGATCTTGTAGCTGGTCTTGGCCACCAGGAACCAGACCAGCACGGCGGAGATCGGCACGGAGATATACTTGCTCACGCCAAAGATCTCCATGCTGGCCGCCACGCCGGCGAACTCGCTGACGGTGTTGGCCAGGTTGGCCAGCAGCAGCAGGATCACGATGAGGGCGGCGACGCGCACCCCCATGCGCTCGCGAATCAGGGCCGCCAACCCCTTGCCGGTAACCACGCCCAGTCGCGCGCTCATCTCCTGGACGACGATCAGGGCCACGGCCACGAGCGGCATCATCCACAACAGGCCGTAGCCGTAGCGGGCGCCGGCCACGGAGTAGGTGGTGATCCCGCCGGCGTCATTGTCCACGTTGGCGGTGATAATGCCGGGGCCCAGAACGAGCAGCAGAGCTGCCAGGCGAACCCAGAAAGGCCGGACGCGCTGCCGAAGGGTCACGGGGCGTCTCCTCGTCGTACCTGGAAACGAGAACCTGCGGTCGGCATTCCACTTGCGGTTGCCACCCCAGGGGATCGCTAGTAGTACAGCCGCGGCAGGCGCTTCTTCCAGGCCGTGGGGATGATCTTGTCCAGCGCGTCGTCGGCGGTGACAATACCGTGCAGGCAGCCCTCGTCGTCCACCACCGGAACGGCCAGCAGGTTGTACTTGGCCACGGCCTGGGCCACCGTGTCCTGACTGGCCCGCAGGTTGACGCTGATGACACGCCGCGACATGAACTGGCTCACCGCCGCCTGCGGCTGGGCCAGTACCAGGTCCTGGAGGGAGAACACCCCGATCAGGCGGCCGGCCTCGTCAAGGACGTAGATGTTGTAGATCGTCTCCACCTCGGGCGCGGCCCGGCGGATGACGGCGACGACCTGTTCGGCGGTCAGGTCAGCGGGTATGGCGACGAACTCGGTGTTCATGATCCCGCCGGCCGTGTCCACCGGATACGTCAGCAGCTTGCGCACGTCCCGCGCTTCCTCGTCCTCCATCAGATCGAGCAGGCCGGCGCTGCGCTCCTTGGGCAGCTCGGCCAGCAGGTCGGCGGCCTCGTCGGGGGCCATCTCCTCCAGGACGTCGGCCACCTTCTCGTCCGGCATCGTCTCCACCAGGCTGGCCTGGAAGTCGGGCTCGACCTCCTCCAGCGCATCGGCCAGTGTCTCCACGTCGAGCGTCTCCAGCAGGCGGCTGCTCTCGGCGCGGCTCAGGTCGGAGAGGATCTCGGCCAGGTCGGCAGGGTGTAGGTCGGCCAGGCGATCGCCAGAGACCTTCAGGCGCATCGGCTGGTCGCCGGGCACGAGCTCGACGGCGTCCCAGGAGATCGTGGTGGGGCGCGGGGCGCGTCGGAAGAGGCGGGCGAATGCCCACGCTACCTGCTCCAGCCCCATGCGCCGCAGCAGGCCCATCCCACCGATGTCGACGTTGGCAACGTAGTAATGGGTGTTGATACGGGCCAACTCCAGGTCATTGACCCGCACCACGCGCATACCACTGGTGTCGATGATCTGCTTGTCCAGCACGTCGCGGGCCAGGTACAGGTCGTGCTCGGCAGGCTGGTAGGGGGCAATGGCCTGCACGGGCCGGGCCAGGGCGATGGCCGGTGCGATCAGCACGGCCACCTCGCTGCACGGAACCAAGAGCGGGGGGCCCCGGCGGCTGACGACGATGGCCACGATGCGCGGATGGGGCATATCGGCACGCACGCGGGCGACAATGTCCTCCAGCCGGCCGATGCGCTCGCCGTCGACGTCGGCCACCGGCCTGCCCAACAGCTTGCTGATGTAAGACATCGTTGCCCTCCTTATCGGCAACCCGGCCGCAGGAAGGAACCGAACCTGTCAGGAGGTCGGCCGTCGGCCTGGGAGCAGCCTGTGGGGCGGGGCCCGCCTGCTGGGATCGCCCCAACTGCTGCCGATTGTCGACGCTTCGCGAGAAACAGGGAACAGCCGGCCCGATGGCTCGACCGCGGGCGGGCAGAATTCGCCTCGCGCTGTTCCATTCGCAAGAGCAGGCTCAACCGCTATTCGTGGGGCTGAAGGGGACCGGGGAGCGGCGAGGAAACGGGCGCAGGATTAGGCAGAGACTGTCAGGCTCACCTCCCCGCAAACCCGTCCGTGCTTTCCCGGTTCGCGCTCAGCCCCCCACTACTTGGAGCATCCTTGTCCATCTTCCAATCGTCCGCGTGGGCGTGGTCACCGCCTCTGGCCGGGCCGTCACACACTGGAATCGGAACGAGCCCGTGTTGCCGACCGGCTGGGATTATACTACACCTGCCCCGGGGACGCAAACTGCCCTCTGGCGAATCCCTGGTAGCTCCTGTTCGGCGATTTGCCACCCTCCCCGCTCTATGGTAGAATGGCCGACAGATCGTGTCAGCGCCCTGTGGGGGCAGGAGGAACGAGTTGAAACCGGTCGTCGTCGGTGTCGCCGGGGGAACCGGATCGGGCAAGACCACCGTCTCCCAGGCGATCCTCGATCGGGTGGGGCGGGACCGCATCGCCTACATCCAGCACGACTCCTACTACCGCGACCTTTCGCACCTGCCGCTGGAGGAACGTGGCCGGGTCAACTTTGACCATCCCGACTCGCTGGAGAACGAGCTGCTCATCAAGCACCTGCGACAGCTCTGCGTGGGCCGGCCGGCCGAGGTGCCGTCCTACGACTTTACCCACCACACCCGCCGGCCCGAGACCCGCACCGTCGACCCCCACCGCGTCATTCTGGTCGAGGGCATCCTCATCTTTGCCGACAAGAAGCTGCGGGAGATGATGGATGTCAAGATCTATGTCGATACCGATGCCGACCTGCGCTTCATCCGGCGGCTGGAGCGGGACATCGCCGAGCGCGGCCGGACGATGGAGTCGGTCATCCACCAGTACATGACCACAGTCCGCCCGATGCACCTGGATTTCGTCGAGCCCAGCAAGCGTTACGCCGACATCATCATTCCCGAGGGCGGCTTTAACACCATCGCCATCGACATGGTCGTGTCCCGCATCGAGGCCATGCTGGAAGAATCGAGCCCCAACGTGCTGCGGAACCTGTGAGGAAGGCGATCAGCTTTCAGCAGTCAGCGCGATATCCGGGCGCCGACTCGCTGACCCGTCCTGCTGATTCCTGGAGGCGAGCGATATGACCGAGGCTGAGAGCATCTTGGATGACCTGCGTGTCCGCCTGGACCAGCTCAGGGGGCATCTTTGACCTGCCGGCCAAGGAAGAGGAGATCGCCCAGGGCGAACAGCGCACCCTGGAACCCAGTTTCTGGGATGATCCCCGGCAGGCCCAGGAGGTCATGCGCCGGCTGACCCGCCTGCGCGAGGAGATCGCGCGCTGGCAGGCCCTCTCCCGCCAATGGGAGGAACTCCATGGCCTCCACGAGCTGGCCGCGGGCGAGCACGACGCCGCGATGCTGGGCGAGGTGGCCGAGGAGACGGACCGCCTTACCCAGGAGGTCGAGCGGGCCGAGCTGCGCCTGATGCTGAATGGGGAGTACGACGACCACGACGCGCTCCTCTCCATCCACGCCGGTGCCGGAGGCACCGACGCCCAGGACTGGGCGGAGATGCTGCTGCGCATGTACCTGCGCTGGGCCGAGCGGCGCGGGTACGATACCGAGATCCTGGAGATTCTCTCCGGCGAGGAGGCCGGCATCAAGACGGTGACGGTGGAGATCCGTGGGGAGTACGCCTACGGCTACGCGCGCGCCGAGGCCGGGGTGCACCGGCTGGTGCGCCTCTCGCCGTTCGATGCCGCCCACCGCCGCCACACCTCCTTCGCCCTGGTCGAGGTGACGCCGGTCCTGGACGACTCGATCGAGATCGACATCAACCCGGAGGACCTGCGCATCGACGTCTTCCGCTCCGCCGGCCACGGTGGGCAAAGCGTCAACACCACCGACAGCGCCGTGCGCGTCACCCACATCCCCACCGGGATCGTGGCCACCTGTCAGAATGAGCGCTCGCAGCTGCGCAACCGGGAGATCGCCATGAAAGTGCTGCGCTCGCGCCTGTACGAGCTGGAGGTGCGAAAGCGGGACGAGGAGCGGGCCCGGATCAAGGGCGAGCACATCTCGGCGGAGTGGGGCAGCCAGATCCGCTCCTACGTGCTGCACCCCTACAACCTGGTCAAGGACCTGCGTACCGCCTACGAGACGAGCAACACCGGGGCGGTCCTCGATGGGGAGATCGACGCCTTCATCGACGCCTACCTGCGCTCGCGGATGGGGGAGAAGTAGGGGCACCCCCCGTGGGTGCCCCAGGAAGACAGCGCCGGCCGGGCGATGATAGGGATTGTCCCTACTCGGCAATCACCTTCTCATCGATCAGCGTCTGCTCGACGATGCCGCCGTGGGGGTTGAAGCAAAAGTACTCGGAGCGCAGCTCGAACTCCAGGTCGACCTCGGCCCGGCCGGCGCGGTTCTTCTCCACGCTGAAGACGACCCAGCTCTTCCACTTTTCCGCCTGCTGGATGTTGAAAGTGATGTGCTTCTTGGAGAGGATCTTCCACTTCTGGTTCATGATCAGGGCGATATCGCACTCATAGTCCAGGGCCGAGCTGCCGCGCAAGTGGCGCAGGTGCAGGCGAGTGGCTTTCAGGCCCTCGCGGTCCGAGGCGACGATCGACAGGACCACGATTCCGTAGGCCAGGGCGATGTTCTTCAGCCCTTCCACGACGATGGTGACCTTCTCGGCCTCGTTCTCGGTCAGGTAGGGCAGGGGGATCTTCTGCAGGTAGTCCACCACCAGCAGGATCGGCACGTTCTGGTTCTGCTCCTGGATGTGCTGCACCATGGCCTGGAGCACGGGCAGGGTCGTCTTCTGCGGGCTGGCCTTGAGCAGGTAGAGCTTGTGCAGGTAGAGCTGCAGCTTGTCAAAGACGGGGCTGGCCTGGGGCAGGGCCTTGAGCACATCGAAGAAGCCGGCGTTGGGGTTGCGCTGGCGATAGGCCAGGATGCCGCGGTGGAGGTCCTTCAGGCGCAGGCCGCGCTGCAGGCCGTCCACCGTGGGGTCGATGCTCTCCATGCAGAGCAGCCGGCTGAGCATGTGCTCCTCGTCGTGCTCGTAGGAGAGGTAGACGACGATGGCCGGGCTGTAGGCAGCGACGTTGCGGGCCACCTGCAGCGCCCAGATGGTCTTGCCCAGGCCCTGTGCTCCGCCCAGCAGGATCAACTCGCCCTGCTTGAAACCGCCGCCAATGATGTCGTCCAGCTCGCGGAAGCCGCTGGGCAAGGGGGTGTAGGCCTCCAGCTGGCCGCCAGCGACTTTGCGGTCGGTCTCGACCATGATGTCCCGCAAGGTGCGCGGCAGCGGGATATCCTTCAGCAGGTTGCCATCCAGTGGGGTCGTGTCTTTCATTCCACCACCTCCTCGGTGGGTACGGGGCCCTTCTTGGGAAAGCGCAGACGGCGCAAGGGGCGGCTCCACAGCGGCCAGCGCAGGCTGCGCCAGGCGCGGCGGACCTGGCCCACCTCCTGGGGGAAGGGCCGGTGCCGGCCGAAGCGCTCGCGGACGTACGAGGCCACGATCTGCTCGATGTGGGGACGACGCTCGGGCAGGGCCGTCGCCAGGAAGGCGCCCGTTTCGCAGGGCGTGGGCTGCCCCGGCGCCCTCAGGCGCACCAGGCCGGCCCAACGGCACATGCGCTCGTACGTGGCCGCGACCGGGCTGAGCCGGCCCAGGCCGCGGCCGATCCACAGGCCCAGGGAGGAGCCGGCCAGGACGACGGCCAGCAGCAAGCTGCCCAGGACCAGCAAGGCCACGCGGAGCCCCTGGGCGGCGTCGCCCGGCCCGGCGAGGCCTGGCCCTCCCGTGAAGAGCTCATCCTCGCCCAGGTACCTGTCGCGGTCGTTCATCGGCGGGCCGGGCGTGGGCACCGGCCCCGCCGGGCCCCCGCTCTCCTGGGGGGCCTGCTCCGGGCGGATGGGCAGGGAGGTGTAGCCTGCGGCTGTCGGCTCGAAGCGCTGCCAGCCGTAGACGGGGAAGTAGATTTCCACCCAGGAGTGGGCCAGTGCCACGGGCACGACATAGACCTTCTTCTCCTCGTCGTAGGAGCCGGCCGCGTACCCCCGCGCGACCCGCGCCGGAATGCCCTGGGTGCGCGCCAGCACGGCCATGGCCGAGGCAAAATAGTCGCAGTAGCCGACTTTGCTGTCAAAGAGGAAGTAGTCGACGCGATCGACGGCCCCGGCCGGCGGGTCGGGGATGTCCTCGCTGTACTTGTACTGGCTGCGCAGGTAGCTCTGGATGGCCTCGGCGGCGTCATAGGGATTGACCAGGCCGCTTCGCACTAGGGCTCCCGTGGGCGAGACGCCGACGACGTGCTCGCCCTGGTAGCGCACGCGGATCTCCTGGGGGGCAGCCCCGGGGGCGCTCACCAGCAGGACGACCTCCTGCCCGCCGGCCGTGGGGGTGGTCTGCACGATCTGCACCGTGCGGTTGTAGGTGGGCAGCAGGCCCTGGGTGGCCCGGTCGAGGTCCAGCAGCGTGCCCACGATCCGGTCAGCGAGCTCGCTCACCCTCCGGGGCAGCGTGGACGGCAACTGGAGGTAGCGGTCGCGCAGCCAGTCGGGATAGTCCTGGCCGGCCAGCCGCAGAGAGGCCTTGTCGATGACGGAGAAGAGCGAGACAGCGCGGTAGGGCTGCCCCTCGGCCAGCGTGGCGCGCGAGCGCACGGAGACGATGTCGGCGAAGCCGGGGCCGTCGGCCGGCCCGCTCAGCTCGGCCACCGCCGGGAGGCTGACGCTGATCGGCTCGGCCAGGACAAAGACCATGTTACCACCCTGCAGGCGGGGAATGACCAGGTAGGGCACCCGGGAGCGGCCGCGCGACGGCAGGTCCAGCGGCGGGTCGCTCGGAAGGACAGCCGTGGGACCGTGCGCGGCCGTGTTCGTCCATGTGCGGCCGTCGTACTGGTCGAAGGTGATGCCGCGGAGGTAGTCGTTGCGCGTGGTGCGCAGCTCCAGGGCGACGCCATCGGGAGCGATACGCGCTCCTCCCAGCTCGAAGAAGGCGGAGTACTCGCGCATGCGGCCCTCACCGGTACCCTCGCCGCCAACGTTGCTGAAGAGGCGCTGCCACGTCTGCCGAACCTCCCGCCACGGCTGAAAGAAGCGGTCCCAGAAGCCGGCGCTCTCGGTGCTGCTGGCCGTCGTCGGGAGGAACGATGTGCCCAGGACGAGGATGGCGCTGAGGCCGATCGCCACCCAGAGGATACCGCGGGACATTTCGCGCGGGTAGCGCACCCGCTGGTCCTCCCAGGCGACCTCGCGCCTGCGCCAGAGGTAGTAGATCAAGAAGACCAGGCTGAGGAAGAGAAAGATGCCAAAGTAGGCCGGCGGGACCTGGGGGCCGTAAAAGTTGTTCAGCAGGATGACGAACCCCAGCAGCCCTACGGCCACCCACGGCCAGTGCGAGCGGATGGTGAACCAGGCCGCCAGGAACCCCAGCAGCCAGGCCAGGAAAGCCAGCAGGACGATGAAGATGACGACGTCCTCGCCGGGAGCGCCGCGGGCGAAAGCTCGCCACAGCACGACGACGCGGAACAACAGCTCCATGCCCAGGTCGGCCCACCCCTGCAGCAGGGGGCTGATGTAGGCCACCGGCTGGCCGGCGCCCACCTGGACGGCGCGCAGGGTGCCGCTGAGCTGGACCACCCATGCGAGCCCGGCGGCGACGCCGACGATGTGCGCCAGCCAGCGGGGAAAGCGGCGGAACCAGGCCAGCAGGAATCCCAGGGCCAGCCCGACCACGGCGGCGGGAGTCAGGATGCCCAAGGCTGCCCGCAGCGAGGGGGCCCAGGCGGCCTGCTCGATCGAGCGGACCACGGCCACCAGCATACCCAGAAGAAGCAGTACACAGAGCCAGCTTTCCGGCAACTGCCACCAGCGACGCATCGTTCTCCTGCCCGGGGAGTCTCTGGCGTTCCCTCGCGGCAGGCCTATTATACCCACTTCCGGCCCACTTGACAAGATACAAATGGCTGAGCGCTGGACAAGCGGCGCGATTCGTAGTATGATGGAAGCCTCCCAGCGCAATGGGCAACGAAGCCCGGGCTCGCGGGGGTGTCCCGGTCTCTTTCTCGGCACAGCGGCTTGACCTGCATGTGCCAGGGAACGCCAGCGGAGGTTGCCCATGACCGGACTGCCGGTCACCATCGAGGAGATTCCCCTGGGATCGCCCCGGCTGCGGATCTTTGCCGATCTGCCCTGGCGTCTCTACCGTGGTGACCCCCATTGGACTCCACCCCTGCGTGCGGACCTCTTTGGCAACCGCCTGCTCAATGCCGTGGGCCTGCTGACGCCGCAGCACCCCTACCACGAGCACGCCGAGGTCACCCACTTCATGGCCTGGCGCGGCAGGGAGCCGGTCGGGCGGATTTCGGCGGCCGTCAACCGCCGTTTCAACGCGCACTACAACGCCACCATCGGCTTCTTCGGGTTCTTCGAGGCGGTCGAGGACCAGGAGGTCGCCGACCACCTCCTGGACGCGGCCCGGGCGTGGATCCGGGCCCGCGGCATGACGGTCATGCGTGGTCCCGGCGAGTACTCCAACGCCACGCACGAGCGCCAGGGCGTCCTGGTGGACGGCTTCCAATACCCCCCTACCGTCGATCTGACCCACAATCCGCCCTTCTACGGCCAACTGCTGGAGCGCTACGGGCTGCGCAAGGTCAAGGACTACCATGCCTACACCTTCCCGGTCCAGCCGCCTTCGCCGCCGCGCCTGCAGCAGCTGGCCGAGCGGGTGCGGCGGCGGCGTGAGATCGAGACGCGCACCCTGGCGATGAAGGACCTGGTGGAGGGCATCCGCCTGGTGGTGCACATCTACAACGAGGCCTGGGCCAGCAACTGGGGCTTTTTGCCCATCACCGATGCGGAAGCCGATGCAGTGGCCGAGATGCTGCGGCCGATCATCGACCCGGGCCTGGTGCGCTTTGCCTTTTTCGATGGCGAGCCCGCGGCAGTGCTGGGGGCTTTTCCGGATCCCTACTACGCCCTACGGCCGCGCTGGCGCTGGTATGGGGATTCGGACGCCGTGCGGGTAGCGCGGCTGCTGTGGATGCGCCAGCGCCACAACCTGCCGCGCATCCGCCTGATGTTCTACGGCGTCCGCCCACCGTACCGCCGCCTGGGCGTCGACGCGCTGCTCTTTGCCGAGGCCAAGGAGTACGCCACGCGGCAGGGCTACCAGGAGTGCGAGACCTCCATGCTGCTAGAGGACAACGACCTGATCATCCGCGCCTCCGAGTTCATGGGGGGGCACCGCTACAAGACCTGGCGCATCTACGAGATGCCGCTGTAGGACCGTATCAGTCTGACATCCATCCATGAAGGCCGTGCACCACGAAAGGCGGACCGCTGTGCCTCCCGGGCCCGCGGCACTGGCCTGCGCTGTGCGCCAAGGCGATGCCCTGCACGTGGTCGCGGGGCCGCCGTCGAGGTAGGTGTGGGATTTGTGAGCGGATGCCAGGTGCCAGTGGTTTGACAGAGGGAGTGCTTGGCGGTATAATCTTCTTCGCGGGCCGCTAGCTCAATGGTAGAGCAATTGACTCTTAATCAATGGGTTCGAGGTTCGAGTCCTCGGCGGCTCACAGCAGACCGTATGAATCGGCCGGAACCCGGCGACTCTATGAATAACGACCCTACAACAGCCGGCCCGGCATTGTCGAGGCTGGCTGAGTGCTTTCTGGGGACGAAACGATGGCCCTCACCCTTCTGTCAATCGAAGAAGCCGCCGAGCGGTACCACCTCCCTTTGGAACAGTTGCGCGCGATGGTCGACGATGGTAGAATTGTGCCCGTCGCGGTAAACGGTCACGTTCTTCTAGACGACGACGAGGTGCGCAAGGTGGCCGGCAATAACGGGAATCATACTCGCTGGATTCCACTCGCAGAGGCAGCGGCACATTACTCCCTCAGCCCCGATCTCCTGGAGTTACTGGCCAAGGATGGCATCATCCGCTCCGGCTTGCTGGGCGATGAACCACACCTGGCCGCTGACGATGTCGAGACTGTGGCAAAGCATCTCAGCAAGCTGCGTTTCAGGAACCTCGAGGGTGTCCCTATTGGCGTTAGTAGCGCCGCCAGGAAGTACGATTTCCCCTTCAGTTCGGTATACGACTGGGCCAGGAGAGGGCATATCCGGATCCTCAGGGCTAACAGAAAGCCCGTGCTCGTAAACGAAGCCGATGTCGCATACGCCAGAGTTCTGGCCAACATACGCGGCATGAAGGCAGGTAAAGCACTGTTCCCCAGCACTGCGCACTAGACGTGAGGTTGGTCCGATCACGCCAGTGTGTACTCCAACGGATTCTGACCACGATGCTGGACTGGGCCTCGGCTCTATGTACCTCACGTAGGGACCTGGAAAAAGCCGTTCACCGAGCAGTCCAAATACATTGGCACGGCCGCTGGGATACTCTCTCACTGTACAGCTAGACAGGTACTATGCCGCCTGTTCTTCCGCGATGCTCCGGCCTGGAGGGAATTCATGAACCGAAACCTGCTCATGCTCAGCTGCCTTGTCATTGCGTCCCCTTCAGGGAGCTGCGTGTCGTCACCAGAGGATCACACATCAAGCACTCCCATCCCCATGTCCGCGGCTCAGCGGACCCCGTCCTTCCTCTGTCCCTCCTGAAAACCATCCCCGCCGTCCGCGGCTGCTTCAAGCCCATCGCAACATTCGTTCACCCTGCGTCCTGCATCTATTATCCCTCCCAGATGCCCCGTGATTACCGAGGTTATTGACAGACCTCGGTATTTGTGTTATACTGCCCCCCAGCACCGCCGTAACAGTTGAAAGGCTGTCTACAATGCTCTGGCGCCGCTCAGTTTGCCGCACCTCTGCACTTCGACCGGCAGTTATGCCCCCCCCTGGGGACCCCGCCGGCCTTGCCGTTTCCCTCGCGCTTCCCGTTCGCGCCGCGTTTCCTGCCTCTCGCCCAGAAGGAGGTCCGCCGTGCTGCGTCCTGACAGGCGACTGATCATCCTGGGGATCATCCTGGCCCTGATCGCCATCGTGGCGGCCGGGGTGCTCGCCGCGGTCCTGCTCTCTCCCCGCCAGGCCGCGTGCCAGGTGAAGTTCGCCTCCACCGACCCGGCCGCCGGCGTGGAGATCCGCGTTCCCGACCTGGGGTGGAACCGGCCGCTGGGGACGACGCCATTCAGCGCCAGCGTGGCCCTGCCCGCCGGGCCGCACACCTACCTGGCCGCGGCCCCCGGCTACCGCGCGGCGAGCGGGCAGTTCACCATCAGCGGCGCTCTCGACCCGCTACAGGTGCAGGTCCCGGCGCTGGCCCGGCTCGGCGGCCAGATCGAGGTCCGCTCCAGCGCCGCGGCCCAGGTGTCGGTGAACGGGCAGCCGGCCGGGACCGTCGAGCCGAACCGCTGGACGCCGCTGGGCCGCTACGACCCGGGCCGCTACACGGTGCAGGCGAGCACCGCCCTGGGGTCGCAGCAGATGGCGATCGCCGTGGGGGAAGATAGCGCCGGCCGGGCGGACTTCTACTGGGGCAGCCGGCTGGTCGTCGCGGTCGTCCCCACGAACGTGTTCTCTCTCACAGTGACGGTGGACGGCCGGCCGTACACCGGCCCGGTGGAATACGGTTACAGCCAGATGGCCCAGAAACCCTTCGTCCACGTGGAGGCCGCGGCCCCCGAGTACCTCGGCTGGGCCGATTCTGTTTTCCTGCAGCCCGGCGACGTGACCACGGCGACGGCGACCCTGGCCGCCGACACCCGCGAAGCGGACATCCTGGCGGCCTACTGGCATTACTGGGACGTCTGGATCGCGGCCGGGAAAGAGATGGACGCCTCGCACCTGACCGAGGTGATCACCGGCACGATGCTGACGAGCATGACCCAGGGCATCGAGGCCGGCCGGCAGATCGGGATCAGCGCCTTCATCGAAGAGCCCTCGGCGCATACTCCTACCGTCAATCTCCTCTCTGGGACTACAGCCACGGTGTGGGCGGTGTTTGACCTGAAGCAGACGACCGTGCAGCAGGACGGTTCGTCCACGACCTACACGAACCACCAGGACGGCGAGTACACCTTCGTCAAGGGACCCGACGGCGCCTGGCGAGCCGCCGGGTGGACTTCGCTGGCCCCTGTAGCCACAGTGTCGCCCACTCCGGCTAGTGGTGGGGGTGGGGGTGGAGGTGGAAGCGGAGGCGGCGGGGGCGATGGAGGCGGCGGCCCGGCCGGGCTGGCCGACCGCGGCCTGGTCGTGCAGATCATCCTGGCCTCGATCAACTGCCTGCGCGCCGAGCAAGGCCTGTCGCCGGTCGTCTGGGACCAGGAGATCGCCGGCACGCTGGCCCCGCTGGCCGACGAGGCCGAGGCGGCCTACCGCGACCACATGACCTACCCGCCCGAGCTGGAGGCCCGCGTGGACGCCGCGCTGCAGCCGCTGGGGGCGCGAGTGATCGGATGGAAGGGGATCACTCTGAGCCCAGTCAATATGGCTCCCGGTGTGTTTGCCTACGACTGGGAGAACTATGTGGACCGGCCCTGCGACACCCGGTACGGGACCGGCGGCGGCGAGGCCTGGGCCGGGTCGTTCTCCCGCATCGGCATCGCCATCGGCGCGCCATCCTGGACGGGCGTCTGGTGGAGTTCCACGATCATCTTGGCGGTGCGATAGGGGGGCAGATATGCGCACAAGGTTGACGCTGATCGCACTCGTCGCGTTGTTGGTGCTGGCCCTGGGCGGGCTCGGCGCCTGGCACGCCTGGGGCAGTCCCTCCGCCCAGGCGGCGCTCCCGGCTGGTCACTCCGGGCCGCCGCCCGAGTTCCGCTGCGAGAACTGCCCTGGCAGCCTCGACGGCGGTACGTGGACAAAAGTCAAGGACTTCCTGCAATGGTCGGGGTGCGAGACCTGGGAGTGCTGGTCGGAGTGGACCCGCCAGGGCCCCAACGCGCTGATGGAAAAAGGGGAGGACAGGTGTCCGCTGACATCAGGTGAACCCGATTCGAATTGCTTCGTCATCCCCGGATCTGACCCCAACAGCCACATCTGGGACCGGCGCGACGTCTGCGACACCGACGGCGACGGGGATGTGGAGCCGGCGGCCGGCACCTGGTACCACAACGCCTTTGCCCTGCCCACGTGGAGCTACTTCCGCGACGGCGACGACCTGGTCCTGCTCTGCTCCTGGCACATGGACCTGTCCATGCAGTACTGGAACTTTGCCGAGAAAGACAAGTGCAAATACCAGAGCTGCGTCGAGCCGACCCCGCCAGTCACCGTCACCCAGTGCACCTGGGAAGAGACGCCCCTGGTCGAGCCAACCGTCCCGCCTCCACAGCCCACGCCGTTCGTCCCCGTCGAGCCGGACGTCGAGGCCAGGGCCTACGTGCACTCGCACCTGGACCCCCGCGACAACGCCTACCTGACCGCGCCCCAGTTCTACTGGAACTGGCAGGAATTCCTGGACGCGTCGCTCACGGCCGAGGTGACCGAGCCCACGGTGCCCGGCTGCGCGGCCTCCTCGGAGGTGGTCTCGTACTGGTTCTACGGCTCCGTGGGGCAGACGGTCTGCCCCGCGGGCAGCAGCGACCCCGACTGCCGCTGGCGCCCGGTATACCAGGGCGGGGCCCATCCCGACGTGGCGCAGCCGGAGTGGATCCACCTGGTATGGAGCCGCACGCCGACCCCGTCGGAACGGCCGGCCACCTGGGACTTTTCCCCCGTCGGGCCGGTGACGGTGGACATCGAATACAGTGCCTTGATCATGACCACGTACACCTGCGGGGAGAACACCTACACGGCGTTCTGGCCCAAGGACCTCTCCTTGCAGGTGGGGCTGCTAAGAGCCGTGCGCCGGTACTAGACGGAGACGACGATGATCACGGCGGCGACGAACGTCACCACGAAGCAGTACCGCCACCTCATCCTGGCGCTCGCCATCGTGCGCCAGATGAAGTGCCAGGACCTGGACGAGGCCGCCGCCCTGTTGCGCCAGGCCCTCATCGAGCAAAAAGGAGGGGCCCGCCGCTTCCTGGCGGAGCTCCTGGGGCCGAGCGCTGGCGAGCTCGCCCGCGGCTGGACAGTCGAGTACGAGCGCGGGCGAGGCAGCATCTACCTGGAGGATCACAATCGCACCCTGGCCGACGCCATGGCCCCCATCGTGGAGCAGACGTATGCCCAGGAGGGGGCCTGGCCGGCGGGGGTGTGGAAGAACGGAAGGTACGTGTCCCTCGGGTAATCTAACCGCCGGAGCGTAGCCCTCACCGACCGGGTGAGCGCCAGGCAGGCCGGGGCGCCGGAAGCAGCGATCTAGCGGAGCGTACGGCAGGACAGGCGAACGTCGCCTCTCCTGCCTTTTTTCGTTCATCGAGGAGGTCCCGTTGGAAGCACCGAGAGCGCGGGGGCAGTCCCTCGTACTGATCGCGGTCTTCGTCGGCGTCGCGGTGATCGCCGTGCTCACCTTCCTGGCCCTGAGCACGCTCTACGCCGCCCGCAGCCACGCCCGCCAGTCGCTGCAGGCGGCCACTTCGGCGGGCTCCCGGCGGGTGGACTACGGGGGCCTGGGCGCGGGCGACCTCCTTCTCGACGAGGCCGCGGCGATCTCGACCACGCGCGCCGTCTTCGCGAACGCCCTGGCGCTCCAGGCTTTCGGCCTGGCCGCCGGCCCCCAGGAGATCGCCGGGCGCGCCCAGATCGAGGCCCGCAACGACGTGCCCTGGACCAGCCCGTACACCGGCATCACCCACCAGGTCCCCACCGTCGCCGCCAGGGTGGGCGTGCCGGTGCGGATATTCTTCTTCGCAGTGGAGGTCCCGGTAGTCGTCGAAACGGAGGTGTACGCGCCATGAAGCAGAAGAAGGCAGCAGGACAGGCTCTGGTCGAGTGGGCCCTGACCATCGCCCTGGTGGTGGTCCTGGTCATCGGGGGAACACAGATGCTCTACAGCCTGTACGTTGTGAGGGCGGCCCGCGCGGCGGCCGAGGACGCGGTGAATGTCGCCGCCGTGTACGGCGGCGACACGGCCGAGTTCCAGGGGCAGCTGCCGGGGATCCTGGCCACCCACCAGCTGGACGCGGCGCTAGCCACGGTCGTCGTGGACCCGCCGCAGGGAAGCTACCTCGAGCCGCTGACCGTGCGTTTGGAGTACCGTGTGACCGTCCGGGTGTACGGGCTCTTCGACCTGCCCATACCGGCGCAGGAGGCGCGGGCCCTGAGCCAGAAAGATTGGAGTTGGTGAGAGAAGAACGGAGGTCAAGGTGAAAAGAGGAAGCATCTACCTGCGCGTCGGCATCGTCATCGTCGTCGTGTCCGTAGCCATCCTTCTGTACATGGCCTGGACCAGCACCCAGGCGCAGCGCCGCACCGTCCTGACCGTAGCGCTGCGCATCGAGACCGGCACGGTCATCACGCCGGAAATGCTCGCCACGATGGAGGTCCCCGCCCCGCTGCCGGGGTCGAGCGCGCCCTTCCCGTACCTTAGCGACGCCGGCCAGGTCACCGGGCGCACGGCCCTGGTGACGCTGCTGCCAAGCGTCCCGCTGACGGCGGACGCGGTGGGCGAGCCGGCCCCGCCCGGGCGGCTGCTGCCGTCCGGGAAGGTCATCGCCCCCGGCTACGCCGGCCTGGCCCTGCCGACCGACGCC
Source organism: uncultured Chloroflexia bacterium (assembly GCA_964613665.1). Taxonomy (GTDB): domain Bacteria; phylum Chloroflexota; class Chloroflexia; order DTKN01; family DTKN01; genus CAZQFV01. The sequence goes on from CAZTIG010000033.1 coordinate 47,069, forward strand.
CTGCGCTCCGTCGGCGGGGCCTTGAGGATCAGCGATACCGTCACCATCCTGGTCCCCGCGCTCGCCCCCGCCGCGGCCGAGGCCCCCGCCCCCGGCGCGCCGATCAGCCTGCGCCAGGCCCAGGGGATCACCTACACGGTCCTCTACAGCGACGTGCTGGTGGCGGACCTGCGCGACGCGGGCGGGAGGTCCCTGGTCGCCGGCGAGGCCACCGCGGCCGCCGCCTTCCTCGTGCTGCAGCTGACCCCGGCGCAGGTGCTGGAGGTGGCCCGCTACCAGGACGTCCTGGTGCTGGCCGTGGAGGCGAGGTGAGATTCTCGCGAAAGGGGCGAAAGAGATGAGGATCCTGGCCGTAGCCACCGGCAGCAGCCTGCCATCGCGCCTGGAAGAGCGCTACGTCGTCGAGGCGGCCTTCCTCCCCGACTACGAGAGCGGCCTGGCCCAGCTGGCGCGGGGCTACCAGGCGCTGCTGGCCGGCGACCGCTCCACGCAGCTCCAGGGGCTGGGGTCCCTGCTCGAGGCGGCCGTGGGGGTGGACGACCTCAAGGTCGTCTTCCTGCCCTCCCATCGCACCGCCGGGTTTCCCGTGCCCGAGGGGGCGCTGGTGCTACCCCCCGACGCCGGCGAGCACGAGGTCGCCGGGCTGCTTTCTCTCGTGCGCCGGCCACTGGAGGGCAACCGCGTCCTCATCTTCTACACGACCAAGGGTGGGGCCGGCAAGACGACGGCGACGGTGAACACCGCCACCGCCCTGAAGCAGCTCCACCCCGAGAAGCGGGTCATCGTCTTCGACATGGACTTTCCGAAGGGCAACGTGTACCTGGCCTTCGGCATGCCCAACGCCCTGACCGTCGAGCACCTGCTGCGCGAACCGCAGATCACCTCGGAGGTGCTGGCCCGGCACGTCTACCACGACGAGCGCACCGGCGTGGACCTGCTGCTGGCCCCGGCCCGCAGCGACGTCGTCGTGCAGCTGCAGCCCAATACCTTCCTGCACGTCCTGTCGCTTCTGCGGGCGGCCTACGACTACGTGCTCCTGGATTTCGAGCCGGAGATCCAGCGCAACGAGATCCTGGTGCTGGCGCTGCACGAGGCCACCGACCTGGTGCTGCTGACCGACTTCAGCGAGTTCTCCGAGAACGCGCTGCGCCGGCTGCTGCCGATCATGACCGCCCTGGACGTCCGCCACAAGGCGCGGCTGGTGTACAACAACATCTGGAAGGAGGACCTGCGCTTCGTGGCTGGCAAGGAGGCCGAGTACCACGTGCCGGTCCTGGGGGTCATTCCCCACAACCGCGAGTACGAGTACGCCCACCGCGAGCACACCCCGCCCACGGGGCGCGATCTGCTCGAGCCCTTCCGGGCGGTGGCCCGGAAGCTTTCAGAGCTCTGAACCGTAAGCGCATAGTGGAGCCGCCATGATCCAGGACAGCATCAGACCGCTCGAGGAGTACTACCAGGAGCTGCAGGTCAGCGGCGCGCCAGACTATCTCACCCGGCACCTCGAGGCGCGCGGGGCCGACTGGTCGGCGCGGCTGGACGAGAAAGCCCGCGAGCGGGTGGTGGGCCAGTACGTCGACCACCTCGGCCAACGCCTCGACGAATCCTTGCGCAGCCCGCTGGTGCGCACACCGGCGCGGCAGGCGGCGGTGGAGCAGGCCACGCGCGAGTTCCTGGAGCGGCTGG
>CAZTIG010000034.1:0-48488 GCA_964613665.1 uncultured Chloroflexia bacterium
GGCGCGCCGCCAGCGTTCGCCCTGAGCCAGGATCAAACTCTCCGTGGGAACTACTACAGGCTCATTGGCCTGCAAGGTCACGGGAACCCTGGTTACCAGGTCTTCCTGCCACTCTTCAGTTGTTAAGGTCCGCCGCACGTTGCCGGCGTAGTATAGCACACTTCTGCGTCGTTGTCAAATTGCCTGCAGTGCGCATACGCCGTTGGCGAATAAACAGTATACCACACATGGGACGATCTGTCAAGTGGCACTTTTTCGGGTTTCCAGGACTCTCCAGAACACCATCCGCGATCCCTTGACCGAATGACCATCTAGCTGTACAATGGAACCATGGCGGGCGCACCGCCGCCGGCCCAGGAGACTACGCCATGCCTTACTGCGCCCACTGCCGAAAAGAGTACGCCCTCAACATCGAGCACTGCCCGGTGTGCCATCACATGCTGCTGCCGGAACGGCCGGCCTGGCGGGACTACTCACCCGACGAGGAGCTGGTCACCGTGCGCACCGCCCAGGGCGACACCGCGGCCGAGCTGCTGCGCGGCCAGCTCGAGCAGAGCGGCATCCCCGTCCACATCCAGCGCGAGTCGGCCGGCCTGGTCTACGGCCTGACCATGGACGGCATCGGAGCCCATCGCTTGCAGGTCCCAGCCAGCCTGGCCGACGAGGCCAGGGAGGCCCTGGCAGCCTTCGCCGCGCCCCCCCGCCTGCGGCGGCCGCGCTTCTGCCGCTTCCGCGCGGGCCGTGGGCTTTTCGGTCCGCCACTGGTACCGGCGTAGGCCCGCTCCGCCCGCCGCGTTGCGCTGCGGCAGCCCGACCACGGCGGGCACCTGCCCAAGCGCAGCAGCCGTGCCGCCTCTACAGCTCCTACTGCACTCTGCCAGCAGGGGTGAATTGCAGGATGCGCAGGTGAGGCCGCACCTGACGCATGACCTCGTCCTTCGTAATGTTCCCGGACACGTGCATCAGGGTGTCATGAAAGAGCGGGTCCTTGACCATGCTGGCCTGGCACGGGTAGTGATGGTGGAGCAGGCCGGCCTGCTCCACAGCGTCGTCCACGGGCATGCCCACCAGGTGCTCGGCGACGTAGCGGGCACAGCCACAGCTGGCGTCGCGTCGCACCTCCACGGCCGTGATGACCCGCTCCTGGGGATCGACCGTCACCTCAAGCGCCGGCCGACCGAAGAGCCGGGCGAACTCGGCGATGAACGGGTCGTGGACCTCCTCCCTGTCCCCACGCAGCCCGCTCTCCACCTCGGTCAGCGAGCAGAACGGCCGCGGCGTGACCACGCTGACGCCGATGCCCGCCAGCCAGCGGCGCAGCTGGTTGGCCAGGCCACGCGGCAGCCAGCTGTCGTTGTCCACCGGGGCGATCACCGCCCGGGCGCCACTGCGCCGACATATCTCCGGGAGCAGCTCGGCCACACCGGGGTTCTCGGCCAGCGACACGATCAGGTCGGCGACGGGCATCTCGGCCGGCACGAACTCCTCAGGGTAGTCGATCACCGGAGGCAGGATGCCCGGGGACTGCCAGGAGAGGATGGCCCAGTCGGCCGGGGCGTGGCGGCGGATGTTCTCCAGGTGCCGCTTCCCGTACTCGCCTTGGTAGATCACCAGAACGCGCATCGGCATCCACTCCTGCGGCGATAGAGCGCACGCCGCCGGTCTACACCACCAGCAGGGCCATGTCCTGCCCGAAGAGGGCCACGCGGTCACCCGGGCGCAGCGGCGTCTCCCAAGGCGTCAGGTCCGCAGGCACGCGCTCGCCCGCATCGGGGTAGTTCAGCCAGAGGTTCATCGTCGCCACGGTCAGGAGCAGGCGGTTGTTCAGGAAGACGTGCCCCATCTCCTCCGGCACGATGCCCAGTTGCTGCACCAACTCGCGCACGGTTCCCGACCGCTCCAAGGCTACCTCCCGGCGCGAGACCGCGTCGGGCCGAGCATCCTCAGCATAGCGCCGCAACCTGCCATAGAAATGAACGTCGACCATGCTTCCTCCTGTGCTCACCGAGCCCCGCCCTCATCCATGGATCAGTGCCGGCAGACAGCGCGTGCAGACCCACAGGGAACGCCCGGCCGTGCGGCAGGGCAGCAGCACGGCCTCGGCCTCGCCGGCCCGACAGCGCATACAGCTCTGGGCGATGTAGGCGGTCCCGCGCTGCTCCATCCGCTCTGCGGCCGCCTCCTCGCTGAAGGGCTCGGCAATGCGGGTCGCGATGCGCAGCGCGCCCGTGGGGCACACCCCCAGACAGAAGCCGGCGCCATCGCACAACTCCTCGCGTACCACCCGCGCCTTGCCATCCACCAGCTCGATGGCTCCCTCCGCACACGGGGTCACACAGAGGCCACAACCGTTGCACAGGCCCTCGTCGATTTCCACGATCTGTCGCGGCATGGCGATAGCGGTCACCTGGCATCCTCCTCAAAGACGATCTCAAAGGGCAGGGCGATAGCCCCCTCCGGGCAGAGGGTCTCGCAGTCGCCGCAGTAGGCGCAGTCCTCGGGTCGGGCCAGCACAGCGTGGTCCTGGACTAGCTCCAGCACCCCGGCCGGGCACGCCGCTACGCAGTCACCGCAACCCGTGCAGCGCTCCAGCAAGATGATGGGCAGAATGCGATCCGGCGCTTCCATCGTGCCTCCTGTCGTGTAGCCACAATGCTCCGGCTCTTCCTACGCTTCCAGAATACACCGGGCCGGCCCTCGTGTCTGTGACTTTGGTCCCTACACCTGACATCGATTCACAAGAGCCGTGCACAACGAAAGGCGGCCCGCCGCACCTCCCGGTCGTGCGGTAGTACCCCGTTCGGCACGCGAAAGCGGCGCTCTGCAGGTGGCCGGGGGGCTGCCATCGGGGTAGGTGTGGGGTTTATCAGCGGATGTCAGAGCATACGACTTGACAGACCGCCGCGGCTGTAGTATCCTTCGTGTGCACGAAACACGAAACGGTGCCTTGTTGCGGCTGAGCAGTGGGCGCTTCTGGGCGGTCAAGTTCCCTGAGCGCGGGAGCGGCAGCGAGATGAGCGTCGAACAATCCTACGACGTCACCCGGTACGAGCGCCCATCCGTCACCGTGGACCTGGTCATCTTCACCCTGTTGAAGGGACAGCTCCATGTCCTCCTGGTGAGGCGCGGCACGGCGCCGTTCGCCGGGATGTGGGCCCTGCCCGGCGGCTTTGTCGGCATCGACGAGTCGCTGGAGGAAGCAGCACGGCGCGAGCTGCGCGAGGAGAGCGGCATAGAGGACGTCTACCTGGAGCAGCTCTACACCTTTGGCGATCCACGGCGCGACCCGCGGACGCGCGTCATCACCGTAGCCTACTTTGCCCTGGTGCCGGCCGGCCGGCACCGCCTGTGCGCCGCCACCGATGCCGCCGCGGCGGAGTGGTTCCCGGCCTACGCACCACCGCCGCTGGCCTTTGACCATCGTCAGATCCTCGACTATGCCATCACCCGCCTGCGCTACAAGCTGGAGTACACGGCGCTGGCCTTTGAGCTGCTGCCGGCCGAGTTTACCCTGACCGACCTGCAGCAAGCCTACGAGAACATCCTGAACGAGCCCCTGGACAAGCGCAACTTTCGGCGTAAGGTGCTGCAGGCGGCGATACTGGAGGAGACCGGGGGACGCCGCCGTGGCGTGCACCGGCCGGCACGGCTGTACCGCTTCAGCGAGGACGCCGTAGCCGAGATCAAGGCGCGGCGGCTCTTTCCCTAGGACGATACCCGGCTTCCAGAGATACCACACGATGATCTACCTCGATGATCTCCTGCAAGCGACTGCGGGCCAGGTCCTCGGGCCAACCTTCGCCCGCGAATTCCCCGACTTTTGTCACGATACCCGCCTGCTGCACCCAGGAGAGCTCTTTGTGGCCGTGGCTACCGCCTGGGGCGATGGCCACGACTACATCGACGCGGCCGTGGCCGGCGGCGCCGCCGGCATCCTGTGTCAGCGCGCGGTTGGACTCCCACGCCCCGGCGTCACCTCGATCATAGTGCCCGATGTGCGGCGAGCGCTCGTCGACTGGGCCGGCCATGTCATCCGCAGACACGGCCCCCAGGTCGTCGCCGTCACCGGCAGCGTGGGCAAGACCAGCACCAAGGAGGCCATCGCCGCCGTCCTCGGCAGCCGCTTCCCCACCTTTCGCAGCGCCGGAAACCAGAACGACCTGTTCGGCCTGCCGCTCAGCCTGGGCCGGCTTCGCCCAGAGCAGCACCACGCGGTTCTGGAGATGGCCGCCGACCGCTTCGGTGAGATCGCTGCCCTGGCGGCGATGGCTCCGCCCCAGATCGCCGTGGTCACGACGGTATGTGAGGCCCACCTGGAGTACCTGGGGTCACTGCCGGCCATCGCCCAGGAGCAGGGAGAACTCGTCGCTGCCCTGCCCCCCGACGGCTGGGCCATCCTCAACGCCGATGATGCGCGGGTGCTGGCCATGGCCGGCACCCGCAGCCACGTGCGCACCTTTGGCCGTCGCCCCGGCGCCGACGTCTGCGCCGAAGTGGTCGCCGTGGATTGGAGCGGCACCGACCTGATCCTGCGCGCCGGCATGCAGTCACTTGCGCTGCGCGTCCCCCTGCTCGGCTGGCCCAGCGCCTACGTCGTCGCCGCCGCGGCGGCTGTGGGGCAGGTCCACGGCCTCTCCCTGGAAGAGATCGCCGCAGCCCTGGTGCGCATGGCCCCTGTACCCGGCCGGCTGCGCCCCCTCGTCGGCCTGCAGGGCCTTCGCCTGTTGGACGACTCCTACAGCGCCATCCCCACTTCGGCCCTGGCAGCGCTTGACACGTTGGAAGCACTCCCCGCAGGCCGGCGCGTCGCCGTCCTCGGCGATATGACCGGGCTGGGCTCCTACGAGGAAGAAGGACTGCGGCGGGTCGGGATGCGCGCCGCCCAAGCTGTCGATCGCCTCGTCACCTGTGGCGATCGCGCCGCGCGTGTCGCCGAGGTCGCTCGTGCCGCCGGCCTGCCCGATGTGCAGGTCACCTACACGCACGAGGATGCCGCCCTGCAGGCCAGGCAGGGACTCGCGCCAGGCGACGCCGTGCTGGTCAAGGGCGCCGTGGAGGCCCGCATGGAACAGGTGCTGGAGCCGCTGCTGGCCGACCCTGGCGAGGCCGGCGAGCTCCTTGTCCGGCAGGCCCCCCACCCGCCGCGGCCGCGCCGGCACCACCTGGAGCGACCCACATGGGTGGAGCTGGACCTGGACGCCGTCGCCGAGAACTGCGAGCGGCTGGCGCAGCTGGCCGGGCCGGGCGTGGAGGTGATGGTCGTCCTGAAGGCCGACGCCTATGGACACGGCGCCGTGCGCATCGCCCACACCGTCCTGGCGCACGGGGCCACCCGCCTGGCTGTGGCCTGCCTAAACGAGGCCGTGACCCTGCGCCAGGCCGGGGTGGACGCGCCCATCCTCGTCCCGGGGTTCCTGCCGCCCTGGCAGGCCCGCGAGGCCCTGCTGCACGACGTCACCTGCACCGTCTTCTCCGACGACATGGTCCAGGCGCTTTCCCTGGCTGCCCGCGACCTGCGCACGACCGCACGCGTGCACCTGAAGGTGGATACGGGGATGGGGCGGCTGGGCCTGTTCCCAGCCGAGGTCCTGCCCTTCCTGGAGCGGAGCGCCGGCCTGCCCGGTCTGCTATGGGAAGGCATCCTCACCCACTTTCCTGTGGCCGACGACCCCGCCGAGGATGACTTCACGCAGGAACAGGTGCGCCGCTTCGCCGCCCTGGTGGATGATCTGGCACAGGCCGGCTTCTCCTTCCCCCTTGTCCACGCGGCCAACTCCGCCGCCCTGCTGCGCTTCCCCGACGCACGCTTCAACCTGGTGCGGCCGGGCATCCTGCTGTACGGGCTGGCACCGTCGGCCAGCACGCCGCTGCCAGCCGGCTTTCGTCCGGCACTGCGCTTCAAGACGACCGTGGCCCAGGTCAAGACCTTTGCCCCAGGCAGCTCGATCAGCTACGGACGGGCCTACCGGACCGCCGGGGAACAGCGCATCGCCGTGCTGCCGGTCGGCTATGCCGACGGTTTCCGCCGCGCCCCGCGGCACTGGGGCCAGGTGCTCGTCCGCGGCTGCCGCGCTCCCATCGTCGGACGGGTGTGCATGGACTATACCATGGTGGATGTGAGCGCCATCCCCGGAGTGCGGGCAGGGGACGAGGTCGTGCTGATCGGCCGGCAGGGTGAGGACGAGATCACCGTCGAGGAGGTGGCCGAGCGGCTGGGCACGATCAACTACGAGGTGGTGTCGCAGATACTGGCGCGTGTGCCCAGGCTGGTCTAGGGGGAGGGCGCAGGGCCGGCACCCGTATGTGCGCGGCTATTGGACCGGGACGCACGCGCCCACCAGACCGGCGATGGCCTGGTTCAGCCGATCCAGCAGCTCCTGCACCGCCCAGTCCAGCAGCACCCCCGCCGCCTCCGTTCCAATGCCCTGCGCCTGGGGGTCTGCGCCCGTGATGGCTGCCTTGCCCACGGCCTGGTCGAAGCGCTGGCGCGTCTCAGGCGGCATGCTCTGCGCTGATATGCTCATCGGGTTGCGCGCGTCAGCCACGGTGACCTGCTGGCCCACCTGCTCGACACCCTGCGACCGCAAGCCCCGCCCAAAGACCAGCGCATGCAGGTCCAGGCAGACATTGCCCTGGTCGGGGTAGTACCGCAGGGCAAAGCTGTCCTCCAGCAGGCCCAGCTCCACTGTCATCCCTCCGCCATGGAAACCGATGCGCACGTGGAAGTAGACGGTGTTCCCGTCGCAGTTGACGATCCGCGGCGCGTCCAGGTAGACCACGCCGGCAAAGACATCCTTCTCCTGGCGGGGGAGTTTCTCGTCCATCCATGCCTGGAGCTGCGCCACGGAAACCGCCGCACAGGCTGCACCCGGCTCTGCGGGCGGCACGGGCGTGGGCCACTGCACTCCCACGGACAGCTCGCACCCGGACGCGGGGAGCAACAACAGAAACGCCAGCAGCACCAGCACGATCTTACGCATTGGCTCACTCCTATTGCGCGATGACCGGCAAGACAAGGGCCGAAGGATGCGCGGCGTCGTGATACACCTGCTGCGCGGCGGCGGCCATCGCCGTCCCGGACCCGAGCAGCTCGCCCATCCCCAGGTTGCGCGCCCAGCGAGGGTGGGCGCCGCTCGAGACCTGCAGGCGCAGGCGGTGGCCCTGGCGAAAGCGGCAAGCCGTGGCCCACATGTCCACCTCCACGCGCAGCGTGCCGTCGGGCTGGCGTTCCCCCGAGCCCGGCTCCACGCGAAAGAGGCCGTCACAGATGTTGATCGAGCGGCCATCCGGATAGACATCGCACAGCCGGCCGTGGAAATCGGTGTGCTCCCGGCTGGAGCGCACGTACAGCTCCAGGCGGACAGGGCCGATGATCTCCAAGTCGTGGGCCAGGGGCGCCGTCGTGTAGGAGAGCACGTCCGGCCGGCTCTCCAGGGGGCGGTTGTCCAGCGGGCCGGCCGGCGGAAAGAGGACCGGCCCGCCCAGCACCGGCGTGGGATCGGCGGGGTCGTAGCGGTACGCATCTGGCGACGACGTTGGGGCAGGCACGTCCGGGGAAAGGCGACGCCGGGCGTGCAGGTAGTAGCGCGTCACTGCCGCGGCCGGCGGCCAGGACCATGCCTCCCGCCACTCGTCGGCCCCCAGCACATAGTAGCGGACAGGATGCCGGCGCAACCGGTGGCACTCGCCCTTGAGGTGGCAGTCGAACCAGGCCAGTCCCTCGCGGACAGATTCCAGCACCCAGCGCAGGTCGAGATGGTACCAGGGACCGACCGTCAGGTAGGGCTCACGGCCGGCCGCCCCCAGCGCAGCATAGTCGGCCAGCACGTCGCGCAGGAAGAGGTCGTACCACCCCCCGATGAGGTGCGCCGGCGCCTGCACCTGCCAGAGGCGAGCGTGCTGATCCAATGCCTGCCAGAAGGGTGCCTCCGGACGCGGGTCGGCCAGCCCCTGGCGAAAGAACGGCACAGCCCTCCCGACCGCGATCTCGTCTGCCTCCTGGAGCGGCAGGTGCCGGAAGGCGCGTTGCACGATCTGTTCCTGTTCCGGCAACAGGAGCTTGGCCTCGACCGCCGGCCGCTCGGGGTTGCCCGTGTATTCGAATAGGTTCATGATGCGCAGGGCCGTGTCCAGGGCCGGCGCACCGTCCAGGAAGGCCGCCGAGTGGCCGCTGGAGAAGGGGATGACGGGCACGATCGCCCGTAGGGCCGGGGGCGCCGCGGTGGCCACAGCCCACAGGCAGTAACCGAGGTAGCTGGGACCCCACATGCCGACCACGCCGTCCGACCAGGGCTGCCGCACGATCCACTCCACAGTGGCCAGGCCGTCGGACGCCTCGTGGGTGAGCGTCTCGAAGCGTCCCTCCGAATCAAAGCGCCCGCGGACGTCCTGGATGAGCACGTGGTAGCCCCGCTCGGCGAAGCGCTCCATGACCAGGGCCGAGCCCCGACCGATGGCCCCCCCGCCGCCGCCGCGTCCGTAGGGCGAGCGGATGAGGATTGTGGGGAACGAGCCTTGGGCGCGCGGCCGGTAGTGGTCGGCCGCCAGGCTGACGCCGTCGGGCATGGGCACGCGCACGCCGCGCTCCACGACCACGTCGTTGCGCGGCGGCGGCAGCCGCAGCAGCCGCGCCAGCAGCCGACGGCGCAGCCGGTACAGGCCCCAGCCGGCCAGCCCCAGCCCGGCGAGCGCCAGCAGGAAGCGCCTCCTCACATGCCCTCCTCGGCGATGTCTTCGCCCCGGCCCTCCGTCCCGCCGCTCCTGTTCCCCTGCCCCCGCTCCCTGTCCATCTCCAGCTCCAGCCTGCGGAGGCGGTACAGCGCCTCCTCCGTGAGCCGGCGCGTCCCGGAGACCAGGTCAGAGATGACGCCGAACAGGAAGATGACAAAGCCGATCAGCAGGAAGAACCCGCCGATGATGACCGACTGGACGTAGCGCCCCTGGGCACCGCCGGGATCCTCGATGTAGAGCACCACAAAGCGCCCCAGCAGCACGACGCCGACCACGACAAACGGCAGGGCGATGTAGGAAAAGGTCTTGAGCGGCTCGTAGAGCGCATAGGTGCGCAGGATCGTGGCTCCCTGGCGCTTGACGAAATCCCACATCCCGCGCATCAAGCGCGAGTCGCGTGCCACGGGGCTAACCTCCACCGGGACGTGGGCAATGGTCAGGTCCTTCTTCCCAGCCTGGATAACCGTCTCCACCGTGTAGGAAAAATGGCTGATCACGTTGAGGCGCAGCGCGGCCTCTTTCGAATAGGCCCGAAAGCCGCTGGGCGCGTCACGCACCTGCGTTCCCGATACCAGCCGCACCACCCAGGTGCCAAGCACCTGCAGCAGCCGCTTGGTGCGGGAGAAGTGGGCCACCAGACGGGGCTGGCGGTCGCCGATGACGATGTCGGCCTGCCTCTCCACAATGGGACGGAGCAGATCGGGGATAGCCGCGCCGGGGTACTGGTTGTCGCCGTCGGTGTTGACGATGATGTCGGCCCCGGCACGCAGGCATGCGTCCAGCCCGCTGCGAAAGGCCGCCGCCAGCCCCTTGTTGCCGACGTGCCGGACGATGTGGTCCACACCGTGGGCCCGCGCCACCTCGACGCTGCGGTCGGTGGAACCATCGTCCACCACCAGCGTCTCCACACAGTCCACGCCGGGGATCTCCCTCGGGATGGCGTCGAGGACATCCCCCAGCGTCGCCTCCTCATTGTAGACTGGAATCTGGACGATGAGCTTCATGGCAGCACCTTCCGTGCCCGCAGGTGGGCCAGGCCGGCCCCGATATCCGCCTCCGAGAAGTCGGCCCGCACCTCCAGCACGCGCAGACCCTGCGGTGGGAACAGCAGCGCCAGGCGCTCAAGAGGGATTTGGCCGTACCCCGGGGGCTGATGGTCGTCCAGCAGCCGGCTGTCGTGGATGTGCATGCCCACCAGCCGATTCCCGTAGCGCCGGAGCCACTCCTCCTGCGGAACAAAGCCCTGCAGGTCGAGCCGAAAGGCATGGCCGAGATCATGCCAGTAGCCCACGGCCGGGCCGAACTCGTCCAGCAGCAGGCCCATCTCTTCCAGGCCGGGCAGGTCGCGGTAGTAGGCCCGGTTCTCCAGGCCGATCGTCACCTTCAGGGCAAGCGCCCGCGGCACCAGCCGGCCCAAGGCCTGGCGGACCCAGTCCAGTCGGCGCGGCGCCTCGTCCGCCCGCAGCCGCATCAGCTCGGCCCGCAGCTGCCTGAACTCGGCGGTGTCGCTCTGGCCGGCCATGCACAACTCGTACATCCGTCGGCCCAGCGGCAGAAGGCTGGCCATTCCTCCGCTGTGCAGGACGACGACGCCAGCACCCCACTCCGCAGCGTGCTCCAGCGTGCGTGCCACCAGCTCCTCGGCGCGCCGCCGGGCGGCCGGCTCGTCGGCCGACAGGTCCGCCTGGCGCAGGGCATCCTCGCTGCCGCCGGGGTGCGGAAATGGCGCGTGCACGCTGCCCACGGCGATGCCGGCGTCCGCCAGGGCCTGTCGCAGGCGTGGCAGTGTCCCGGCCGGCCGGCGGTACTCCAGCTCGATGCACTCAAAGCCCAGGCGGCGCGTGCTGCCGACGAGTTCTTCCACCGGCGTGGCCCCCTCCCCCCACCACATCGTCGAAAGGGCCAGCTTCACGCCCCCTCCTTCTCCAGCTGCTCCAGCGCCACGCGGGCTGCTTCCTGCTGCGCGGCCTGCTTGCTCGGCCCCTCGCCGCTGCCCAGCAGCGCGTCCCCAGCCAAGACCTCCACGCGGAAGGACCGGGCGTGGTCCGGCCCCCACGTCGCCGCTGTACGGTAGTGCGGCGTGAGTCCGTGCCGGCCCTGGATGACCATCTGCAGAGCGCTCTTGTAGTCGAGGGGCAGCCGCCCCTCCAGGGTGTCCTCGGCCCGCTCCAAGAAGGGAGTCAGGAACCGCCGCGCCACGTCGACCCCACCGTCCAGACAGACCGCTCCCAGCACGGCCTCGAAAGCATCGGCCAGGATGGTTGTGCGGGTGCGCCCGTGCTCAGCCTCCTCGCCCCGGCCCATCACCAGATAGCGCCCCAAGTCCACCTGCGCGGCAAAGCTCGCCAGGGTCTCCGTCCGCACCAGTGCCGAGCGCAACAGGGTCAGGTCACCCTCGCCCTTGTCCGGATGGCGCCGAAAGAGGTACTCGGCCGCCAGGAAGTCCAACACGGCATCGCCCAGAAACTCGAGCCGCTCGTTCGAGGCCAACTGGCTCGCGGGGTTCTCGTTCAGATGGGAGCGATGCACCAGTGCCTGGAAGAGCAAGGAGCGGTCCCGGAAAGCCACGCCCAGGGCATGTTCCAGGGCATCGAGCTCCTCGGTCATCGCTACCTCCGGCGCAGGGCTCTTCTAGCCTTCGTAGCGGCCAAAGACGAGCGACACGTTGTGCCCGCCAAACCCGAACGAGTTGCTCAGGGTGATGCGGACGTCGGCCCGGCGCACCTGGTTGGGGACATAGTCCAGATCGCACTCCGGATCCGGGAACTCGTAGTTGATCGTCGGGTGGATCATCCCGGTGAGGAGGGTCTGGACGCAGGCCACGGCCTCGATCGCCCCCGCTGCCCCTAGCAGGTGCCCCACCATGGACTTTGTGGAGCTGATGGCCACGCGGTAGGCGTGCTCGCCGAAGACGGCCTTGATCGCGTGCGTCTCCGAGACGTCGTTGAGCGGGGTGGAGGTGCCATGGGCGTTGATATAGTCCACCTGCCCGGGCGTGAGGCCGGCCTCGGCCAGGGCCAGACGCATCGAGCGCGCCGCCCCCTCTCCTCCCGGGGCCGGGGCGGCGACGTGGTAAGCATCGCCGGTAGCGCCGTAGCCGAGGACCTCGGCCAGGATGTGGGCATCGCGGCCCAGGGCATGCTCCAGCGACTCCACGATGAGGATGACCCCGCCCTCGCCCATTACAAAGCCATCGCGTTGTGCATCAAAGGGGCGGCTGGCGCGCTCGGGCTCGTCGTTGCGCGTGGAGAGGGCCCGGGCCGACTCAAAGGCCGCCACGGCCATGCCCACGAGGGGCGCCTCGGAGCCACCGGTGATGACGACGTCGGCGGCTCCGCGGCGGATCGCCTCGAACGACTCGCCGATGGCGTGGGCGGAGCTGGCGCAGGCGGAGGTCGGGCAGTAGTTGATGCCCTTGGCCCCGTGGATGATGGCGATCTGGCCGGCAGCCATGTCGGCGATCATCATGGGCACGAGGAACGGGCTTGCCGCGCGCGGGCCCCTTTCCTTGAACACGTTGAACTGGTCCCACAAGGTCATGAGGCCGCCCACGCCGGAGCCCACGATGACACCGACCCGGCCGGCGTTGTCCGCCGTGATCTGCAGCCCGGCATGCGCCACCGCCTCCCGCGCGGCGGCCACGGCGAACTGCACGAAGCGATCCGAGCGCCGGGCGTCCTTCCGGTCCATGTAGTTCGTCGGATCGAATCCCTTGACCTCGGCGGCGATGCGGGTATCGTGACCCTCTGTATCGAACAGCGTGGCCAACCCGACACCGGAGCGCCCCTCCACCAGGCCCTGCCAGAGCGTCGGGACATCCAGCCCAAGCGGCGTGATAGCACCCATGCCGGTAACAACGACGCGACGTGACATCGACTATCTCCTTGTCTGCCGGCAGCGCGGAGCCGACCGGATATGCGCACAGGCATGCATTGTACCACGGAGGCAGCCGTTAGGCAAACGGAAACGCTCACGGGGGCGCCCGCCATGTTTGTAGGTCGACCCCGGCGCGCTCCGCCCGCAGTCAGAAGCCGGCCGAGTCGGGGGCGGCACGACGTGCCCGGCGCAGCGCGGGCTTCAGTCGCAGTGGCTGATCCGATTGTGCCAGGAGTGGTCCCCCCAACCCGTAACGCTCACGGAGCGGCGCTTGCGCGCCCGGACGTGGTGTAGTACAATCGGAACTGCGTGTTACGACGACAGAACGGAGGAAGGCATGCGCGTCCTCATCACCGGTTCCAGCGGGCAGATTGGCACCAACCTGGCCTTGCGACTGCTCGACGAGGGGCACGTGGTCTTTGGCGTCGACAAGCGGCTCAACCCGTGGACAGACCGCTTCCGCTACATCCTGCAGGACCTGGCCGGCAGCTTTGGCAACTTCCGCGGCGGCATTGGCGGGGTGGAGTACCCCGAGGTGGACGTGGCCGTCCACCTCGCGGCCAACGCCAAGGTGCACCAGCTCGTCTCCGAGCCCCACCGGGCCATGGAGAATATCCAGATCACCTACAACGTTCTGGAGTACTGCCGCCAGAACGGCGTCCCGATTATGTTCAGTAGCAGCCGCGAGGTCTATGGCGACATCCACCGCTATATCACCGAGGAAGGCCAGGCCAACTTCTCCTTCACCGAGAGCACCTACTCCGCCAGCAAGATCTCCGGCGAGGCGCTGATCTACTCCTACGCCCGCTGCTACGGCCTGCCCTACCTGGTCTTTCGCTTCAGCAACGTCTATGGCCGCTACGACAACGACATCGAGCGCATGGAGCGGGTCATCCCGAAGTTCATCCGCAGGATCGCCATGGGCGAGCCGATCACCGTTTACGGCCGCGACAAGGTGCTCGACTTTACCTACATCGACGACTGCATCGCTGGGGTCTATGCCGGCCTGCAGCACCTGCTGGCCGGGCAGGTGCGCAACGAGACGGTCAATCTGGCCTACGGCCAGGGGAACTCTCTGCTGCGGGTCGCGGAGCTGATCGGGAACGCACTGGGCCGGGTCCCCGAGGTGCGCATCGAGCCTCCCCTGGTGGGCGAGGTCACCCACTACGTCGCCGACATCAGCAGAGCCCGCGCGCTCCTCGGCTACGAGCCCAGGATACCGTTGGAGGAAGGCATCCCGCGCACGGTCGAGTGGAGTATGGGCTGGTGGCGCGCGCACGGCGTGCTGCCGCCGGCAGGGTGAGAGGTTACCGATGCCCGAGCTGCCCGAGGTCGAGACCACTGCGCGCATCCTGCGCCCGGAGCTGTGCGGTCGGGCCATTGTGGCGGTGCGTGGCCTCGACTACCCACCCCTCGTCGAACCGCTGGCGCCGGACGGCTTCGCCGCCGCAGTGGCCGGCCGGCGCATTCGCGAGGTCGGCCGGCGGGGCAAGCATCTCATGCTTCAGTTGGACAACGGAGCGGTCCTGGCCATCCACCTGCGCATGAGCGGGCGGCTGTTGCTGACCCCGCGCGACGTGCTACCGGACCGCCACACCCACCTCGTCCTGGACCTGGACGACGGGAAGTCCCTGCACTTCCGCGACCCCCGCAAGTTCGGCCGGGCACGGTACATCGCCGCGGAGCAGTACGCCGACTGGTCCGCCCGACTGGGCCCAGAACCGCTGGACTCCCTGTTCACGGCGGAGTATCTTGCCGCACGCCTGCGCGCCCGTCCGCGGGCCCGGCTCAAGGCGCTGCTGCTGGACCAGCGCTTCCTGGCCGGCCTGGGCAACATCTACACGGACGAGGCGCTCTTTCGTGCCGGCCTGCACCCGCTGCGCGCGGCCGGCACGCTTTCGCTGAAAGAGTGCGGCGCCCTGCACCAGGCGATCGTGCAGGTTCTGGGCGCGGCGATCCTGGCCAACGGCACCACCCTGGGCGACGGCATCTTCCTCTTTGGTGCCGACGAGGCCGGCCGCTTCGCCGAGCGACTGGCGGTCTACGGCCGGGGTGGGCAGCCCTGCCCAGTCTGCGGAGCGGCACTCGCCCGCCAGATCATCGCCGGCCGCAGCAGCCATTTCTGTCCTGTCTGCCAGTCCTAGCGCAGCATCGCCCTGCCTGTCACTGCGACTTGACGCCACGGCACGGACATGGTACACTGCCTCCGTAGCCGACTGCGCTGCACAGGAGGTCCCGATGGCCACATCGGAAAGCAGTGGTCTGTGTCTGGACTCCTCTCAGGAGACCTTCGAGGGCACTCTGCCATTCCAGGGTGCGGTCACCCCGCCCGCGGCAGGCCTGGTCCAATGGGCCTACTCTCTGGTCGTCGAGGGACTGGACCACTCTGTACCGTTCACCGTCACTCTGCTGAATGTCCGCGGGGAACATGTAGCTTCGGACCAGGCCATCGAGGGCGTGGCCAGCATCGAGACTGCCCTGGCGGAGCAGACGTACGAGCTGCGCATCGAAGGGGACAGGGCGATCTCCTTCCGCGCCATCTGCACGCAGACGTACGGGTATCGACAGCGTTGACAGCGCGGAGGAGCGCATGCGCATCGTTCTCGACGCCATGGGCGGGGACAATGCCCCGGAAGCCACCGTCGCGGGCGCGGTCGAAGCCGCCCGCGCATTCGGGGTCGAGGTGGTCCTGGTGGGGCCCCGGGACAAGATCCAGGTTGCCCTGGCCGGCCACGACACGACCGGACTGGCGCTACCAATTGTCCATGCAGCCGAGACCATCTCCATGGACGAGCACCCCGCCATGGCCGTGCGGCGGAAGAAGGATTCTTCCATCGCCGTGGCCGCCAGGCTGGTGCGCGACGGCCAGGGCGATGCCTTCATCTCGGCCGGCCACAGCGGGGCCGTCATGGCCGCAGCCACGCTGATCCTGGGGCGCCTGCCCGGGATCGCGCGGCCGGCTCTGGCCACGGTCTTCCCCCGGCAGCAGGGTTTCTTCCTGCTCACCGATGGCGGGGCCAACACCGACTGCCGTCCCGAGTACCTCCTGCAGTTTGCCACCATGGGCTCGCTCTACGCCGAGAAGGTGCTAGGCGTGAACCGGCCGCGTGTCGGGCTGCTGTCCAACGGTGAGGAGGAGACCAAGGGCGACCGGCTCGTCCAAGAGACCCACGCGCTGCTGCGGCAGGCCAACGGCCTGCGTTTCGTGGGCAACGTCGAGCCCAAGGAGATGATGGCCGGCGTCGCCGACGTCGTGGTGGCCGACGGCTTTGTCGGCAACATCGTCGTGAAGAGCTCCGAGGCGGTGGCAGAGATGCTCTTGGGAACCATTCGCGAGGAGCTCACCCGCTCCCTTCTCACCAGGCTGCCGGCGGCACTGCTCCGCCCTGCCTTCGCCCGCGTCAGGGCCCGCATGGACTACCGCGAGTACGGCGGCGCACCACTGCTTGGCCTCAGGGGAATCGTCATCTTCGCCCACGGCCGCTCCGACGCCCGCGCCATCCGTAACGCCATCCGCGTCGCCCGCGAGGCCGTGGTCCAGGGGTACGTGGTTGCCCTCTCCCAGGCACTGGCCGGCAGCCAGCCGACTGCAGCGCCTGAACCGGTCTGACCAGGGGGAACCCGATGGCACCTGCGCGCTTGGCGATCATCGCCTCGACGGTCCTGGCCGATCTGTGGTTCGAGGAAGACGTCCGCCCGGACGTCATCGAGGCCACCACCTGGATGCCCGTCGACGAGATCCTGCGCTTCCGCGAACTGGTCTCCGGACAACCGCTCTTCCTGCACGGAGGCAACCTCCTGGGCGCCCCCTTGCGCACCGCGCAGGAACAGGAGCTGCTCCGCCAAGTGCAGGCCACCGGCGCGCCCTACGTCTCTGCCCACATCTCGCTCTGGCCGTGGAAGGTCCTCCAGGAGGCCCGCCAGCGCGGCCGGCAGCCCAGTGCCCTCGACCTGGGCCGGCACCTGGACGAGTTCTTCGCCCGCGTGCGCTCCCTGCGCGAGCACCTCGGTATCCCCCTGGTACTGGAGAATGCTCCCGGCCTGCCCGGCGTGGACAAAGACCCGGAAAGCGACCCGGAGATGATCGCCGCCGTCCTCGAGGCCACCGGCTGCTCCTTCCTGCTGGACCTCTCCTACGCCCAGACGGCCGCCCGCAACTGGGGCTGCGCGCCGGCCCACTATCTGCAGCGCTTGCCCCTGCACCGCGTGGTCGAGGTGCACCTGAGCGCGCCGGTCCGGCTGGAGGACGGCCGGCTGGTCGACGCCCACGAACCGCTGCGCGAGGAGGACTATGACCTGCTGCGCTGGCTGCTGGCGCGAGCCACCCCGCAGCTCGTGACGCTGGAGTACTGGAAGGAGCCGCGGGCACTGCTGGAGCAGGTGCTGAGGCTCAAGGAGCAGCTCGCCGGGGATTGAGACTGCTCGTCACCATAAGGAGGTACCGATGGAACTGAGCCAGCGCCTGGCCCGTTTCGCC
The DNA here is from genome assembly GCA_964613665.1 of uncultured Chloroflexia bacterium. Classification (GTDB taxonomy): domain Bacteria; phylum Chloroflexota; class Chloroflexia; order DTKN01; family DTKN01; genus CAZQFV01. Next base: position 17,084 of record CAZTIG010000034.1, read on the forward strand.
CCTGTCACGCTCACTGCAGAGCGCACCCGCCTCAACGAGGGCGAGCAGGCCGTCGTCCGGCAGCTCATCGCTGCCGGCCGGCACATCGGCGATGCCTACCTGCGGCAGCTCTGGCGCGGGAACCTGCCCCTGCGCGACCGCCTGGCCGCCTCCGGCGACCCCCAGGACCGCCTGCGCCTGCAACTCCTCACCATGATGGGCGGCCCATGGGACAGCGTCGAGCAGGACGAGCCGTTCATCGGACAGGAGCCCCGCCCGGCCGGGGGCGACTACTACCCCCAGGACCTCACCCGTGACGAGTTCAACGCCTGGCTGGAGGCACACCCGGAGGATCGACCGGCCTTCTGCGGCTACTTCTCCGTCATCCGTCGGCGCGGGCCGGCCCTGGAGGCCATCCCCTATCACCGCGCCTACCGGGAACAGATGGAGCCGGCCGCAGCAGCCCTGGTCCAGGCAGCCCAGCTCAGCGCACACGCGCCCCTCAGGGAGTACCTGCGCCTCCGCGCCCAGGCCCTCCTCGATGACCACTACTACGACAGCGACTGCGCCTGGGTGGCCCTGCAGGACGGCCCCATCGAGGTCGTCATCGGCCCCTACGAGGTCTATGACGACAAGCTCTTCGGCTACAAGGCTTCCTACGAGTGCCTGGTCGGCCTGCGCGATCAGGAGGAGAGCGACCGCTTCCGCGCCCTGGTGGACTATCTGCCCACCCTGGCAGCGAACCTGCCGGTCGTGCCGGAGTACCGCGGCGAGGTGGGCGGCCTGGCCTCGCCGATCGTCGTCGCCGACACGGTGTACAACTCCGGCCAGATGGGCCGCGTGGCCCTGCCCACTGCCTTCGTCCTGCCCAACGACGCCCACACGCGCATGACCGTAGGCACCAAGAAGGTGATGGTGCGGAACGTCGCCCAGGCCAAGTTCGAGCACATCTTCCGCCCGGTCGCCCAGGATGTCCTCGATCCCGAGCAGGCCGCGGCGGTGACCTTTGATGCGTACTTCGGCCACGTCCTCCTGCACGAGATCAGCCATGCGCTGGGCCGGCGGGAAGTGCCGCGCGGCGATGGCACGACCCAACCACTGCACCAGGCGCTTCGCGACCTCTACAGCACCATCGAAGAGTGCAAGGCCGACATCGTCGGTATGCACAGTGCCCTCTTCCTGGCCGAGGAGGGCTTCTTCCCCCACGAGTGGAGAGAGGCGGCTCCGGCGGCCTACGTCACCAGCATCTTCCGCATGGTCCGCATGGGCACTACCGCAGCCCATGCCCGCGGGAACCAGCTAGCCTTTGGCTTTCTGTGGGAAAGGGGAGCCATCCGTGCCGACCAGGGGACGGGCCGTTTCCGCGCCGATCACGCCGTTTTCACCTCGGCGATCGCCGACCTGGCCGGGATCCTGCTGCGGATCGAGGGAGACGGCGACTACGAGGGAGCCCGCGAGCTGGTGCAGCGCTACGCGGACATGTCGCCCGAGCTGGCAGCCGGCCTGCGCCGCGTCCGCCCGGACCTGCCGCTGGACCTCGCTCCCGCCTACCCCTGGGCAGACCCATAGGGCAGAAAGAAGCTCTCGGCCCCGGGAAGATGGCGCGGGCCGAGAGCTACTAACCTCTGCACTACTTACGAAACAACCCGTAGTCTGCCATTCGTGCGCGCCAAGTCTGGCCATTGATGCAGAGCGCCATAACCTCCGTCGCTGTACGCTCTCCTAGCGTTCCTGGCGCAGCTCGATCGACCCGATGGCCAGGTTGACCTCCACGGTGATGCAACTGCCGGCATTCTGGCAGCCGGACGCCAGGTAGTAGCTGCCCTGCTGCCGCAAGTCGCCGTGGGTGTTGACACTGCCCAGGGCAGTGTGCGCCTTGATGCGGACCGGCGCCTCCGCCGGCACCCGCAGGTCGATCGAGCCGATGCCCGTGTCGAAGCGCCAGACAGCATCCGAGTCCCCGCCTCCCGGCAGCGTACACTGGATCCTGCCCACGCCCATGTTGACCTTGAGATCCTCCACCCGAAGCGAGGCTAGGTCGAGGACATCCTCGCCGGCCCCGGTGTTGATGCGCAGGCTGCGGAACGAAACCCGCGGCGACAGCCACACACGCCAATCGTTGGTCCCGGCGAACCCGCCTCTGGGCCACCAGCCCGACTGTGAGAGGCGCAGCTGGGGAGGATCCGCCTCGGCATCCCAGATGGGTGCCTGTGCCGATTCCAGATCGACCCTGGCAAAGAGCCCCTGCTCGTCGGCACCCTGGCCCAGCACTCGCACGTCGAGCTGGCCGGCTCCCAAGTCCACGGCGACCGCGCCCTCCTCGATGCTGCCTCGCTGCCACTGCTGCACCTGCCGGGCAGCCTCGACCGGGCTGGCCGTCGTCACCAGGTAGACGCTTCCCCAGACCAACACTCCCACGACGACCAGGGCCAGGATCACGCGCACGAGCACAGGCGCGCGCCGCGACAGGATGTCCACACCGATCAGCACCAGGACCACCGGCCAGAGCTGCCACAACAGGGTCCAGTCGGCGCCGGGAAAGGCCTGTGTGGTGTGCAGCAGCAGGATCACCCCGACATAGATCAGCAGGAGCGGAAAGACGATGCCCGGACCGGGCCGCCGCGCCCGCGCCGGCGGGGTCTCGGCCGGCGGGGCGGTGAACTCTGGGACAGGGGTTTGCTCGCTCATCGCATCTCTCCTCGTCGCGCCGCCGCAGCGCGGCGGCGGTCGGCTATTCCTGCCGTGGATCCTGCTGGCTCACCGCGGCGTCTGCCGTGGGCGCAGGCAGGTCCGCGGACTGCCGCGCCGGAGCTTCCGGTGTGACGAGCCACAGCACCAGGTAGACGATCACGCCGATCCCGTGCAGCAGCGCACCCAGGGCAAAGAGCAGTCGCACCACGCTGGGATCCGCGTGAAAGTACTCGGCGAGACCGCCGCAGACTCCTCCCAGCACACGCTCCTTGCGGCTACGATACAACCGTTTCTCTTCCATGGCCCACCTCTCCGTTAGCGCCAACCGAACTGCATCGAACAACCGCCTATCATACGCCGGCCTCACCGCCTTTGTTGCACGGAGAGCGACTCCGTGGTACAATGCCCGCGGTCGGTGCAGTTCCGGCACCATCGTGTCGGGGTGAGCTGTCGCGTATCCCCGGGCCACGTGAGTGCTGGACAGAGTCCTCTTGATGGAGAAACAAGTGCCCCGTCCAGCCCTCGCATGGATTCTTCTCTTCCTAGTCCTCCTCGCGGTACCCGCACAGCCTGCCCGGGCGCATGAGCCCGTGCGCTTCGAGGACATCGAGGCCGCCGCACACTTCCCCGAGGAGATCCTCTTCTCTGTCGTCGTCGAGAGCGAGTACGACATCGTCGCACTGGAGCTATCGTATCGCGTCGCCGGCAGCCCTTATACCAGTTCGCGCCCGACCAGCTTCACGCCCGGTCCGCGGGTACAGGCGACCTATCGCCTGGACGCACAGGCCGAGTTCCACCCGCCCGGCAGCGAGTTCCACTACTACTGGACGGCCACCGACGCCGCCGGCAACGTCGCGGACAGCCCTGAGCGGGTACTGACCTATCACGATGACCGCTTCGACTGGCGCGAGCTGAGCAGCACGCGCCTCGCCGTGTACTGGTACGAGGGCGGGCCATCCTTTGGCCAAACCATCCTCGACGCCGCCACGCGGGCTCTCGACCGCCTGGAGGAGGATGCCGGGGTCACGGCTCAGCGCCAGGTGCGCATCTATCTGTACGCCAACGAGGCGGACTTCCGCGCTGCGTTGGGCCCCAACGCCCGCGAGTGGATCGGCGGCCAGACATGGCCGGCCTTGGCGTTGATCGTCGCCTGGATTCCCCCGGAGGAGCTGGCATGGGAATCCGGGCGGATGATCCCACACGAGATCAGCCATGTCGTGCTCCACCAGGCCACCACCAACCCCTATGGCGGGCCGCCCACCTGGCTCGACGAGGGGTTGGCCGTGCACAACCAGGAGATCCCCGACGCTGAGTACCCCCTGCTCGTGGAGGAGGCCGCCCGCGAGGGCCGCCTGATCCCGCTGGCGGCACTCTCGGCCTCCTTCCCCAGCGACCGCGATCTGGCCGTCCTCTCCTACGCCGAGAGCAGCAGCATCGTCGAGTTCATCCTGGACCGCCACGGCCCGGAGGGCATGGCAGCCCTGGTGGAGGCCTTCGCCGGCGGCGAGACGGCTGACGGCGGTGTGCGCCAGGCGCTGGGCATCTCCCTGTCCGAGCTGGAGGCGGCGTGGCGACAGACCCTCCCGGCGGCGGAGCGAACCCCCATCCCCGGCGCCACTGCCGTACCGGTCGGCCGTGCTGCCCGCACGGAGCCGGTGCCGCTGCTGGTAGCCCTCCTTGTCGGTGGGGGCTGCTTCTTCTTTATCGCCATTGCGGCGATCGTCTCGGCCGCGGTCCTGCTGGCACGGGGCCGGCGGCCGCCGCACTCGGACGAACCCCCACCTCCCGCCGGGTGGGGATCCCAGGGATCCGGTGGACCATAGCCGCAGCCGACGGCGTGCTTGCGAGATAGGAGGCGCGATGAAGCGCATTCTGATCATGATGACCGACGCTGGCGGCGGACACCGCGCCAGCGCCGAGGCCCTGCGCGACGTGTTCCGCGAGCTCTACGGCGACGCGTTCCACATCGACATCGTGGACATGTGGCAGAAGCACACCCCGATGCCGTTGAACCGTGTCCCCCGGACGTACAGCTTCATGATCAAGGAGATGCCCCAGCTGTACAAGTTCATCTTCAACTCGTTCGGCAGTCCGGGCGTGAGCGGGCCGGTGTTCGACGCCTGCTATCGCTACGCCCGCCGCTCCCTTCACAAGGCCTTCCGGGACTATGCACCAGACCTGGTCATCTCCGTGCACGCCCTCATGCAGGACATCCCCCTGCGCATCCTGGCCGACCTGCGGATGGAGGTCCCCTTTGTCACCGTGGTGACCGACCTGGCCGGCATCCATCCCACGTGGCTGAACCCCGGGGTGACGCTCTGCTTCGTCCCGACGCCGGAGGTCTACGAGATGGCCTTGCAGGCAGGACTGCGGCCGGAGCAAGTCCGCCAGTACGGCCTGTGCGTGCGGCCGGCCTTTGCCCAACAGACTCGCCCAAAGGCCTCGCTGCGTCGGGAGCTGGGGATGGACGCAGACCTGCCGGCCGTGCTGCTGGTGGGCGGAGGCGAGGGGATGGGGCCGGTGGGCAAAATCGGCAGGGCCGTGGCCAACCGGCTGGCCGCGGGAGGGTCGGGCGGGACGCCGGCTGGCCAGATGGCCGTCATCTGCGGGCGCAACCGCAGGCTCCTGCGGCAGATGGCCGGCTACGCATGGCCCGTCCCCGCGGTCGTGAACGGCTTTGTGACCAACATGGCCGAGTGGATGGCCGCGTGCGACTGCATCATCACCAAGGCCGGCCCGGGGACGATCGCCGAGGCCCTCATATCGGGACTGCCCATGGTGCTCAGCGGCTACGTCGTGGGAACAGAGGAAGGCAACGCCCCGTACGTGCTGCAGCACGGCGTGGGTGCCTACAGTGAGGATCCCGAGGAGATCGCCGAGATCGTCGGGCGTTGGTTCGGGCCCGAGCAGGCCGAGCTACACCGCATGGCCGAGCGCGCCCGGCAGCTAGGCCACCCCCAGGCGACGTACCGGATCGTCAGGGAGCTTGCTGCTCTCCTGGGGGTGACGGCGGCAGCCTGAGCGGCCGCCCGCTCGCGCCGTAGCGCACACAGACCATCTCCGCCAGCACGGCCAGCGCTACCTCGGCCGGCGCCCGACCGCCCAGGTCCAGGCCGATGGGCGCGTGCACGCGGGCCAGCGCATCCTCCGGTACCCCGGCCTGTCGAAGGTGCTCGAAAATAACGGCCACCTTGCGCCGGCTGCCGATCATGCCGATGTAGGCAGCGGGCTTGCCCACCACGTAGCGGAGGGCTTCCTCATCGGCGTTGGCCTCGGCGGTCATGATGACCACGTAGCTATCCCTGTCGATCGCGACCTGCTCCAGCGCCGTGGCCGCGCCGCGTTGCGGGTCCACGTCCACCACCGTGATCTGGAAACCGACCTGCCGGGCCATCTCGGCCAGCGGGCGGCCCACGTTGCCCCCGCCGATCAGCAGCAGCGTGGGCGAACGAGGGTAGACCTCGACAAAAACGCGCACCTCCCCGCCACAGAGCATGCCCACGGCATCCGGCCCATCCTCCCGCAGGACATAGTGGGCCAGGCGGGAGCGCCCCTCGGCCAGAGCGGCGCGGGCCTCGGCCACGACGCCAAGCTCCAGCGAGCCGCCGCCTACGGTACCCACGGTACGGCCGTCGGGGCAGAGGAGCAGCTTGGCCCCCAGCGGAGCCGGCGAAGCCCCCAGTACCTCCACGACGGTGGCCAGGACAACGGTCTCCCCCCGGTCGAGAGATTCCAGCAGAGCGCGCAGGACCTGGTGCGGCATCGTTTCCCCCGGAATGCGGATGACGGACAACTGACAATGGACAAAGCATCGCCAGCGATGACGGACCCTCGCGGCACCCATCTGCCCTCGGAGCTGCCGGCGCGCCGGCTGCCCCGCAGCGCACCGGTCTCGCCGGAGAATCGCTCAGGACGACACGCCTGTCGGAACCGCCCCGGCACGGCCGCAGAAGCCGGCCGCCTGGGCGATGGCCTGCTCGATCTCGGCAACGTTCGGGGCCCGCGGGTAGTTGTACACCGTCCCGCCGGGCCGCTCGTTGTAAAAGGGGCGGTTGCAGCCGGGGCAGCCGGAGGTGCGAAAGGCCTCGCCGTCTCCCAGGAGCACAGGCAGGTCCGCCTGGAAGTCGCGCAGTCGGCCGGCCGCGTCGAAGCGGAACTGCTCCACCTGCGCCAGGCCGCGGTCCAGGAGGCAGCGCGCCACCTGCATGCGGCGGTAGACGTCGAGCGGTGGCTGTGGCCGGCCGGCCAGGGGCGTGCCGCGCACCGGGGTAAAGGCGAACAGGCTCACCGCGCCGCCCCAGCCGTACACCTGGGCCATCGCCCGGCAGAGCTCCTCCTCCGTCTCGCCCAGACCCACCATCAGGTGCACGCGGACCCGCCCGGCGTGTTCCCGGCAAGCCGCCTCCACCAGTGCGATCATGCGCTGCCACCCGGCGCCCTTGACCTGCCGGTAAATGCGCTCGCTGGCACAGTCCAGCCCCAGGCCGAGCGCATCCGCCCCGCACGAGAGCAGGCGGCCGACCCCCCTGGCGTCCGGCGGGCGGATCGCCACCGAGATGGGCAGGGAGCTGCGCCGCCGGACCTCTTGCACTGCCGCCGCCGCCTCGTCCAGCGCACCGCGGTGCACCGTCACCTGGAAGCAGACCCGCTGCAGCCCCGCAGGAGCCTGTTCCAGCGCCGCCAGGACAGCCTCCGAGCGGTACTCCGGCCAGATCACGCGCGAGAGAGCGTCGGGCCGCGCCCGGCTGCCACGGGCCTGGGCGCAGAAGGCGCAGCCCAGGGCACAGCCGCCGCCATCGAGCATCAGGTAGGCCGTCGTGGGCGCGGCATCCAGCGGCCTGTGTCGCAGGCCCAGCACCGCCTCGGTGCCGGCGGAGACGCGCCAGGTCTCCCCGGCGGATGGATGCAGGCCGGGAGACCCCATGCGGTCCGCCACCTGGGCATGCCGGCAAGACAGGTCAGCGGACCGCCCCCCCGCCCGGGAGATCGGCAGTGCCAGCGCGCAGCACTCCTCTGTAGCCTCCAGGCGCAGCCCCAGGTCCGACGCCAGGGTCAGCCCGGCCCGTGCCGGCTTGACGATACGGTTGACCCCGGCCCGCACCGCCAGGCAGTCCAGGGCGCGGCGGTAGGACCCCCCGGGGCGCATACAGCCCAGCAGCAGCGGTATCTCGGGGAAGGCCAGGCGGGCCTCGGCCAGCAGCCGCGCCACCTCCTCCACGGGTGGTGGCGTCCGGCCCGCATAGCGCGTCCCCGGCGTGGGGATCAACACCAGGAAGACGATGGCGGCGGCCCCTTCCTCGTGCAGTATGCGCAGCGCCGCCCGCTCGCCCGAGAGCTGCCCGCCGCGCAGCCCGATGGTAATGTGTGGGATCACCACCACGTGGCGCCGCAGGAGACGGTAGGTTCGGCGGTAGTCCGCTACCGTCGCCGCCAGGCCAGAGACCTCGGCGATGGTCTCGTCGTTACCGACCAGGTCGAAAGAGACGACGTCGGCCATGTCCCGAATGGCCAGCAGCTCTGCCTCTCCCACCAGGCCGCAGTGCCAGTTCAGCCGCCGGCCTGGCCGCAATGTCGCTAACCGCTCCAGGTGGTCCGTGACCGGCACGCGGCCCGCGGGGTCGCAGCCACCGGAGATCAGCAGACTGGTGGCCCCGGCCAAGCGCCGGTCGGCGGGCTCCAGGCCGGCCAGCGGCAGCATGGTCTCCAGGTAGTGCCCGCCGCAGTGGGCGCAGTCCAGGGCACATGCCCGGCCGGTCAGGCTGAGCGCGCGGGTGCGGCGGGGATCGTCCATCCCCAGCACCGCGGGAAAATGCGCCTGGCGCGTCTGCCAGGCGTGGGCGAGCAGCGTCTCCAGGCTGTCCAAGGGACTCCTCCGGCAGCGGCCGGATCTCAGCGCCAGGCCTTCCTACGCCGGCGGGCTGCCGCCGGCATCCCGTCGGCTACGGCCTGCTGTCCCTGGACCGCCGACGGCTCACTGCCGTCGCGAAAGACCAGCGGCAGCACCTCGTCCATCCGCTCGACCATGACCACCTCCAGGCCGCGCAGGATGTTGCGGGGGATGTCCTCCAGGTCCGGCTGATTCTTCTTGGGCAGGACGACGGTGCGGATGCCGGCCCGGTGGGCCGCCAGGGCCTTCTCCTTGACCCCGCCGATCGGCAGGACCCGTCCACGCAGCGTGATCTCGCCGGTCAGGACGACGTCCCGGCGCACCGGCCGCTGCGTCAGCGCAGAGATCAGGGCGACGGCGATGGCAATGCCGGCGGAGGGACCATCCTTGGGCACGGCCCCCTCCGGAATGTGCACATGGATGTCGGTGCGGTCGAATACCTTGGGTTCGACACCCAGGGTGCCGGCGTTGGCGCGTGCGTAGCTCAGCGCCGCCTGGGCAGACTCCTGCATGACCTCGCCCAGCTGGCCGGTGAGGATGAGGTTGCCTTTGCCCTCCATCACGTTGACCTCGACCGACATGGTGTCGCCGCCGGCCTCGGTCACGGCCACGCCGGTGGCCACGCCGACTTGGTCCTCCTTCTCCATCTGCTCGAAGAAGAAGCGCGGCGGCCCCAGGAAGCGGTGTAGAGAGCGCGCCCGGATGGTTCGCGGCGTCTTCTTCTCCTCGGCTACCAGGCGCGCCACCTTGCGGCAGATGGAGCCGATACTGCGCTCCAGGTTGCGCACGCCGGCCTCGTAGGTGTACTGGCGGATCATCTGCAGCAGCGCCTCGTCGCTGAAGCTGAGCCGGCCCTCCGCCAGACCATGCTGCTCCAATTGCTTCGGCACCAGGAAGCGCCGGGCGATCTGCAGCTTTTCCTCCTCGGTATAGCCGGGCAGATCGATGATCTCCATGCGGTCGCGCAGCGCCGGCGGGACGGGGTCGACCAGGTTGCCCGTGGTGATGAAGAGGACTTTGGAGAGGTCGTAGGGCACTTCCAGGTAGTGGTCCGAGAACTCGGAGTTGAGCTCCGGGTCGAGGACCTCCAGCAGCGCCGCCGAGGGGTCGCCGCGAAAGTCGCTGCCGATCTTGTCGATCTCGTCCATCATAAAGACCGGGTTGACCGTGGCGGCAGTGCGCATAGTCTGGAGAATGCGGCCCGGCAGCGCCCCGATGTAGGTGCGGCGATGGCCGCGGATCTCGGCCTCGTCGTGGACCCCGCCCAGGGAGATGCGCACGAACTTGCGCCCCAGCGCCTCGGCGATGGACCGCCCCAGCGAGGTCTTGCCCACGCCGGGCGGGCCGATGAAGCAGAGGATGGGGCTCTTCATCTTCTCCGGCGCCAGCTTGCGCACGGCCATGAACTCGAGGATGCGTTCCTTGACCTTGGGCAGGCCGTAGTGGTTGCGCTCCAGGACGCACGCCGCCTCGATCAGGTCCAGGTGGTCGGGGGTCATCTCGGTCCAGGGCAGGGAGATGAGCCAATCCAGGTAGGTGCGGATCACGGCGACCTCGGGGGCGGCAAAGGACATCAGCGCCAGGCGGCTGAGCTCCTCCTCCGCCTTCTTCACCACCGCCTCGGGCATGTGGCGCTGCGCGATGCGCTCGCGGAGCTGGCTCACCTCCTGGGCCAGCGGGTCCTCCTGCCCCAGCTCCTTCTGGATGGCCTTCATCTGCTCGCGCAGGAAGTACTCGCGCTGGCTGCGGTCGACCTCCTTCTGCACCTCGGTATGGATCTTGTTCTCCAGCTCCAGGACGTCCAGCTCCTGGGCGAGCAGGATGCTCAGCTTCTGCAGGCGAGAGATGGGCGCGACAGCCTCGAGGACGCCCTGGCGCTTCTCCACGGTAAACTGCACCGTCGAGGCGATAAAGTCGGCCAGCGCCCCCGGATCGTCGATATTGAGCGCGGCAACATAGGCATCGTCGGGCAGGTTGCGGCTGAACTTGACCACCTTCTCGAAGAGGGCCAGCGCTGCCCGCACCAGTGCCTCGGTGGCCAGGGAGTCCTCCTCGCCGGCCGGCTCCTCCTCGTACAGCGGCGTCACCTGCGCCCGCAGGAAGGGCTCCTCCTGCACGAACTCGTTGATGCGCAGCCGGCGCTGTCCCTGGACCAGCATGCTGGTGGATCCGTCCGGCATGCGCAGGATGCGGCCGACGACGGCCTCCGTGCCCACCCGGTAGAGCATGTCCGGACCGACGTCCTCCTCGGCCGGCTCCTTCTGGGCCACCAGCAGGACCGTACGGTCGCGGGCCAGGGCCTCGTCCAGAGCCCGCAGCGAAGCCTCCCGCCCCACGAAAAGGGGCGAGACCATGTGCGGGAACACGACCGTGTCCAGGAGCGGGATCACGGCCAACTCCAGGGCCACGGCGTCCTCTTCCTCTTCGCGGCCGACGAACTCGTCTTCGGGGAACTCGTCCTCGAATGGCATAAAGGGAAATTGGTCGAACTCACCCTGATGCGCCATCTACAACCTCGTTACAGCCGTGCGGGGGCTGCAAACTCGCCATTCTGATAGACAAACGCCCTGTTCGTGCCCGAAAGCGCCCCTGTCGAGCCTAGCGATTATAGCACAAGGCCGGCCGGATGGCAAAACGACTCGCCGTTTCGAAGCGGTTCCGGGAGTCGGCGGCCGCCGCGATGTCCCCGCGTCCCCAAGGCCGGCAATGACCGCCGTGAACGGCGCGGCTGCCATGGTGCGGGCCCACCTGCCATTGACACTGGCCCGTTTAGGGCTATAATAGGGCTGACCACACAGTCCGCTGTCCAGGAGCGCAGACCAGGAAGCGCAGTGCCGCATCCACGATCTGCTGGCCTGGTGTGCAGGGAGCGCGGTCTATCGGCACCGGTCGCCAGATCGAGACCTGGCCAATGTCCCCACATCGGAGGTGTGCTATGGAAGACATCCTATCCCGTACGCGACGCCTGCTGGCTGCACCCGTTTTCGACGACGAGGAAGAGACGCGCGCCGCGGGCGTGCTGAACACGATCCTGCTGGCCAGTATCAGCCTGGACCTGCTGATCATCATCGCTGCCTTCTTCGACCCGGCCACGATGGTGATCGCGCTGGGGGCGGCCGGCGGGTTCATCGCCATGCAGGCGGGCATCCTCGTCCTCGTCCGGCGCGGCCATGTCCAGGCCGCCGGCTGGTCCCTGACGCTGGCGCTGTGGGCTGCCTTCACCGCTCTCGCCGTCTTCACCGCTGGGCTGCGCGGCACCGTCCCCGTGTGTCTGGTGGTCGTGATCCTGATCGCCGGCCTCTGCCTGCGCAGGTACGGCGTGCTGGTCCTGACGGCGCTGGCGCTGTTGACAGATTTTGGGCTGCTGGCCGCCGAACTGGTCGGCTGGTTGCCCGACCCGCTGGTCGACACCGCCCCGCTGTTCTACGCCGTGGTGGGCGGTGTGGTCTTCACCCTGCTCGGCGTCGGGCTGTTCTACGCCATGCGCCGCCTGAACAGCGCCGTGGCCGAGGCACGCCACAGCGCCGAGGCGCTGGCCGGCAGCAATGCCGCTCTGCAGGCCCGCACTGCCGATCTCGAGCGGCAGGGCCGGCAGCTCGAGGCCGCCGCCCAAGCCAGCGGGGCCGCCATCCGCCTGCGCGACCCCGCAGCCCTGCTTTCCCGCGTGGCCGACCTGATCCGCACGCACTTCTCCGTGCAGCATGTGGCGATCTTTATGCTGGATGAGACACGCGAGCACGCGGTGCTGCGCGCGGCCAGCGACGCCGACGTCGTCGTCCCCTTGGCTCCTCGCTATCTGCTGCCGCTGGAGCAGGCGGGAGCCATCGGCCGGGCCATCGCCACCGGAGAGCGCAGCACCGCGCTGAGCTCGCCGGCCGGCACTGCCGATGCGGGTGATGCTCGCCTTCCCGGGATGGGCTGGCGCGCTGTGCTGCCGCTCAGGGCGGGGACCCAGGTCATCGGCGCCCTCGACGTTCAGAACCCCGAAGCAGGGGACCTCGACGAGCGCACTGTGCTGACGCTGCAGACCCTGGCCGACCAACTGGCCATCGCTGTGGAGAATGCCCGACTGCTGCAGATGATCCGGCAGACTGTGCAGCAGCTGGGCTCCGCCTCCGGCGAGATCCTGGCCGCGACGACACAGCAGGCGACCGGCGCCGCGCAGCAGTCGGCAGCCATCGCCCAGACCTCCACGGCCATCGACGAGGTGCGCGCCATTGCCGACCAGACTGCCCAGCGGGCCCAGTCGGTTGCCGCGCTGGCCCAACGCACGGCCGAGGTCTCGCGATCCGGGCAGCAGGCCGTGGCGGCGACGCTCACCGGCATGGTGGAGATCCGGGAGAAGGTCGAGTCGATCGCCACGAACATCCTCTCCCTGTCGGAGCGAGCCCAAGCCATCGAGCGTATCATCGCCGCCGTGGACGCAATCGCCGCACAGAGCAACATGCTCGCACTGAATGCTGCCGTCGAGGCAGCCAGAGCCGGCCAGGCCGGCAGGGGTTTTGCCGTCGTCGCCGGAGAGGTCCGCACGCTGGCCGATCAGAGCCGGGCGGCCACCGTCCAGGTACGAGAGATCCTCAGAGAGATCCAGAAAGGAGTCAACACCGCGGTCATGGCCACGGAGGAGGGCATGAAGGGGAGCGATGCCGGGGCCGCGCTGACCAACAAGGCCAGCGCGGCGATCGGTGAACTGAGCGCGAGCGTACAGGAATCGACCCAGGCGGCCATGCAGATCGCCGCTGCGGCAGGCCAGCAGCTTGGCGGGATGGAGCAGATTGCCGCCGCCATCCAGAGCATCCACCAAGCCACCGGGCAGGCTCTGACCGGTGCCCAGCAATCGGAGCGTGCCGCGGAGGCGCTGAACAGCCTGGCCGGGCAGCTGCGGCAGCTCATCGAGCAGTACGAAGGCTGACCGGCCGCGCAGGCACTTGACAATGGATGGTCTCCGGGGTACAATACCGCCGTGTGAGGATGCGATGAACGCATTGGCCCTGTGCCGCCAATTGTGGAGAAACCACCGCCGGTCCTGACGCGGCCGCACGGGCGCCAGTTGGCGCCCCTGTCGTCAGCGGCCGGCGGCTGTGCCTGCTTCGAACCCGGTAGCCGGGGGCATCGCGCCCCCTTACCAGGAAGGACGTTGAGCCTGCCCTCCTGGGGCCGCCGGGCACGAGCCGGGCGGCCCCGGTCCTTTTCCGGACCCGCGGCCGACAGCAAGGAGGGTGCGCTTGATCTACCTGGACAACGCCGCCACTTCGTGGCCCAAGCCTCCCGCCGTGGTCCAGGCCATGGCCCACTTCCTGAACGAGATCGGTGCCAACCCCGGCCGCTCCGGCCACCGCCTGTCGGTCGAGGCCGGCCGCATCGCCTACCAGACCCGCGCGGCGCTGGCCGCCCTTTTCGGCCTGGCCGACCCGCTGCGCGTCGTCTTCACCCCCAACGTCACCTACGCCCTCAACCTGGCCCTGCGCGGGCTGCTGCACTGCGGCGACCACGTCATCACCAGCGGCATGGAACACAACGCCGTCATGCGCCCGCTGCGGGCACTGGAGCAACAAGGCGTGGCCCTGACCGTCGTCCCATGCTCGCCGCAGGGACTGCTCGACCCCCAGGATGTGCGCAGCGCGCTGCGCGCGGAGACGCGCCTGGTCGTCCTCAACCACGCCTCCAACGTCTGCGGCACCGTCCTCCCGGTAGCCGAGGTCGGCCAGATCGCCCGCCAGGCCGGTCTGCTCTACCTGGTCGACGCCGCCCAGACGGCCGGGGCGCTGCCTTTCACGATGGAGGAGATGGGCGTCGACCTTCTCGCCTTCACCGGGCACAAAGGGCTGCTCGGGCCGACGGGGACGGGTGGGCTGGCCATCGGGCCGCGCGTGCCGCTGGAGCGCTTCGAGCCGCTCGTGCGCGGCGGCACCGGCAGCCGCTCCGAACACGAGGTGCAGCCCGACTTCTTGCCGGACAAGTTCGAGAGCGGCACGCTCAACGCCGTGGGGCTGGCCGGCCTGCTGGCCGCTGTGCGCTACGTCACTGCGCGTGGCCCCGAAGACATCCGCGCCCACGAGGTGGCACTCACGCGGCAGCTCCTGGCCGGCCTGCAGGCCATCCCGGGGGTGACCGTCTACGGCCCCGGTGTTGCCGAGAAGCAGATGGCCGTCGTCTCCTTCAACGTGGCCGGCCGGACCCCGGCCGACGTGGCCGAGCGGCTGTACGAACGCTACTACATTGCCTGACGGCCCGGGATGCACTGTCCCCCCGCCGCCCACCGCACCCTGGGCACCCTTCCGGTCGGCACGGTTCGCTTCGGGCTGGGGCCCTTGAGCACCAGCGCCGACGTCGCCCAGGCCGTTCGGGCCATTGCCGAGTTGGCGGAGGGAACCCGATGAACCAGGAGTGGATGATGCACCAGAAGAGATGATCCTTCGCCGGGGGACCGGTCGGTCCCCGCGGCGACGATCGACTGGCGCTCCCAGCGAGGCGAGGCCCCCCGGTGCCCGCGCCGGCCTGAGAACAGGCCATCCCCCGGGCCACCGCCGCCCGCTTTGCTGGGCAGCGGTGGCCCTTTCATATGCCCATCGAAAGGGGGGATGTGCAGGCGCATTCACCGGCCCGTCGTTACCGTAGCGTGTCAGGAGGAGATCGCACATGAAACGCTTCTTCGCTTCCCGCTGGGGGCCGATCACGGCCGGGGCCGTCATCGGTATCCTCGCTCCCCTGCTCGTTCTCTTCGGCAATCCCAAGAACATGGGCATCTGCGTCGCCTGCTTCGAGCGCGACATCGCCGGGGCGCTGGGGCTGCACCGCAACCCCGTGGTCCAGTACATCCGCCCAGAGATCATCGGCTTTGTGCTGGGTTCGCTGGTCGCCGCGCTCATCTTCCGCGAGTTCCGCCCACGCGGCGGCTCGGCGCCCTTTGCCCGCTTCCTGCTGGGCGTGTTCGCCATGATCGGGGCGCTGGTCTTCCTGGGCTGCCCGTGGCGGGCGCTGCTGCGGCTGGCCGGCGGGGACCTCAACGCCCTGTTGGCCCTGGCCGGTCTCGTGGTCGGCATCGGTGCGGGAGTGCTGCTGCTGCGCAACGGCTTCACCCTGGGCAAAGCCCACCCCAGCCCGGCCATCATGGGCTGGCTGATGCCCGGCGCCATGGTCGGGCTGCTCGTCCTGACCATCGTGCAGCCCGTCTTTGGCGAGGGCCTGGCTATCTTCCGCAGCGAGAAGGGACCGGGCTCGCAGTTCGCGCCGTTGCTGATCGCCCTGGCCATCGGAATGGTGGTCGGCTTCCTGGCCCAGCGCACCCGCTTCTGCACCATGGGCGCGGTGCGCGACGTGCTCCTGATGGGCGACACCCACCTGCTGGGCGGGGTCGGCGCGCTGGTCGCGGTCGCCTTCCTCACGAACCTGGTGCTGCAGTGGACGACCGGGACCACCTATGTCAACTTCTCCTTCACCGGCCAACCGGTGGCCCACAGCAGCCACCTCTGGAACTTTGCCGGGATGGCCCTGGCCGGCCTGGCCTTTGCCCTGGCCGGCGGCTGCCCCGGCCGGCAGCTCTTCATGAGCGGCGAGGGCGACGGCGATGCCGCCGTCTTCGTCACCGGCATGATCGTGGGGGCCGGCCTGTCCCACAACCTGAACCTGGCCGGCGTCGCCGATGCGGTCAAGGACAACGTCTACACCGTCGGCGGCCCGTCTATCTACGGACAGATCGCCGTGGGCATCGGCCTGGCCTTCTGCCTGCTGCTCGGCCTGACCGCGCGCCTGCGCCGCGTGGAGGTGAAAAAATGACGACGACCGTGGATGCCCGCGGACTCTCCTGCCCGCAGCCGGCCCTGATGACGCGCAACGCCATCCGCGCGGAAAAGGGCGGTACCATCGAGGTCCTGGTGGATACCGAGACCTCCCGCGACAACTGCACCCGCGTCGCCCAGCGCGAGGGCTGGACGGTTGTGGTGGCCGAGGAGGGTGGGGTGTACAGGCTGACGCTGACCCGGTAGGAGGGGCAAGAGCTGAGGGCAAAGATCTGGGAGCAGAGAGCGGCTCTCCGCTCCCAGATCCCTGCTCCTTGCTACCTGCTCTCTGCTCTCTGCTCTCCGCTCTTCCCACTGGACAAACCTGCCTGCCTGTGGCATAATCACCCTGGAGCGCGGTACTGCCTGTGCTTCGAGAGGCAATCCTATGCACAACACCGACGCGCGGATCAGCAGCCGGGACCGCATCTGCCTGCGGCGCACCATCGAGCTGGCCCGCCAGGAGGAACGATGAACCCGATCCGACTTACCAGCCTGGCCGCGGCGGCCGGCTGAGCGGCCAAGCTCGGGCCCGCCGCCCTGGCGCAGGTCCTGCGCCCGCTCCACGACCGTTTTCGCTCCGCCGACTTCCCCGATCTGCTGGTCGGTCTGGAGGTCAGCGACGACGCTGCCGTGTGGCGGATCAGCGACGAGGTGGCCGTCATCCAGACGCTCGACTTTTTCACGCCCGTCGTCGACGATCCCTACGACTACGGGGCCGTCGCCGCGGCGAACGCCATGAGCGACGTCTACGCCATGGGCGGCGAGGTCGCACTGGCGCTGAACATCTGCGCCTTTCCGGCGGACCTGCCGCTGGAGATCACCCAGGACATCCTGCGCGGCGGGGCCGACAAGGTGGCCGAGGCCGGCGGTGTGCTGGCCGGCGGCCACACCATCGAGGGCAAGGAGCCCGCCTACGGCCTGGCGGTGATGGGGCTGGTGCACCCCGACAAGGTGCTGACCAAGGCCGGCGCGCGGCCGGGGGATGCGCTCGTGCTGACCAA
Organism: uncultured Chloroflexia bacterium; assembly: GCA_964613665.1. GTDB lineage: Bacteria > Chloroflexota > Chloroflexia > DTKN01 > DTKN01 > CAZQFV01. The sequence continues at coordinate 34,423 of CAZTIG010000034.1, forward strand.
GCCGCTGGGCGCAGGCATGGTCACGACCGCCCTCAAGGCCGAGATCGCCGAGCCGGCGCAGGTCGAGGCGGTCGTCGCCAGCATGTCCCGGCTGAACCGGCAGGCAGCTCGCCTGGCGCAGGAGATCGGCGTGGACGCCGCCACCGACATCACCGGGTTCGCCCTCCTGGGCCACGCCTGCGAGATGGCCGAGAAGAGCGGCGTGCGGCTGCGCTTTCGCCTGACCTCCCTGCCCTTCCTGCCGGGCGCACAAGGATTCGCCGACGACTCGCTCTTCCCCGGCGGCTCGTGCCGCAACCGCGACGCCTATGCCCGGTACGTCGAGTTCGCCGCCGGGATCCGCGAGGAGACCCAACTGCTGCTCTTTACCCCGGAGACCTCCGGTGGACTGCTTCTGGCCGTCCCCCCCAAGCGGCTCGATGCGCTGCTGGCGCGCTTCGGCGCGGAGCACGAGCCGGCCTGGGTGATCGGAGAGGTGCTGAAAGGGGAGGGGATCGAGGTGGTGGCGTAAGGACGCGAAGACGTGAAACGTGAAAAGCAAGAATGGCGTTCACGCCTCACGTTTCGACGCCCTGTCTGATAGGGTTTCCCCAGGGTAGATTCAGGAGGTTTCACTATGCCCAAGATCGTCAACGCCCGAGGATTGGCCTGCCCCCAGCCCGTGCTGCAGACCAAGAAGGCGATGGCCGAAGGCGACGATATCCTGACCGTCGTCGACGGACTGGACCAGGCCGAGAACGTAGCCCGCATGGCCCGCGCGGCCGGCTGGAACGTCGAGGTAGACGGCAAGGAGGACGGCGTCTATGTGCGCGTGACAAAGCCACAGGAGGCCGCCGAGCCGCTGCCGCTCGGCGCGGCCGTGCCGGCCGGCGGGCCGCTCGTGCTGACGGTCTCCGAGGACATCATGGGCCGCGGCGAGCGCGAGCTGGGTACGGTCCTGGTCCGCGCCTTTTTCCACACCCTGCTCGAAGTCCAGCCGCGCCCGGATGTCGTCATCTTCTACAACACCGGGGTCAGGCTGGTCGTCGAGGGCTCCCCGGTGCTGGAGGACCTGCGGACGCTGGCGGACCAGGGCGTCCAGATCCTGGCCTGTGGCACCTGCCTGGGGTATCTCGAGCTCAAGGAGAAGCTCGCCGTCGGCACGGTGTCGAACATGTACGCCATCGCCGAGACGCTGCTGGCGGCCGGACGGGTTGTGTCGATCTGACCGGGCAGCTGCCGCGGCGGCGGAGGCATCGCCAATGCCGACCAACCTGCCTCCCACTTGCTTCGCCGCCCAGGAGCGCTATCGCGCCGCGGAGGCGCCCGCGGAAAAGATCGCCTGCTTGCCGGAGATGCTCAGCATCATCCCCAAGCACAAGGGCACCGAGCACCTGATCGGCGACCTGCGCCGGAGGCTCTCCGAGCTCAAGGCTGCGGCCCAGACGACGCGCAGGGTCGGCAAACGGGAGTCGGCCTTTCAGATCGACCGGGCCGGCGCCGGCCAGGTGAGCGTCGTCGGCCTGGCCAACGTGGGCAAGTCGGCCCTGGTGGCGGCCCTCACGCGGTGCCCACTCGAAGTGGCCGACTATCCCTATACCACCCGTGAACCGGCAGCGGCGATGATGCCCCTGGAGAACATCCACATTCAGCTCATCGACACCCCGCCGCTGAGTCGGAAGTATATCGAGCCGGGGCTGCCGAAGCTGTGGTCGAGCTGCACCTCTAGCAGCAGGGACAGAATTGATGGGCGAAGAGACGGCGTACGGGGTTGTCCTGGTTCCCAGCGTCAGCCATGCGCTGCGGGCGGAGAGCCTGGCGCAGGCTGCCGGCCTGCGCAGCAAGCTCGTCCCCGTGCCACGCGAACTGAGCTCCGACTGCGGAGTGGCGCTGCGCTTTGCCTGGGCCGACCGGGACAGAATCGAGGACATGCTGGTGGCGGCCGGCCTGGACTATGAGGGCATCCACAGCCTGCCCTAGGGCGAAAAGCAAGATGCAGGATGCACTGTCCCGGCATCCTGCACCTTGCTTGTTGGCTGCTCCTTCTCGCGCTGCTACCCAACCTTGACGCTGATCTTCTTCGGCTTGATCTCCTCGGCCTTGGGCAGGTGCAGCGTCAGCACGCCATCCTTCAGGGTGGCGGCGATCTTGTCGGCGACGATGTCGCCCGGCAGGCTGATCGAGCGGGCGAACTTGCCGAAGCCGCGCTCCTGGCAGATGCACTCCCCCTGGACTTCCTTCTCCTGAGGGACCTCGCCCCGGATTGTGAGAACGCCGGCCTCGTAGGTCACCTCCAGGTTGTCCGCGCTGACACCGGCCATGGGTGCCTTGACGATGAACTCGTCAGGGCTCTCGAAGACGTCGACCGGGATGCTGCCCACGGCCTCGCTGCCGCGCGCGGCGAACCAGGGGCGGTAGAACGCATCGTTGAAGAGGCGATCCATCGCCGCCTGCATGCGATCCATCTCGCGAATCGGATTCCACCGTACCAGAGACGCCATGTCACACCTCCTGTGTACTTTCCAACCGAACCTTGTAGCGCCCAAGATATGCCTGCCGTGTTGGAGGCCGAGTAGCGCGGCGTTAGAGTTTCGTTAGCAGGGCCGGCCAGTTGTGCTATAATACGGCACACCCCCGCGGAGCCTTCGAGCCAGCGGGAACACCGTGCCGAGGTGCTCTATGCTGCGCTTCCTTGTGTTCGATCTGGACGAGACGCTCTACCCGCCGCACAGCGGCATGTTTCAGGAGATCGGAGAGCGCATCCACCTGTGGATGCAGGAGCGGCTGGGCCTTGGTCCCGACGAGGTCCGGCGGATGCGCCAGCACTACTTTGAGCGCTACGGGACAACGCTGCGCGGGCTGCAGATCCACTACCAAGTAGATGCGGATGACTACCTGTCCTACGTTCACGATGTGGACGTGTGCCGATACCTGCGGCCGGCCCCGGCCGTGGACACCATGCTGCGCAGGCTGCCCCATGAGAAGGTTATCTTCACCAACGCCACGGAGGAGTACTCGCGGCGGGTGCTGGGCGCACTGGGCCTGAATGGCCACTTCCGACGCATCTTTGACATCTATGCCCTGGGCTTTCACTGCAAGCCCGACCCGCAGGCCTACCGCATCCTGCTGCAGGGGCTGCCAGCGGAGGGCTCGGCGTGCTTGCTCATCGAGGACAACTTGCGCAACCTGCGGGAGGGGAAGGCGGCCGGCATGCATACGTTGTGGGTCGGCGCAGGGGCCGATCGGAAGGACGGGGCCGACTGGGCCGTGGCCGACGTGGGGCAGGTCGGCGAGATCGTCCGGCTGCTGGAAGAGAAAGGCCTAGCGCAGCAGGAGCAGGCCGGCCAGCGCCAGAAGGACGGCCACAACGTCCTCCAGGGCACTGAGCAGTATGTTGCTGAACGGGCCCCAGCGATGAGCCCAGCGCCGCCGCAGGGACCGCTTGCCGAAGTAGAGGAGGGCCGCTAGGAGGGCGCCGAGCATCGGCGGGATCAGCGGCAGATTTCCCGGCAGGAAGGGGTGAGCGGCGTTGACCGCGGCAAGCAGCAGCGCCGCGCTGAGTGGCCCCAGCAGGATCTGGCCCATGTCATGGCACGCCCCGACCCAGGTGCGGCGGGAGCGCTGCGCCGCAGGCGTGGCCAGGGAGTCGCCCGGCAGGAACACCTTGTCGAGGAAGACATGGACCAGGAAGAGCGCCCCGACCAGCAGCAGCCACCAGGTCTCGCCCAGGAATCCGAATGGAGCGGCCAGCCGGAGTGAGCCGGAGAAGCGCGCCACAACTGCGACGATGAGCAGAGGCAGGTAGGCATTCAGGCCGGCCGGAGCGGCCAGCAGAGCCCCGCCCAGGAGCGCCAACAGGGGATAGGTCTCAGCCATCTGCGTCACCCCCGATTCATGTTCAGAAGGGCCGGCTGTGCTTCTCGATCATGCGGTAGGCCCGGTAGAGCAGCGGGCGGCAGGGAAAGTCGTAGGCGCCCACGGTGCGCAGCAGCTTCCCGCGGAAGCCCCGCTTGAATATGTACACTCCCCACAGCGGATCGGAGGTCTCTATCGCCGACAGCGGCGCCAGAGCGGCCCCGGCCACCGCCTTCTCCGGGATGCCCCACAGATCGTAGCGCGTGCAGCCGCGCGCCGCGGCCCACAGCATCGCCTCCCACAGCAGCAGGTACGGTGCCATGTAGGCCTGCCCGCGCGAGGCCGCGTACATGTAGATCGCCTCGGGGCCGCAGGCTACCACCCACAGCGCGCTCAGGAGCTGGCCGTCTCGTTCCCCGAACAGCAGTGCGGCCTGACCCGTCTCATTGAAAAGGCGATAGACCTGCTCGTAGTAGGGCTGCCCATGGATGCGAAAGCCCTTGCGACCGGCCGTGTCCAGGAGCAGGTCGTAGAAGAGCGCGACCTCCTCCGGCCCGGCAGCCGGCCGCACGACAACGCCCTGGCGTTTGGCCGCCCGAATGCCGTAACGCGTGTGCTTGCGCATCTGTGCCAGGAGATCCTCCTGGCTGCCGGTGAGATCCACCACCAGGCTGTTGCGCGGCTGGACCGTGCGGGCGGGGCAGAAGCCCAGAGACAACAGGCGCGCCGCCACGGTCTGCTCGTCGGGCCAGTTCGGTTCGACCTTCAGGAAAACAGCCCCGCGGGCACAAGCCGCCTGCAGCATGGCCCGAAAAAGCAGTCCGGCAACCTCCTCGTCTTGCCAATCCACCACGGGGCCCCGCGGCACATAGGCCAGAGAGAGGTGAAAGAAGCGCCGGAAGAGAACCTGGGCCGCGGCGCGGATCTCGCCTTCGTCCACCACGGCCAGCCGCAGCGGCTCCCAGGCGAAAGCTGCCTTCAGCTCACCCCAGGCGAAGGTCTGCAGGAGGTGGCCATCGGGGCGGGCAGCCACAAAGGCATCCCACGGACCACGCTCTTCTGCACAGATGGACGCAACGGCCAACATCGCATGGTCTCCTCGGCCCAGCCCGTGATGCCAGCCCAATGATAGCCGCTCGCGCCCGCGTTGTCAAGCATCCTGACGCGATGCGACCACTTGACCTGGGGGCGACGCGGGACTATAATGCACTCAGACGCGCACCAGAAGGAGGTCCTATGAACAAGGATGTCTTGCGCCAGGTGGTCAATGTCGTGGCACTGATCGTGACGATCGCCGTCAACGGGCTTGCCGGCACGACTGTGCTCAACGGCCAGGATACTGCGGCCGTGTCGGACAAGTATCCGGGCTACTTCACCCCGCCGGGCTATGTCTTCTCCATCTGGGGGGTGATCTACCTGGGGCTGGTAGCCTTTGGCATCTACCAGGCCCTGCCGTCGCAGCGCGAGAACCCCGACCTGCGCCGTGTTGGCTACCTCTTTGCCCTGAGCTGCCTGGCCAACGTGCTCTGGCTCATCTTCTGGCAGTACGAGATCATGCCCGTGACCATCGTGCTGATGCTCGCACTGCTGGGCCTACTCCTGTCCATCTACCTGCGCCTGGGCATCGGCCGGAAGAAGGTCCCGGCCCTATTCAAGGGGGCGGTGCACGTGCCCTTTGGCATCTACCTGGGCTGGATCAGCGTGGCCACGATCGCCAACTTCTCGGTGCTGCTGACCAGCCTGGGGGTGAGCAACACCGGCACCGCCGCCGAAGTCTGGACGCTCGTCGTGCTGGCCGTTGCCGTGCTCCTCGGCGCAGCCATGAGCCTGACGCGCGGCGACGTGGCGTACTCCCTCGTGCTGATCTGGGCCTTTTGCGGCATCGCCATCAAGACGGCCGCTCCGCCCACGGCCATCACGACGCCGCTGGTTTCCGCCGCCGCATGGGTGGCAGCCGGCCTGGTGCTCGCGCTGCTTCTCGTGGGACTCGTCCTGCGCATGCGGCGCCGCCTGGTCTGAGTGGACAGAAGCGGCACAGCGGCAGCGCGCCGCCGTCCTCGCCGCCTGCTGCTGCCGTGAGCGGGCGACTCCAGCAGGAGCGGCGCGATCCATTGCCACTCGTCGCCAAGAGCGCCCGCGGCTGCGGACGGAGGTCCACGGCAGTGCGCCGTCGGTTGTTGTCTGCCTTGCTGATCGCTATCCTGCTGCCCCTGGCTGCCTGTGGGGGGCCTGGCGCGCCGGCAACTGTAACCGGAGGAAGCATCTCCGTCACCGATGCGCTGGGGCGAACCGTGTTCCTGGCGCAGCCGCCGCAGCGCATCGTCACCGCCGGCCGCGGCGTGCCCCTCCTGAACGACGCGCTCTACCTCTTCCCGCAGGCCCGCCAGCGGGTAGCAGCGCTGGGACGCTCCAACCAGGACGTGGCCGCGTTCCTGGGGCTGATGGATCCGGCGCTGGAGCAGAAGCTGCTGCTGGAGCGCGAGGCCGGCGTCGAACAGATCGCCCCCCTGCACCCGGACGTCGTCGTGCTCAAGAGCAACGCGCCCGCGGCCCTGGGGACCTCCCTGGAGCAACTGGGCATCCCGGTGGTCTACCTGGACCTGGAGACGCCGGAGCAGTACCTGCGCGACATCGCCACCCTGGGCCAGCTCTTCGGGGACGAGGCCCGCGCCGGCGAGCTGCAGGCCTACTACCGCGCGCAGATGGAGCGGGTCGCCCGGGCCACGGCCGGCCTGGTGGAGAAGCCGCGCGTCCTGGTGCTGCAGCACAGCGCCGCCGCCGGTACGGCCTGGTCCGTGCCGCCCGAATCCTGGCTGCAGACCGTGCTCGTCGAAATGGCCGGCGGCACAGCGGTCTGGAAAGGGGCATTTCCCGGCGGAGGCTGGGCCACCGTGAACATGGAGCAGATCGCCGCCTGGGATGCCGACTGCATCCTGGTCGTCCAGTACGACGGCGACGCGGAGGTGACTGTGGCAGGGTTATCCGGCGATCCGCAGTGGCAGGCATTGCGGGCGGTGCGAGCCGGCCGAATCTACGCCTGGCCGCGGGACCACGTCAGCTGGGACCAGCCGGATCCACGCTGGATCCTCGGTCTGCTCTGGACAGCCGGGAGGCTGCACCCGGAGCGCCTTGCAGTCGACATGACGGCCGAGGTGGTACGTTTCTACGGGCAATTGTACGGCATGGACGAGGTCACCGTGCGGAGCCACATCTTGCCCCACCTGAGGGGATCGCTGCCCTAGCTCCGGAGGGCACGCCTTCCGGGAGGAGCTTCAGCGCTTGCCACGCCCTAGGCATCCCTTCCTCATCTTGTTTCTGGCCCTGTTCCTGCTGCTGGCGCTTTCCGTCCTGCTGGGACGATACCCTGCACCGTACTGGCTGTCCCCTTCCGCACTGCTCCAGGACGAGATGGCCCGGCGCCTGGTGCTGACCGTGCGGCTGCCGCGCATCGTGGCCGCCTGTCTGCTGGGGATGGCCCTGGGGGCCTCGGGGACGGTACTGCAGATGACCTTCCGCAACCCGCTAGTCGAGCCGGGCTTCCTGGGCATCTCCCAGGGGGCGGCGTTCGGCGCGGCCTGCGGCATCCTGCTGCTGCCCGGCTCGCCATGGCTCACCCAGGTGTTGGCCGCGCTGCTGGCCGGCCTGGGGCTGGTGCTGTCCTATGCCCTGGCGCGCAGCATGCGCTACGGCGGCTGGGTCCTGCGCCTGGTCCTGGCCGGGATCGCCGTCTCGGCCCTCTTCTCGGCCGGACTGGGCGTCCTCAAATACGTGGCCGATCCGCTGACGCAGCTTCCGGACATCGTCTTCTGGACGCTGGGTGGGCTGGGAGCCATCACATGGTCCCGCCTTCTGCTGATCCTGCCCCTGGCGGTGGCCGGCCTGCTGGTCATCTTCCTGCTGCGCTGGCGCCTCAACCTGCTGGCACTGCCGGACGAATCGGCCTTTTCGCTGGGCGCGGCCCCGGCGCGCGAACGGGCCCTGCTGCTCACCGCCGCAGCGGTGGCCACGGCGGCGGTCGTTTCCGTGGCAGGCATCGTCGGCTGGGTGGGCCTGATCGTGCCGCACGTCGCCCGCCGCCTGGCAGGAGCCAGCGCCGAGCGCACGCTGCCGGCAGCCATGCTGATCGGCGCTCTTTTCACCCTGCTCTGCGACGACTTGGCGCGGGTGCTCTTGCCGGGAGAGATTCCCCTGGGCATCCTCACCGCCCTCGGCGGGGCCCTCGCCTTCCTGATCCTCATGGCCAGCCGCGTGCCGGAGCGATCGCGATGAGCGGCCCGACGATCATCTGCCTGCGGGAGATACACTTCCGGTACGACCGCGGCCAACCGCCGGCTCTCCAGGGCGTGACGCTGGAGGTCGCCGGCGGCACCGTCACCGCTCTGCTGGGCCCCAACGGAGCGGGCAAGACGACCGTGCTGCACTTGCTCGTCGGCCTGCTCCGTCCTCAGAAAGGCGTGGCACTGTTGGCCGGCCGGCCCAGCGCCAGCTACGGCCGCTCCGAGATGGGCCGGCTCGTGGCCCTGGTGCCGCAGGTCGAGTATACCCCCTTTGACTTCTCGGTGCGCGACTTTGTCCTGCTGGGGCGCGCGCCCTACCTGATGCCGCTGGAGCAGCCCGGACAGGAGGACCGCCGGGAGGCCCAGGCGGCCCTGGAGGCCGCCGGAGCGGGCCACCTGGCCGGGCGCACCATCAGCGCACTGAGCGGCGGCGAGCGCCAACTCGTCAGCATCGCCCGGGCGCTGGCCCAGCGGCCGCAGATCCTGCTCCTGGACGAGCCCACCGCGCACCTCGACCTGGCCAACCGGGCGCGCCTGTTGCGCCTGCTGAGGTCACTCGCAGGCGGTGGGGCGGCCGTCGTCTTCAGCACCCAGGATCCCCAGGCCGCCGCGGCTGCAGCGGACGAGGTCGTGCTCATGCGCGCCGGCCGCGTTCTGGCCAGCGGGCCGGCCCGCGAGACCCTGAACGCGCAGAACCTCTCCACCACATACGGCCTGCCGGTGGAGGTCGGCGAGGTAGCCGGGCAGCGCGTCATCCTGACCCCGCTGGGCTGACGCTCCCGCCATTTGCGCACCGGGAGAGGTTGTAGTACAATACGCCCGGCCAAACGGCTCGCAGCGACAGTCGATTCGCCCGGTCCAGGTCGGACCGGCGCTGTTCCTCGACGAGGAGGTCGGTATGTTCAAGATCGTGCAGAAGCAGGACCTGACCCCGGTCCTGCGCCTGTTCGTGATGGAAGCCCCGGAGATCGCGCGCAAGGCGATGCCGGGGCAGTTTGTCATCGTCCGCCTGGACGAGCAGGGCGAGCGCATCCCGTTGACCATCGCCGACTTCGACCGGGAAGCGGGCACGGTCACCCTGGTCGTGCAGGAGGTCGGTGCCTCGACCCGGCAGATGGGGCTGCTGCAGACCGGGGAGGCGCTCCGCGACCTGGTCGGGCCGCTCGGCCGTCCCTCGGAGATCGAGAAGTATGGCACGGTCGTGTGCGTGGGCGGCGGCGTGGGCATCGCCCCGATCTACCCCATCGCCCGGGCCCTCAAGGAGCACGGCAACCAGGTTATATCGATCATCGGGGCGCGCAGCGAGAACCTGCTCTTCTGGGAGGAGAAGATGCGCGCGGTCAGCGACGAGCTGATCGTCTGCACCGACGACGGTTCCTACGGCCGCTTCGCCCTGGTCACAGCGCCGCTCAAGGAGCTCCTGGAAGCGGGCCGCCCGGTGGACCTGGTCTTTGCCATCGGCCCGGCCATCATGATGAAGTTCTCCTGCAAGACGACCCAGCCGTTCGGCGTGCGCACGCTGGTGAGCATCAACTCGATCATGGTCGACGGCACGGGCATGTGCGGGGCCTGCCGCATCAGCGTCGGCGGCAAGACGCGCTTCGCCTGCGTGGACGGGCCCGACTTTGACGGCCACCAGGTAGACTGGGACCTGCTGCTGGAGCGGCAGCGCCAGTACCTGGACGAGGAAAAACTCGCCGCGGAAAAGTTCGAGCGGGAGAACCCGTGCGCCTGCGCCACGGTGCTGGGCAGGTAGCACCCTGTCGGCCTGATCCAGCGTATGCTGGAAAGGCGGGCAAGCGTCGCCGCCGGCGGGCCAGGTCGGGTCAAGGAGGCAAGATGGAGAGGCCACGGATGCCACTGTTCTACCGCATCGCCATCGTCTTCTCGCTGGTGGTGAGTCTGGTCTTGGTGGCCATCGTGATCGCGCTGCCGTTCGTCCTGAAGCCGATCCTCAGCGATGTCGTGGCCGAGCTGAACAACCTCGAGAACGCGGTGATCACCACAACGGTGGTAGTGGACCAGCCGATGCCAGTCGATGGCGCCACGATCCAGGTGCTCCGGCCCCTGACGGTCACGACCATCGCCGACTCGAGCATCGACGGTGCCTACGTGACCATGTACCTGGGCGGCGGCAGCCAGGTGGCAGGCACAACGTACATCGTCATGCCGGCCGGCACGACCCTGCCGATCGACTTTCAGAACCGCATCGTGATGAGCACCACCATCCCGGTGAGGCTGTCGATCCCGGTGTCGATTCCGCTGAAAGACACGCAGGTCGGGGCTTTTGCCGCCAACCTCAAGAGCATGCTCAAGCCGGTCACGGACCTGCTTGGCCTACCGTAGGACAGAACGTCAAAGGAGACGGAGATGGCTGTCAAGCGCGAACGGCAGGAGATGCCCCGCCAGGACCCCCGTGTGCGGGCGCACAACTTTAACGAGGTCGCTCTGGGCTACACTCCCGAGCTGGCTCTGGCCGAGGCCGAGCGCTGCCTGCAGTGCAAGAAACCGCTCTGCCGGGAGGGCTGCCCGGTCGAGGTCAAGATCCCCGATTTCATCCTGGCGGTGGCCGAGGGTGACATGCCACGGGCAGTGCGCGAGCTCAAAGCCAAGAACAACCTGCCGGCGATCTGCGGACGGGTCTGTCCCCAGGAGACGCAGTGCGAGCAGACCTGCGTCCTGGGCAAGAAGCAGCAGCCGGTGGCCATTGGCCGGCTGGAACGCTACGTCGCCGATTGGGAGCTGGGCAACAAGGTGCCGCCGCCCGAGCTGCCACCGCCGAGCGGGAAAAAGGTAGCGGTGGTGGGCTGTGGGCCGGCCGGACTGACCTGCGCGGCCGACCTGGCGCGCCTGGGCCATGCGGTGACGATCTATGAATCGCTGCACGCGCCCGGTGGCGTGCTGATGTACGGCATCCCCGAGTTCCGCCTGCCCAAGCGCGTCGTGGAAGCTGAGGTGGACTATGTGCGGAGCCTGGGCGTGGAGATCCGCCTGAACTCGGTGATCGGCAAGCTGTACACGCTGGATGAGCTGCTCGAGCGGTACGACACCATCTTCCTGGGCACCGGGGCCGGCCTGCCGCAGTTCCTGAACATCCCCGGCGAAAACCTGAACGGCGTGTACTCGGCCAACGAGTTCCTCACCCGCACCAACCTGATGAAGGCTTACCTCTTCCCGGAGTACGCCACCCCGATCAAGAAAAAGGCCCGCGTGGCCGTCGTCGGCGGCGGCAACGTGGCCATGGACGCGGCCCGCTGCGCCCTGCGCCTGGGCGCGACCGAGGTGCACATCGTCTACCGCCGTTCGCGCGACGAGCTGCCGGCGCGGGCCGAGGAGGCGGAGAATGCCGAAGAGGAGGGCATCGAGTTCCGCCTGCTGACGAACCCGACGCGCATCCTGGGCGACGCGCACAACTGGGTGCAGGCGATGGAATGCCTGCGCATGGAATTGGGCGAGCCGGACGCCTCGGGCAGGCGACGGCCCGTGCCGATCCCCGGTTCCGAGTTCGTGACCGAGTACGACCTGGTGGTTATCGCCATCGGCACCAGCCCCAACCCGCTCATCTTCGAGAACATCGCCGGGCTGGAGCGCACCCGCTGGGGCACCGTCGTGGCAGATGAAAAGACCGGCAAGACGACCAAGGAGCGCATCTGGGCCGGCGGCGACATCGTCACCGGCGCGGCCACGGTGATCAGCGCCATGGGAGCCGGCAAGCAGGCCGCTGCCGACATGCACCGCTTCATGATGGGCGAGCCACCGGCCGAGCCCGCGGCTTCGTCGTAGCGCCGGCCGGCCGCGCAGACTGAACGGCCGGACCAGCCGGGCGACATCTCCCACATGGTCGGCGCACGGCCCGGCGAGGACATGATGCTACGCCCGGGGTGCTGGCACAAAGGCCGTGCCCCGGGCTGTGCTACCGTCCGCCACGAGACTGGCCAGACAGCCCACATTCGGAGCCAGCGATCTCACCCCAGAAAGCGCTCGAAGCGCTCCTTCCTGGCCTTGCACACCGGGCAGAGCTCGGGAGGCTCATCCCTTGCACATAGGTAACCGCACACCCGGCAGCGCCAGACGGGGTAGGGCAGGCCGGACAGGGCACCGGCCGCCGCCTCTTTCCTGGCCTTGCGCCGCTGCTCCGGCGGCGGGCGACGCTCCGGGATCGACCGCGGCTGCTCCTCACCCTTGGCGATCGCCTGGGAGACGTACAGGGCGCAATAGCAGGCCCCATACGCGCCCAGGTCGGCATCCCGGTAGTCACAGGGACAGATGATGTCCAGATCCTCGCCCATCTCTCCCGCAGCCAGCCGGCACGGGCAGGAGGGGTACCCGTAGCGCGCCTGGTTGACCAGCAGCCCGCGCACCAGGTCCCTGGTAAACTCGATGTCCGGGTTCAGGAAGTAACCCCCGGCCCGCGCCTCGCGATCGAGCCGCGCCAAGAGGGCATCGATCTCCTCCACCGTCGGTTCGTAGCTCATAGCCCCAACGCCTCCCGCAGCCTCTCCGGCTGGAATCCGACCACCGTCACCCGCTCATCGATGACGACCGTCGGAAAGTTGCGCGCCGGGTTCCAGCGCGCTACCTGTGCCATCACGGCCTCTTTCTCCTCGCCAGGCACCAGGTCGACATCCACATACCGGTAAGCCACGCCCAGCTCACCGAGATAGGCCTTGGTCTTTTTGCACCAGACGCACGTGCTCAGAGCATAGAGGAAGATGTCGCCGCGGTTCGTGCCGGGGATCTGGACGATGTTCACGTAGACCTCCTGGGATCGCACCCATTCGTGCAAGGTGGCAATAGCTGCGACGAAGGGCCAACGACGACGGACGACCAACCAAGGAACAAGGCCACACGGCCAAGGAACGACGAGTACGTTCAGCAGCCGAGCCCGGCCGGCTCGCGCCGCGGCTTCCACGCGTGGGGATGGTCCCAGTCGGCCGCTTTCCAGGGCATGTTCTCCGGCCGCACCAGCGGCATGATCTCCTGCAAGAAGGCCAACCGCTCCGGGCCGGTCAGCGGCACAAAGCCCTCGGCCACCGCCAGGTCCGCCTCCAACTGCGCCATCGTCGAGCAGCCGACGATGACGGTCGTCAGGGGCAGGGCCAGCGCGTAGCGCAGGGCCCGGTCGGCCACGTGGCCGAGCACCTTGTAGGCCAGGATCTTCATGCCCACGACGCCGACCCCCCGGCGTTGGGCCAGCGGCAGGAACTCCTCGGCAAAGCTGTAGACCAGGTGATCGAGCGCCGAGACGGCCACCAACGCCGTGTCGAAGGGAAAGCGACGCAGCGCCTCGACCTGCACCTGGGGGTCGGTGTGGCCGGAGATGCTGATGAAGCGCACCAGCCCTTCTTCGCGCGCCCGAACGGCCGCCTCCAGCGCGCCGCCGGGGCCGGTCATGGCATCCAGCCGGTCAAAACCCCAGACGTTGTGCAGTCGCCACTCATCCACATGGTCGGTCTGCAGGCGGCGCAGGCTGTCCTCGAGCTGCCGCCGGGCGCCGTCGCGCGTGACATCCCACGTCTTGGTGGCGATCCACATCTCCTCGCGGCGGTCCCTGGCCACCAGACCGACGCGGCGCTCGCTCTCGCCGCCGGAGTAGATCCAGGCTGTGTCAAAGTAGCGGATGCCGCGGTCGAGGGCCGTGTGGAGGATGGCCACGGCCTGGTCTTCGCTACAGCCTTCCTCATCCACCAGACGCTGGCAGCCCAGGCTGAGGATGGGCAGGTGGGCACCGGTACGGCCAAAGGGACGAGTCTCCATCGTGGCCTCCTCTTGATGCAATCCCATTCTAGCACAGCCGGCCAGCTCTGTAAATGGCCAGGTCCGTGCGGGATGCATGTCTCTAGATGGGCAAGGAGCGCGGCCGATCCCTGAGCGGAGCGGCCAAAGGCCGCGTAGTCGACGGGCGGCCGCGCCTCCAGGGGCAAGCGGCCCTTCGACTTCGCCGCTCTCCGCTTC